>CAWGXL010000011.1:0-894453 GCA_963826535.1 uncultured bacterium | reverse complement strand
TCCGGCGACGCCAGTATTGTTTTACCTTCGCAGACCCTAAGTGCGGACTTACAGGAAAAAATGAAAATAGCAGCAAGTAGCATTGCCAAAGTGTTGAAGATTACCGGACCATTCAATATCCAGTTTCTTCTCCGTAATAACGAGGTCTATATTATCGAAACCAACCTCCGTGCCTCCCGCACATTCCCATTCATTTCCAAAGTAACTGGTATAAATCTCATCAAGATTTTTACGTCCGCACTTTTTAATAAAACCGTGCCCAAAGTAAATGTACCCCTGATCAACTTTTGCGCCGTAAAGTTCCCGCAATTTTCATTCGCGCGCCTAACTGACGCCGAACCGAAGATAGGAATCGAAATGGCGTCGACCGGTGAAGTCGCTTGTTTCGGCCGCGATTTAGAAGAAGCCTTCCTGAAATGTATTCTTTCCGTCATTTCCAAAATTCCTGAAAAAGGAATTTTTATAAGCCTGGGTGGAGACCAAAAAAAACAAGCCTTCCTAGCCACAGCTAAATTATTGCCCGCGCTAGGCCGGCCTATCTATGCGACCCAAAAAACAGCCAAATTTCTCAATGATAATGATATCAAAGCTAAAATGCTCTACAAAATCCATGAAAAAAAATCTCCCAATTTGCTCGATTACTTTCAAAAAAAGAAAATTGATCTATGTATAAATATCATTGATAAATATATCAAAAAAGAACTTAATGACGACTATATGATCCGAAGAACTGCTGCGGATAATAATATCTTTTTCTTCACCAAAATCAAAAGCACGCAACTATTCATCAAATCCCTTGTCAACAAAGGCCTAAAAGGCCTGGAAATCAAATCCTGGAAAGAATATAAATAGCTCATATTACGCAAAATACCCCTTGCAAATGAGATTTAAATAGCCTATAATATGAATATGATTAAACGCTTATTCATTTCTATTGCTATATTGATTATTGTATCCTTTTTCACTATTACGCACGTGGAAGCCACGGAAGGATTAGCCGAACTAAAAAACGTAAATGGATCAGATGCAAAATGTTTTGCGATGTCTACTTTAATTAACAGAGCAACCAGTTATCGTATTCTTCTCCAATGTAGAAATCTTTTATATCCGATAGAAAAAGACGGTGAGTTCTATATTTTATGGGCATTTACTGAAGGCGAAAACCCATCTCCTAAACGCATGGGGGATATTGGATTGGGTAAAGTGACCTTTACAACCCGGAATGCTTTTTCACGTTTATTTATTACAAAAGAACAGACACAATCTCCGCGCCAACCTTCAGAAAATACTGTAATGGAAGGGGTTATTAACCCTATATCTTTCTTAAGAATAGAACCGACACCTAAAACAACTGTAAAAACACCTGCAAAAAAACCAACTCCTAATTTAACTCAAAAACCGTCAGCAACTCCAACGCCGGCACAACAATCACTGGCTGGAACTATATTTTCTGTAATTCGGACGATTTTTACTGTTATTATAGTAATAGTCATATTTGCCATAGTAATTTTTATAGTATACAGAATAATCAAATCAAGATCCGAATAATTCTAAATCATACTGGTGACTTTATTACCAAACCCCGTCCAACAATTCCGCAATGTAAATTTCTGAAAGGTATTTAAATTAAAATTAATACACTATTGACAAAGGCAAGTCTCAACAGTAAACTTAATTTTTAAGATTAAATATGCTAATTAAGTCAAAAAATCAATACCAAAATATCTATTAATAAAAGGGGCCAAATGGCTCTTTTTTTATAAAATGACCGAAAAACTAACAAAAAAGAACTCCAAGCCTGCCTTGAAGCGTAAAAAATAATCCAAACCGCCAAAATGATTATCGAATCGGCTATAATAAGAAAAGAGAGTAGGGGAGCGCACTACCGGACCGACTACCCCAACATGGATCCGAAATGGGTAAAATACATTACGATCTAAAAAGGTATAGACGGAAAATTAAAAACAAAAATTACGCCTGTTATCAAAATATAATTATATGACAGAAAACAAACAAAATAACTTCATCCTCAAAGGCAACATAGTGACCCCTCAAGAAATTATCAAAGGATTTCTAGTAATTGAGAATCAAAAAATAAAAGAGGTAACGACAAATTATTCTCCCAATGGAAACGACACTCTTTACGACTATGCATTAGAAGGAGTATATATCCGTCCGGGCGCTATCGAAGTCCACGGCCACTTCCGCGAACCAGGATTTGAATATAAAGAGGATATTTCAACCGGCACTAAGGCGGCTTTAGCAGGCGGATACACGACAGTCTTTGATATGCCCAATACAAAACCTCCTACCACCACAGCTGATTTATTCCAGGACAAAATCCGCCGCTATACTGACCGCTCATATACTGACTTTACAATAAATATGGGTGCTTCCTCAGATCCAAATTATTTAGAAGAACTCAAAAAAATAAATCACAAAGAAATGACAGGCGTGAAGATTTTTACTGCCGGACATTCCACGACCACAACCACAATTCCAAACCTTAACGACATTGCCAAAATTTACGAATTCCTCGGAACGAATAAGATAATAGCGCTCATGCACGCCGAAAACCAAGACCTCGTCAATTACTTTACAAGAAAATATCAAGAGACAGGTAAAGTTGACGCTTCTCTCTGGTCCAAAGCTAGACCTGAGGTAGTTGTCCTAACCTCAACTCTGGAAATGATCGCTCTTGCCAAACAATTTGGAGTTAAACTTTATCTACTTCACTTATCAAACCCAAGTGAATTTGCGGCAGTTGAATTCGGTAGACAAAAATTAGGCGTTGATGTCTATGGAGAAGCAATAACATATCAACTCGCTTTCAATACTAACGACTATGAAAAATTTGGCAATCTTATAAGCGTTGCGCCAGCACTTCGCTCGCCCGGGGAACAGTCAAAAACCTGGGAGCTTCTTCGTAAGGGGAAAATAGACACCGTAGTCTCCGAGCATACACCGCATACTCTGGAAGAAAAACAAGTTGACAATGTCTGGAAAGCAGTACAAGGCTTACCGGGAATTCAGGAGTCCCTTGCCGTGTTGCTAACAAATTGGGTGAAACATTTCGGAAAAGAGAACTTGGAAGAAGGAATAAAATCACTTACGAAAGTAACTGCCACCAATATTTCCAAAATATTCGGACTTACACAAAAAGGCGAAATCGAAATAGGCAAAGACGCAGACCTTACAGTAATTAATACTAATACACCATGGAGAATTCAAAAAGATGATTTATTTACCAAATCCCAATGGAGTCCCTACGAATTTACAAGAAATGACACAGAATTTATCGGAAGACCGATTGCAACATTTCTTCGCGGTTCACTTGTATATGAGAATGGCAAAATACTTGGAAGACCACAAGGAAAACAAATATTAAAATCAATCTAAAATTAAATGAAGTATAAAATTGGAATTTTTGGATCATCAGAAGGAAAAAATATTGAAAAAGTTCTTCCAAAAGCTAGACATTTAGGTGAAATTCTCGGAGAGCTTAAAAAACAAATAATTATTATTACAGGTGCTGCTAAAGGATTGCCCTTCGAAGTGGCAATAAATGCATCTAAAAAGGACGTAGAAATATGGGGATATTCAGAATCAACAGGTCTGAATACTCAACAAACATTATATCCTCAACTGGATTTCTCAATATTTAGTAAACTTCACTTTATTCCAAAAGAATATGAATTTATTTCAAACAGCCAAGTTTCAAAAAAGTTTAGAAATGTCTCATCAACAGCTAATTGCGACGCCGGCATAATCATCTCAGGCCGATGGGGGTCACTAAATGAGTTTACCAACCTTTATGATATGGGGAAAATTATTGGCGTACTAACCGGAACAGGAGGAATCGCAGACGAATTGGAAGAGTTAGACAAAAAGATACATAAACCCGGTAAGGCTAAAATATTTTTTAATCCCAATCCGGAAGAACTAGTCAGACAAATAATTACAGAACTAGATAAAATATATAAACGCTCATGACCTTCCAAGATAAATTAAATAAATGCATTGATATTAACAATTCTCTCCTTTGTATAGGACTGGATCCGGATTACGAAAAAACTTCCGATAACAATAAAAAAACAAGAAAACCCCCAATTTGAATTTAATAAAGCCATAATTAACAAAACTCACGACCTTGTCTGCGCATACAAACCTAACCCGGCGTTTTATGAAGCACAAGGGGATAGGGGAGTCAGACAACTTAAAATGACTTGTGATCATATTCGGGATAATTTTCCACATATTCCTATTATAATAGACGCCAAAAGAGGCGATATCGGCAACACAAATAAGGGAAGTGCCCAATATGTTTTTGGTTATTTGGGAGCAGACGCGATAACTGTTATGCCCTATATGGGCATAGAATCCCTATCAGCATATTTTGCGTGGATTGGAAAGGGTGTGATTTTAGGCTGCCACTCATCCAATCCGGGAGCAAAAGAATTTCAAGAGTTAAAAATTAATGACAAACCGCTCTATGAAACCGTAGCCATAGAACTCATGAAGCAATATGGCACAAACCCAAATTGCATGATATTTATGGGCGCCACTTACCCTGAGCAATTAACCGAAATCAGGAAAATAGTAGGGGACATGACAATTTTAGTCCCCGGCGTTGGCGCACAAGGGGGGAATACCAAGCAAACAGTCAAAGCAGGACTTAACTCAATAAAAGCTGGGATGATAATTAACTACTCACGTAGTATAATATTTGCAGCAAATGGTGAAGATTTCGCCCAAAAAGCCGGGGATGAAGCAAATAGATTTCGGGATGAAATAAATAAATACAGATATGACAAATGAAGTCTTAAATTTACTCAAAAAATCTGAAGCAATAATTTTTGGCCATTTTGTTTTTACATCTGGCAAACACGCACCAAGATACGTTAACAAAATGGCATTATTTGCTCACCCAATCTATGCATCCAAAATGGGAATTTTATTTGCTAAAAAATATCAAGATAAAAAAATCGACGTTGTCGTTGCTCCGGCGCTTGGAGGCATAATACTCTCCACTTGGACTGCATATCATTTATCGAAGTTAAACAAAAAAGACATTATTGGAATTTACACAGAAAAAACTCCGGAAAAACAACAAATCTTTACCAGAGGATATGATAAATATGTCAATAACAAAAACATTCTTATTGTTGAAGACGTTGTTACGACTGGAGGATCTGTAAGAAAAGTTGTAGATTCGGTAAAAAAAGCAGGCGGAAAAATAATCGAAGTATGCTCTATTGCAAACTTAAACGAAAACCCCACCACAATAACAGATAAAGTGATTGGAGCCAAATTTTCATATTTAACAGCATTACCGGTTACAACCTATGACGAAAAAAATTGCCCGCTTTGCAAACAAAATGTACCAATAAATACAGTCGTCGGTCACGGGGCGCAGTTCGTCGCAAAACGAACAAACCCGCCTTCAAAGCCATGATAGCCGGAAGACAGGGGGAAAATTAAAGTTAAAAATTTCACATCGACAATAGCTTTTCAAGCCTGTCACTCGTTTCTGTCGGCCAGCCTCTTGTGCTTTGAGTATCTCCTTTCCAAGCATCAATCTCTTGCGCTGATAAACCTCCATAAATAATGCTACCCAATTTATCCCGGGCAGCACCAATCTCTTCTGATGGCTCAATATTATACTTTACTTTCAACATTCCCGGATATAGTTGTTCTGTTTTAAATAATATTCTTCTCACCCTTTCATCATTTTCTATCCTTCCAACTGTTGAAAGCCATTTTTCAGGAAATTCAATCAACTCCCGGGTTAATACATCATCCCACAATACGCGATCATGATAATTCGGAACGTTTATCCTGGTTATTATTTACGTTTTTTGAAATTTCGCCGCCTTCATCCATAATCTATGTTCAATTATAGCAAAATTATTCCAATTACTTGCGCTTTTCCCAAAGCTCCTCTAAAATTAGATCTATTAACTGCTACTTATGAAGATTGCCATATTAGGAAATTTTTCCCAAGAAATAACTCCGTCAGCAAATGGCGGAACCGAAGCTTTCACATACGCCTTAGCTGAAGAACTTGCGAAAAGAGATTTCATGCAAATCATTGACGTTTATGGTGTTGGAGAAAACCCATTTACAAATAAAAAAATTAATTTTATTAGTGTTCTGTCCACTTCTGTCGAAGACTTTATCAAACAAGATGAAGATTTCACAAAACTCTATGACCAAACTATTAAATTTTTACCTGATCTCCAAGCAAACGTAGCCTTAAAATCATATTATGAATTCTCGCGCAAAGGTTATGACGTAATCCACAATAACTCGGTTTCATCAATTATCAATTCGGTAATTCAGTTTACAAAAACTCCCACAGTAACAACGCTTCATACCAACGTAGACCATGCATGCATACAGATTCCATACAAATTAAATATTTTGCAGAATGAGGAGACCAATAATTATTTCGTCGCGGTTGCTAATCACCAAATAAACTTTGCAAAAAAGCACAATATCCACCTGAATTTTATCGGCACCGTCTATAATGGAACTAATAGCCATAACTTTACTTTCAAAGAAGATACAAATAATCATGAACGTGGAATTTGGGTTGGAAGAATTTATCCCGGACACAATAAAGGACTAAAAGAAGCACTCATAGCTACAAAAAAAACGGGCAAGAAACTAGTTATTTTAAGCTCGATAGAAGATCATGAATATTATGAAAAGGAAATCAAACCTGAAATCACAGAAAATGTAAACTTTATCTCACAAAATGTGCCCTTGCAAAAGAAAATTGAATACTACCAAAATGCATCTTATCTCCTTTTCCCAATCATTTGGGAAGAGCCATTTGGATTGATCTTTATTGAAGCAATGTCCTGCGGAACACCTGTTATAGCTTTTGCCAGAGGCGCAGTTCCCGAAATTATAAAAGATGGTCAGACAGGCTTTATCGTCAACGCTTCAGGCCAGGATATCCGCGGCGATTGGATCATCAAAAAAACCGGCATTGAAGGTCTTTGTGAAGCAATCGAAAGAATAAACAACATGCCTGCTGAAGAATATCGTCAAATACGACTCAACTGTCGAAAGCATGTGGAAAATAATTTCACCGTCGAACGAATGGTAGATGAATACATGAAAGTATACAACAACATCATCACAAATCACGGAATGAACCACAATGAAACCAAAGATATGCTATAATAATTAAAATCAAAAAATCCTCTAATGAGAGTTGCCATCATTACATCAAATAATGTCACTATCAACAGCAATGCAAAGCAAGGTACCGAGATTTTCTCTTATAGTTTGATTAAAACCCTCGCCCAACAAATTGAGACAGAAAAACATAACCTCCATATTACAGCCTTTGCTTCAGGAGATTCACAACTACCCGTCAAAACAGAAAGCGTCAAATATCTTGCCTCCTCCAATGATCATTCTATTCCCGACGACAAACACATTATCTTTGAATTAGCGCTTATATCAAAAGCGTTTGGCATGCACAAAGAATTTGACCTTTACCATATTAATATCGGTGACGGCGACATAGCCCTTCCATTTGCACGCTTTATTCGAAAACCTATCATTATTACTCTTCATAATACGCCCGCGAGAAAATATATAAATCGTTATTTCCCGCTTTTTAAAAAACGCAAGCATGTTTTTTTCGTATCAATCAGTAGAGCTCAAAGACGATTTTTCCCAAAACTAAATTATATACAAACCATTTATCATGGCATTGACATCACCAAAAATTTTACTTTTGACCCGAAGGGGGGAGACAGAATCATATGGGCAGGCAGAGCCATTCCCAAAAAAGGAATGGACACGGTCATCACCATTGCCGCGAGAACAAAGCACCCGGCAATACTTTATCCACTTATTAAATCCTACTATCGTGATTGGTTTGAAACGCAAATAGAACAAGTCAAACTTCACAATAAAAAAGAAATTCTAATACGCTTAAAAAAAGGCATTGAAAGACCGGAGTTAGGCTATGAATATCAAAAAAGCAAACTTCTCCTTTTCCCGCTCAAGTGGGAAGAGCCATTTGGCCTGGTCCTTATTGAATCAATGGCATGCGGTACTCCTGTTATAGCGTATGCAAGAGGCTCTGTACCTGAAATTATAAAAGACGGCGAAACAGGTTTTATCATTAATCCCTCCAATCACGATAAGAGGGGAGATTGGATTATAAAAAAAACAGGCATAGAAGGACTTATAGAAGCCGTAGAAAAAATGTATGCTATGCCGGAAAAAGAATACTTAACCATGCGAAATAATTGCAGAACGCATGTAGAAAAACATTTTACTGTTCAACGCATGGTAAATGATTACGTTGAAGTTTACAAAAAAGCCCTTGCCGCCTGAGGTAAATCTTTTTCAAAAGACTAAATATTGACAAACCCAACAATAAATAGTTTAATAAAACAATGCCCAATACCGGAAAACCACTAATAATCTCCATCTTTACTGTCTTCTTCACATTTATTTGTCTCTTTGTCTTCTTCAAATTATTTGGTCCGATCCCGTTTTTCATACAAAATGTCACTACTACCAAAGAATCACTCTTTACAGTTGAGGGGAAAGGGGAGACTACCATAATTCCAGACACTGCCATGATCTCCTTCGGCGTCACCAAAACTTCTGCGACTGTAGAAGATGCAAAAAATCAAGTAAATACAATAGCAAATAAAATCACAGAAGATCTTAAAAATCTGGGAATCAACGTTAAAGACATCAAAACAACCAACTACTCAGTAAACCCGCAATACGACTATTCAAGAGGCACCCAGACAATTACAGGCTATGTTGTCGATACGAACATTCAAGTAAAATTACAGCCAATTGATAAAGCCAACAATGCTATAGATATAGCAACCAAAGACGGCGCCAATCAAATCGGCGGAATCCAATTTGTAGTTGACGATGCCAAACAAAAAGAACTCGAGAGCGAGGCCCGCAAAAATGCCATAAAAGAGGCCAAAGAAAAAGCTCAAAGTCTTGCCGATGCGGCAGGTATTCGCCTCGGAAAAATTGTTGACGTCAAAGAAAACGCCCAAAATAATTATCCATACCCGCCAGTAATGCGCTTGTCTTCCGATAAAGCCGCGGCGGAAGACGCGACCCAGCTAAACCCCGGAGAAAACAAAATCACCACCACCGTCACCCTTTCATACGAAACATTTTAGTCCTTATTCCCACTATGAAATGCTTTATGGACGTCTTGCAGCTGTTTATGGGTTATATGTGTATATATCTGCGTAGTCCCAATATTTTTATGCCCTAGCATTTCCTGAACCGATCTTATATCAGCACCATTCATCAACAAATCAGTTGCGAAGCTATGACGAAGAGTATGTACTGAAGCATCTACCGGAAGTCGAGCCAACTTGACATACTTCTTCACCAACCGCTCTACGCTTCGACCCGTCAATCGCATTTTCTCGCCACCTGCTTCTTCAATCACTCTGCCTGAATAGCGGATGAATAATGGCTTAAAAGCGTCTGTGCGCGCTTTGAGATACCGCTGTATCCAGTCAGTCGCCCTTTCTGAAACAAAGACCACCCGCGCCCGTCCGCCTTTACCTATGACTCCAAATTCTCCACGTTCTAAATTAATCTGATCGTGGTTAAGCTTAACTAACTCTGAAAGCCGGAGGCCTGTTGAGAACAACAACTCCAGAATCGCCCTATCTCGTAATCCTTCTTCTTTTGAAGTATCAGGCATTGTAACAAGTTTTTCTACATAATTACGTTCAAGAAATTTAACACTTCTGCTTTCTGTTTTGGGCAAATCAATTTTCGATGGTTCTAGCGTCTTTATATCATTTTTTATCAAAAACCGCAGGAAAGACCTGAGTGCAATGACATAATAATTCTGCGTTACTTTTTTAAGTGTTTTACCTTTGCCATCAACCCGGTTGGCAAGATAAACTCTGAATTTTCGTACCGTTCCCAAATTGAGATTTTCAATAGATTGATCCGGTAGGGTAGAGGAGTACCACTGCAAAAAAACATAAAGGTAGTGCCTGTAGTCACGTATAGTCAATTTACTACAGTTTTTCTCAATTTCGAGATACTCAAAAAATTCATTGATTTGTTTCTCAATCACGGTTTTCATTTATTCAGTAAGGCACTAATATTGTACGACACTGTATATATCAACTACAACATCAAAAAACAAAGTAGAATTATTAAGACTGAGCAAGAAGAGTATTTTTAGAAGTATTTTTATTAAGATCTTTATAGTACTTATGTGCCAAGTCTAAGACCCATTGATAATTCCCGGTAACTTTGCCTTCTTTCATGAGCCGTACGGACAAATAAAGCCAACAAAGCGCATTTGGAACTGTTAGATAATCTTTGCTTGCATATTTGGCCGCGGCGGCGCTCATTTTATCGTATTTTTTCTTATTAGTCGATAATTCATAGAGAAATTCAGCAACTTTCTTGGTATCGCCCGGTGTCACTAGATATCCTGTCACGCCGTCTTTAATTTGCCAAGGAATTCCTCCTGTCCGATAGGCGATCATTGGCGTACCTTTCATGAGTCCTTCGGTTATTTTAATTTCAAAACCCTCCTTTATAGATAACTGAAGAGCTAAAGTACACCTTCTCATCAATGTATTGAGAAGCTGATCAATATGGGGAAGCCGAACAACCCTCACGTCTGCCGCCAATTTCGCGTATCTTTTAGAATACAAAAGTTTTATAGTCTCATTAAAGATAGGCAATCCCTCCGGGTCGTCAATCGCCGCGTTCCCCCCTATAACTAATTGTGCAGGCTCTTTATTATTCTTCTCCATCATTTCTCTATACTTTCTGTAAGCTTCGATCACATCAGGGATGCCCTTTGCCGGATCAAATCGGGCGATTTGCAGGATAAATGGACGCGAGAGATCAAGCGGAGATTGTTTTTCTTGTTCCACCAGTATCTTATTCAACATCTTCATATAATACTTCATTTGATCTTCGGTTAATGGCCTGTTCAATCCATCCAGTGGATCTGTTGTTGCAGGCATATACACTACTTTCTCATCGGGAACATCAGATGGAACAAACTCTTTAATCGGATGCGCTACAAACGTATCGACGCTTTTTACATTATTCCAGATAAAACTCCAGGTTTTTCTCTGCGGTGTACCTTCGGTATCTGCAAGCTTACCAACTATTTGAATATGCGAGCGATAAATAAGTTTTACCTTCGGATTAACTTTTCTGATAAATGGAACAAGACCCGAAGGCTGCGGGTCATCAACAACAATGACATCAGCCTGCTTAAATACCTGCTCAAATGTATAAGCATTTTGCCGTGTCCAAGCCCTAAACAAACTCTTATCATCATCAGTTAATTCAACACCTGGAGGCTGTACAGCCTGTAATACATTATGAAATTTTGTTTTTGTGATGACAAATGCTTCCGCCTCCGGAACAAGCACAAACCAATGCGCATTAACGCCAAGAAGATTATATAAGCGGATCAAAGCATGACGCATTAGTGCGACCCCTCCGCCTTGTGGTGTTGCACTCAAAAACACCATACGTTTTCCTCTGAATTCTTTGGCAAGTTGTGTCAAGATCGCAAAATTTTCCGCCGTTGCTGTCTTTTTATAGTCGTCAAGCGTTACGAGTTTTGAAGAAACAACTTCATTTGAAGGAAGCACTTCTGCAAATACTATATTGTCCTTACTGAAGAAAGATGCAATGTCATTTGCAAAATTCTCAAGCTGTTCCGGCGAATATTCCTTTCTATTTCTAATAAAAGTAACAATGTCTTCCTGCAGCCATAGAGGAGAAATTAGCTTTTCCAACCATTTCGGTCCTGCCAGCCCAACGGCAACATACTTTCCGTGATGAATCTGAGAAGAGGTACGTAGAAGTGCAATAATATTCTCCTCTATAGTTCCTTGCTTAATTGTTTTTTCGTAGACATAAAAGTGGTTTCTATTAGTTTCTGCAACATGAAGTTTGTTTTTAGATACATATATAGCGCCGTATAACGGCCTTGCATTATCTATATCTATATTGTTTGCAGGAATTGAAAAAACTAACTGTGAACCATTTGTTAAGCCGTTTAATTTGGTTTGCTTTCGAAGTCCATTACCATTAATTAACTCTTTAGTTCTTTCTTGTTTCATTAAATTATTATTGATACTAAATTTATATTAACTTAATCATTATTAAAATATCAAGAATTAACCACAACAATAGCCTCCAACTAAAGAAACTACCGCGTTACTTGGCATTTATTTGCAGTATAGACAAATTTTCAATATTTTCCTGTAATAATTTTACGTTCCGGTCTGTTTGATCTTTGTATAAAAACTTGAGTTTGTACTTAAACTTTTCCATATTGTAAAAAGCAAATTATACCACGTTTCGATCTAAATGCAATCTATCAACGCTTGATTCGTATTTTAAACTTCCCTACAATAATACTATGTATAAAGATCAATATGCCGATTGCTTGGAGTATATAGATAATTACTGGAACAAGATCATTTTCAAACCCTCGAAAATGCGATTTAGGTATGGCATAAACAATATCCCGATTCTCATATCAAATATCAACTCTGAATTCTTAGTTGGTAATAAAATGAATAAGAGCCATATAAACATTCCGCATTATTATTTTGTCCCAAACGAAGGCCATCATAGATACATTTTCTATTGGGATAGCTTTTTTATGTCCAAAGGACTTATAGGCACAAAACGCGAATGGCTTCTGAAGGAAATGGTCGATAACTTTATATATCTTTTTAATACCTTTCAAGTAATCCCCAATTTTGGGGCTCCAGCTAGCCTAGGACGGTCACAACCCCCTTTCTTTTCATCATTAATAATCGATGCTTATACCGCTCCACTAAGCCCTTATAATTCTTTTCGATCATTAAAAGGATTTAAGGCGGTATTCTATAAATCTTATAAGAAACAATGGTTAAAAAAGGTCATAAAAACAGCACAAAATGAATATGAAAAAGTTTGGATTGATAAGGAAAAAGAATACAATCATAGCGTTGATGGATATAACCTTTCTCGCTATGGTGACCGCGATATCGGATATGCACATTCTTCAGAACTCGAATCAGGCTGGGACATGACTTCACGATTTTATAACCGCTGTAACGAGTTTCTTCCAATTGATTTAAATATATATCTATATAAATACGAATTGGATTTCGCAGCCGCAGCTAATATATTAAAAAAGCAAGAAGAAATTTCGTACTGGACTCAAAAAGCTGAAGAAAGAAAAATAGAAATAAACAAATATATGTGGAATGAACAGCAAGGCTTTTTCTATGATTATGGATATAAATTCAAACAGCAAAGTGAATTTCTTTCCCTTGCAGGTTTTACACCGATGTGGGCCGGTCTTGCGACCGCGGAACAAGCCGAGAAAATGCTAAAAAAGCTGCCTAAATTCGAGACCCCTTTTGGACTTACTATTACCGCCAAAGAATCCTTAGCAGCGCCCATTGACTTATCAAAAATCCAAAAACGCTATCATCCAGCTATTGAAGAGATTATTAAACCAAAACAATGGGATTATCCAAATATTTGGTCGCCACTTGAATATCTTACTGTAATCGGCTTACTGCGTTACGGATATATCACAGAAGCTAAACGTATAATGACAAATTCTAACAAAGCCCACGCGGATATGTTCAAAAAATATAATACATTTTATGAAAAATTAAATGGTATAACCGGTGAACCAGGAGCTGGAGCTTTATATAGCGATCAACAAGGCTTCGGATGGACAAATGCTGCCTTTTTTAGATATATCAAGATTCTCGAAGACCTAGAAACACTCACCTCAATTTATGTCGAGCCTAAACCAACCAAGCCGCCCTACCACTTTTCAATCCTTCACTAGTGAAAACTAATCCCCTTTAGTGAATACGGGTGGGGGAGTATGATATTCTCACCCACATTCTATGCCTAATTTTCATGAAAATTGGCCATAAAAACCATCTTTATTAAGCCCATAGAAAAATTTAGTGTATCAATAGCAATCATGAAAGTAGCCGTCAAATAGAAGAGGATATATGCCTCCACGCATGGTTAATTAAATATAATTACACCAATAAAAAAAACGGAAATAGGCACAATTAATAGCCCTCCCCTCAAGTTCTAGCCGTAACCACGTCGTAAAAGTATTATTGTGCGACATAACAACTTAGCTTCTCTACCGACTTACTTTAGTCGATTTTTACTGTCTATACTAAGGCATATTTAGCTCATATCTTAATTTTCATCGCGACTCATGCTAACGACTGTCCATATGTCTTAACTAAAACTAAGATTAATCTACTTACTCTTAAGCATTGCCATCTTCTCAACCATTAATTGGAGCAGTACAGAGGTAATAAGTGCATCTTCCTTCTTGGCAATTAGCGACCCGAAAGAATAATTAAAGTAGTTTAAATTAACTCTGTAAAGACGAAGAGATTAATTAATACAGCTATACAATTTAAGAGCCCTTCCTGAGCCCTACAATGACATGTTAATTTAGATTGACAAATCAGTCTAAACATTAAAATCTAGCCTCAAAATTAGCAAGGTATATTAAAAACATTTTCGTATTTTTTTCAATACGTAAGAACAGTAATACATAAGAGGCAGCGATGATTTATAAAAAATATAATATAAGGTATTACAACCTTTCAGCAATTAAGGTCGACTCCAGACCTGCTCATTATGCCCAGAAGGGTTCGTAATTACAACCTCTCAATTATATTCACAGTATATAAATAATTCCGTGAAAACTCAAGCCGGAAGCTGTGAAAAGTTATCCACATTACTATATCATACTATATCAACCAAATTATAGGCCTAATGCCCTTTTTTAACTCCCCTCTCCTCTACTCTACTTAGAATTTATAACAAATCCTTACATAATTAACCGGAAAACACAATAAGTACTAAAAATACTACAAATCCAACCCATGCGTATTCCCATAAAATACCCTTAAAAAATCGTTTTTCAAACCAAATATGTGATAGTCCTGCGACTATATAAAAAAATCCTGTAAGAAAGAGCGAAATAATCGGCGCTCTACTCGGCCAGAACCACAGAATTGTAGTAAGCTCAATAATACACATAGTTAACCCTGAAACCCACATTGCCAAAGGATGCGTAATTTTTTGCAGGGTATATGTCCATAAAGAATGGTAAAACAGAAAATAGGTGTAAATTAAAACTAAAAGAAGAACAGGAAAAATAACAAGATGCAAAGTAAACACAACATTAGTAAGAAGAAAAAAAGAAACTAATGTGAGAACAAATGATACGATTCGTGCGCCTGACAACAGCGCAATTGTCCGTGTCGAAGAAACAACAAAAATATTTTGACTCAAAAACAATGAATATAAACCAAAAGCATACACTATCGCGAGTACAATTCTATAAACAAAATTCGGGGTAAGAAAACAAAACAAACCAAATGACAGGCTGTAAAAAAAAGGGAGAATAAAAATTTCATAAACAATTTTACCTTTTATATCCTGATAAAGTCCCCAGAATAGAAATATATCTGTTAAAATTGCTAAGAAAAATGAAATGAAAATTCCTGATCTACTGAACTGAAACTCTGTATAAAATAACCCTGTCGTCAAAATAATAACAGCAATAACAAATTTCTGCCGTTTATCAATTGAAAATCCAATACCACGCCGAACCCGTCTTGTCTTTAAAGAAAATTTTCTAAAATTATATCCTTGAGTATTAATTTTTTGTTCCGTTCTCATTAATAAGCTTTAAGTGGTAGTATCAAAATTTGCAAAAACTTTTTGTACATCGCTCAGGTCTTCCATTTTCTCAAGAAATGCTATAGCACTTGCCAAGTCTGACTTGTCAGAAATATTAAATAAATTCATTGGTTTATATATAAGTTCTGCGCTCAAAATTTTAATACCCTGCCCCGCCAAAAACGACCGGATTTTCATCATATCTTCCGGTCTTGTATAAATAAATATCTCTTCCTCTTCTTCCACATCTTCAGCTCCTGAATCTGCGACAAGCAAAAAAATATCATCAAGCGACCTATCCCCTTTTTCTGCTACTAGCATTCCTTTCCGCTCAAACTGATACATAACAGAACCTTGTGGACCCATATTACCGCCATTTTTAGCGAATATATTTTTTACCTCTGCAACGGTGCGCTGTATATTATCCGTATAAGCTTCGACAATCACACTAAAGCCACCAGGACCAAAACCTTCATAAACAACCTCAACAAGATCCGATTCCTGTTTGCCTACTGCTCGGGCAATTGCGCGTTCAATATTTTCTTTTGGCACATTAGCGCTTCGCGCAGCCTCAATAGCAAGCCTGAGTCTGAAATTGCCTTCTGGATCGGTGACATGACCACCTTGTCTGACAGCAACGGTTATTGCATTAGAAAACTTAGTAAAAATCAACCCGCGCTTTGCGTCATTAACCCCCTTTTGACGTTTTATTGTAGACCACTTGGAATGCCCAGACATAGTGACGAACGGCAAACAACAGATAACTATTAATTAATTACCTATTAGCCATTCGTTAACTGCTATTATACTGCTTGTAGCTTGACATTTGCAATAAATGCATGTAAAATTTCATCCAATCTATAATATTATAAATGTCGCAATTAAAACCTCAAGCCATTCAAACTGCCTTGGTCGGAAATTGGGAAAACGCTATAGCGATCAATAAATTAATTCTCCAGGAAGATCCAGACGACATCGATACTCTAAACCGCTTAGCATTTGCGTTCCTAAGTCAAGGGAATATTAAAGAGGCAAAAAACCTATATCAAAAAGTCCTCTCATTGGATATGAAAAATCCAATAGCCCTCAGAAATCTTAAAAGATTAAGCGATGTATACACAAAAAGAGTAAATTTCCACCTGAATAACTTATTCATTGAAGAACCTGGAAAAACGAAGATCATTGAACTCATAAATGTTGCCGATAAAAAAATCATTACTCATCTCCGTTCAGGAGAAAGACTCACGCTTAGTATAAAAAGAATGAAAATATTCGCCCTCGATCAAGACAGCCAATATATCGGCATGTTACCGGATGACCTTTGTAAGAGATTAATTAAATTCATTCATGCGGGAAATAAATATGAAGCATATGCACGCACAGCCGAAAGCAATAAAATCAGCATATTTATCCGTGAACTAAAGCGGGTCAACAAATATAAAAATCAACCATCATTTGTCTCTACAGAAAAAGTAAAATTATCTTTTGACGTAAACTCCGCTCCAAATAAAGTACAACATTTAAATTCTACTTTGAAGAACGGAAAATCTAAAAAGAATCCTGTTCATATTGCGGAATTTGAAGAAACTCAATGATCAAAAAAGTTTTGTGTCCTTATTATCTTTGCCAATTATTATAATTATTTCAGCAATTGCTTTTTTATTAAGCGCTTCCTGTCGGTATGGCAATAAATAATTCAACTTTCGCAAAGTATACGTTTCCCGGCCATAATATTGAATTTTTGAAATTGGCATTGACCCAATAGCTGTTTCAACCGAAACTACATTTCCCCCTAGATTAGAAATTACCCGCTCCAGTCTGCTTCCCAACCCTGACTGTCCAGTTGCATTAATAATCTGTATACTAACATTCTCCGCAGATATAGAACTATCTGAAAATAAAAGGGCAACTGTTTTATCAAATATTTGTGCCCCAGACGACACTGGTATTTTCTGGATTGAAATAGTACTTACTGGAATTTTATTTGCATATATCCAAAATCGTAATAAGTCATATAAAGTAATATTATAGTTTATGTTGTTTGATTGAAAAAGAAATGACTGCAAAATTGATGGGATATTACCGTTCAAAATAAAAGGGTAACGCGTTTTAATAAATCCGTCAGGAATAATACCGACTTTTTTATTCAATAATGAAAATGGCATATACGAATTATCAGTAAAAGACATCAATGAAAGCGAAAATGTCTGCGGCTCAAAAGAAATAAATCCTAAAGCTTGTTTCTCGCTCCCAACAGCCAATGTAAAACGATGTTGTCCATCAAACTTACTCTCTCGAACCACTGAAACTATCCGAATAAACAAAGAGATAAAGATCACAATAAAAACAAGTATTACATAAAAAACCAATGGCTTAAGACTTTGACTCTTCTCATTATTATCCTTCTTTCTCATTTATCAACACCCTTTCTTTACCCTTCACCTTATTTAATATTTTATATTTTCAATTCTACCTTCTCTAATAAATCTAATACACTTAGAAGCTCCTGTCGTAGCGGACTCTCAAAAGTTACCTTCTCCCCTGTCTTCGGATGAGCTAAGGAAAGTTTTGCTGCATGTAAAAAAACCCGTCCCAATATTTCCCTATCTTTTCTCGCTGATTTCCGCCCGGCATAAAGAAAATCAGCAAAAATCGGATGACCTATATATTTAAGATGAACCCGTATTTGATGTGTTCTTCCGGTCTTAGGAAACAATTCAAGATAGGAATATAAATCTCCACCTGAATATTTCGGAAAAGAATAATATTCTAACACTTTATAATTAGTTACAGATTCACGCCCGCCCGGAACAACTCCAAATTGCATTCTATTCCACGGCAGTCTGCCTACAGGCACGCTTATCACGCCATTACCGGGAACCAGTTTACCATGAACTAATGCAATATATGTTTTCTCAACCACCCTCTCTTTAAATTGCCTCTGCAAGTCCACAAACGACTCCGGATTCTTAGCCAGAACAAGAATCCCCGAAGTCTCCTTATCCAACCGATGTACTATTCCTCCCCTATTATAATAATCCGTAACTGGATCCCACTTTTCTCCCTCAATTCTTTTTTCCCTGCCTGCCGGCGAGGTTGGTATATATTTTTTTCCCTGCCTGCCGGCGAGGTTGGTAGGTTTTAAATTGAGCCTAGGCTCACTCCAGTCCTGAACAGTACGCTCTCGAGTCGACTCTGCTCTATTAACAGTCATTCCTGCGGGCTTGTCGATTACCAAAATATCCTCATCTTCATAAATTATTATAATATTCATATAAACAGCAGGTCATCTTTTTCCTCTCAAAATTCTTCTTTCATTTCGTAACAAGAAAACAATACTTCCCAGTAATATGCCAACTAACAAAAAATCTTCTACATCAAATTCCAAAGAGGGATTGCCAAACTTATTTATAAAAGAAGCCAAAAGTGAAACAACAGAGAAAACCAAAAAGAAATAGCCGCTCATTGTACCCGCTCTCAGTCTATTACTAATTATTCGGGGAAGCAAAAATTTCCAAAAAAACATTTGGCATACCAAATAAAAAATCCCCAATATTAAATAATAAACTAACTCATTTCTATTCACAAAAAAAATGCTTAACAAATACACGATTGGCAAACAAGATAAAAAGGCTAACGTAATAAAATCAAATAAATGACCAATTGGTAATTTCCGGTATTTCCCGATTAAATAAAAAGCCAACATGCATCCAAAAACAACTCCTGTCATTGTATATTCGGTTCCACTAAGTGAAAATAACTGTGTGACAAAATTACCTCCGTTAATTGGATGAAAAATTATCGAAAAAATTCGTGCAAATATTATACCGGTAAATACCCCAATAAAAGCAAAGTCGAATAATTGTTCCAAAGAAAGATTTTTTCTAATTAGAACATAATCGTCCTTGCCTAAAATGTACAGACAATAAAGAAAAACAATAAAACAAAAAAGCCCCACCAATAATTGCATATATTTTTATACTCCTCTGCTTTCAAAAAATAATAAGTATAATACCTGAGCGTTGACCCGCTTGAGGGGCGAGCGCAGTTGTATACTTATTTCACAATGAGTCGCAGCGTTCCTACAATAAAAAGAAAGATGCCGATTCCAGTTATCACAGCCCCTACGCCAATTAAATCAGCTAGTCCTCCTACGATAATAATGGGCAAGAGAGAAAGGACACCTACAAAAGCATTAAGAAATCCGTAAACTTTCCCGCGAAATTGCTCGGTAGTTTTTTCCTGCAATAGAGTATTCGCAGGAACGAATACCAAAGAATTTGATAAACCTAAAATAAATGCTAAAACTATGACGATGTGAAGTATATCAATTTCTAAAAACCCCGGTAAATAAAGATTGAGATCCTGAACAAAACCTCTTGAAGCTACCTTTGAACCATAAGGTAAAAAAAACATAGAAGTTGCAGAGAGGAATATACCAATAGTAATCAATGCGTTTTTTGAACTATCATGAAAATAATTAATAAGTACCCATGCGCCTACTACCGTACCTAACGCCGCAGGTGCTACAAATAACAAAGGAAATTGAACAATTGGTATCCCCAAAACAGAAGACGCATATCCCGGAGCAATAACGGCAACAACTAGAATCAACGTTTGAGTCAAAGCCAGCAAAAAAATAGATTGCAAAACATCCTTAGTATGTGATATTAGCGACAATGTATGCTTCATATCATTAAAAATATTTACTTCTTCAAGCCCGTTTTCTCCGCCTGCTCCGATTTTATCGGAGCCATCTGGCGGATGATTCTTAGTATTCCTAAGACGTATAAATAAAATAAATATAGAAGCGACAAGTAGTATAAAAGCCAGAAGTATCACTGTTCCGGAAGGCTTCAAAAAAATAATTAACGGTCCGGCAAGAACATAAGCTATCAAAATTGAGCCATAAATAGCCATACCGAATAACGCGTTTGCAGAATAAAGATGTTTCTTCTCAACTATGAGTGGTAAAATAGGCAACTCTGCCGGGATAAAAAACTGTGTTATAAAAGAAAAAATAAATGAAACTACAAATAAAAATATTAAATTATCTACAAAAAATGCAAGTAAAACCAAAAGCAGTGCACGGGTAATATTAACAACTAACAAAACCTTTCTTTTATTCCACCGGTCCACATATGCACCTGCAATCACTCCAAATATAATTGAGGGAATAGTGATTGTCAAAACAATAGCGGCATCAGCTGCATTAGAATGAGTAATTTCAAAGACAACCAGAATAAGAAAAAAGTTAAAACTATGTGTAGCTATCAGAGCAAAAATTTCACCTATCCATGCGTATACAAACGACTTTTCCGACAGAGCACTAAATATATTATTTTTCATTAGGCCTTCTCGCAATATGCTCCTGTGCGGGTATCCACTCGGATCATCTCTCCGATATTGATAAAAAGAGGCACTTTTGTCTTTATACCATTTTCCAAAATTGCCTCTTTAAATACATTTGTAGCCGAGTTTCCCTTCGCCCCCGGTGCTGTTTCAGTCACTTTAAATACCATTTTCGACGGAAATTGTACTGAAAGAGGAGCGCCTGTTAGAAAACTAACACTGAAACTCTCCCCTTCTTTTAGGAATTGATAATCAGGAACTAATCGCAATGGTATACTCACCTGCTCAAAGGTCTTCTGATCCATAAAATAAACAAAGTCTCCGTCCTTATAAAGGTATTGCATATCACGCTTTTCTACCTGAACATCTGTGACCCTCGCACCATTTATATAACTCCTATCATTTATTGTACCTGTCTTAATATTCCGCACCTTAACTTTAATATTTGCACTTCCCCGCCCCATCTTAATATGCTCATAAGACAAAACAACAAGAAATTGTCCGTCCTCTACATAAGTCGTCCCCGAACGAAGCTCTGTCACCGAAATCATACCGCCTTTCCTCCTTTTCTTTTTACTCTAATTAATCCCGAACAAGGAATTATTTCAATCCCCCGGCTCTCTAATTCATCCAAGAAAATATTTGCACCGATTGAATCCGAAGACATATGTCCCGCATTGATAACATTTACATGATGCTTCTTCATTTCTTTAATTGAATCAGCGGGCATATGCATATCAATTATTGTACCTACGCCTGCTTTTGCCATCTCTAGATAAGCTTCTTTTGAAGGATTTGATCCTCCTGTAAAGGACAACGCCATTTTCCCTACTCTGCTTTTATCACTGCCTGAAACGATAATTGGCCCTGCTTTCCCTTTCGCTGCCTCCTGGTACTCACGAAGTTCTAACATATATTCGACAACCTCATCGACTGTTTCAAACTTTTTCTTTTTCAAATAATCATCCATAAACTTATGGCTCATATTATCCCAAACGGTGTGTAGTATAAGTAGAGGCATACCAAGCAATCTGGCAGTATCAGCGGTTTGGTTATGGTTTGAAGGATGAGCTCTGAGCTCCACTTCCTTCATCCGGTCATGCATAAGAGCATGAGCCGCATTTATTGGAACACCTACATTTGCCAAAACATCGACCTGCAAATCCATAACTTCATGGAGACCGGCAAGCGAATGTGCATCCGGGTGATGTCCAATTAAAAGATCAATTCCTTTCCCCTTTTGGTTTAACCTGTCGGCAAGTAATACCTCTGTTCCATCCGCGTCAATCCCGGCTATGATTTTCTTGACTTGCTTTTTTGGGTCTCCTACCAGCAGCCGTGTATCGGAATAAGGATTTTGAAGATTTTCCAAATCAAAATACTTTTTTTTCTTTTCCGGAAGATCCGAGTATTCTTTTTTTGCTTTTGCGAGTTGTTTTCTGACAAACGCCTCGCCCCGAGGATCTGCCTTGATTCCCATCTCAAGTGCCAAATCATAAATTTCTTGAATCGTCATACCCTGAAAGTATATAATAGTGGAGCCTTTATTTCAAGGCTGAGAAGATTGGGCGAGTGGCGGAATGGTATACGCGGTAGTCTCAAAAACTACTAGTCGCAAGGCTGTGAGGGTTCGACTCCCTCTTCGCCCACCAAAAACATTCCTTTAAATAATATATGAAATCTGGTTTCGATATTAGCAGATTAACAGGCGACGGCTATCTTATTTTACAGCTCTCCATGAGTCGTCTTGCTTATGATCGTGGCCAAGACCCAAAGCAAGTATATGAAATATTGGAATATTTTTTACCAAAATTAGAATCGTATTCAAATGATGTTGTATTGCTTTACACCTATGGTTTGTATTTTAACACCGATGCCGTCGCCTTTGAGGCTCGTAAAAAACTAAACCAACAAATCCTAAACCACAGCAGTGCATTACGAAATCTCATTGAAAAGAAAAAGCAGTTTATACCCGGTGCATTTCATTACCTATCATTCGACTATATTATCCTCAATTCTCCACAATTCGGCAATTTCTTCGATCTGCTCAAAACTGCCGAAAAAGAAGATAAAAATTTTCGATTAGAGCTTGAAAAAGATATGATGGGTCGCGAATACAATGAAGCGAACATAAATTTCATCTTAGAAGAAATTGCTGTAACCCACATATTACGCCAGCACTTTGTTGATTTACCTCGTACGCTTGTCCGTCGAGATATTTGGAGATTGATTGTGTACCCTGGACAAATCATAAACGGTGATGCATATCAATGGAAAAATAAAATTCTTCCCCAAAAAGATACCATAAATCCCTACTCCGACGGGTCATACGACTTCAATAAAAAGGTATTCAACAAATTTAGTAATATTTAACCTAGGAAATGAAACAACCTCGCCAACTATCCCCTATATTTGACAACATGTCGTACAACATGTTATTATCAGATTAATATGTTAAAAACTTATGTACATGTTCCAGAAGAACTAAATAAAAAAATAAACCTTACTGCAAAAGCGCAAAATAAAAGTAAGGCAGAAATAATAAGGCAAGCTCTAGAAAAAGGTATTGTAGAAGTCTCTCAACAAGGAACTGCTTCTGCTCAAGCCTTGCTTAAAATAGCTGAAATTGGCAAAAAATATAAATTAAAAGGGCCAAAGGATCTTTCCACCAATATGAACAAGTACTTATGGGAAAAATATGAACCATAAACCGACTGTTATAGTTGACGCAGACGCTATAGTAGCACAAGCTAACACCACAGATGCGAACTTTCAAAAAGCTTTAAAAATTGCTAACACACTGCTAAAATTAAAAGCTAATGTGCTCTACCCTATCACTGCCATTGCGGAAGCAACCACGGTTTTACAACATAAATTTAACAGCTCTCGCGCGTATGAAATCGCTCAGATTATGTCAAATCCTGATGTGCACATACTAGAGGTAAATAAACAAACCTTGACTAACGCATTAAGATTTTTTAGTCCCACCACCAGCAAAAAAAATACTTTATTTGACTGCATTGTAGCCGCTCTTGCCGAAGAACATAAAGCAGATGCTATTTTCTCCTTTGACCGTTTTTACACTAAAAAAGGTTTTAAATTAGCTAAAGACTTAAAATTTTAACGCCTCATGACAAATTAATAGCTTGTTTGGGACTATTTAAAAAGCTAGAATTAGATATCGATACTTCTTAATTTAATGGAAAAATCTCTGCAAAATAATATTTGGAAATATACAATTTTATTAATTGCTAACAAACGAATTTTTGTCGCGATATTGGGAGCTTATTTCTTAACTATACCGGATGTTAATGCCACGGGAATTGGAATCATCATGCTTGCCTCAAATCTTGCAGGTTTTATATTTGAAATTCCCAGCGGATTCGTCTCTGACAAAATTGGCCACAAACAAGCGCTCATTGCTTCTGAAATATTCCTATTACTATCAACAATTCTTTTTCTTGCCGCAAATAACATTATTATTTTGATCCTAGCTGGAATTGCATTCAGTACAGGAATAGCCTTTCACAGTGGGACCGGCAGCGCATTTATGCACGAAACGTTGAGAGGATTACGCCGTGAAAAAGACTATACCAGAGTAATAGGTAAAATAAGTTCGATTGGCTTTGCTGTACCAATAATATTAATGGTATTAGTCCCTTTTTTAGTCAGTGTAAACTTCAAACTTCCTTTCGCAATTGCTGTTTTCGTCGACCTCATCGGTTTATTTGCTTCGATTTCGTTGGTAACTCCGCCGGTAGCACAGGAAGAAATTAAAGAAATAGGAGTAACAAACTTTAGACAGGTAATGCGCGAAGGATACCATCTTAATTTTTTCACCTTTGCATTATTTTCCGGAATTATTGGAGGGACACTGTTTAGCGTTAGCGGATTTCGACCACCATATCAGTTGTTTCTTGAAATACCTATTATTTGGTACGGGGTATTTCTTGGCATAGGCAGGGCTTTAGCCTCGCTAATGCTTGCCTATAGTGGAAAAATAAAATCTATCACCACAATCTATTCCTTTTACAAATTTCAACTTATTCTCAATACAGTTTTGATTTTAATTTTAGGAACAATATCAACTTCTTGGATTGTTGTACTTGTGTTTATAATTATGAACGCCTTTGACTGGGGTTTAAGCAGAATCGATGAAGGATTTCTAATAGAAATTATTAGTACCAGCAAATTCAAAGCAACTCTATTGTCAACTGTAGGACAAATTCAAAACCTTGTTGGCGGTGCTGCCAGTTTTGGGCTTGGCATTGCCATCGAGCGTCTTTCTTATCAAAGTGGATTTTTATATTTAGGAATTGCTTTTCTTGCTATACTACTCCCACTGTATTTATATTTAATCAAGAAACGTCATCCTCATTTATCGCATGAAAATTCACATTATCTATCCCAACCCACGGAGCATGAGTGATCTCATCTGAAGCCCACAAAATTGTCGGCATCTGATTATTTGCAACACCTATTATATTCCTCGCCATTTCGCCGATATTATCTTCAAGACGCAAAGTATTTGGAAGTATCGGATCGGCAAGCTTTCCATTCTTTATCGTATAACATTCGGCAATAGCCGTCCCGGTAATAATTCCCGATGAATACCCGCCAACCGGATATGTATACCAAAGCCTCCCAATAAAAATCCCCTCTCCCACATCTTTGAGTAACTTTTCAGGTGAAACAGGATTTGGAGAATCTATTATAAGATTAGTTGCATGAATACCAACGCTCGCTGCTGCTACTCTGCCACCACCACGTGAATACCTAAAACCATTCCTGGGAGTGATTGCTTGATGGATCTCATGTGGATCAACACCCAAAATTTGCTTAGCCCGCTCTCTTTTTCCAAGCATTTTATTTCTCGTGCGTGAATCAGACAAATAACCTACCAGTTTTCCGCTATCAATCAACATCGTCTTCCCGGTCGGGTACCCTTCACAAGTTATTCGCTTACTTCCCGCTCCCTGAGGCAGGGTAGCATCGTCATAAATAGTCAACAATTTCGATGCAACCTGCTGACCATATTTACCATTAAAAATCGACGCTCCTAGTTCTACCATTCCTAAATTCACATGTGGTGAATACAAATTGCCGAAAAGTTCAGTCACAGCCTGATGACCGAAAACCACCCTATATCGTCCGCTCGGCATTCGTTTTCCACCAATACCATTAATTGCCGACAATGCAGCACGCCTTCCATTTTCATAAGAAGAAAAACTCAGATCAGGATGAACTTGCGCTCCCCATGCCGAGCCTTTTGCATTCTCCCGCTCCATCATGGCTGTAATAAAAGATAATATTAGCGAAGACTCATCGTGATCTTCTATACCTGTTGTCGTTGCCATCGCCATACGTTCCTTTAAAATAAAATTATCGCCATTTAGTATAAATGCAAGTTGCCCAAGATCAAGTTTATGCTTCTTAGCATACTGACTTATCGGATCAATCGCCCCCTCTATCGTCTCCCAGCTCAACTTTACCAATAGTTCAGATTCTTCCCGCGAACTTAAATCCCGTGATACACTTGATATCGAAGATGTCCCGCGGGACGCTTTTGATGCTCTTTCTTTCGGTAATTCTTTTGCTTTCAAAAACCCAGTAAAATCCTTATCTTCTACCGCATCCCGTCTCGCTTTTTCAATCGCTTTGCGGATTCCATTTATTGACAAGTCATATGATTCATGTCCCATTCCCACCAGGCGCCGGCCATTTTTTTCAAACCACAACTCTGCGCTTACACCAAAATCCGAATCCGACTTAGGCTCTTCAAGTCCTGTACAAGGTAAATGAGAAGTATATACAATCCTGCCAATCGTTCGTTCATTCGCCGAAGCATAAACCACACCTTCTATCAATCCCTTTTCTTTCTTTAGAATATCCAATCCCTCTTTTGTAACTTTTTGTAAATTTTTCAAATCAACCATAAACTTCGTTTAAAATAAAATCTAATTGCTGATAGCTGAAAGCTGACAGCTAACTACTAATCCCCTCTGGCGATTTTAGCTTTTCCCCTCGCTGTCGGACCCCCATTTCCGACCTGCTTCGCTTGCATAGGCTGACCTTTACCGCAGTTAGGTATAGGAAAAATATTAAAGTCATTTCCAAGCGCGTCAATTGACATAAAAAAGTTTTTTGAATCGGAGGTTATGCGACCATTCCGGTATACCTGCCCAATTTGTCCATTTTTGATCTCGTAAATCAGACGCGGCGCAATTTGGAAATTCTCCCGTGACTCGGAAATAGATGGGATTCTATGACCGACTGCATAATATCCATGTTCTACTTCCGAGATAATTTTCTTTGGATCAGATTTACCGGCTGCAATTGCCGATACTGACATACGGATAAGTGGTACTACTGATGCATCATTCGCTTTATAATGCCCGTTCGGCTCAACATCCAAAACTGCCGCTGTCTGCCGGCTATTCATAAAATCCTGATATACCCCATTATTTATATGATACACACGTTTTGCCTTAGTTCCCTCATCATCATAAAGATAATGTCCGTAGCCACCCTTTAGAGTCGGATCGGAAAATGCAGTGAGAATTGGAGAACCGACCTGTTGACCAATCATATTATTCTCTAAATCTTTAAAAAACCAGGACCTTCCTGCATACCCTGTTTCCCATTTAAGTACCCTATCCAATTCCGATGGATGCCCGATAATCTCATGTGCAAAAAGTGCTACAAGATCAGGATCAAGTACAACTGTCGCAGGCTTATCTATCGCAGGTGCGGGTTTAGCATTACAAAGCTGTACTGTCTCATCTGCTATATGTCTTGCAAATTTTTCAAATGTCAGTCCATGTGCATTCTTCCCCTTTGTTAATGCCTCAAATCCCAATTGATTACCTGTGTGATGATAAAGATCAACCGGCTTATCACCCGAATCGTTTGCGCTTACAATAAAAACTGTCCCTCCACTACTACATGTGCCTTGATCAATCATTGCCCCCTCAGAAGAAATAAACATTTGCCGGCTTATCGAGGTATTTATCGCGACTTCAACCCTCTTCACAAATGAATGATGGTTTTTCGCTGCTTGTGCCGCCTGCATAGCATAGTCAGTAATTTGTTTTGGAGTTACCTTACGCGGATCAATTTCAAATTCCGGAGCCACGACTGTATGATTCACTTCGATTGGAGCAAGCTTTACTGCCTGAACCGTTTTCCCAAAAAGTTTGTATGAATCCTTAAAAACACTCTTATATTTCGCATTTAAAATCGCACGATCTCTAGCAATCTCTAATGCCTCAAGCAGCACAGTAGTAAAATTTTGAAAATCAACAACACCTAAACCTCTTCCATAAAATCCTGACGAGTGAAACTTATCTCCGCCAATTACCCGAACGCCCAATGACAAACCCCAATCCTTACTTGTTTGCCGTGGATTATCATCCTCAACATAAGAACCGGCCCCTTCCGATGCTTCTATTCTGACATCAACATAAGAAACGAGATTAGCGCGTATTGCGTCCATTACAATATTTGCCGCGTCTTGCTTTATCAAATCCAAATCCGTAATCATTATAGATTTCTTCATATCTTCCACTTCTACCACACCTTTATTTGATTTACAATAGTCTACCTCAAAACAAATTTATTTATAACATCAACCACTCCGTCGTCCATTACAGACGGTGCTATATAATCCGCTATCTCTTTCAACTCCTCAACCGCATTCCCCATCGCGACCCGCAATCCGCATGCCATCAGTAATGGAAAATCATTATATCCCTCACCTACTCCAATAATTTCATGCGTCTCAATTTCCAATATTTTTGCAATCTCAAAAATACCAAGTTGCTTAGTTGCCTCTATATGAGTAATTGATAACCAAACCGTATCAGGCTTCCATCCAACTATTTTTTGCACTGCAATATCAGTAAGATGATTTAGATCTGCAAAAATATTGTCACTCAATGATAAAGGTAAATCTTGAACAGAGATTACAAAAGGAACGTTGGGAGGGTTTCTCGGATCAAACTCTTCTTGATTCTTATAGCGATCACTATCATAGATAGACAGTTTCAAGGCCCTCTTCTCAAATAAATCTAGAACTGCTTTAGTTGCCTGCGCAGAAATCTTTCTCGACCATAATAGCTTACCCGTTTCAACATCAATAATCTCTGCTCCGCTTGCCATTATTGAAGGCCCAGTTAGTCCCAATTCACGAACAATCTGCTTTGCATAAGGAAATGGCCTACCAGTTACCACCCCTACATGAAGTTTCCTTTGTGCCTTCGTAACCGCCTCAATAACTTTCTTAGAAGGTCTCCCATCTCGTTTATTAGGAATAGTTGTCCCATCCAAATCCAACATCAACGCCTTATATTCTTTCTTTTTACCAATCATAAATCTTACATCATAGTCTTAAGTCTTACGTCTATAAAACCTCCACCCCAAACTTCCGCAGTTCCACTGTCAATGCATGCAGTGGCAATCCAACCACATTAAAATAATCACCATCTATTTTCTCAACAAAAACCGCACCTAATCCCTGTATCGCGTAAGAACCTGCTATATCCAAAAATTTCTCCTTTTTTATATATTCACTAATTTCCAACACGTTTAATTTTTTAAAATGCACAACAGTTTCAATTGACTTTGTTACTATTTTTCTAGAACCCATATCAATAATTGTAAAACCCGTAATAACACAATGTATCTTTCCGCTTAGTTTCTTAAGCATCCGTTTTGCTTCTCGCGCGGATTTTGGTTTTCCCAATATTTCATCGTCAATCGAAACTATTGTATCTGCCCCAATAATAAGCGGCGACCCACCATTTTTTGTGTGTCTATAAATATCTGCGACCGCCATGGCCTTCTGCAGCGACAACGCCTCTGCCTGACCTTTCGGTTTCAACCGCGGATTTAATTTTTCCGAAACCTTACTCGATATAACAATAAATTCCAAACCCAATTGTTTCAACAAAGTTTTCCTTCTCGAAGATGTAGAAGCAAGCACAATCAATTTCATATAGAAAACATTATACTACATATCATTTTTTCAAAAATCGCTTAAATAAAATAGTAACTATAAATCATTGACAAACACACAACCATTGTCTAAAATCTCATCATGTCAAATCCAGAAGGCGGTAGACAACCCAATCCAAACGAATCAAATGGATTGAAATCTCAATCCCGAAGGGATTTTTTAGAAATTACTCTTGGTGCAGGAGCAGCGCTTGCGCTAGGAGGTACAGTTGACAGCATTATTACTACGAATAATCTTATCAATAGAGATATAGAACTACGTAATGAATATGATCCACTTTCTGCAAAAGAATTAGGAAAAGGACTAGAAATATGCGCAGGTGGGGCACACGAAGAAACTGTTTTATCACAAACTAAAAAAAGTGGAATTCTAAAAAGAGTAAGAGATACTATAGCATACGACAGAGAATCTTCGAAAGCGAGATCAGAAAATATGCCTAGATTTCTATTAGATTCGGCCCTTGCTGTAGGAGGACTTTTAGTAGGATTTGCTTCAATGACATGTATGAACAAAAAAGAACAACCTGCTCAAGAAAAAGACGATTTATATTAAATATTTTACGCCTACTTACACCTTCCTTATTCTCTTCCTAACCATCTCAACCAAATAATTAATCAAATACCGAAACTTATCAATTACTAAATCCTGCGCGTGCAAATACGAAACATCCTGTCCTCCAAACCCTCTCTTAAACACCGACACTCCATAAAACCTGTGATCCTTTGCCTCAAGGGGAGCTACTCCCCAAAAATTATATCGCCTCATCCCTCGCCGCTTCGCCTCTTTAATCGCTTCCCATTGGAGAAGATAAGCTCCCGGATACTTCCTCCCCTCATCAGTACTCGCCCCATAATGATAAACCGCCTCAGCACCGTAAAAAATAATAAATGCCTGTGCCAATACTTTCCCATCATATAAAGCAGTGTATAAAAGCCCGCGATCCGATTCAAAGAATACCTTAAATTGCTCCCGAAAAAAAGAAAATGAAAAAGGCACAAACTTCTGCCGCTTGGCGGTTTCAATCTGTAGATCATAAAATGCTTTTATGGATTTTTCATCTTTACTTTTCTCAATCATTATTGATAAATTTTGAGCCTTTCTTATTTCATATCTTGTAGTCTTTCTCATCTGTGCCGACAACTCCTCTTCTGATTTAGTAATATCCAATATATTCGAAAGCTCTGCGTGTAAATGCATAGGCGAATCTTTGCATCCATACTGCCTAAATTTCTTTTTTACTGAATCATCTGTGACAAGCTGCGGCCGTATACGGACAAAAACACAATCCATCTCGAGTGCCTCCCGCTTCATTTCAACAAATGCAGCATCAACCAATAACTCATCCTCCCAATCAATAATCGGCCCACCCGGCACAGTCAAATATCTCCCCCTCTTAGCATTTTCAACTATTGAAAGCATCGCGCCAACTAGTTGCTTATCACGATAAAATCCGCGTCTGACAACATCTTTTCCCAACTTCCTATGAAATTCGCCCCAATACCATGACTGAAGAAAATTAGCCTCATCATGTTTATCAAGAAAATTTTCCCACTCCTTCTCATTTTCTACTGGTTTTATAGTTATACTCGACATTTCAAGTTTTTCCTTCCACCCATTCATTCACTTTTTCAGCAATAAATTTCGCGTCCATCTCGCTCACATTCCTATGTGTCGGCAGATTTAATATCTCTTTAGAAATTTTTTCCGCATTTGGACACTGATTTTTATAATCTGTCATATGTAAATATTTTTTCGGCGCAATCGGTGCATCATACCAAATATCTGATACGAAAATATATTTCTTCTTCAAAAATTCAACAAGATTACTCCTATTCGCAACAAAAATCGGAAAACGCAAATTCGCCGCCTTAGGTATTTTTCTGACTAGTATACTAGACAAAACATCCTTTTTGAGTCTATCCGCGTACACTGATGCTATCTTTCTTCGATGATTCAAATCACCTTCCATGCTTCTAAATTGCCTATAAATTAAACAGCAATACCAATCCGGCAATCCATAAATTATGTCTTTATCCAAATTGCTCATCGGCTGGGAAAGCAAATTAAATTTTTTTAGAAAAGCATGCAACAATTTCCCCAATCCAAATTCATAAGTCTTTCTAATAATCCAAGTAAATAACGGATAAAATCTATCCCTTGTCTGTTGACTCATAGGTAATTCTCCAAGTTCCAAACTTTGCGACCCTTCGAAGAAGGTAGTCCTCTTGTGGGGAATTTTGAACTTTGAACTTTTAACTATTACCGCTCCCCCTGAAATTCCATCAACCATCTTGTCCTGACTAAAAGACAACACCGTAAAATCACCAACAGTTCCTACTTCCCTTCCATCTTCATATTTTGCTCCAATCGAATGCGCCAAATCCTCAATTAAAATAATCCCTTTTTCTTTACAATATTTCGCAATCTTCTCTATCTCGCAAGGATAACCAAGAGTATTCTGAATTATAATCACTTTTATTAATGGATATTTTTTAATGCCTTGCACGAGATTAGCAAAAGAAAAATTCAAATCTCCCTCTGCTATATCCAAATACCGTACCTTGTAACCCTCCAAAGTAACCGCTTCGTATACCGCATAACAAGTAAATCCACAAATACCAACCTCGGCACCCTTCTGATTAATTGCCCTAAAAGCCAGTCGAAGGGCTTCTCGCCCTTTATATGTCAATAAAACCTGCCCGCCATATTTTTCCTCCAAAAATTTACTGAGTTTTAAACCACACTTCTTACTGTCATTCGCGAATAAACTCAGTATTGCAAAACCCGCCTGCCGGCAGGCAAGGCCAAAACTATAATTTGATCCCAATGAATTAAAAATCGCCATAATACTTAATACTTAATACTTAATACTTAATACTTAATACTTTTATTATTATCTCCCCCACCTCTTCTACATGGGTAAACATGGGTGAATGTCTTGCCCCACGAATAACATGAAATGTCGAATTCTTTAAGCTCTGATGCATAATTTTCCCATCAGAGAGTGATGTCATTTCATCCAGCTCACCCCAAATAATCGTTACAGGTAAGTGAATATGCGGAAATAAATCCGATATATCTGTACGAACTAAATTCTGCATAGTCTTTCGAAGCAATGGATTAGCTCTCTCATAATCACTTTCTCTTGTCAATTTATAGAGTAATTTTCGCAAAGTTTGAGAATTAGTAAATTTGCGTCCTACCCTAGCGATATTCCCAAATACAAACCGCTTTATCTGTATAGGTAGTTCGTTATGATAAATTCCGGCGCTGTCGATAAGAATTAATTGTTTTACTTTTTCAGGATATTTAGCAGTAAAAGTAAGAGCTATACGTCCGCCATTTGAGTGCCCAAGTAAAATCACCCTATCGTTTTCTTTATCCAATATTTCCTTCAACCAGCCAACATAATTATCGAGATTCCAAACCTCATTGAGTGGTGCAGTAAGCCCGGGTATCTTAAGCATTACAGCCTCAATTCCCTCTTTCCTAAGTTTTTCAATCAACGGCTGCCACTTATCAGTAGTATACGCCCACCCATGCAAAATATAAATTTTTTCATTTTTTAACTTTGAACTTTGAACTTTGAACTTTGAACTAATCATAATCCCCATCCCTTCCTCCTTTTCTCCCAAACCTCTTCCCGTCGGGACAACTTCACTTTATCTTTTTTATCCAACAATAAATTCTCAATAATTCCCTCCATAAATCTCGCACCCTTAAAAAGTATCGTCTCCCCTCCTCGCAAATTCGCCAATAAATAATCCAACGTCTCCCTCGGCCCCAAAAACTTCTCTATAACTAGATCTTCCCTCTTGTCGTTATCACTTTTTACTTTTGAGTTGTGATTTTGACTTTTGACTTTTGACTTTTGAATTAATACCGGATATGTATACTTACTCACCCTCGGCCCCATCAAAATAATTCTCTCAAAATCATAAAGCCCAATCAATTCAGCCAATCTCTCATGTTCTTTCTGCTCACCTTCTCCTTGTTCCAACATATCTCCAAGCACTCCCCATTTATGAGTTGCGAGAAATTTATCATACATAAGCAAAATTGTATTCATTGATGAGAGATTTGCGTTATAACTACTATCCACAATTGTAACCCCACGAATTCCTTGAAAAATCGAACTTCTTCCAGGTGGTAATACTAATTTTGAAAATGATTGATCAAACGGTAGATCAAAATACTCCAGTACGCTTTTGCACATAACAATCGAATAAAATATCTCTTCCGGTAGTAATCCCTCAAATATATATCTACTTCCATCAATTTGAAAATTTGTTCCGGCCAGATCCACTTCATATTTTACAAAACGTTCATTTTTTTTAATTATTTTTGCATCAACTCTTAATCTTTTAGTTTGCTTAACTATCAATGGTGAATCTCCATTAATTAACGCAAGTTTTTGACAATATTCCAAAAAAAATCCAAATTCAAAAGCAATAGCTTCCTCAACAGTTTGAAATTTTTTCTGTCTTACGAGTTTTTCAAAATTCATGCCATGTGTCCTCCCCAAACTAATCCACAATACAACTTCAGGTTTTAAAAATGAAGCAAGAAATTTCCCTTCTCCCGGTCTGTCAACATCAGCTTCAACTATATATATTTTTTCTTGAAAAGGAGATAAAAAAGCTCTAAATGGCGCCCGAAAAAATAATCCTATCCATTCCGACTTAAATAATTTAGTCCTTCGCAGACCAAGAATATCAAAGGGAATCCCAAAGCTGCTATTGGCATGATGTGAATACTTAGCCTTACTTCCAAATTGCGCCTCGAGCAAATGAAGCAGCGTTGTCTTTCCATTGGAACCCGTTACAACCACAATCCGCGGAGACCAACGGCGCAACCTAATACCAGCAAAGAACCGGAAATACCAAGCAACCGGAAAATATAAATACTTTTTGAATATCGCTATCATTTTCTACCCTAATTGTAGCAGAAATCAGTGTTTGTTGAGGTAAATTCCGGCAAATTAAATTTGCGCTTAGTTAATTCAATTACTATATAACCTGCTCTGAAGAATAATAACTTTTGCTTGGGAGGGACTGCTCCAGCGTAATTGGATAAGAGCATTGCCCTGTTTTTCATAGTACTCTAGTTTGATTGTGTATTTTACTCCGGCTGTGAGGTTTATTTTTCCGCTATTTTCTGTTGACCCATGATCAGTCCAATTATTGATTATCCTTATTCCGTTTACCCACACTCTTACTCCATCATCGCTTTGAGTATAGAAGGTATATTGCTGGGAGTATTGTGGCATTACATATCCTGTCCAGCGTACAGAGAAGTTATTGGAGGGAAGAGCGGGAGAGGGCGCACCGGTTGCCCAAATGAAATTGACTGCAGGATCAATCCTGGCAAGAGTAGGTGCACCGCTTAGGGTTCTATTGGGAAAGTATAAGCCTGTCAGTCCATTGCCTGTGGGGACGGGAGTTGGTGTCGGAGTCTTTGTTGGAGTTGGAGTAGGCACAGATGTAGGAGTAGGTGTTGGTGTAAAAATGGGAGTCGGTGTTGGTGTAGGGATAGGGGTAAATGTCGGTAATGGTGTCGAAGTAGGGGTTGTAATGCTGGTAGGAGTGGGTTCGCTTGGTGATGGAGGGGGTGTGGTAGTAGCACCGGTCAAAGAATCAGCCAGTTCATTAATGTATTCTTCGATCGCCGTATACCCGGAAGGCCGGAGAGAATTATAATCATTAGGATTAGAAGAACTGAGGCCGTGAGATGCTTCCCAACTATCCGCTATACCATCATTGTCCACATCGGCAGGATATACACCGGGATTTAACCCATCCATGAAATTTGCAGGCCGACGCGCCCCCCACACTCCCGTGCGGTTCTTAACATCATCCACTGCCCACCGATTTACAATATCACGCGGCCACGTACCTGCTTTATCCAATACAGTAGTATAGGCCGTCTGGGGCGAATTCACGGTAAGGGGTGCATACCCCGTAAAACTACTGTAATCGAAAGCGGTAGAATAATTGAAGTGAGCAGAGGTTATGCCGCAGCACGCAAAGGAGTACGTGCTAAAGCCGGCTGTTGTGTATGGATTATTGACAATACCCACAAATTTCCCGGGATGATCGACGTAGTTATCAGAGACGAAATACCGCGAGGTTGGTGTATTTTCCGGGTCAAACCATAATGGTGAGGTTGCTGCATTACTTCCAGATTTAAAATAGTTCCCGATAATGTTGAAGTCTCCGGCTACAGGGTTGTGGTGCACGAACCCTTCACGGAAGTTGTATACGACATTATTGACCGTATCGGAAGGCCCATCTGAAAGCGCCGGATTGCGGGATCTGCTATGCGCAAAAAGATTGTGGTGGATAGAAACTCGGCCTCCTCCCGGTCCATTGATGAATCCGACATTATGCGAACTCGCTGTATCGGGAAAAGTGATCGCTGACCACTGTACAGTAATATCCCGCGCTCCTCCCCACATATCCACCGTCTCATCAACGCCATAGGACATGTCAACGTGATCCAAGATCATAGTATTGTTCGTAGAAAACTGAATAGAGTCATGCTGACCGGCAGGCCAACTGGCTGATAATCCCGGTGGTCGTACGCGAATATGACGAACGATTATATTGCCAAACGTGGTTCCATACTGGGTAGACAGATGCCCGTTGATCGTAATACCCGCGCCGGGTGCTGTTTGGCCGGCAATAGTGATATCGCCGTGGGAAATACGAACATCACCGGGAATAACCCCCGAAACCCCAAAAACTATTACACGCGCTCCAGGTTGATCGACTGCCCACTGTAAACTACCCATTCCGGATGTATTCAAATTAGTAACTTTGATGACAGCCCCCCCGCGTCCGCCCGTTGCCTTAGCACCAAATCCTTCAGCACCCGGAAAGGCTGTAAGTACCAAGGATGATTGAGCCTTACTTATATAATTAGTTTTTTCTTTTTGCAGTGAGTTAACAGTAAAGAAAGTAATCGCCAGGAAGAATAGACACATTAATACTACTAAGTACATACCCCAACTTTTATAAATATTTGGAATTGTTTTCTTAAAATTCATAAAATCATTATCTTCCAAGAACTTTTTAGCACTGATTTATATAACTCTACAACTAAGTACAGCAAACTTTACAAAAATTGTCAATCAGTAAATACCTCACCAATTACTTTAAAAATGCGCAATATACGAATGAACTGAAATAATGAATACTATCCTGTCAAACCAAGACAACTTACAGAACTCTTTTTTATTACTAAATACAATGTTTTACTTCTCAAATTTAATCTTGAAAAACTTAATGAATATGAAAAATCTCAGAATTGAGGGGAAACTTGTCAAACTACTCAAAAACGCTATGAATCTCGAACTAAAAACAAACTCAAAAATAACTTACTCATCCTTAGTATAATTATCAGTGATACCTCTTAATAAATTTTAATTTAATAAAGTTCACTCCTGTCTAGCTCTCTCAACACTTCCAAACCTAATCCTATTTCCAAAAAACAACATATCTATCTCCCCCGTCGGACCATTCCTATGCTTGGCAATAAGCATCTTTATCGGGATTTGCCCTTGTCTCACTTCACTATCCGGCCGGTAAATAAACATCACCACATCAGCATCCTGCTCAATTGCACCTGACTCCCTCAAATCAGCGAGTTGCGGCCGTCTCTCCCCTCTATGTTCAACAGCCCGCGATAGCTGCGAAGCCGCAAGAACCGGTACATTCAACTCCCTCGCCAAATTCTTCAAAGCCTGCGAAACCATCGACACTTCCTGTACTCTATTATCATATCTACGACCCGGATCGACGAGCTGCAAATAATCAACCACCAAAAGACCCAAATTGTGCTCCATCTGCAACCTTCGTGCCTTACTGCGCATCTCAACAATTGTAAGCCCGGGTGTATCATCAATAAAAAGAGGCGCTTCTGCCAACTCCCCCATTGCTTGAGATATTTTAGTAAAATCGTCCTCCGACAAACGTCCTGTCTTCAGACGCCAAGCATCCACATCTGATTGTGAGATTAGAAACCTGTCAACAAGCTCCTCCTTACTCATTTCCAAAGAAAAAATCCCGACTGGTAATTTGTCTTTTAATGCAATATGTTGTGCAATATTTAAAACAAGCGCTGTCTTGCCCTGTCCCGGTCTGGCAGCCAAAATCAAAAGATTTGACTTCTGCATTCCCGACAGAATATTATCCAAATCAATAAAACCGGTTCTGACACCTCTCATTCCTTCCCCTTTTCTATGCAGCTCATCAATCCTGTCAAAGCTCTCAGTAAGTGCAGACTTAATCGGCACAAACCCGCCCTTCATATGTCCTTGAGAAATGGAAAAAATTGCTCCTTCTGCCCTATCCAAAATCTCCTTCACTTCCTTCTCCTCAGCATACCCAAGCTCTGCTACCTCATTTCCGGCATGAATAAGATTTCGCTTTGTGGCATTCTCTTTCACAATTTTCGCATATGATTCCACATTTACTGCAGTCATCACTTTTTCAACTAAGTCGGTTAAATATCCCGAATCCACTTTTTTAAGTTGTTTTTTCTTTTTAAGTGCCTCAGTTAAAGTAAGAAGATCAATAGGCGCACGCTGCTCATACAAGACAAGCATTGCCTCATAAATAATACCGTTCATATCGCTATAGAAATCTTTTGGGAGAAGAATTTCCGACACCGAAATAATGGCGTCTTTATCAATTAGTATTGCGCCTAGAATATTCTGCTCTACAGTATCATTATGCGGAAGGGTGCGTATAGCCATAATAAAAATCAAATTCCAAATCCAAAATAACAAATCACAAATAAATCCCAATATCAAAATTCTAAATTAAAAACGTTTTGGATTTAATTATTTGAATTTTGATATTATTTGGAATTTGGTGCTTTGAATTTTGAATTTATTATTCAAGTATCACTGTCACAACTTCCTGAGGAAGCTTATCAAGTGTAACTGAATATTTCGACATAGTGGCAACATTTCCTTTCCCCAACGACTCAACAAGTTTAGAGGCAAGTTCTCCATAAAATATAACCACATTAGAGGCAAGAGAATTTACAAATGAAACGTTTGATATTGAATCAACATACACTAAAATAATATGTTGTTCTTTTAACTTATGCTGCATTTTCTCAATGGATGTAAGTTTTCCCAAAAGAATGTCCACCCCATCCACATTCGGATTATAAATAATATCCTCTTCACTGCTACTGGAGTTCATTTTTATTCCTCCAATCTCGTATTCACCTGGACCATTAATAACAACAGCATCATGCTGGATTTGTAACTGATCAATTGATCGTGTTAAAACAATTGCCGCAGAGTACGGATTTTTATCTTGCTTGCCCTCCGAGGAGGGAGGATCCACAGCGAAAGACGCGCGTTTCCCCTTTATTCTTAATGAGTCTTTAGGGAGAAGAGCAATTTCCATGTACCCCATCCTAGCATATGCGCGCCAATATTGACAAGAGGTTGCTTTTATCGTATTATGAAGCCGTACTTGCCTCATCTTTATATAGAATCTTATGAAAGCGGAAAAAGTTATCTTATCATTAGTTGCGGTAATCGTAGGTCTGATTGCTGCCGGAGTGGCATTTTACCTCTATCAAATGACAAAAACAGTTCCCCTGGCAAAAAACCAACCACTTACCGTCAAAACCCAAATTACTCCAACACCCACACCCAATAATGAAAATTTCTTAACTGTTGAAAACCCAAAAGATGAATCAGTCGTAAATACCAAAACAATCACTATAACTGGAAAAACAAGCCCCAAAGCTACAATAATAGTCTCCACTGAAACCAGTGATCAAGTTGTAGTCCCTGCATCCAATGGGGACTTTACTTTAAGTGATACGATAAGTGATGGAACAAATATGATTCAAATTACTGCTGTGTTTCCGGACGGTGAAGAAAAGAAAGTAATAAGGACAGTAACCTACTCAACAGAAAATTTTTAAGTAAAATATGAAAAAATTATTTTTCGCATTTTTATCAGCAATACTTTTAATAAATCTAATTGTTAGTCCAATAATAGCCGCTACTCCAGTCCCAACCAAAAAAACTGCGCAAATTCAAGCAACGACCGCCCCATCCGCGACTTCATCTTCCACCCAAAATATTGTAGGAGAAAAATTAAACAAACAGATAAATCAACTCAAAGATCGCATCGCCTCACGTGTAGCAGAATTAAATCTTGTTGAAAAAAGAGGAATTATTGGCAATGTTACCGATTCCTCTGGCAACCAAGTCACTTTCACCGATATGACAGGAAAAACCAGATTTTTAGATGTGGATGAAATAACCAAATTTTCCTCTCCTTCGGCAAAAAGTAGCTTTGGATTATCTGACCTAGTAAAAGGTACAAAAATCAGCGTCCTGGGCCTTTACAATAAGCAATCCCAAAGAATCCTTGCTAGATTTATTGATTCTCTAATCACGCCAACATATCTTTCAGGCCGGATTGCCGAGCTGGATAGTAAAAATTTCACTATTACAGTAATTTCCGATAATAAAAAACAAACAAAAGTTGATATCCAAACCATAACAAATATCTCTTCATATACCAAAGATGATGGTGTTACCAAATTTGGTTTTTCAAAATTAAATATTGGCGATAGGGTCATGGTTACAGGTTTCCCGGATAAAATTGATCCTGCTCTTCTCGTCGCCAGCCGAATTCTGGATCTAGCCGAACTACCCACAAATCCGAAAATAATTATTCCCGAACCAACCATAACTGAAGATTTATCTCCATCGCCAAATATTACTAAAAAAATTACTCCCACTAAACCCGCAATAGAATAAATTCATATGAAATTCCTAATTTTCGAAGACCCGGAAATCCATCCAAAGGCGCTAGTTTTGTTAAAAAAGAATGGCTTTACGTTACAAACAGAAATACGAAACGCAGGAAATAAAAAAGAAATCGGAGCATTTTTCATTCGAACTTATACACAAGTTACTTCTACTTTACTCGATGAATACCCCAACCTAAAATATATTCTCCGTGCAGGCGTAGGACTGGAAAATATTGACATAAAAGCTTGCGAAAAAAGAGGGATAAAAGTCATAAGTAGCCCCGGTTCAAATGCGAACGCGGTATCCGAACTTGTCGTCTGTTTTATGATTTTGCTGATCAGGAAAATTCCGCTACAAATGGACTTACTGATAAAAGGTAGCTGGCGAAGCCAAGAAAAAATAGGCTCCGAACTAAAAAATAAAACCATAGGCTTTTTAGGTTGCGGTGCGATCGGCAAATTAACTATAGAAAAACTAATCGCTTTTGGCATCAAAGAAATAATTGCCTACGATCCATACCTTGACGAAAAAACTTTAAAAGAGCGCCGCGCGCGCAAATGCGAACTTGATGAAGTATTGAAAAATTCTGATATTATTACTCTCCACCTCCCCCTAAATTCCGAAACTCGCGGCTTAATTAATAAAGAAAAACTTGCCTTAATCAAAAAAAGTGCGTGTATTATCAACACCTCTCGCGGCGGCATTATCGATGAGGAAGATCTCATTAAATCGCTAAAAAACGGGGACATAAACGGCGCCGCACTAGACACCTTTGAAAATGAACCAAATTTCAAAAAAGAATTTCTTGGACTTCCCAACGTTATTCTAACTCCCCACATCGGCGGCTTCTCCAAAGAAGCCGACGAAGCCATGTCCGCCGAAGCAGTGGAAAATTTTCTGAAAATATATAAACAATGAACACTCGTCTATCAAAATTTAAAAAATTACTTTCTACTAAGTCTTTAGACGCGGCCCTCATCTCCTCTGTCCCAGATATTATCTATCTAACAGATTTCTCTTATTTCTCAAACATGGAAAGAGAAGCTTTTCTGCTTATTACAAAAAATAACAATTATATAATTACCGATGGAAGGTACGTGCACGCTGTAAAAAAACATGTTAAAGACTTCAAACTTTTAGTAGGTTCTGAAACAACAAGTCATGAAAAAATATTAGAATTAGAAAAAATTTTAAAGCAAGAAAATATTAAGTCCCTCGGAATTGACGCACATAACCTCACTGTATACGAGCATGAAAAAATTTTATCTCGCCTAAATAATAATAAAAAATTAATTAAAAAAATTAATCACATCGACCTATCGTCACTCAGAATAATCAAAGTTCAAAAAGAAATAAAAAAAATTAAAAAAGCATGTCAGATTGGCGATAAGGCTTTCACTCATATCCTGTCCTTTATAAAAGTCGGAATGGCAGAAAAAGATATTGCTTTTGAGCTCGAACATTTCATAAGAAAACAAGGTTCCGACATTTCATTCGCGACAATCCTTGCATTCGAAGAAAACGCCGCCATTCCCCACCACAAAACAGGAACCCGCAAATTAAAAAACAACGAATTTATACTTCTAGACTTTGGCGTAAAATACGAAAATTACTGCTCCGACATGACGCGGACAATACATTTCGGAAAAGTTTCACCTGAAAAAAAACGTATCTATGAAACCGTCCTCGCCTCCCAACAAAAAGCAATTGAACAATATAACAATGAAACAATAAAACAATCTAGAGTAATAAAAACACTAGATTTAGATAATGCTGCAAGATTTTATATAGTTTCCAAGGGTTATCCTGCCTACCCCCACGGACTCGGACACGGGATTGGCCTTGAAGTCCACGAAGCCCCCAGACTCTCACCAAAATCAAAAGATAAACTCCAAAATGGAATGGTCTTCTCAATAGAGCCGGGAATTTACCTGCCTGATAAATTCGGCGTCCGCACCGAAGACCTCTTTACAATCCAAAACAATAAACTTATCCAACTAACCAAATCCCCCAAAAACCTTATAGAAATTTAATATTCCCCTCACTCAAAATTTCATACAAACCACCCTCTCCTTAGTTAATGCCAATCTTAATAAATGAGCTTGATTTACAAAACTTTTTTGCTACACTAATAATAAATATGGTTTCAAATGCTGTAGAAGCTCTATATAGACAAACTTCTGAGGTAAGGAGATCATTAGACACAGCAACATTCCAAAATCCTACACCTTTAGATAGAATTATCTATTTTAAATCTGAACAAGGTGTTATTCCAGAATTACAACAAGCTGTTAATGCAACCGTACTTGTAAGTGAAAACCCTTCAGAACCTGGTGGCAGTGGAGTAATCATTTCCTATGAGGGGAATAAATATTTAGTAACAGCAACACATGTGATTGGTGAAATGTTAGCTCATCCTGAAACGTCACTTAAATATCACTACAGAGATAGTAAAGGAGAGATAAAAGAAGGGGTGATGAAAAATCCTGATTTGCTTTATGATAGCATTACAGCTATATCTAAAGGTCTGCGATCTACTGATGCAGCTATATTTCCATTTGAAGGCGGCAATGAAGGAGTTGAAATATCTGAAAAGAGTTTGCTACATAATGTAACCCAAAATACTGCAGCCATAGGATTTCCTGGTGCATTTAAACATGCTTGGGTTGAATCTCAAAGACCCTTAATTAGTATAGGAAATGCCTTTCCTAACAAGCCTCTTATATACAATACTTACATGCATGCTTTGGAAATACAAACGGTAAATGAGATAGAAGATCTATATTTTTACTATAATGGAAAAATTACACGAGGCAATAGTGGTGGGCCTTTGGTAGATAATGAAGGAAAAGTACTAGGTGTTGCTGAAGGCCCTAGTGGATTTGGTGAGAATAATATATTTAGCGATTTTAGACAGATACTTAAACAAGTTGCCCAAAAAGAATAAATACATATCAAAATAATAAAATCTTCCTTATTTACCCATGCATCTCAATAGCTAACAAAAAATCCCCAAAACAACTTATAGAAATCTAATAACTCCCTCAATCCGAAATTAAAGCTAAACAATAGCATTCTTCTTTGCCACATTTTTGATATACTAATAATAAATATGGATGCAGGTTTTATAGAAACTGGGTATAGACCAGCTACTGAAGTTAGGGATTCATTAGACACAGCAACATTCCAAAATCCTACATTTCAAGATAGGACTCATTATTTTAAATCTGAACAAGGTGTTATTCCAGAATTACAACAAGCTGTTAATGCAACCGTACTTGTAAGTGAAAACCCTTCAGAACCTGGTGGCAGTGGAGTAATCATTTCCTATGAGGGGAATAAATATTTAGTAACAGCAACACATGTAATAGACGAAATGTTAGCTCATCCTGAAAAATCACTGAAGTATCACTACAGAGATAATAAAGGAGAAATGATAGAAGGGGTGATGAAAAATCCTGATTTGCTTTATGATAGCATCACCGCTAAATCTAATGGCATGCATGCAACTGATGCAGCTATATTTCCATTTGAAGGCGATAATGAAGGAGTTGAGATATCCGAACAGAATGTGCGCCATGATACAACTCAAAATGCTGCAGCCATTAGGTTTCCCGGTGAATTTAAAGAAGCTTGGGCTGACTCTCAAAGACCTTTAATAAGTATAGGCAAAGTTTCTACTAAAGAGCCTCCCAACCACACTCCTTATATGCAAGCTTTGATGAAAAGGCAAGGGGTAACTGAGACAAAAGACCTACATCTTTACTATAATGGAAGAGTTTTACCAGGCAATAGCGGTGGGCCTTTGGTAGATAATGAAGGAAAAGTACTAGGTGTTGCTAGAGGCCCTAGTGGATCATTTGGGAAGGAGAATGGACTTGAAGTATTTAGCGATTTTAGACTAATACTTAATCAAGTTGCCCAAAAAGAATATATACAAGCTAAATAAAACTAAAATTGCTGATTTTCTATCGGTTTTAAACAAATAGCAAATAAACGTATCCAGTAACAAAAGCACTTCACAACCTCTACGAAAGCTGATAAAATAGCCTACAAAATTTGACAAAATATTCTTTTATGCTAAAATAACAGAACAATTAAAGATTTATAAAGCGTCTGACCGGAGTCACGATCCGGAAGCTGAAGGCAAAAATGCCTTACGGAAGTTGAACCGTAAACTACAACAGTCGATGTCGTAACGCGGAGTCGGCCGAAGAGCCTAAAGGAAAAATGCCTTTAGGAATCAAGGATGGGACCGCGAGAGGTCCTTTTTTGATGGGACAACGATCTCATCATCCTCCGAATACCGCAGCATGAGCCGTGTACGAATAGTACTAAAAGGCGAATGCTAAGGTATGGAGGATATTGCTCATGAGTATGAGCTCGTCGAATACCTCTCGTTCCTTATTTCACCATTACCTATTCATATAGGCCAAATGGTAAATAACGAACGTGAGGTTTTTTTGTTGAAAAAAATGTTTTTTTATGAAAGATATCGAACGTACAAGAATAGCTCTTCCCGGCGGAGAACTACAAACAAATGTTAACAAACTGTTAAAAGCAGTTGGTCTGGATTTTACGGACTGCGGCAAGCAGTATCTTGTTCCGGTAAAAAATATGCCGCTTGATCTTATCGTTATGCGGGCAAGCGATATACCGCGCATTCTAAAAGACACCCGCTCAAATTTAAAAGCAGGGATAACCGGAAGTGACATCTTATGGGAAGCCGGACTCAACGCCAATGCAGGCGAAGCACTTCCGATATACGAACTCTTCCCAGACATAACTAGACCTGCTCTTTTTATAGGCGTAACTAAACGATTTGAACAAGAAACAAGAATAAGAAACGGATCAATTGGAGTAATTGATTTAAAAAATAAAATGGTTGTCACAAAATTTCCCAATATCTCCAAAGAAACTTTAAATGAAAGAGGTGTAAAAGAAATTACGATATTTGAATCTCCCGGAAAAACAGAAGCAATACAGTATGTATTTAACGATTGTGTCGGAATAATTGATGTGGTTGATTCAGGCCGGACAATTGCGGCAAACAATATTATAGAACTTGAAAGATTTCACCAAGTCGCTACACGGCTGATTGAATCTGAAGAAAAAATGAGCCAAAGAGACAAGCAGATTCTTGATGATATAAGAGATAAAATAACTATCGCCCAACAAAAAAGGAGACTGATGTAGTGAGGTACAATTTTTATATTTTTAGCTGCGCTTTAAACTTTCAACTTTTCAATGTATAATAAACTCATGATTAAACACCATTATGAATAAAACAATATCGCCAGTTAAAGGAACCAGAGATTTTTACCCGGATGATTTAGCGCTCCGCAATTGGTTGTACCAAAAAATGAAAAAAGTATCTGAAAAATTTGGTTATCAAGAATATGACGGACCGGAAATTGAATATCTTGACTTATACGCAAATAAAACAAATGAAGAAATTTTGAAAGAACAAGTCTTTACACTAAAAGACAAAGACAACAATCTGCTTGTCTTGCGTCCCGAGCTCACCCCCACTGTCGCTCGTATGGTCGCTCAAAAATCTCAGGAACTATTAAAACCAATTAGATGGTTTATGTTTGGCCGCGGTTGGAGATATGAACAGCCCCAAAAAGGGAGAGGCCGGGAATTCTTCCAATGGGAAATCAATATCTTAGGTCCCGAAACACCGGAAGCCGACGCAGAAATCCTGGCAATTGCAGCCGAATTTTTTAAAGAACTGAATCTTACGCCTGATGAAGTAGTAATCAAAGTAAGCGACAGATCATTCTTTGAAGATTTTTGTGATAAACAAAATATTGCCATAAAGGATCGTCCTACATTAATTAGATTACTCGACAAAATTGATAAACTTCCTAGAGTTGAATTGTTAGCAAAAATAAAAAAGACCTCTGACTTATCTGAAAATCAAATAGAATCACTATTTGAATTCATAGATAACAAGGATTACACAAAATCCGAATGGCTGAAAAAAGTATTTAATTCATTAGAAAATTACTCTGATATTAAGCAATATATAGAATTTGATCCCAAAATATTTAGAGGTTTTGACTACTATACTCGTACTGTCTTTGAAGCATGGGATAAAACTCAAGGATTGAAAAGGGCAATTTTTGGTGGTGGCAGGTTTGATAATTTAACAGCAACAATTGGGGGAGAAAGAATTCCCGGAGTTGGAATGGCGCCGGGAGATATGCCTATACAAGAATTGCTCAAACAATTCAATAAAATTCCTGATATAAAAGCAAAAGTAGCTCAAGTACTGATAACAGTGTTTAATGAAAAACTCATGAAACAATCTCTACAAATCGCCTCCATTCTTCGTTCGGACAATATCAACACTGAAATATATCTCGGTGAAATAAAAGAAAAAAATCCTCTGGAAAAACAACTCAAATATGCAGACCAAAAAGGAATTCCAAATGTGATTATAATTGGTCCTGAAGAATTAGAAAAAAATGTAGTAACCCTAAAAAACCTAAAAACCCGTCTGCAAAAACAATACACCCTCGAAAAACTCCTGGAAGCGCTCAAGTAATAAAAATATGATATAGTAGAATAAGTCTACACAATGAAACTGTCCAAGATTCAACTCGCAGTACTCTCCTTAATCGTTGCCAACCTTATTTGGGGCGCGGCGCCGCCTATTTTTAAATGGTCTTTAGACGAAATCCAACCTTTTACTCTCGCTTTTCTTCGCTTTTCGCTTGCTGCAGCTATTCTTTATCCCTTTATCCGCAAAAAACTTAAAATACATAGCGCGGATTGGCCAATACTCATGTTTATATCGGTAATCGGACTAACCTTCCATATCGCCTATTATTATGTTGGACTAAAGTTCTCACCAAGTATTAATGTACCTGTAATAGCATCAGCTGCCCCAATCTTCTTAATCATTGGTTCAACAATCTTTCTACATGAAAAATTGAAGAAAAAAATGGTCCAAGGTACAATTATCAGCCTCATTGGGGTCGTAATAATTGTTATGCGTCCACTGTTTGAAAACGGCATGGACAGCTCGCTAATTGGCAATTTATTATTCATTGTCTCAATGGGACTTTCGGTTTTTTACACACTTATGCTTAAAGAAATTGCTCCCAAATATAATCCATTGACCTTAACATTCTGGATTTTTACTATAACTTCTATCAGTTTCCTGCCTCTAGTTTTTCTTGAAGCCGGAAATACAAGCCAACTACTCAGCTTTGACTTAAAAAGCATTATAGGCATTTTATTTGGTGCCGTACTTTGTTCAACAGTTGCCTATACTCTTCACACATTTGCCATGAAATATATATCTGCCAATCAAGTCGCTGTCTTCTCCTATGCTGATCCGCTTATCGCCATACTCATTGCCAAACCTTTACTGGGAGAAACTATTACAACCACATTTCTTTTGGGCGCAGCGCTAATATTTATAGGCATCTTCATCTCCGAAGGCCGCATCCACTACCACCCCTTCCATCTATTAAGACCCAGACCACAAGCGCAAATCGCCAATCAGAACATAAATGTTATTGATCACCAAAAAACCGAAAACATCTAAAGCCAAATATAAAATAAATATTTTAAATAAATGTTTATTAAGAATAAAAAAATCATAAAAGCATGACTTGGTAAAAGTACTAATAATGAATACGACAAGCAGTGAAACAACTCCATCAATACGGGAAAAAGGAGCAGAGATGAGTCAGTCTGTAAAACCAGCGGAAACTCCTAAGCCAAAAGATGCACAAGCACAAGGAGTACTTGACACTATTAAAATAGGCCAAGGCAAAGATGCTAGGGGTATAATGGAAATGTTTTTTAAGACAGGCAAAGATAAACCGCAGATAGAATACAAACAAAATGCATCCACCGACAATAGCAAAAATCAAGACACCCTAGATACAAAAGCGGCTGCAAGTGTTAAGCCTTTAGCTGAAGCAAAATCGTCCCGACAACCAGATGAAGTAACAAAACTCGATACGGTCCAAGTTGAACCCTCTGTTCCAAAACCATCGCAGGAACAACAAACAGAAACTAAAACAACACAGACGGCTCCCGAACAAACTACTCCAACAGCAGAAGCAACCTCTCCCCCACAAACTGCCGAAACACCGAATGCCGAACAAGCTAATGTTAAACTTCCTGTTACTGAACAAGCCTTACAAAATGATGAGCGTACCCGGGCAGAAAATTACAAAAAGAACTTGAAAGCCTGGGTCCAAGGCAAGTTAGGAAAAGCGAAATCCGGACAACCCAAACCTCCACCCGTTTCCGAAACGCCAAATGCAGATACTACCAGAGTTGAGAAGCCTGTTACGGAATCAGCCCAACAACTAGCTGACAGAAAGGCTAAATGGGTCAAGGACAAAAACGCGGAACTAGATATGAAAAAAGCAGCACGCCTGGCAACTAAAAACCAATCATCAGGCGGAGAACGATCCCAACCTGTAACTGCTGAATCAAGTTCTCCCCCACCCTCTGGTGAATCACCACTACCGGACACGGCCAAGGTTGAACACCCGGCTCCCGAGCAACCTCAAGTTCAAGCAATTGAACCTACAACGAAAATTGAAGATAAGCCTGCTACGCAAGCAACGGAAGCACAACCTCCTGCAGAATCTGCCGAGAAAAATGAATTATCCCAAGAACAAAAACAGTTAAATGCTATGGGTGAAATCGGAGCACAATTGGCCGATATGAAAGTATCTCCGGATAAAAGAGCGGAGATTATTAAAAAATTAAGCCAAAATCCAGATACGATTATTTCAACAGCAGATACATTAAAAAATATTAAACCTGAAAATATTTCAACAGAACAAAACAATCTTAAACAAGAAATAAATCAACTTGAAAATAAAGGAGACAATCTAACGCCAGAAGAAAAAAATAAATTGACTTTGGGCAAAGTGTTACTATTTTTATTGGGGGCAATTGCTGCTGCTGCAATTGAAACTACTACGAAAGGAACCGAAGAGCTTATCAAAGCCGAACTACCCCAAACTCAATAAACACTATTTTGCACTGACGCGCAGAAGCTCGCTAGATATTTTTAATGAGATTTTTACATCTGTGCAGAATAATCTTCCTACTTTTCACTTGCTAAGCATTCAAAATTAGGCTATAATAAGTATAATGAAAGCAAATATTCATCCTAAATTTTACGACAACGCTCAAGTCATTTGTGTCTGTGGTAATCGTTTTACCACCGGATCTACCCGGGAAACAATTCACATAGAACTCTGCAGCGATTGCCATCCATTCTACACCGGACAGCAAAAATTTGTAGACTCCGGATCATTAATTAAAAAATTCCAGACCAAACAAGAAAATGCTCAAAAATACCAACAGAAAAAAGTGAAAAAAATTGAAGAAAAGAAAAAATCACAAGAAGGCCCCAAAACACTCCGAGAAATGCTCATAGGCCTAAAATAGCAAATGTCCGACTACCGATTAATACAACTTCAGGAGCTTGAACAAAAAATCGAGGAAACAAAAACCTTACTTTCCGATCCTGCATTAATAACCTTAGCCCAGCAAGAACTAACTAATCTTGAAGAAGAAAAAAAAGTGATTGAAGATAGTCTAAAAAATTCCCAAACAAAGGCGCAGGATAATTTCGATGAACGCAATATCATTCTTGAAGTCAAAGGCGCAGCCGGCGGTGACGAGGCCAAATTATGGGCGGAAGAACTCCTGCGTATGTACACCCGTTTCGCGCAAAAAAAAGGCTTCACAGTCGAAAGACTGGATGAATACATAATTAAAATATTAGGGAAAGGCGCATTTAATATATTTAAATTTGAAGCAGGTGTCCATCGAGTCCAAAGAACACCTGCAACCGAAAAAAAAGGCCGCATTCATACTTCAACCAGCACTGTTTCTATTCTCCCTGAACTTGAAGATATAGATTTACATATTAACCCCGATGACATTGAGTTCGAAGCATTTCGTAGCGGAGGCCATGGCGGGCAAAATGTAAACAAAGTCTCAACTGCCGTGCGCATCCGTCATAAACCCAGCGGTCTTGTTGTAACAGCCCAAGCCGAGCGTTCACAAATACAAAATCGCGAAATCGCTATGAAATTACTCCGCGCCAAACTCTGGGAAATAGAACTCGAAAAACAGCAGACCCAAATCGCTTCTCTCAGAGCTACACAAGTAGGCCGTGGTATGCGCTCAGAAAAAATTAAAACCTACAACTTCCCCCAAGACCGCCTCACCGACCACCGCATCAACAAATCCTGGAAAAACCTCCCGAATATACTGGACGGCGAAATCCCCAACGAACACCCATTCGAAGAGAAATAACTTGCTCGTGCTACCCAGTTTATTGTCATTCCCGCGAACGCGGGAACCCAGTAGGTAAAAATAAGTTTTTCCATTTACTTTTTTAATGTAGAAATATTTATATCTTCTGGATTCCCCTGTCCAGGGGAATGACAAATCATTTTTTTATAACTTGAGTAACTTATTCCATTTATTACCCCGTTAGAAGAACCGAACGGTCTCGGGCTTTATAGTCCTCAATAATCTCAAGATGATTCTTATCAACCAATATTTTTGCCAAATGCCTCCCGCCCGCCAAATGCGGTAATACAACATAATCCGCGCCTGCTTTATACAAAACCGTTGCATCTTCCTTCTCCATAGCGCAAAGCACAACCAGTGCCTTTTTATTCTGGATCCGTAGACTTTCAAGCAGAATTAAATTATCATCAACATCAGGAACGGTTGAAACAACAAGCCGGGCTTTGTTAAGATTTATTTTTTCCTGAATCTCAATGTCCACAATGTCTCCGTAAAGACTACGGACTTTTTTCTTAGATAAGCGCGAGATCACATCTGGATCAAAATCTACAACTAGTACATCCGTTCCATTCTTTATAAATGCATCCAGAATACTTTCCCCCATTCTATTAGCTCCGACCATAATAACATGATTATTAAAATTTTCTGTTTCAATAGTTTGCTCCTGCGTTTTTTTCCGTTCAAAAATGGATAAATATGGAGACATTTTTTTATAAATTAAATTACCGTTCATAATCATATAAGGTGAAAATACAAATGTAATTGTCCCGGCTAATGTAATAATAGATACAATCTCGTCACTTACATGATTTAATTTACTTCCCATAAAAACCAAGATCATACTGAACTCTGAAATTTGCGCAATTGTCAATCCGACTAGAAACGATGTCCTTTTTCTGTATCCCAAAAAACCCAAAATACACGTCATGATAATTGGATTTCCAATAAGTACATAAAGTGCCAATATAACTGCAGGGATCCAAATTCTGGATATATCATCAAAAACCAGACTCATACCCAAAGTAACAAAAAAGATTGTGATGAAAAAATCCCTAAGCGCTTTTACTTTTGCCACAATATGAAAATTCACCATTGAATTAGCCAGCGCAAGCCCGGCCAAGAATCCTCCTATTTCTATAGAAAATCCAATTAGAGGCGAACTGACAAGCGCTGACATGCCAAAAGCCCATGCCAGACTGAATAAGAAAAGTATTTCCGAAGACCTCGCAATTTTATTAATAAGTTTTGGCAAAATCGTATTACTTAAAAGAATAACCACTCCAAAAAGCACAACTGTTTTAAGTATTAAAAATCCGAAACTGAGGGGAGAGACCTGCCTGCCGGCAGGCAGGCCGGACTCACCGCCATTCTGAAATCCCGAAAGAAAAATAAGAGCCATAATCGCCACAAAATCTTGAACGAGTAAAATTCCAATTGATATTTTCCCATAAAGGCTATTCAGATCTTTCTTATCTGAAAGAAGTTTTACAATAATAATCGTACTTGAAAATGTCAATGCAATAGCCATATATAACGAAGTCAAAGACGAAAAGCCCAAAACAATACACAGCAGAAAACCAACGCCGGTAGTAAAAATTATCTGCCCTGTCCCGGTTATTAGAGCCACTTTCCCAACCGACCGGATCTCACTCACCCGAAGCTCCAAACCCAACATGAATAGTAGTAAAGTAATCCCGATTTGTCCCAAAGAATGCATCACTTCCCCGCTATCAAGTTTGACAAATGCAAGTGGCCCCAGAATAATCCCGGTCAATATATAAGCAAGAATCTCAGACTGTTTAAAAAACCTGAATACAATAGCTAGTGCCGCAGCAATACATATAACTACAGTTATTTCAAAAAATATTTTTTCCATGCTTAATTCAAATAGACATCTTTTCTATGCTCGATTCGGTCAATTGTTATGATATTTTCCGTAATATAAAAGGCAACTCTGTAATCTCCGACTCTGAAACGGTGGGTAAGAGGAGGCAAATTTATCAATGGTTTTGAAAATGCTAACGGATTTTCGCTATTTGTAAAAAATTTAATTTTTTTGATTATTCTATTTTGAACATTTTTGGGGAGCTTTATCAAATCCTTTTTTGCGTGAGGTGTAAATACAACATTATACATGTAAAGAACGCACGACTTCCTCAAAAGGAATCCACTCATGCTTTTTTGTCTCTTTTACAGTTTTTTTAAGCCCCTTCACAAAATTAGGGTTTAAAGGAAGTTTTTCCTCAATAATGTCAATTAATTTTCCCGCCGGATTATTATATGCCAATTTTTGGTCTTTTACCATTTCTTCAAAAGCTTCATCAAAATGCTCCAAGGCGGATATAAATGCGTCTCTTCCGAAAACAAAGCCTATTGGATTACCTTTTTCATCTATAACTACGGACGTTTGAGAAAGATGGGTAATCTGTTTCGCGTTTTTATAAAATTTACTAATCGGAATTAACTTATTCATGATCATATTCTAACATTATCCTAAATACCGATCAAGACATCAAAAGAGAGCATCAAAAGAAACTTTATAAATTTCGCCTCATTGAATATCAAGCCAAAATAGTCTAAAATCAACATCTGATAAACTATTAGCCATTTGCTAAATTATGCTGCCATCCAAACTCGCTTTCGTCGACATCGAAACAACCGGAATGCACTCTCTCTATGACCGGGTTATTGAGATCGGTATTCTTCGCGTAGAAGACAATAAAATCACAAAATCATTCCACTCACTCATCGACCCGCAGACGCGTTTTGCACCTGAGATCACTCAACTAACGGGCATCACACAGCAAGATCTGGAAAAAGCACCGACATTCCGTCAAATCCAAACCGACATACTCGACATACTTAATGACTGCATATTCATTGCCCACAATGTCCGCTTCGACTATAGTTTTCTGAAAAATGAATTCCTTAGACGTGACATCTCTTTCTCCTCCAAGCACTTTTGCACAGTCCGTCTCTCACGCCTTCTTTATCCTCAGTTTCTGCATCACAATTTAGATAGCCTTATTGAACGACATGGCTTTACCTGCGTTAAACGTCACCGAGCACTCGATGATGCGAAAGTACTCGTCAGCTTTTACAATAAAATTCTCCAGGATTTCCCGCTCGAGCACGTTGAGAATGCCGTTAAAAAAGCACTCAAAAAACCTTCCCTACCTTTGAAAATCCCCCACGCTGAAATTGATACTTTACCTGAACAGCCTGGAGTCTATATTTTTTATTCAGAAAATGGCATCCCTCTTTACATTGGCAAAAGCAAAAATATCAGAGACCGCGTGCTGTCACACTTCGCATCCGACATCCACTCTTCGACTGAGATGAAAATTTCTCAACAAATTGAACATATTGAAACCATTCCCACAGCAGGAGAACTCGGAGCACTTTTTCTGGAATCAGAACTGATAAAAAAACTTCTGCCACTATATAATAAAAAATCCCGCGTCAAACATGAACTAATTGCGCTAAAAAGCAAATTAAACAAAAATGGATACCGGGAATGTTTTCTTGAGGCAATCACTATCATTGATCCTACAATGTTAGACTCTTTTCTAGGTTTTTTTAGATCCCGAAAACAAGCAAAATCATTTCTTGCAGATATTGTAAAAAAATATTCACTTTGCGAAAAATTACTAGGACTGGAATCAACCGGTCTCTCTCGTTCCAAAAATGGCTGTTTTGCTAACAGACTGGGAAGATGCAAAGGCGCATGTATTGGCACCGAAAAGCCGATTGTTCACAATCTAAAATTTATAACCGCATTCGCATCTTCAAAAATAAAACCTTGGCCTTTTCCTGGACAAATAATTATAGAAGAAAGCGACGTTCATAAAAAAGAATATATCTTAATTAACAAATGGTGTTATTTAGGTAATGTAAAAATAGAACAGGAAGATACAAATATTAATAACCCATCAAATCAATCATTAGCTGAATTATTTAACAATGGGGCAATCGAACAATGGGGCAATGATTACACTTTTGACCTGGATATATATAAAATTATCAAACAATATCTCTCTCAACCCCAAAATTACAAAAAAGTCAGGATTCTGAATTCAGATCAAATAACCTCAACAGAAACCCTATCCGCGAATTGGTTGACTCAACCTCAACTCAAGAAAGAAACATTAAACCAAGTATAACCAGCACAAATGCCCCTCCTACAATTAAAATAAAATCATGATCTATTCCATATAACTTTTTTTTACTTCCTCCCAGCGCATAACTCTTAACGTTTTTAACTCTATTTGATTTTACCGTTCTCTTTTTTTTCATCCTATCACCACCTCTCTATATATAATACACAAAACAACCCGAGCTTTGTCAAGAGACCAAATTAAAAAACCACTTTGAGCTTATAAAAAGCAATAAGATGTCTGATATATTCTAACCTGCTCTATAGCATCACAGTATAAAAAATTGTTTGACAATCAGATTGTATCTATGATATATTCTCTTCAATTATGGAAACGGGAAGAAGAACAGGTATGGATAGACACATAACCGATAGAGGTCAGGCGGCTCGCGGGAAAGATATTCTACCTTCAGTTACCGCTCATAAAACTCAACAAGAAATGACACCAATTAAACCAGTCACGAAAGTAAAACTTAAGCCTTTTGAACCCGGAGACAAGCCTCGGGATCCCTGGGACACCGATAGGCATCATCATGTTTAATCTATTTTAAAGTTTAATTCCTCACTGCTTGCAGCAAATAGATTGTCATTCCCCTGGACAGGGGAATCCAGAAGGTATAATAATTCAAACCTCTTATTTGATAATTTCATCATAAAGATCTTTCCATTCAGGATTGTTTTCTTCGATTAATTTAATTTTCCAGTACCGATTCCATTTCTTAAGTTGTTTCTCCCGTGTAATAGCGCTTATACTATTTTCAACAGATTCATAATAGACAAGGGTATGAATCCTATATTTTTTGGTAAAACCTTCAACAAGATTATTTTTATGTTCCCAAACCCTACGGACTATGTCATTCGTAACGCCAATATATAAAGTACCATTTCTCGCTGATGCAAGTATATAGATATAATACATAGGGTAAAATTATTTATATTCTACTGGATTCCCGCGTTCGCGGGAATTACAAAAGAGTGAGGGCAACTGGATTTTATTCGGGTATACATTCTTAGAGGAAAAATTACAAATAACTCAATCTTCAATCAATAATCAACAAACTTCATAATATTTGCCTTTTTTTCAAGCTCCGCGAACCATGCTTGCGCCTTCTGAGGAAGCTGCTCCTTTTTCAATTGCTCAGCAACTTCTTTTTTCAATTGAGCTTCACTTTTATCTTTGGGTAATGTTTCTTTATTTTTCTCAATATAATCATTAACTTGCTTGTCGGTTATTTTAATATCTTTTTCAATCAGTTTGGTAACTAATAAATCAAGACGGATTATTCGGCGCAAATCATCCCTGGTCATTCCCTCCAAAGCCAACATCTGATCAATCTTCTGGCCCTGCTTTGATAAATTATTTTCTATAGTTTTAATTTGATCGTTAATTTGCTTTTCACTAATCGTCACATTTTGTTTTCTAGCCTCCTGTTCAACCAATGCATTCCTGATCAATGAAGCTAATGCTTGTCTTCCGCTTGCTTTCTCTGTCTCTTGTATTAATGAGAACCTGCTGATTGGCTGCCCGTTCACAACCGCGGCGATTATAAATCCGCGCCCGAAATACAAAAGCACGCCCAAAAGAATAATAACCAGGGCGACAATAATAGACGATCTATGAACCCTTATTGCTCGCCTGCCACCGGTTGCTTTTTCACTGTCTTGACTATTTACCGGTTGCTTCTGAGATGATCTTGCAAAAGTATTGGTTGAGTTCTTAGCTTTACTCGAAGATACGGCTTTAGATTCTTTAGTAGTATTATTGTTTACAGTTTTTCTCGGCATATTCCTTCCCTGTCATTCCCGCGAAGGCGGGAATCTATATATCTTTCTTATATATTATTATATATTAAGTATCTAAAATTGCAAGACCCATCAATAATTGTTATTCCGTGACCGATTCAAGCACTACTTGAATATCTTGTATTTCTCCATCGCGGAAAAGAGAAATTGCTATCCTGTCTCCTACTTTTTTCTTCGCAATAATAGATGACAGCTGATTACTCACATCAATCTGTTGCCCATCAATCTTAGTAATTATATCTCCTGTTTCCACACCGGCTTTATCCGCTGCCGAACTCTGCACGACATTCTGGACATACGCTCCCTCAGGCAGATCATTTAATATTGCAATATCTTTGGAAATAAATCTATATGCAATACCTAAATACGGCCTGTTAAATTGTCCTGTCTGATTGAAATTATTCAGCGAATCCTTAATAACATTTATAGGAATCGCGAAACCAATATTCTGTCCGCTAGCCGAAACCGCTGTATTCACTCCAATCACCTGACCTGTAGAATTCAAAAGTGGTCCTCCGCTATTACCTGGATTGATTGCCGCATCGGTTTGTATAACATTATCAAGCCGCTCAACAGATCCTTCATAAAAACTACCTGCTGTAATCCCCCGCCCCAAACCTGAAATTATCCCGGTTGTAACTGTATTACGGAATTCACCAAGCGCTGTACCAATTGCCGCAACATATTGACCAACCTGTAAATCAGTAGAGTCGCCCAAATCAATGGGCTTAAGAATTGCTCCCGGGTTTTCATTAAGGTCAATTTGTATAAGCGCGACATCATTTAATGGATCACGGTAAATTTTCTGCACTGTATATTTTTTATCACTACTTGTGATAATAAAATACTTCACTTGTAAGTCACTTACAACATGCTTATTTGTCACAATCATCCCTTCCTTTGAAATAACAAATCCTGAACCAATGCTCTGTGGTTGTTGCGGTTGCAGTTCTTCTTGACCGGGAATCTGAAAACCAAAAGGACCGAAATCAAAATAAGGATTTAAATTTGAACTGGGTTCGCGCTCTTCTGAAATAGTCACAACCGACTCACCCGCTTTCTTGACAATGCCAATGGTTATCGATTCCTCGGAAACTATTTTTACAGCCTCTCTCTGAGGTATAACAATCTTTGAATTATCCCGGATTAAATTATTCAAAGCAGGAACATACCTCTGTACCACACTCGTTGCACCTAAAATAAGTACAAGAATAACAATTAAAATAATAAGTCTTCGCATAGAAACAAATTAATAGTGTCCCCAATGGGGATCTAAACTTCAAAGTTAAAATGAAATGTTGCAATTTAAAATTCAAAATTGATGGATAACTTTAAATTATTAACTTTAATTTTGAACTTTGCATTTTGAACTTTAAACTATTCTTTCACCAATTCCTCAACTGCTTTCTCAAGCTGTATATCATGAGATGGATCTTTACTATCCGGATCGACCAAGATATCCGGCGTGAGGCCTTTCAAGTGTACCCAGTTTCCGTCCGGCGTGAGCCATTTCGCGATTGTGATATGAAGACCGGCCCCTCCACCCAGATCCTCTGCTTGCTGGATAGTTCCTTTTCCAAAAGTAATCTCTCCGATCAACTTTGCACGTGTATGATCCTGCATAGCACCTGCTACAATCTCACTTGCTGATGCCGATCCTTTATTAACAAGAACTATCAACGGTACATCTAATAATAATCCGCGGCCTGTTACTTTATACGAAGTTCTATCTCCGTTCCGGTCTTCTTGACTGACAACTGTCCCGTCCCGGATAAATTCAGATGCTATATAAACAGAATCTGTAAGATATCCTCCCGGATTATTCCTCAAGTCCAAAATAACACCTCTAATATCTTTATCTGCCTTAAGAGTGCGGTCAACTTGTGTCGCTACATTTTGCCATTCCTTATTTGTGCTATCCCCAAATTGTGACAATCGAATATATACAACTTTTGTATCCTGAAAATTCTTAAGCCCAGCTGCCTGTGGTTTTATTCCATCAATATCCTTTACGCTTTTAACCCAAGTGGTAACACTTTTGATAGTTATAGTATCCCGGGTCAATTTAATCTCTTTCGGTTTTGCATCTGACTGATGCAAAATAGTTAAAGTCACCTCTGTCCCCTTCTCACCTCTGATCTTATCTACCGCCTGGCTTAGTGTCCAACCATTTGTAAATTCCGCGTTTACTTTAAGAATCGCATCCCCGGGCTGCAAACCTGCTTTTTGGGCAGGACTGCCGTCAAGCGGAGCGACTACAATAATCTGTTTTCCTTTCATGCCAAGTTCTGCGCCAATCCCCTCAAACTTTCCTGCTAACCCTTGTTTGAAATCATTATTTTTCGCAGGCGGCAAATACACAGTATATGGATCATCCAAACTATTTACTACCCCCTCTACCGCACCATTAAGAAACCTCTCCCCATCTATTGCTTTTTTATCATAGTAGGTAGACTCCAATTTCTGCATAACTGCCCAAACGCGGCCAAAATCAACATTACTCGCAGAAGGTGGTGGTGCTTTACTGGTGACTTCAATATGTGGCTGATAATTTCGGAGGTCTATCGCTATCTTTGTTACACCAAGATAATACCCGATTAATCCTGCTATAACAACCAAAAGAAACACTCTTAAGCGTGAAGGAATATTATTACTTTTTCTTGGCTGTTCAGGTAAAATCTCTTGCCTTTCCATTGTATTGTCTGTTCTATTGTATTATTGTCTACCTCTATGATGGGTACCCGCATGTTACGTTGAATTAGATATTCAATATCTTCATCTCTGATCTCGGTACCAACTATTCCAATCGCTCCCATCCCAATGCACTTAATTAGTAGATCGCGGCGAAAATTTCTTCCAATAACTATTTTTTCAACCGCGCGGCTATCCAAATCATAGTACAAAGATATCGCGCTCCCCCCGAATCCCCGTCTTTCGAGAAAGCGCCATCCAGAATAAAAACTTCGCCGGTCACACTACCTCCGCTACCCTTTCTCCCTGAATAAACATCTTTGTCAGTGCTTATGACAATTTTATCATTATCGCATATACTAACAGTTCCATCAACAGGTGAAACTATATCCGGAAAATTTCCCTGAGGAATTCGGGAAATGATTAAATTACCGGTATCGCGCTCATATCTTAAAATGGTTCCTGAAACGCGACTTAACAGCTTTTCCTCACTCAAGTTAAAAAAATTCTTTTTGACAGCCAGTACATCTCCCTCTTTTACGTTATCCCCCGGGTTTTTTCGTAAGGTTTTCCGTACTTTTTCTATAGAGGAGGAAAATTCGTGAGCAAGATTAACAATATAATCTGTCCGAGTTGCTTTCTTAGCGATTATCTGCCCTGCATTGACAATATCACCTGCTTTGACAATAGATTCAACACCGGAAGAAAGAATAACAGGCAGGGAAGTCATGATTCAATTTACAATTCAAAAATAAACCAACTTATAAATCTCAAATCCAAAGCACCAAATTCCAATAAATTTCTTGATCCCCTTGCGGGACAAATATTTAAATTCATAAATCCAAAACGTTTTGAATTTTGGAAATTAGAATTTTGATATTATTTGGAATTTGTAATTTTGAATTTTGAATTTATTTATTCTCCTCCAACGAATGGTAGAAGAGCCAGATGACGCGCATATTTAATGTTCGAAGTGAGCCTTCTCTGGTGTTTTGCGCAAGTACCACTCCGTGACCGCCCCATAATTTTTCCACGATCAGTGGTATACCGTTGCAAAACAGAAATATCGGAATATAGAGGAACTATTTTTTCTTTACAGAAATAACATTCCTGTGGTACTGATACAACTCTTCTTCTTTTTGTCTGCCTAGTTCTCTCTGCCATATTCTAAAAAATTCGAAATTCGAATATCGAAATCCGAAACAAATTCAAATGTTCAAAATACAAATAACAAAAACGTTTCGAGAATTTGGTCATTTATATTTTTGTCATTGTTTCGAATTTCGTGCTTCGATATTCGTGCTTAAAATTTGTTTAAAAAGGTATATCCTCTGGTGACACTTCTTCCTCCGATTTCTCAGCCGGAGCTTGCTCCTCGCCTTGTTCTTCGGATTCAGCCTTCTGCTTACTCACAGTTTTCTTCTTCGCATCGCCAATGCTTTTAGCGGAAGCGGGCCTCGCCTCACCGGCTTGCCCCTCGGAGCGTGGGCGTTGTGGGGGGCTTTCGGTGCCCTGACCTGTGACAGCCCCTCCCTTATTATCTAAAATAAGCATATCATTAATAACAATTTCCGTGCGCGTTTTCTGTTGACCGTCCTGTCCTGCCCATGACCGCGTGGTCAATCTACCCTCAACATATGCTTTTCGTCCTTTGACAAGATATTGACTACAAATCTCGGCCAACTTACCCCAAGCAACAATATTATGAAAATCCACTTCATCCCTTTTCTCACCCGTCTCTGTTGTCCAAGATCTATTGGTTGCAATCGCAAAACTACAAACCGCCTTTCCGTTAGGCGTATATCTCAACTCCGGATCCCGTGTCAAATTCCCGATCAACTGTGCCCTATTCAAACTCTTAGCCATAATCGCTCCTTTCAGTCGCTCAAATTCAAAATTAAAAGTGAAAAATTCAAAATTATTATTAATGAAAGACTGTTTATAAAATATTCCTTAACTTTTAACTTTGCACTTTGAACTTTTAACTATTTTGTCCTCAATAATAAGTGTCTCAATATATTATCCTGCGCCATGAGCTTTTGCTCAAACCCCGCCGGGATTGTGTTCTCAGTCTCAAATTTATAAAGGTAATAATAACCTGCAACTTCTTTTTTTATAACATATGCCAGAGGCTTCTGTCCCCACTCTTCCTCTTTGGTAAACTTCATGTCCTTAAGTATTGTCTTAAACCCATCAATCAATTTCTTTCTCAGTTTATCATCCAATGACGGCCGCAAAACAACTACCAAATCATAACTTCTCATGTCTGCTATTGTAACATAGACTCGCGTTTGCTCTCAAGAGGAATTGTACTATAAGACACACCAGCTTGACACTATAAATATTTGAATTATAATATTTGCATCATACCAAAACTTATGTCAGCAGAACAAAGAGATACCCCTACAGCACTAAATCATCTATCACCACGCGAAAAGGAAGACGTGATAAAAATATATGGAGAAAAGGGTCATGGCTTGTCTGAAGAGCAAATAAATGAGGCTGTGCGAGGACTTGAAGGACTATATTCCGAAAGAACTAAAAACTTCTATTTCAACTTAGTTAGAAGCGAAATTGAAAGAGCATGGCCTGGGTTAAGAAAACCAACAGTCATAGAATTAGACAAGCCTCCAGCAATAACTCCTCAAGCAGAAACTCCAAAAAGAGAAAGAAGGGTAAGGCAAATTTTTAGAAGACTTATATCTAGACAAACTCCCTAAGTTCCTATTTTAAACTCCACTACATCCCCGTCCTTCATCAAATAATCCCTTCCCTCTTGCCTCGCCCTCCCTTGCTCCCTTGCCTTCTTCCACCCGCCTACTTCAACAAAGTCATCATATCCCACAACTTCCGCCTTAATAAACTTCTTAATAAAATCCGTATGAATCTCCCCCGCCGCCATTTGCGCGCTTATACCTTTTCTTATAGTCCAAGCTCTCACCTCTTTCTCCCCCGCTGTCAAAAAAGATATAAGTCCCAAAGTTTCATAAGCCTTTTGAATCAATCGCTCCAATCCCGATTGCGTGAGACCCAATCCTTTTAAATATTCCTTCTGTTCCTCCTCCGACAACTCCGAAAGTTCCGACTCAATTTTCGCGCATATGACAATCATAGAATTACTCCCTCTCCTATTAGGAGAGTGTTGGGGTGAGGTCGACGAACTACCACCTTGAAAATATTCAGAATATTTTTTTATAATCTCAGGAATTTTATCTTTTGTATAATCCTGCTCCGAAACATTAAGAACAATAACTTCCGCCTTACCTGATAACAAAAATAAATCACTAATTGATTCTTTTTCTTCATCTGTCAATACAACTTCCCTCGCAGCATTTCCCTGATTTAATGCCTTATACAATTTCTCAATCGCCAACTTCTTCACCACATCAGTCTTCACCGCCTTACTCTTCCGCTGCTTCTCAACCGTCTGCAAATCCGCAAGAATCAACTCTGTCCCTATAGTTATATAATCATTCTGAGGATCCACACTCCCCTCCCGCACCACATCCGCGTCTGAAAAAGCCCGCACAACATGCGCAATAATCCTAACCTCCCGAATATGCGACAAAAACTTATTCCCCAACCCCGCCCCCTCCGAAGCCCCCTTCACAAGCCCCGCAATATCCACAAAAGAAATCATCGCCGGCTTTATCGGAGGTAAAGAAGGGGTGGCGCGACCGGAGGGTGTCCCGTCGAGTGCCCGCAGGGAGCCTGCGACCGAGGACATCGGACGGGACGAGGGAGCGACAGGACCCCGCATCTCCTCTGCCACAATCTCCGCCAACCTCTCCAACCGCGAATCCGCCACCGCCACCACACCCACATTCGGCTCAATAGTAGCAAACGGATAATTCGCCGCCAACGCCTGCTGCTTCTTCAAAAGCGCATTAAACAAAGTAGATTTTCCTACGTTTGGTAATCCGACTATCCCAACAGAAAGATTCATACATCTGATTATACCAAGTTACAAAAAGAAACGAAATAAAAAAACTTTGATATAATGAGGACAAATTAAAAATGTTTCACTATGACAAATAGAGATAAAAATAAAGATTTTGAGAGTATTTGCAAAAAGCTAGGCATTACCGATCTAAGTCAAAAGAACAAATTCCATCGATACCTTGGAAAATATTACCAAAAGGAATCAAATAGCTTTTCTTTCCGGGAACTTTTAGAAAAGGGTAATGAATTTTTAGAAGTAGCTGGTGACGTTAAAAAAACGAAAAGAAGATAAATATTATTTATAGACTTAACTGCTGAATATACGGCTTATCATTCTCATAACCTATATTCGTCTTTTCATTTAATAACAAATTGAAAAACCCATATTCTGCTTTATTAAACTCAATAATCTCATTATTTAATAAACGCAATACTAGCTTATCACTGATATCTACTGACTTTATAGTAAGATTTTCAAAACCTTTAATCACTTTTTCAATTTGAGACTCTTTTGCTTTTTCAGCATCTAGCAACATCCTTCCATTTCTAAGTAATTTCCAGGCGCCAGCACTTGATAAAGTCCATTCGCCCACTTTAGCAGTAGTAATTTTCCCTCCTTTTTCCCATGCTAATTCTTCATGAAGATTCCCCAATTCTAGAAAAAGTGCAGAACCAAAACCTTTCCAAGCTATAGAAATTTTAAGGCCTAAAATTTTCTCAAGATTACTTCTAAGTTTTCGAACAGAAATTGATACCTTATCCATAGTTGTAGTATACCATAGAACATTTCCAATATCATGTAATAATCTTATAAGAGAAAGTCAACTCCCCCACGCATTCGGCAATCCCACAATCCCCACCGATAAGTTCATAAATAGGATTATAGCAATTTTACCCACAAAAAACCTCCAGAAGGAGGTTGTTTGCTAGTACATTTTGATATCACAATCATAATAGCAAATTGAAGCTAAAATTTCAACTATTAATAGATTTAGCACTGGGGAGGACAGGATTCGAACCTGTGACGGAACGCCTCAGAGCATATTGATATCAAAATATATCGCATCGACGTAGTAGCTTTGGACACTACTTACCTTCGGCCTCGTTGGATACGCTCCCCAATTAATTATGGTTCTACAACTTCTACTAGTCCATCAATTGCCATTTTCATCTTATCCAATTCTGTTTGTTTCATTTTTGCAGGAAAAATCATACGGGCTGTGCCATATGTATATTTTCTCTCAAATCCAGCTAACCCTTGTTCAATAGTATTAGACTGCACCAGAGATGGTTCTTTCTCTTCTACTTTTGTAAGCGTCTCAGAGATACCTCTGGTTGCCTCAAGTATTTCTGCTTCATGTAAATTTCCAAATATTTTCTTCAAGCTCTCTGAAGCAATATCTTTAGAAAGAATTACCTGTTTACCCGAAAGCAATTCTGTAAGCTTCCAATCGTCTATATTCTCTTTTATTACATCCCAAGCTGCTTTTGCATCTGAGGCTGTAAGTTGAAAATTTCTCACAAACCAATCTGGAGCTATTTCATCTGACGGAAGCTGTTTATTTTTCCAATATTCAATAAAACCTGAAAAAAGATCATTGGCAAATAAAATATCGTATGCGACTTCATATTTCTTCCTTTCTTCATTGATAGAAATTAGCATTTTCCCTTTTTCTGTCAGCTCCAAATAATCAGCTTGATAGCCTCCTTTTGTTAAACCATAAGCGCTTGAATTAGTGACTAAACTCCTGCTTGAACCACTTTCTGCCGATTTTCCTAAACTATCAAAAATGTTTAACCTTCTAATTGGCTCACCTTGTCCAAGCTTATATATAGCCTTAGAAAGTTCCAAACTCTTTTTAAGAGATAGTCGAGGAAATGCTCCCCGCTTTCTTTTCTGAGGTGATGAGGCATTAGTTACGCTTTGAGTTTCCTTTTTATCTGACTGTACGGATTCATTAATCATGATAATCTTTTTATATCACATGTATATGAAGCTGTCAAGTGGCAAAGTGTATTAAAAGATTAATTTGAGGATTAAATTAGTCTTTTGACTTGGGTGATGACAGTAGGACTGGCCGCAACGCATACTACCTCATTAAACCCCCAGCTTCAAACCTCAGTACTATTCTTCTCAAGCCACTCCGCAATTTCCTCCAAAGACAAACTTTCACTTTCCACTTTAAGTGCAAATTCCAACTCTTCATTATGTTTATTTATAAGCTTGTATCCATTCAATTTCAAAAATACACCCGCTGAAGCAAGAGCTGTCCGCTTATTCCCATCTACGAACATATGATTTTTTAAAAGCGAATGAAGAAGAGCAGCGGCTTTATCAAAAATTGTCCGGTAGAGATCTTCCCCTCCATAACTTGCCCTCGGTCTTGCAACCGCAGACTCAAGCAGACCCAAATCTCGCAACCCAAATGACCCTCCGAATCTCTTGATTAATTGATCATGAATCGCCAATACACGCTGAGGAGTAAGGTATTTCATCTATTGGCGAGTTCCCGGAGTACATCTTCATGTTCATTAATAAACTCATCAACCATTTTCACAAATTTCGCGTTTACACCCGCCACTTTTACCTTCTTAACAGGAGAAATAATAATATCCGAGCCCTTTGTATTGACCTCGACTTTATCTCCAGGTTTCAATCCCGCATTCTGTCTTATAGATCGCGGTAAGGTGATTCCTGACGAATTCCCTATTTGTATTACCTTCTGCTGCATATCACCTCCAAAATTATATTATAACAATGTTATAACTTATTAGCTATCCTGTCAAGTCCCGCCTACTTCTTCAATAGCATTAAACAAAGTCGACTTCCCAACATTCGGCAACCCAACAATTCCCACAGATAGATTCATAGATGTGATTTTACCAAGAAATGAACAGAGCTACGTTTTCAAATCTTTTTCAGTTTCTTTTATTAAAATTTCTGTCTTTTTGATTACCCTATCAAGCTTTTCAATAGTAACTTTATTGTATTTCGAAGATTGTCTTTCAGGGTAATCGGCAATATTTTTCCGTAATATATTTTTCTCTTCAATAAAAGTTATTAGCGCCCCATAAAGAAATCTAAGTCCTGCTGGGCAACGGATGAGTTTATTACTTTTCATTTCGTGCAATTATATCAGATTTAGGAATAGTACGAAATAAAATGAAATGGCAACCTATCCCACCCGAAAAATAATATTATATTTAAAAAAATACTTTTATTAGAAAATAAAGTACGAGCAATATTACTAATACGAAAATTGAATTGAATACAAGAGTACTATTTGCTCTTTGATTTTTTTTCAAAAAAGAATTTCCCAAAGTATCATATTTGATATGATTTTTGCATTTTGGACAAAGAATCATTATGAAGCCATCTGGAGTCTTACCAAGCGCGCCTCTCTCGTTATCGTTTTCCCAAGTCATAAAATTTTTTACTGAATCTTCATAATCGCAATACGGACAATTCTTCTTGCTTTCTTTATTAAACATAGTTGAGCTAATTATACCAAAAGGGTGAAAAAAACAAAACTAAAAAGTACTAATACATATTACTTTGCAAACCTACTTGCGTTGAGGAAAGTTAAACCAATCAACTTATTCTTCTTTTTCCTGCGGACAATTCCATCCTCACCTTGAATAGAATCATCAGCCTTTTGAGGTTTACCAAAACTTACATACAAAACATCCGCATCTTTATCATAATCAATCCACAACTTAGAATCCCCAAGTTTCGCCAAACCCAGAATATTACTTATCACGCCAGTAGTTGATTTAATTATGTTCTGCTCCATACAACCTTTCTCTTAAACAACCACCTCTCATCAGTAGTTAAATAAGCTGTCAAAATAAACCCATCTTTACTATTAATCTCCTTATATACTACCACAAACCATACTTTCTTTCTATTCTTCTTCTTAACGGCAAGTAATTCATCTCTATCACCTGCTAAAACCGCCTCCGGACTTTTAACAATATCTAATGCAAAAGTTGACTCAGAAGGATCGATTTCCGGATGAGCTGTAGTTATATGAATCCACCGTTCTTCGGTTAAACGAATAGGGACTTTATTCTTTGAAGCCACGACTCCAAGGGACATATAGTATAGTCTACAATTTATCTGGTGTAAGTACAACAAAAAGACTCACATCCTACTATTCCTTCCATAATGACCTTATTCTCTCAAGCAAAAGCGGAAACTTCGTATATCCTGCTTTCGTATTAAAATGTCCCGCGCCTTTAACCAGTGATATTTCTACTCCCACCCCGTCCGCCACTTCCTGCCCCTGCCACAGCGGTACAAAAGGATCATTATCCGAACTGTAGCACACAAACTCTCGACAATTTTTCCTGATTTTTTTCCAATCAAAAGGTTTTCCGTAAAAAGTTTCGTTCATAGCATCCAATTCCGCATCCCCTATTCCCTTTAAAAACCCCGCAACTAAAAATGCTGCCTTAATTTTAACGTCGATACTCTCCAAAACTCTCAAGATAAATGCTACTCCAATACTATGTCCTATGATAATGGACTCATGGTTTAATTGTTTTTTGAAAGGTTCAAAAGCCTTCATCCAGTTTTCAAGATTCTGCCCTTCGGGAGTTGGAAATTTGGGGACAATTGTTGCGATACCAATATTTTCCAGTTCCTGCTTTAGCCACGTAATCCAGTTTTCTTCCGGATTTCCATATGCTCCATGAATAATAAATGCATTTTTCATAAATTTAATTTAAGATCTTCCGGAACTCTTTCATATTTCCAAATATCTGCAATGGGTTGTCTTCTCCTGATAAGATCAAGTTTACCATTACTTCTTACCAGAATTTCCGGATGAATTTGCTGGGAATTGTAATTTACGGGAGCCATAGAAGAGCAATATCCACCTGCCCCTCCAACAATAAATAAATCCCCGACCTCAGCTTCCTTCATTGCCCTAGGCTCAATAATTTCCGTCTCCCGCGGACGTATTGTCAAAATATCAGAGCTTTCACAACATATACCGTTTACTACATATTTTCGCACATTTTTATTATCTTTTTTTGGAATAACAACAAACGGATGCGCAGCTCCATGCATTGGAATTCGCGCGTTCATATTCATCCCTCCATTTACTTTAAGAAATTCTTCTCCTTTAGGCCCTGTACTAACTTTATCTACAACAGTTGTAACAATATATCCTGGGTTCATCACAAGAGCTTTCCCCGGCTCGACTTCAAGCTTGATTTTTCTTCCCGTTTCTTTTTCAAAATTTGAAAGCGAACTACACATTTTCTCCCCGACCTCCTCAACGTCAGTCGCTTTCTCATAATTCATTATCGCAACTCTAAATCCACCACCCATATTAATGGTGTCAACTGTTGGATAGTTTTTTACAATTTTTAATCCCAACTCAATTGCTATTTTCTGTTTCTCAGGATCACTCCCTGAACCGATATGAAAATGTGCAGTAGTGATTGTTAGTTTATATTTTTTAAGCAGCTCATCAATCTCATCTCTTTGCTGATAAATACCAAATGATGAATTAGTTCCCCCTGTTGACACTTGTGGAATGTGACCCGATCCGATGCCGATATTGAACCGTACGCCTACCACTGTATTTGGCATTACTTTTCCGTATGTCTCAAGCTGCAGTGGTGAACAGGCTGTGTAGAGAATTCCATTTTTTGCGATAAATTTAAGCTGTTCTGGTGACTGTACTTCCTGACTGGTTAAGCGAATTTTTGCACCGGTTATTCCCGCACCTTTTATCAAACGACTACATTCGTTAAAAGTACTCGCATCAAAATGCGCTCCCTGTTTTTCAAACAAACTTATTATCGCGGCTGTCGAATTTGCTTTGATAGCGTATCGCACAATCAAACCATACGGAGCCGGAATGGCTTTAAATATCTCTAATTTTTTGATAAGTTCATCTTCAAAATAAACATACAGCGGTGTTCCGAATTTTTCAGCAATTGATTTAAAAACTGAAATTTTTTCATCAGGCAATATTTCAATCATATGGCTTACAGTAGATTTCATATTTTTAAATTCTCCTCTATACTTTTTATATAGTTTTTATTTATCTTAGCCATATAAAAATGCTGCTATCGATAAGTTGTATTTTCCTTTAATTTGAATCTAACTTGTAAAATTGGATAAATAACCTGAATTCCCCAACACTCAAATTCATGAAGAAATTATATCAAATTAAGCAGTTTGAATTGAAATCTTTTTAGGATCAAACGAAGGAATATTTTCCGTAGCATCCAAAATTTCAATTCCTAATACTTTTCCATGTCTGTCCTCATCCACAACAACCGCGTCCGAAATTTCTCGGCTAACCTTGTACCTTCCCTTTGCCAATTCAATATAAACAGCATCAACTTTTGAATCATATTTAATTTTCATATTTATTCTATTATATAATAACCAGTAATTACAGTAATTTTCTGTCCTTCGGTCTTGGTTACTACTTCCAATATCTTACCACCAACTGACTTTCGTCGCAATATTCTATTATTAAAACTTGAACTTTTATTTTCCGGATTGCGAATTGTATCAACTACTAACTTTTGAGGAATTCTCCGTCTCTTTAATTGGTTTTTTGCGTGAACAGAAAATTTAATCGGCATAAAAAATTTTATATGAAGAGGTTATACCAAGAGAAATAATACCAGGATATGTAATTTCTCAATAAAACTTCTCACCCCTTTCTAACATCTTCAAAATAACCTCTTTCCTTCTCTCCAAAGTCTCCGGCCTTTTAGCCGTCAGCAACCTATACGCAATAAAATAAAGATTAGTTTTGCTAAGTGTATCAAAAAAAGCTTTTGCTTTTTTATTCTTCGCAATTTCGTCAAGAAAATCCTCCGGAATTTTTGCGTTTGCAGGAGAGGGATACGAAGCCTCCCATCTTCCATCCTTCTTTGCAGCCTCAACCTCTGCAATTCCCGATGGCTTCATTCTTCCCTCCTTTAGTAAGCGCGCAATATGCTCTGTATTTCTCTTAGACCAATTCCCCTTTGGCCGTCTCGGAGTAAAACGCTGCACATAAGAGTCCCCATCATATTTCTTTACAATACCATCTATCCATCCATAACAAAGTGCTTCGTCCAGAGCCTGACCATAATTTATAGATTTCTTCCCGGATTTCTTTTTATACATCCGAAGCCAAATGCTTGATACAGTTTTATGATGCTTTTCCAGCCATTGGGAAAATTCCTCAGAAGTCTCAAAAATCAAAACCAAATCATCTTTACCTATAATCATAAAGAAATTATATCAGTTAAAACTCAGCAAACATTGCATCAATGCGTGCGACTTGACTAAAAGCTGGAAATTGTTCGGCAGTTTGCACTGATGACCTTATTCGCTCCACTTGTCCTTGAGGATTTGAGTCTTTAGGCCAATTTTTATATTGATCTTGAATGTCAATTTGTAAAGGTGATAGCAATTGATCTCTTACTAGCTGCTGCTCCCCTCTTTTAATTGGCTGAAAAAACACAGATTGTCCATGCTTTGCTATATAATCAGCAAGTTGAGTTTGTGCTACAGTCATTAGTTGATCAAAGCCTTGCTGTGAAAGCCCTATTACATTGATTCTTTTTGCGCCAAGATCTTTGAATTTCCCAAAAAGATCAATAAATGTAAGTTTTTCCTCGGGTAATTGATCAAAGTCATACCCTGATCCATGAAATGCGTAGCGGGGAGAAACCACCCCTATCATACCAGTATCTGTTAAATGTTCACGACATGTCTGTAAAATAGTAGACCTTTCGCGATCAACAAAATCAAAAAAAGGCTCTTCTACACCAAGCTCCATTCTTTTAAAATCTGCAACTTCTCCTCCAACAGTAAAATTATTTCCACTTGCATCCCATGATCCATTGAAAAGTATAGTACCAAATCTATGATCACGAAGAGTAGAATCTCTTTCCCCTAATCCGGCTATGTCTCCGCTTACCAGCCTAATACCATGAACATTTAAAGTCTCTTCGTGCGGAGCATGCCATGTTTCCGCTTTAGGTTCAACCGTATATCTATCGAGTGCATATGCAGTAATTCCCCTTTTTGCGAATCTATATGGAATATGGATATTCGTTCCAAAACCCACATCCAATAAATCTCCGCGTCTGTTAAGACCAAATGTATTAATATAAAAGTCAGCTAAATGTTGCTGTCCGTCCGGATTATCTGCGAATCCCTCTAAGCTATAAGGAGAAAAAACTAAACTGCGAAATAAGCTCACGCCTCGGGACGGATCACTCAAAATATTTCCCAGTGTATGTTCATTAAGAACAACAATCTCTAATGCAATTGACCGTTGTTCTTGTCTACCACTGTCAGCTCCAGGCCTTTGTAAAGCTCCTGTTTGATCTGCAGAAATTCTTGGGAGTTCATTCATGGAGCAAATTATACATTCGAAGGGTAAATAAATCAATCAACAAGCAAAGTGCCCCCTAATTCGTCACATCCACTTCACACCTTTCTCCTCACTTTCCCGAACTCGAAAAAGAGCAATCTTGCGAATTAGAGATAACTGCAGCGGTTTATCCAATGGAAACTGAATTGTACTGCTGGATGTTTTAAAGCCCGAAAGATCTTTTGCAAAGGCTTTCACTGCTGACGGTGTTGGATATAAACTTATATGATGCTTGAAAGCGGCAAACTGGAACAGTATCCATTCGTAAGATAAAGCCGGTTGTCCCCATTTCAAACTTTCCTCGGCTCCAGGAGCCGCTTTACGTAGACTGGCAAGCATTTCACGCAGTTTATCCTGAGCCTCTTCGGGCGCAGCATTTATATATTCGCTAATATTTTTTGGTTTTTCCTTATTTGGATTCATGCTTTTGTTCTTAAAAAGAATTCTATATTATTATACCAAATCTTCAAATTTTAGCCGGCAATGAATTTACCACAAGGCAAAACTTTATTGGTTATGATAAACTATTTTAAATAATTTTAATAAATGTCAAAATCATTACAAATTCCAAAAATATTTGTTTCTGCAGCCTTCACCGGAAAAACTTGGGAGCAGGTTATAAAAGAACGTGAAAGTTTACACGCCCTTGCAAATACATTTAATTTGGAAATTGTTGAACAGTTTATCGGCTATGAAGGTAAAGAAGATTTTGAAAATCCGGACTACAACCCATCCTTCATTCTGGCTAAAGACAAAAACTTTATTAAAGATGCTGACGCATTTGTCATTGATCTTTCTCAAATCTCATTAGGAGCCGCTTGCGAACTTACCATAGCAAAAGAACTTTTTGATAAAAAAACTTACGCTGTGATCCCGGACAAGGCAAGAAAAAAACATCCATGGGTTCGTTTCTACTGCGACTATATATTTGACACATTTGAAGAAACATTTCAAAAAATTAAAGAAGATTTCTCGGGAAAACTGCGTTTTCGAGATATTAATAGAATGCAATACGATCCAATAGCCATAGAATATAAATTAGTCGAACAAACACCGGCGCAAATTTACATCTATGATCCTGCAGTTATAAGCGCATTGAAAAAACACGCAAAAGAAGATTATACAATAGTTCTTCACGGCGGTAGTGGATATCGTGCCCGTCTGGCAAAAAAAATTGGGGTCGCAAAAGTAGCAAGTTTTGACATTTCCTACAAACAAACTCAGATCGCCCGCATGGAAGAATTACAAAATCCTATGGGTATTGAGTTTTTCAATCTCGATCCATACTCCAAAGATTTTCTTTCGACTATTCCCTCAAATTTGATTGGCAATACAGACGTTGTTTTGGGTGCATTTCTCCTTGACCACGCAATGAATATTGATGAACTAACAATTGTCACACAAAATATATACAAACTACTCTCGAAAAACGCGGTATTTTTCGCGCTACTTGATCATCCAAACATTCATGTACCTACCGACCCCAAATATGGAGTTGGTATAAGCTTTGATGAAGGCGTTATCCCGGATTCCGATGGTGCACCGCGCAGAATATCCATTTATCAATCTTTATTTAATAATTTTAAAGAGGTCCTTCACTTCTATAATTTTAGATGGGGAAAAGAAACTCTCTCAAAAACACTTTTACAAGCCGGATTTTCATCAGTCGATTTTACCGAACCTAATGTTTCAGAGGAAGGGATAAAAAAATATGGCAATGAATATTGGAAATCTTACAACAATCAACCTTCAATTCTCGCAATAACCGCAAAGAAATAAATTTGTTATTGCAAAGCCTCCGAAAGTGCAGTACTTATCAACTGTTCTAAAAGAGCAAAATCCCCTTTATCAGCTTTTTGCATTGCAGTAAGATATTGTTCTCTGTCTGCCTCAGTTTCAGCTTTTAGCTCGATTGGCGGCAAATTGAGTTTTAACAAAATATGAATAGTCAACATCCGGGCCGTTCGTCCGTTATAGTCCTGAAATGGATGAATGAATACAAACCGATGCTGAAACCATGCAAGCAGCATAACAACATCAATAATATATTCCTCTTTTTCTTTAGCAGGCAAATGTTTTATTCGCTCCGCTATGTCTGCGCACAGATTTGTCACAAGCTCAGATACTTGAAAATATTGCGGAGCTTCTTTATCAGAAAATGTAACTTGTATTTTCCTATACTGCCCTGCCCAATCGGGAAAAATCCAACCAAAGGAAACATTATGCAATTTACAAATCAGTTCAGGTGTAATCGGAGTATTTTTATCTTCTTTAACCAATTCACCTATATATTCAAGCCCTTTTTTCGTTCCCTCAATTTCAAGTATTAGCAATTTTGATCGTGGAATAATACCAAATACTGTTTCCTTATATGAAGTTGCGCTTTTAGGTCTTGTGGATGAATTGTACATGTATTACTTGAATAATGAGGAAATCATTTTACGAGTAACCGACTCCCCTTCAAGCTTTGTAGTACGAAAAATTATCTCCGGCATAAAAGAACGAAAAACCTCCAACACATTACGTTTTTTCTTTGCTGTGCGGTATTTTGTATATGCTTTTACTAATTTTGTTTTATCTCTTTTCCCCATATCTTCAGTTTACTATACTAATGACTCCTTCTGATGCAATAACGTCCGCCGCATATCGAAGCGCTGCCCGAATTTGTTTATTTGTTAGATCATACTCTTTCGCAACTTCTTCAAATGTCATGCCTCCCGCAATTTTACCAACTATCAATTCAACCGGCACTCGGGTACCAGCAATAACAGGCTTACCGAATCGGACTTTTGGATCAACAACAATATCTTGATTAATCTGCTTTTTCATAAACATATTTTACCAGATTGCCCAAAAAGAATCTAGCAAGCAGTGCAAAACTATTTTTATTTAGACCCCGCTTTCATCATTGGCGATGGCTGCAACATACCGACTCGATTGCCTTCAGTATCCACAAATGCCACATACAATCCAATGCCGGGAATATCGTCCGGCTCTCCGGGCTTCTGGCCGCCAAGTACTTTACCACCTGTTTTTTTTACTTGTTTCATCGCAACCCGAATGTCATCAACTGCGATTACCACCGAAGGATATTGCGATTTCTTCGTCCTCTTATAAAAACCTCCATTGATCATTCCGGGTTTTTTAGGAAATTGCGTCTTCGCATCCATCTCGGAAGTAGAAACTACCACATAGTTTCCCATTTCAGAACCAAGCATTTGTGGCTTCCAACCAAAAGATTTAGCATAGAAATCGGCCATACGCTTTCGGTCTTTATACGGCATTTCAAAATGTACAACTGGATTCATTTTCATAAATTTCCACCCCCTTTCATTAGAAGCTATTATTCATTAAAGTTGATTTATCTTAATACACACTAATAAGATAGTGACATTGAGCCCTCGTGTGTAAATCCTGGACCGCGACCTGTAAAACGAATCGGCACATTTTTATTATCTTTATTTACTGTCCCGCTAAAATCTGCGCTAGCCGGAACTTTAACGACAAAAGGATCGCAAGTTCCGGTTATCTTACCACTTATAACTCCATTATTTTGTCCATCGAATTTTCCTTTCACCTTCCCATCACATGCGCCCGTTATAGAACCTGTCACCGCTCCTCCTTCCATTGGAATATTAGCTGTTACCTCAACAGAATAATCCTTATAGCTGTACGTCCCTGTTGCAACAACCGCTCCTTCAGGCTCCGGCTCGTCCTCACCCAAACTCATTATACATTCAATAATATCTTCATCACCGTCACACTCCTCAAAATAAAAACCTATCGCTGCATTACCGCCAAATCCCAAAGCCAGTAAAACAATAAGACCAATGAGAAATGTCCCAAAACAACCTATGCCGCCTTTACTACTCTGAGCAGCAGTATCAGCAGCTTTACTCTTCTCTTCCATAAACCATATTAAATCTTATAACACTCCAAAAGTCAACCACATTTTCAGATTTGCCAGCAAATGTTATAATTAGCACACATGCAAAAAGTACATTTTTCAATAAAAATCAACGCCCCTAAAGAAAAGGTTTGGGACACAATGTTTGATGACAAGTCCTATCGTGAATGGTCTGCAATATTTATGCCGGGATCATATTATGTTGGAAACTGGGAAAAGGGTAGTAAAATACTATTTCTCGGTCCTGATGAAAAAGGTAAAGAAGGTGGCATGGTAAGCACCATCGCGGAAAGCACACCAAATGACTTCATCTCCATAAAACATCTAGGAGTCGTCAGTAACGGAGTTGAAGATACTACAAGCAAGGAAGCCAAAAATTGGGTTGGGTTTGAAAACTATTCTTTTAAAACTCAAGGTGATCAGACTGAATTGTCTGTGGATATGGAATCAAACGACGAATTCAAACCCTACTTTCAAAAAACATGGCCTAAAGCCCTACAAAAACTAAAAGAACTATCAGAAAAATAACTCCGGCAAAACCCTAACTTAAATAACCTCTCATAATTTTTTTCTCTTTAAGTATACATCCACAGATTCTTTAACACCAGCCAAAGTGGTATCAAATACAGTTTGATGTATCTCTGGTTTTCGTGCAAGCTCCAAAATATTTATTGGCACAGATGCACCGGGAACCATTCCTATCACCGATTCTATCGCCCCAAATTCATCTTCCAAATTAACTGCGCGAGCTTCATCTTTTGACAATCCCGGCCGCCCGGTCAAAGCGCGCTGTACATTTGGGCCAAACTTTGCCCAATGTGCGGTACATGCAACAACAACCGGTTTATTAGATCCGGTCACTTCTAAATATTCTTCTGCAACTGCTTGCGCAACAGAAGAATGTGTATCCATTAAATACCCGGTCTTTTCGACGACGCGTTTGATATTTGTTAAACTTTTATTATTGTTTACTGATCCAGTATAAAATTCTTCCTTGAGCCTGGCTGCTGTTTCAGGATCTACAGCAAAATAATTGCTTGCCTCAAGTTCTTGCATCCACTTACTTATCTTTTGTGGATCACCGGTAAGTGAATATAGTAACCTTTCAATATTACTAGCAACTAAAATATCCATTGATGGAGAATGGGTTGGTACAATCTCTCGATTTCTCAAGTCATAGACACCGGTTTTGAGAAATTGAGTCACAACGTTATTTTCGTTTGTCGCACAAATAAACTTGTCCACCGGCAGCCCCATCTGCTTTGCATAAAAAGCTGCAAGTGCATTACCAAAATTACCTGTTGGCACAGCAATATCAATCATATCCCCTGGACGAACCGCACCTTGACGCATAAGCTCTACATACGCGTTTATGTGATACACTACTTGAGGAGCAATTCTTCCCCAATTAATCGAATTTGCCGATGACAATACTACGTTTCTATCTTTTAACTCCGATTCTGCTTTTTTATCTTTAAACATTTCTTTCACACGTTTTTGTATTTGATCAAAATTCCCACTCATTGGATGAACCGAAACATTTCCACCTTCTTGAGTAGTCATTGATAATTTTTGTATCCCACACACCATTATCAGGAAAATAGACTATAACCGAACACCCTGGAATATCTCTATACCCCTCAAGCGCTGCTTTCCCTGTATCGCCCGAAGTCGCCACCAAAATTAGATAATGTAGAGGTGCCCTCCCTTCACTGTCTCTTCTTAAATTAACTTGTTCTACTGCACGAGAAAATAATCGGGGCTTCAATTGCAGCCCCATATCTTTAAACGCCGAAGTTGGTCCGTGATGCAATTCCTGAATATACTGAAGGTAACTTAGAGAATTATTTGGATTGGAATTCAATTGAACAACCGGTGCAATGCTTGGATGATCAAAATTATTGCCATATGCGAGTCGCGTATCCGCAAGTATTGCCCCCTTGTCCAAATTAGGCTGTAAACGACTAATAATAATTGCTGCCCGCTCGCTATAAGTAAAAGGTGTAAGACTTTGTAAATCTTCGGGAGAAAACCGTGGAAAAGTTTCCGGCACATATAACCCGCCATCACCAGCGGTACTTTTCAAAAGAGTTTCGGTAAATTGGCACCTCTCACCCCCTCCTCGGGTACTGATATATTCTACTGACATTCGTTGGTAACAAGTAATCTATTTACTTTATTGGGAATTATAACAGAAAGAATTATTAATTCAAAACAATGTATAAGTTACGGAGTTTTTAGACATACCTCCATGTTTTAATAAATATCCCAATGGGGATTGTAATCCCAAGGATTTATGTGGTCGCTCTGTATTGTAGAATAACAAATATTCGATTAATTTGGAAGAGAATAGTTTTCGGTCTGCAATAATATGTAAGTTTTCATCAATAAAGTCTTCTTGGATGGTTCTATTGAACCGTTCAATAGTGCCGTTGATTTTGCAGCATCTGGGATATATAAAAACATGTGGTATATTTTGTTTTTCAAGGTATTCTTCAAATTCTCCAAGAAACTCTAAGCCATTGTCTGTTTGCACAGTGATAATTGTTATTGGATATACTGAATGGAGCTTCTTGAAGAAATCAACAGTATTACGGCTATTGAGTTTGCCATAGGGCAGGCTGAATGCAAATTTAAGCTTCACATCTATGGCTGTTAAAAAATATACTTTTATTCCATCAACAAATTTAATGACTGTATCCATTTCAATATAGCCAAAAGACTGCGGTCTTGGCGGCTTCTTGATCCTGTCCCGCTTCTTTCTTTTTGCCTTAGCAAATTTATGTGAAGGATTATGATAGATCTTGCCACTCTTTTGGAAATAGAAATTATTTCTTTTAATGACCTTTCCGATAGTTGATTCTCCTATTGCTACTAGCTCTTCTTTCTTGCAATATTGATCTAAAAGTGGTTTTATCTTTTCCTTTCCCAGACGGGGATGTTTCTCCCGCAAGTAACGGATATATGAAAGTACTTTTGGATGAGTTTGCATTTGTCTTTTGGATTTAGGCGTTGTGGAATCAGGAATAAGTGACGATAGTTTGTTTTTATTGTTTTTTAATCGTTGCTTCCAAACCCAAAGGGTATTCCTTCCAACTCGAAAAGCTTTTTTCGTTGCACGCTCTCCATACTCGTCATAAAACTCAATGATGCGTAATCGTTCTTGTGCGACTTCATCCCTAGAGAACCGTTTAAGGCTTTTGAGCATCTCTTTCACCTCCTCAATGCCTTTGATTCTACTAAAGATTGGGTATGCTTTTGCGTAATGATCCATAGTTACGAAATGTCTAAAATGTTTCGTAACTTATACAAACAACACTAAAAACCTGGCAACACAACCTATGTTATAATTGCGGGATAGACACCAAAGAAAGGAGAGTTGAGAAGAATTCTGAAAGCGAGCAGATAACAAGCGCGATTGAAACATAAAGACTATGAAACAATTGCTAGAAATCGAAAATCCTCCACGAGGAGCAAAAATCGAAAATCCTAGACCAGTAGTAAAAGACACCTGGTTTCGTGCTGACTTAGAAGCAAATTCTCTTATCCCGCTAACTTTTGGTGCTAAAACATTTCTCACCGCTGAAGCCCTCACCAGGGATCCGGATTTTGACGCAAAAGAATTTGCTCTTTCCGAATTGAACATCGGCCAACTTTCACATATCAAAACTGCAATGGATCGTACACATGCCGCTTTCGACATACCAAGTAGAAGTACAGCGACAGGGATATTTAACATTTCTGATGAAACATTGCATGAACATTGGAATAAGACAAGAGGATTTGCCCTTTATCAAATGATAGCCTTTGCCACAATTATCCCTCAGAAAAAAATAGATGTCCACATAGATAAATATGGATATCTAAACCACTCGCATATTTACCCCACTGAAGAATTTGAAGAACTCGGAGAAGTATTAAATCAAATTGTTAGAATACATGGGCTTCAACCTAAACTGCATGCAATTTTTGCGTCAGGCGTTGATGCGCTTAAAAGCGAAAAAGGCAGACTAATGACAAGAAAGTATCGAGAACAACATTCCAACAAGAGAATACACATAACAGAACAAAGCTATAACGGGAGTGGGATATTCCCCATGACATTCCAATCTTTTTTAAGGGAGTCCATATGCCAGGCACATCCTGATCTTGCAGAAAAAATTTCTCTCAATACTATCATTTTTTAGGACCATATTAATATTAACTCTTCAAATGCTTTTCTAGAAATGTGATGGTTTTACCCCATGCATCTTTTGTTTCCGCCGGCGCATAATTTTGCCCCGACGGATTCGCAAACGCATGCCCCACACCAGGGTATATATAAATTTCGTTTTCAACGCCAAGTGTGTTGAGCGATGACTCAAACTCGCGCACAGTAGTAACCGGGATAGCCTGATCCTGATCACCGAAAATACCAAGGACTGGCCACTTTATAGGAGCTAATCTGTCTGTAGTCGTCGCCATATTACCACCATAATACACCACAGTCGCATCAAGTGGTTCCCCCGAAATTGCAAGCTCTACAGACTGTCTTCCGCCAAAACACCATCCAAGGGAAGCTAACTTATCAGCTCCCTGCGCGCGCAAATATGCTGCTGCGGCACGCATATTCTCAACTCCAGTTTCCTGCTTAAAATTAGTTGTTAACGCCCTGGCTTCAGTCTGTTCTTCCGCAACTTTTCCTTTATAAAGATCTACCGCCAGCACCAAATAACCCTGTCGCGCAAGCTGCTCGGCGGTTTGCTTGATTTCCGGCCTCAACCCACGATTTTCATGAATCATGACCACACCCGGATAATCTCCCTCTTCCGTCGGCCTAGCATAAAACCCTTTGCTGTTTTCAAAATACCCCACATCTTCCGTAGTCACTGCAATATCTCCACCCTCATCCAGCGCAGCCGCATTTGTAACTTGAGGATCAGCAGTCTCTTTTGGCTGATCTACAGTACTGGATTGATTTTGAAGCAGAACATACCCCACACCGACAACTATAATAATTATCACAACCCCCACCAACCACTGTTTGCTCATACGATTCCTATTCTAACAACGTAGACGTGTGTAAATCAATATTGTTAGGTAAGAATTGATTAAGAAGATAAAATCTTACAGAATGGCAACATTTTACATCAATTACAATTTACTTTTTTGTCCACAATTTTATTTTATTAGAATATATCAAGTCTTGAAGAATCATTATTTTAATGCGATTTACTGGAGATTTCCTTATCTTGAAAGATTTTGTTAATTTCATTTACTATTTCATTTGGATTAAGTCGAGCTTTAATAAAATACCCGTCAGCGCCTATCTTAAATGCTTCACTAATAATATTATCCTGACCCAAATTGGTAATCATAAAAATTAGTGTTTCTTCTGTATTTGCGCCCTTTAATCTAAGCGTCCGGAGTACCTCAATGCCTGTAATCTTTGGCAACATAATATCAAGCAATATTAAATCATACTCATTATTCTTGGCTTTTTGTATTGCTACTTCTCCGTCACCGGCTGTATCGACATCATAACTTGCGGCTTTAAATGATCTTTCATAAATATCACTAATATAAAAATCATCCTCGACAATTAGAATCTTTTTCATAAATTTTTATTCAAGTTATCTGTTTTGTCTTTCATTGTTTAAAACAAATCCCGATCTTTCTGTTAAGACCACAGAGCCCCCCTCTCCATGAGCTACTTCTTTCTCAGTCGTTATGGGTAACTTAAAATAAAACCGCGCACCATGGCCAGGTTCACTTTCAACTCCTATTTGACCACCATGCATTTCAACAATTGATTTCGAAATATATAATCCCAGTCCTGTTCCCTTTGACCCTCGTTCCAGAGCCCCCCCGACCCGGAAAAATTTAGAAAATAATTTTGGAATCGCCTCTGGAGGTATACCCGGACCGGTATCTTTTATAGAAACTATGAGCATATTATCTTTTTGTTCCAACTTTACTTCAATGCTCCCGCCGGCCTCTGTGTATGTTATTGCGTTACCGATAAGATTTATTAACACCTCCCCAATCCTAAAATTATCGACTTTTACTAATGGAAAACTTTCTTTCTCTTTTACAAATGTTAAACTTTGTCCCTTAGTTCTGGCAGAATTACTTAAATCATCAATAATTTTATGTATATTTTTTTCCAGATCAACTACTTTCAAGTCTAATCTCAATAAATTATGCTCAATACGTGAGACATTTAACAAATTATCGATTAAATTTGACAGCGTATCAGCACTGACTGCCAGCCGGTCTACAAATTTTTCCTGGTCTGCGGAAAGATTTTGTGTCTTTTTATCTTGCAGCATTGAAGCATAACCGCGAATTACTGTCAACGGTGTGCGAAGTTCATGAGCCGCCATTGAAACAAAATCGATTTTCATTTCTTCGAGTTGTCTTTCTTCAGAAACATCATGCATACTGATAATACAACCCATATTTGCCTGTTGACCATCCGTTATATTGCCACTTATAAAATTAACATACCCTACTTTATCTCCACTTACATATTTCAAAGCTTTTTTCGTAAAAACAATGCCTGTAACCTTTTCGGCAACTGATCGGGCATACTCATCTGGTGTGATCTCTATATGATTATCATATACTCTAATAATCTCCCCTATTTTTCGCCCCAGAACTTCTTTAGAAGATTTATTCAACAATACTTCAGCTGCCTTATTAAAAATTATAATACGATTCTCTAAATCTAACGCAATAACAGCATCGGTAATACTTGCTAAAGTAAGTGAAATCCTGTTTCTTTCAGCTACTAATTCTTGGGTGCGTTTTATAACCTCACTTTCTATCAGATCATGCTCGGATCGCAACTGCAAATTAATAGCTTCTAATTCTCGCGAACTGATATCTAAAGATCTTTCAATAAGCTTACGGTCTTCATCCGCATGTTGATATACAGCGCTTACCGATTCAAATAAAGTATTTAATTCGGTAGGAATGCGATCTTCCGAGCCATACTGCTTAATTAATTGCCTAAGAAGTATTTTATGCAGCATATTAATCTTCTCTGAAAGTAGTTATTGTCATTGTTTGATTATGTAAACGGCATTGCTTTTCGCTAGGAGCTGTCGGACATATCTCGCCATAAGAGTAAAACCCAGTTATTACTGCTTGATCCCCAAGTAAAGACCGGACTGATTCGGTTTCTTCTTCAATCCTTTCCTTCAACACTAATTTACGGCCAATGCAACTGATTAATAGAGCCAACTCTGATTTATGACTACCTATAGATTCAGTACTTAAACTTGCCGCCTCAGATGCGCCGTCAACTAACCGTTCAAAGTTTGCCTTCATAAGTTTTGTAAAAGCACCCTCAGGCATATCTCCGGCAAAAGTCATACTCTGATCTTTCTCATCAATAGCCAGCAGAGTTCTCACCACCACATTCTTACCTGTGGTATCATCACTCAGTCTTAAGTTTAAAGGAAAAAGCAAGCCGGTACCGGGCAAGCCTGACGCTAATTCGCCTAAATATTCTTTATATAAAGCCAGCGCGGGTTTCCCATCTAGCTCATAAAGTATATTATTTTTCGATTTAGTAATTAATCGCTCAACACCAAACGGATCCCACCCTCCCTTTGAACCGTATCCCACTTTTAAAGATTGGCCATAGAAACCAATTAATATGATCTTTCCTTCCTGAGCCACAGAATCTAATCCGACATATGTATGCTTGAAGTCGCTTCCATCACCAACCAAACCACCCGTTACAGAAACATTAACCGGCAGGTGTTCAATCAAGCCTTTAACTAAAGCAGTACCATTAACGCGTAAACCATCTGAAAACACCATAGAATGAACTAATCCTTCATGAGCTAGTTGTGTCGCCAACTTGACTCCCGCGTCATAGCTCTCTTCGGCTTGCGTAACATCAGTTTGGCTAAATTGTAAAGTTGTTTTTTCAAAATACACTGCTGTTGCAACTAGCGAGTTATCAGTAACAGTAGTATTAAGAATTTCCCCCGCTGTTGAACATAGTAAAATATGAGATTGTGGATATAAGACTTTTAAATCATCATAAGTTTTAGGAAGACTAACAATGGAACTGCCACCAAAAACAAATACCAACTGTGGACTTGACCCTAGTTTCCCGCCTATTGGTTCCGACCACCCGGTAGACTCAACCCACTTTCGTTGTTCCGCTTTTAACATATAATTTAATTCTATTACATTTCCAAAGTCAAGGTCAAGAACTCAAAAAAACTAAAAACCTGAATTTGATATAATTTACGTGAACAATGCAAATATTTAAAGACATAGCAGAATTATTCATAGCTTTTTCAACAACTATACCCCTGCAGCCATTCGTACTTTTCGGTTCATTTATTGAAGAAGTCATAGCGCCTATCCCTTCGCCTCTTGTTTTAACACTCTCAGGTTCAATTGCTAAAGCACAGGAACACGCCCTAATAACTATCTGCTTGCTGGCTATTCTCGGAGCAATTGGTAAAACAGGCGGAGCTTGGGTGCTTTATGCTGTTGCGCTAAAAACAAAAAATATTGTGACCAGTAAATATGGAAAAATACTCTTTCTAACACAAGAGGACACTGAATATTTAGGCAAGAAATTTGGAACCGGATGGAAAAATTATTTATTACTTTTTGTTGCCAGGGCCACACCAATAATCCCCAGTGCACCACTTTCTATAAGCTGCGGGATTATTAAACTCAGCATTGTTACTTACTTAATAGCAACTTTTGCAGGTTCTATAATCCGAAACCTACTTTTTCTATATTTTGGCTATACCGGTATATCCAATTATCAATCAATTCTTGGAGGATTAGAAAGTACTGAGTCGTTTATACAAATAGGAATTTTCACGCTTCTATTAATTATTATTGGATGGTTCTACTACAAACGAAGATCTTTTAAGAAGCTAAAAAAAGTTACGGTATAAAATTGAATAGAGCATAATTAACACCTTAGCGCTTCTCTGCATTGCGCCTGAGATTCTGCCGGAACACTATCGCACACGCCGCAATTTGATTGTGGACTCTGAGTAGTATTGCTGGTGCCATTCTGCTTCAATTTTGCTGCATCCTCAATCATTTTGCTAAAGTCAGAGAACACTACGTCTGTTGGTAAGACAAATTTTGAAACTTCAGCTCCCTGCGGAGTACATGAATAATCAACCTCTTTATTTATATCAACAGTCTTCGGTCCGCCTTCATTAATTTTCTCTATAGAATCTACAGACATTTTAAATCCCTCTTTAGAATTATCCGTCCAAACATAGACATCCTTACCGTCAGCGATCATATGCGAATTCGATACAACATTGTTTACATTTGACGAAAAATCCCCTCTAAATTTTCCGGAGTCTATAAAAACCGTACCTGAACTTCCTGTCTCTTTATCTTCAAAAGTACATGTTTGATTGCTGCCTAGAGCTAAAAGACTCTTAATTGATTTTTTCTCTACAACCCCGGCTGTATTTGTAACCTGGGTAGTTTCAGTTGTTTCAATTGTAGAAGGTTGAGGATTTTGAGAACGGTTTAGGAACATATATCCCCCACCAATTAGGATCAACAAAACAATTACAATACCGATAAGAAGATTTTTATTCATTCCTAAAATCATTATATAATCACTCTTCTGCAATTGCAAGCGGATTAACTCATCATTAAGCCTAATACAACACCCATCGCGAGTACCGACACAAGCTGGTATCCTGTATCAATAGCAAAAAGTTTCCACTTTTTGTCTCCAAAAATGGTTGCTGTAATCTGCACCGGCATCATAAATCCAAGCCACATCCAAAAAGCCGTCGTCAACCCCGTCTGCAACATTGGATAACCAAAATAGTTCTCTGAAAATGTCATTACATGTGACAAGACATATGCTGTCACTAATGCGACAACAAAGCTCAACGCATATAACTTCCCCATCTCCTTTTGAACCTTTTTCAGACTTTCAGACGTGTAGCCTTTCAATTTCATCCATTGCTTTCCAAATAAAACCGGATGATACCATAGAAAACCAATTGCCATCGAAACCACCGCTGCAACCAAAACTGCCAAATAATTTACTTCTATCATAATTCCCACCCCCTTTACCCGCCAACAATCGCTCTTCAAGCCGCAGTTCAAATGAACTAAGGCGAGTAGTAAGATGTGGAGGGCCTTGCCGATATTATCCACCAAAACTCAACAATATTCAATACTTGGTGAATCCCAGCCACAAAATTCAAAATAGCGCGAGGGGTGGCGCGACCGGAGGGAGCGGACGAAGGAGCTCGCCTGCTTGACAGGCGTGGAAGGGGCCCGTCGAGTGCCCGCAGGGAGCTTGCGACCGAGGACATCGGACGGGACGAGAGAGCGACAGGACCCCGGGCAAAATAAAAGGCGTTTCATGCCGAATACGCCGGAGCTTTTTCTGCTTCCCGCAAAATAGTTTTAATAATATTTAGATCAATATCTTCCACTTTTTTAAACCTGATACAACTCTTTCCGATATTCGCTTTCGGAAGTTTATCCTTATAACCCTCAGCAATATACTTTCCGTTCTTTACACCGCAAACATACAAAGAAATATAATTCTTTTGTGACGCAAGTGAAATAATAGCCCAATCCCCTTCCCGCCCGCTCGCGTATTTATAGTGGTACGTTCCATAACCGATCATCCCAACAATAATAAAAGGCTTCAATTTCGGCACCGTCGCGACAATCAACTCATGCAACTTTTTAATTTGACCTTTCCTAGGCTCTTCCAAACCTGCAATATATTCACCCGGTGTCTTTGCTGTAGTTTTTTTGAACATATTCATAGTTTTTATTATACACCAACTTTTACTCCTACAATAAACAATAGTTAAAATATGCTATTCTAAATACGTGGCAGAAGCTGGTTACAAAAGTCTTATCAGTTACAAACTGGCTCAAATTGCCTTTGATTTAGGCTGGGATTTTGTACCGAAATATTATAGAAAATTTGAGGACTCACGCCAACGCGACCAAATAAAACAAGCCCTAAGATCTCACAAACAAAATATTGTAGAAGGTTCTTCCGAAAGAAGTCTCTCTTCTAAGCTCAAGCTATATGATGTGGCAAAGGCGTCAGGCATGGAAGCTTTGGAAGACTTTGAAGACATAGTCCGCATTGAAAGATTATCTTATTGGAGCAAGAATGATCCACGACTCTACAAACTCCACCAAATTTTTGAAGGTTATCCCTCTTGGTATTCTAGTCCTTCTAATCCCCCTATTCCCTCTACCACCTCTGTCACCAAAGAATTAGGGGGATTAGAAGGACGGGAAGGATTAGAAGCGACAGTAAACTACCTCATTGATCTTCTTAAAAGAAGTGGATTTCTACTGGATCGCCAAATAAATGCCGTTGAATTAAAACATCAAAAAGAAGGCGGATATAGAGAAAATCTTCTCAAAAAACGCTTAGCATACAAAAGGTCTTTTTGAATGTTCATTTTCCCTTACTTTACCATATTATCAATTTCTGAAGGATCAACAGGATTATCTTTCTCAATTATTTCGTCCGCTTGTTTTCTGGTTTTAAGCATATTTATAACTATTGAAACAACTGCCATTGCCAGGGGTATTAAAACAAGGTAACAGAAAAAAGCAAGAAATGCTTGCGCATCCAATGCCGATTTTCCTGCCACAATTTCATCTTGTAACTGTGGAAAGATCCCAAAAAACGGTAACAAAAAAAAACCGCTAATTGTATAAATAAAACCCCCGAACGCTGTTCCGGGATTTGCTCCAATTGCCCTAAAAATAATCCTTAAAAAAAGGAAAACTTCACCCACTAATAAGAAAATAAAAAGCCCCCGGATTATCTCCCTCTTGGTAGCTTCAAAAGCTACTAGCTCTTTCTTTGATTCTTCTATCTTGCCTGTAGTATTCATATGTAATTGTTACAATAATTCGCTTACTATTCATATAACTATAATTCAACAATAGGTTAACATGATATGAATATAATGTGAAAAGTTTAATTAGAATGTAAGAATTTTATTAATTTTTACTGTGGAAATGGACTACTTATAGTATTCTCTCACTTGGAAAAGAAGATATAAAGATAATAATGTACCTATTATCAACGCTCCTAAATTCATCGACACCAGGGAAGAAACAGCGCTAATTAGAGTAGCATAAAAAACTAAATTCCAACCTGATTTCGTCCGTGCGAACAAACCTGGCAACGCGAATAATTCCATGACGATAACTACGATCAATAAAATAATTGATAAATAATATGTTGGGCCAAGCGCAACTGCAACTGCCGTTCCTCCGGGAGCTGCTGACATCATAGAAGTAACTCCAAATATCGCAAAAATTGCCGGAATCGATAAAACAGCACCTACTATTACAAGCCAGGGCGCAATCTTAACAATAAACTCTTTCCCTCCTTTTGGTAATGCCGGAGCCTTTTTAACCAGATATTGATCCAACCAGGTCTCCAATTGATTCAAGTGCTCTTTTGGATGCGTAGGATGTGGGTGTGTTTCACTCATATTTATTCTCTACAATAACAGTAACCTAATTTAGATAACTTGTCAATATATAAAAAATTTGATATAGTATAGTTCGTTTCTACATTAATGAAAATTACAAATCTCTTCTTATGGGCATTCATAGGAATAATAATTGCAATTCTTATTTTCTCCTCTGCTATCGTTGACCTTGTTACAGATTGGTGGTGGTTTTCCGAAGTCGGATTCACTGAAATTTTCATCAAATCATTAACTGTCAAAGTTGTTATTGGCATCATAGCCGCCATAGTAGCTTTAACATTCCTCCTAATAAATTTTCTTTTGTCTGCCAGCTCGAAAATCCCATGGGTTATGGTTTTACCGCCATCTCTCACCGGCCAACCCGTAAGCCTAAGTGGTCGGTTAGTAAAAAGACTTTGCATAATCCTAAGCTTATTAATTGCATTCCTAATTGGACTAATCGTCTCCTCAGCTTGGCATGATATTTTGAAATTTATGGAAGCAGTACCTTTTGGAGAAAAGGATCCATTATTTGGATTAGATATAGGATTCTATGTCTTTTCACTACCGATTTATTCACTGATATTAGGAATAGCCAAGTTTCTATGCCTCCTCGCTCTTATAGGCTGCGGAATTATCTATATTTTACGGGGCAAATTAAATTTATCGGAATTATTAGCCAAATTTAATCTGAGCAATATGTCTGGTAAAAATGGCCACTCACTTCTTAAACCTGATAGGTCCAAAATTACTGACCCGGGAGCCAGACTGCATATTGCTATACTTTTATTTCTGTTCATTGCCCTGGTTGCAATAGGTACCCAACTCTCTTTATATGATCTCCTAACCGCTCAAAGCGGCCCGGTATCCGGCGCTACTTTTACTGATGCAAACGTAATGATCCCCTTAATACATATTTCAGTCATTGTTTATATCGTAGCAGCTCTTATGGCGTTGTTCTACGGAATTAGTGGTAAGCTTTCGCCGCTATTCGGAACAATCTTTCTGGTGTTTTTAATAGGAGCTGCCACTGCTATAATCCCCTCCATCTTTCAAAGATTAATTGTTGCCCCAAACGAATTAGTCAAAGAAACCCCGTTTATTAAACACAATATAGCTGCAACCAGGCAAGCATATAGCCTGGAAAATATAGAAAAACGAGGCATAAACTCGGACAAGCCTCTCACAGCAGCAGATATTGCGGCAAATAATCTGACCATTAAAAATGTCCGTCTCTGGGATAGAGATCCGCTTCTCTCAACTTTCTCACAAATTCAGGAAATCAGAACATACTATGAATTTGCCTCTGTTGATAATGACCGTTACACGCTCAACGGGGAAATTCGCCAAATTATGCTTTCCCCAAGAGAACTCGCCGCAGAAAGCCTTCCCAACAAAAATTGGATCAATGAACATCTGACCTTTACACACGGCTACGGTATTACCGCTGGTCCGGTAAACCAGGTCACACCCGAAGGCTTACCTGTATTATTTGTCAAAGACTTACCTCCGAAATCAACTGTCAAAGAACTTGATGTCAAGCGACCTGAGATTTACTTTGGAGAATTAGCCAACGATTTTATAATAGTTAAATCCAACTCCAAAGAATTTGATTACCCCAAAGGAGAAGAAAACGTTTATTCCGACTATAAAGGCAGCGGCGGAGTGCAAATAGACTCTTTACTCAAACGGCTCTTTTTCACCTTGCATTTTAGCTCAATGAAAATCTTTTTGTCCGGCGATGTAACCTCCGCGAGCAGAATCCTCTATAACCGGGAGATTAAAAAAAGAGTAGCAAAAATTGCGCCATTTCTGACTTACGATCGCGATCCGTATCTCGTAGTTGCCGAAGGTAAGCTCTATTGGATTGTCGATGCCTACACATCCTCTGACCGCTATCCCTATTCACAACCTCTTTCACTTCAGGATAATGATGTCAACTATATAAGAAATTCAGTCAAAGCGGTTGTGGACGCCTATGATGGAAAAGTAACACTGTATCTTGCAGATCCCGATGACCCCATCATCAAAACATATGCTAAAATTTTCCCAAAAACCTTCCGTCCGATCTCCCAGATGCCAAAAAGCCTAATGTCTCATGTGCGTTACCCTGAAGATATCTTCACGTTACAAACAGCAATCTACACCACATATCATATGGAAGACCCTCAAATCTTTTACAACAAAGAAGATCAATGGGAAATACCATCAATTGCCCAGGAACAGCCGGATTCTGCCGTAAGCGAAGGCGAATCGGCTTCAGTCATGTCTCCCCGTCATATGATTATGAGATTACCCGGAGAAAAGGAGGAAGAATTTATCTTAATGCTTCCTTTCACTCCCCGCTCCAAAGACAATCTCTCCGCCTGGATGGTCGCGAGAAATGATGAAGGAAAATACGGCAAACTCGTTGTATATAGTTTTCCCAAAGACAAACTTATATTTGGACCCAAACAAGTTATAGGCAGGATCAGTCAGGATGCGGAAGTCAGCAGACAAATTTCTTTGTGGGATCAACGCGGTTCTCAAGTAATTCAAGGAACTCTGTTAGTAATCCCTATTGAAAATTCGCTTGTTTATGTCCGCCCGCTTTACCTCAAAGCCGAAACAGGAAAAATTCCTGAGTTAAAAAGAGTAATAGTCGCTTATGAAAATAAAATTGCTATGGAAGCAACACTTGAGCAGGGACTTGCCAAAATATTCGGTGCGCCTAGCACAGACACTACCAGCGGCCAGCCCCAACCAACTCCGCCAGCAGGCGGACCCACCTCCCCAACTCCTACACCTACCGCATCCACAGATTCAACAGCTGACGAAAGTACCCTACTTCAACAAGCAAACGAAGCCTATGAATCCGCTCTAAATGCCCAAAGAGAAGGAGATTGGGCCAAATACGGTCAGGAGATTAGTCGATTAGGTGATATATTGGAACAACTAAGATAAAATCTTATGCACCTTCTCATTATCAAAAAACTACTATTTGCCTTGGTCCCTCTTGCTATTTTTTTCTTCCTGAAAAGAATTTCCTCCATCCAAACCAAAAAACCCTCCTTTACAAAAATTAATAAAGACAACGTTATCGATGGAAAAATCATTGAAAACTAAATAACGCCCCAGGCAAAAGAAGCCCAAAAAAATAAAACTATGACTTATGTTTTTTTACTTGCTCCGAGCGAGCACCCATATTCGGTTCATTATCGAATAAATTCCAGAAAGGCCAATAGATATTTATTTTACCATCCGGATTGGAGTGTGCCCTGACAGGACGGGATCCATTGCGTGAACCCAACAAACGAGAACTTGTACTTTCTTCATCAAAACGGTGTCCTGTAACTTCCAAACTAAAATGAGTTCCTACAAAATAAGTAGCCAATCTTTGACCGGTTATCTCATTTCGACTAAAAATCTCTTCAACTTGCAATCCAGTGGTATCGCGCAGGGGTGGGACACTACCCATTTCAACTGCTACACAACCGCCGCCTTTATATGTGTTCCAAATATCTGCTGTATCTTCTCTTTCTCTATAGCCCGTAAGAGGAAACATTAACCCAAGCTCGTATAGTCCAATTTTTGTCATGATTCTATGGGGAAGAAGAAGCACCCCTTTTTCGTTCTCACGAAGCCTATCCAATTCACTTTTTGTGCGGTCACACAATGGCACTTCATAGGTTTGGTTTATTCTTTCCCCCAATACTCTCCACCATGTTTGAAAAGTGTGGTCAACGAGTTCTGGTTCCAAGGATCCTCTATCCCATGCTTTTCTATACTCTTGGCATGCTTGGGTTAAAGGATTTACTACTGCTTCAACTCCTTCTTTTCTATCTGGGTTCATAAGTATTGAGTTTATACCATAGCCATAAGTTATTTGTCAAAATTTGCTGATCTGTTCGGGAAAATAAATTAAATCTTCTTAAGTCTCTTAATTCTTTCCTCAACCGGAGGATGGGTGGAAAACAGTTGAAGCATCTTACCGCCCATTCCACCAAGCGGATCACCTATATAAAGCGAGGATATTGCCGGATTTGTCCGCATAGGTAATTGTCTCGCACTGTCATGTATTGCCACAAGTGCCGACGCCAAAGGTGCGCCTGTCCCAATTGTTTTTGCCCCTGTATAATCAGCCCCAAATTCTCTCTGTCTCGAAATAGCCATTTGTACAATCGCTGCGGCAATAGGCACCAAAATCGCTACAACTATACCAAATGCCCCAACCCCCCTATTATCCCGGTCATTGCTAAAACCACCGAACATGGCCATATTGGAGATAAAAGAAATAGAGCTTGCAAACACCGCAGCTATTGTCGCAACTAGCACGTCACGATTTTTAACATGCGCAAGTTCATGTGCCAATACAGCCCGTAACTCGTCTCTTGAAAGCGTATTCAAAATTCCCTGCGTAACAGCCACAGATGCATGCCCTGGTCCCCGCCCGGTAGCAAAAGCATTAGCCTGTGAATCCGGCGTAATATAAAGTTTAGGCATAGGAATTTTGATCATTCGCGACAATTCTTCTACAATTTGATACAATTCCTTATGCGTATTCGGATTTAAAGGCTTTGCCCTGCTCATGGCAAGTGCAAGTTTATCCGAAAAGAAATACATCCCTCCGTTAATTAGTAGTGAAAAGAAAAATGCCGTAATAATACCGTCTTGTCCACCAAAAAAACCCCCAACCGTAATCAGAATTACGCTTAAAATTCCCAAAAGAATAATTGTTTTAAATACACTTCCCATATTGCATTTAATATCTTAACATACACCTGCAAGCAGGGCAAGCAAATTATGGGTAATTATATAAATTTTATGCTATAATCTAACTTGTGGAAATCTTAGATTTTATCCTTCATCTGGATGAGAACATATTAAAAATTATTGACTTTTTAGGTCCTTTTACTTATGTTGCCTTATTCCTCATTATTTTTGCCGAAACCGGATTGGTCGTGATTCCATTCCTCCCAGGTGATTCCCTGCTCTTTGTAATAGGCACCCTGGCAGGCAGCGGATTCCTCAATATATGGCTAGTTTATTTTGTCCTTTTATTGGCTGCAATTTTAGGCGATACAGTCAATTATTGGATTGGACATCATATTGGACCAAGGGTATTTTCCAAAGAAAACTCACGTATATTCAATAAAGTATATCTAGAAAAAACCCGGGAATTTTACGAAAAACATGGTGGTAAAACAATTATTCTCGTGCGTTTCCTGCCAATTCTGCGGACATTTGCCCCATTTGTCGCGGGAGTCGGCAAAATGCATTACGGAACATTTCTCTTCTACAACGTCGTCGGTGCTTTTATATGGGTAACCAGTCTCACCTTTGCCGGTTACTTTTTCGGAGCCCTGCCGGTCATTAAAGAAAACTTCGAGTATGCAATAATTGGAATTGTACTCATCTCCCTCTCCCCCATACTTATTGAATATCTAAAACACAAACCCGCACCTAAACTTTCTAAAGAACAACTTGAACATGCCACTTATAAGGATATTCAAAAAACCTTCAAAAAAGAACACCTCAACGATTAAATTATTCCTTATCAATTACGTTTCCCAGTTTCTCTTTCGCCAACTCATTTCCACTCAAGAACTTCTCAGCAGCATCATACACCATACTCTCAAATTGAAGAAGTTCCGCAATTAGCTCCCGCTTATGAATGGTAGAAAAATTATTCTCGTTTTCAAGCAAAACCTGCTTAACCCCATCAGAAATAACCGGAGACTTTGCAATTACATCACGAAAAGAAAATTCATCCATATAAATCTAAATTAAAATTTAAGCTCTAAATTCACACCTAATGCCTTATTCTCCGGATCAGCCCCGTAAGTAATTTTCCAGTGTCGTTTCTCAATGCTATCCTTAAACATCATATTATCCGGATTGCGCTCATCAAATAAATATTCCTTTGCCGCATCACGTTTCCCTGGATCTTGCAGGGATTCCAACATACCCTCGCGTATTTTTTCAGAAACTATTCTGTCCATGGTTCCTACTGTTACCGTCATAGCCGCATCCACGAACATATTCGTTTTCCACCCGGCTTCAGGAATTTTTTTTGTCAACTTTTTCATACTTTCCTCCAATTCACCCCGACCTTTTTCCAATAACGCATCAAAACCTCCCTCCTTTTTCACTCTTTCAACAGCATCTGAGGCGTTCCCAAGTTCGAGGGGTACCATATTGGACCCATACGAATTTTCACTATTAATTTTTTTTCCTAGACTCTCACGTTCTTCATTTTTAACCTGTTTTTCGACAATTTGCGAATTTACATTTTGTGATCCTTGTTCGATGGATTCAGCTTGAACCGAAGGAGTATATGCAAAAGCCGCAGCAATAATAGCCGCGTTTACTATTGCCCTTACTTTCCCTTTTATAGCTGGCTTTTTTGTTAACTCCGCCGCACCAGACTTGATTTGAGCATCTTCATCAGCAATATATGATCCCGGCTTTGCAGATTCAGAAGATTTATTGATTCCTGTTTTTTCTGGTCCACCTACTGCTAGTAAACTTCTATCGGGATCGGGAAACGGATCATCTTTTTTTTCACCTTTATGAAAACCAAGCACCCCCACCAATCCTGCCTCTTTCGACCCTTCAACAGGTTTATTTGGCCCTTCTGCTGGTTTGGTACGAACTTCACCTTGACCCGGAGGTTTTATTTGACTTTCTAGTCCACCTGTATCATCTGCCATATTTATACACTTGCTTTCTCCTAGCCCACATCCATCTAATAAAATTCTCACATAGTCCTAAGCCAAAGTCAAACTAATATAAGAACATTTCAACGACTAAGATGCTTCTTAAAAAACTCAACCGTCCTCTCCATTGCCAAATTAAAACTCCCGCCAGTTATATTATGCCCGCCATATTCATATTCATATAATTCATGCGGCACTGAGGTTTTATCAAGCAAAGCCATCAAATCGCGGCTATAACCAACATTAACCACATCATCATCTACCGCATGATGGATCTCAATCGCGCCTTTCAGATCATCAAGATAGCTTGTCGCTGCCATTTGCTGCCAAAAAACACTTTTCGCACTCGGACTCCCAACTTTTTCATATAGCAAACGTCTATTGTTCTGTTGCGCAGAAGCAATTTGTGGCGGTCGGTAACTCCCGTCACTGATACCATATTTCCGTTGATCAATATACGTATAAACCGCCCCTGCCCAAATGGCAACAGCCGGAATATCAGGTTTTACAGCAACGCTTCGCATTAAAGTATTTCCTGCCATACTATGTCCCCACATACCAATCTTATCCGGATTCACGAAATCCGTAGTCTGAAGTGCTACACGGGCATTAAGCGCATCAGTCACATAATCTGCTCCATAATATCCCCCGCCCGGCCTCCCTTCCGAATTACCATGTCCCCGCAAGTCGATCTTAAACACTACAAATCCGCTACTTGCCAAATAATCAACATACGACGAATATGCCTGTCCATCAGTTTGATATTGTGTTGGAGGGATATACCCATGTATAAAAACTATTGCCGGCCATCCACCCTCAGGCATTTCTCCAACCGGCTTAGTCAATAACGCGTTTATTTTCAACCCGTCTGATTTATAACTCGTAAGATACGCTATATAATTTGACCCCCCATAATCCTCCTCCAGACTCCCTATTTTACTTTCATATTTTTTTTCTCTTAAGTAAGGAATAGTAAGTTCCGCAAATGGCAACGGGGAAGGCGTCGGAGTATTGAGAGGAACAAACAGCACTTTTTTTGTCTGAGTCAAAGTTTTACTAATAGTTTTGCTCGGTGTACCAAAAGCAAAAACAACCATAAAAATAAAAAAGCTTATGGCAATCAAACCTATTACCCCAAAAATCCATTTCTTTTTTGTGGTGTTTGACCTCACCGCAGGATTTTCCCTACTTTCTTCTTGTACAAAATTTTTCTTAGAACTAATTGAGTTTTCCATTATATTTATTTGAATTTTGAGTTTTAAGTTTTAGTTTTGAACTTTTAACTTTTAACTTTTAACTTTTAACTTTTAACTTTTAACTTTTAACATTTAACTTTTAACTTTTAACTTTTAACTTTTAACTTTTAACTTATCATACATCCTCTATATAATACCTAACCTCCTCATTTTTTGGATCCAACAAATTATAAAGGTATGTTATATCAGCATCACTATGCCGAATACAACCCGAACTACCCAGGTCTTCATTTGACAATCGTGATATATCTCCATTTACTCCATGCAAACCGAACTCTCCGGATATCCCCCAGCTACATTGTCCATTACATTCAAGATATGGACTCGGACCATATGGCTCCTCTTCGGGAACTGGAATATTAAGTGATAAAAAGTAAGGAGCAGTCTCAGGATTGTCCTTTGATTCCTGCCTTTCTATAATAATCCAATACCCGCGGCCTAAAAGTTCCGGAAGAGGCGTCGGTCTCTCACCGGGAATGCCAGTTTTAACAGCAAACGTTTTTATCAGCTTACTTTTTTTTTCATCCCCCGGAACACCTCGGTACAGATGTTCAATATTGGAAGTTCTCAAAAGCACAAACCAATAAATGCTTTTTTCAGCTGCATGAAAGGGCTCAATTTTTTCGCGACCAAAATAGAACACTCCCGCGGCTCCAATTGCCAGGCCAAGTATAAAAACAAAAATCATGCCAAAAATTTGTCTACGCATGGTAAAATAGAGAACAATGCGTGAAAAATATAATTTGATTTTTGCCCTGACGTGTGTATTTTTATTGGTTATTTTTGCGGTCTTTACTTTTTTCTTCATTCCAAAAAAAACAAATCTAGTAAGTATTAATAATACCACAATCAAAAACACTCCAAGCTCACCTACAATTACTTCCACACCAACCCCATCACCTTCTCCAGCACTTCCTGCCACGCGTGTTATACCTCAACAACTTCATATATACCAGACATTCAATAACTGTGGCCCGGCAAGTCTTTCCATGCTGCTCTCATATTTCGGGATAAATAAATCTCAACAAGAATTAGGCCAGCGGCTTCGTCCTTACCAAAATCCGCAAGGAGACAACGATGACAAATCAGTAACGTTCGAAGAACTAGCCGTTCTTGGTAATGAGTACGGCCTTGTGTCTTTCCACCGGCCAAACGGAAATATTGAAATTCTCAAACAATTTATTGCCAGCGGTATTCCGGTTGCTACCCGTACATTGCTTAATACTTATGAAGACATCGGCCATTACAGAACAGTTCGTGGATATGATGATGTGAATAAAGTTATTATCCAAGATGACTCTTTACAAGGTAAAAACCGCGCGTATTCCTATCAGGACTATGATGCTTTATGGAAAAAATTTAATTACGAATATTTAGTTCTTGTGCCTTTGGACAAAAAGTTACTCGCAGAAAGAATTTTGGGCGCTGATTTAGATGAAAAAAAAGCATGGGAAACAGCAGCTTCAAATGCGAGAAAAGAGCTGGATAAAAATCCTGACGACCTTTATTCACGCCTTAATCTTTCTGTTGCGCTCTACCACACGGGCGATTATAACCAATCGGTTACTGAGTTTGAATTGATAGAAAACCAACTCTCATTTCGCACGCTCTGGTATCAAATAGAACCAATCAAAGCATATTTTGCACTTAATAATTATGAACGGGTTTTCGCTATTACCGATTCAATTTTAAACAATCAAAACCGCGCGTTCTCCGAATTATATATCCTGCGCGGAAAAATCTTTCAAAAACAAGGCAATATACCGGCCGCGCGTGTTGAGTTTGAGAAAGCAGTAATGTATAACATCAATCTCACAGAAGCGCACGCTGCATTACAAACACTATAAAAACTCCTTCGGCATTTCCCAAAGAACTCTGCTATAATTTATTTAACAATATGACTCTTCTGTGTATAGCTTTGAAAGTTAACCCACTCCGCTAAAGTTTTAGTGGAGCGCGTCCGCCGATGAGGCGGTAAAAGGGGGTGTTAAAATGAACAAAACATTTCAAGCTGTATCCTCTGCTTCTGCAATATTGGCAGGTGTTTTTGCCTTTGCCTATGCTTACTTTTTTGTCATCGCTAAAGATGTAACTTACTACAGCTTTTTCTTATTGCTATTGGGAATAATTTTAATTGAGGTAGTTGTTGCATTATACGGACGATTAAAAAATGTCAACGAGGATATAGCACGAGTTGCTCTGGTATTCGGTGTAATCGGCGCAGCAGGCATGGCAATTCATGGAGGATACGATCTGGCCAATGCTATAAATCCTCCTGCTTTATTAAATGCTGATTTGCCCAATCAAGTTGATCCAAGAGGCCTTTTGGCATTTGGATTTACCGGACTTGCAATATTCAAATTTTCCTGGCTAATGTCGAAAGATAAAAAGATTTCAAAAGGCCTGGCATGGTTAGGATTTATATCAGGAATACTCCTGGTTATTATTTACATTGCAAGACTGACTGTCTTAGACCCGACCAATCCAATATTACTTTATCCTGTACTCATAAATGGATTTATTCTAAATCCTTTGTGGTACTTGTGGATTGGAATAGTTTTAAAGGGCAAATAATTCACCGGCATTGGAAACTAATTTTCTATCGAACGATAGAATATTATTGCGCAAAAAATTATAGCTTGATAGAAATCATCAAGCACAAGGTTTATGTGGATTAACGCGGATTACTATAAAAGTAAAACAATCTACTTCCCTTTATAAGGTAGAGTAAAACTAAATTGTGAACCGCGCCTTTTATTACTAACCACACTCATTGTGCCATGATGCCGTTTAATAATCTCATTTGAAATATATAATCCAATACCAAGCCCTGGAAACGTCCTCTCTTGTCCGTCAGTTACGCGGTAGAATCTATTGAAAAGTTTGGCCAAATGTTGCTTTTCTATTCCTATACCAAAGTCTTGCACAGTTACTACAGCCACATCCTTTTCCGAGCTCAGTTGGACTTTGATCATATTCGTTCTTATAGAATACTTAATAGCGTTCGTTAAAAGATTTGTCAAAACTTGCCCGATACGATCACGGTCTCCAACTACTTGTCTTTTTATAACTCCTTCAATTATAATTTTATGTTTGCGTGTCGTTGGTTGAATACTATCTACTATTTCGCGCACCAGATCGTTGAGGTCAAAAGCTTTTTTATGAAATTCAAGTCTTCCGAATTGTACCCTTGAAACATTAAGTAAGTCATTAATAAGCATTGTAAGCTTATCAACTTGAGCTACCATTTTTACAAGTAGATCGATATAAGTTTTCTCCCCACGTCTCTCAAGCTGCTTTTGCAGACTTTGAGCGTAAATCTTTAGACTGGTAACAGGTGTTTTTAACTCATGAGATGCAACCGATATAAATTCATCTCTAAGTGCAAGCGCAATTTTTGCCTTTTCATATAGCCTTGCATTTTCCACCGCAAATGCGGATCGTCTTGCTAACTCTTCAGCAAAAACAAGGTCTTCTTTAGTATATTTTCTATCTTTTCTGGTTGATGTTAAGGAAAGTGCACCAACAATTTTATCGCCAATAGCCATAGGTACACCCATATGCGAATGCACATTAAGCTCTTTTACGATATGTAGAATTTCCGGATTTAAGCCCTTATATCTCTCAGGGGTTATTTTACTTACGAGTTCTGATTTTCCAGTTTCAATTATTTTCCAAACCCCTACCTTAACGCTCTTTTCCTCTTTATACAATTTATAGAGCTTCTTTACCAGTGAAATCTTTTTCGGATCTACATGATTTACTGCTATTTCCTGAATTCTTTTATTTTCATCAACTAAAACAATACGGCAATAGTCGGCAAGATATGGAATTATCAACTTTGCGATATTATTCAATGTTGTTTTATAATCAATAGACATACCCAATATCGTGCTTACTTTCTCCAAAAACTCTTGATGCGCTTCTGTTTGTTTCCTCTCGGCAATATCCACAATAAAATTAGCCATTCCCTGTTTAGAAGGATAGAGATGAACCCGCACCCATCGCTGCACACGGGGAGAAAAATACTCAACTTGTCCGGGCTTCCCCTCACGCATTATTCTTTGATATTCCTGAAATGCATGAGTGCCAACAAACACAGGAAATATTTCAAATATCGTCTTGCCGATAATTTCCTCCTTTTTCATCCGGGCCATCTGTGCAGCTTTTTCATTTACATAGACATATCGAAAGTCGCGATCATAAGAGACAAAGCCGTCCGGAATATTTTCCAGGATATTCGAAATACGTTGTTCCGCCTCTTCCTGTCTCTTTTTCTCTTCGTTAATCTGTAGAATATAAAAGTGGTGGTAAGAAAAGGCAATTTTTGAAGCAACGATATCACAATAAGTACCAATTCTCTGACTTATAAAATAAAATTCGTCTGTTGATAATAAGGAAAGTAATCCTTGCTCTTCAAGCATTTGCCATACTGCTTGTTTTAAAAATAATGTGCCGTCTATTGCATCTTCAAGGGTTAGATTATCTTTCACTGAATCTTTTGCCAGCTTTTCACCAAGATCTTTAAAGATTTTAATACCGCTCTTTATATCCCTAACATCCAGATAGTTCGCAAATTCATTGACAATCTTAATATGATTTTCCTGATATTTTTCGATAAATTCATTTCTGTAGGCTAGGCCCCCAAGAAATTCTTTATGATGCGCCGTGGCAAGCTTTTGTATTGCGTTTGCATTTTCTCTCAGGAATTTTTTGATTTTTCCCAATTTTTCCTTTGTCATAAGTTAAAATAATTACCCTGCTATGCGGGACTATGTATATCAAAATTGTCAATAGACTATCATACCTTTTGAAAAAAAGAAAGTCGCTGTAAAAAAGTAAGAAGATCAATAAGAAAATAATTCTAAAGTTTTTGTGGATTAACCCGTATTACTCTATCATCTACGCTTGCAGGGTTTCCACGGCCATCTTGATTACTGGTCGTAATATAAAGCATGCCGTCCGGCCCCAAAACTACATCTCGTATTCTTCCAAACTGTCCTTTAAAGTGTTCTTTCAGTTCTGTTACTTCAATATCTCCAATTACCGCCTCATACAATGCCTCCCCCTTCAAGCCTCCGAAAAAAAGAGATGATTCCACAAAAGCAGCCCCGGACGGCGCCCATGTATTAGTAGCGCCTGAATTTAGTATAGGCTTTTCCATCCCACTCGCAGTTTCATCGCCTTGAATATCAGGCCATCCATAATTCTTGCCACTTTGGATAAAATTCAATTCATCATAACCTGAAGCAACTCCTGATCTTCCATGTTCCGTAGCCCACAAATTGCGAAACGAATCCCAGGCAATTCCCTGCGGATTTCTATGCCCGTATGAATATATTAAATTACCAAATGGGTTCCCGGAAACTGGTTTGCCCTCATCTGTAACACGTAAAATCTTCCCTGCCAATGAAGAAGTATCCTGTGCTTGTGATACATCCTGCGCGTCTCCCGTAGTAATATACAAATAGCCATCCGGCCCAAAATGCATTCTTCCGCCGTTGTGATTATCCGAACCAGGAATGCCGTCTACAATAATTTGTTCATTTATAAGTTTATTATTCTGAAATTTCATCCTTACCACTCTATTAATTGTATCATTCCTAAGCCTATTAACTTGAACACCATATGAGTAGTATAGATATACATACTGATTCCCCAAAAAATCCGGATGTGGAGCAATTCCAAGCAGACCACTCTCGCCAACTTCTTTTACCTGATTTAACACTATGACCGGATCATATTGTAATCCTCCATGGGCTCCAATTAGCCTAACTCTCCCTGGTCGTTCAGTAATCAATATAATATTATCAGGTAGAAAAGCTATACCCCAAGGTGTATCCAAATTCTCGGCGATTATACTGACCTCGTCAGCGTCAACTTCGACTGTCGGCTTTATTGTTGTATTCGGTTCAGTCTCAGGAGGAGGCGTGCTCTTATTTGAAACCAACCCTAGTATAAAAATAACCACAATTACAACAATCCCTAAAATAATTAATTTAGTTTTCATCTTTAAAACCCCGGAAAATAATCTGTGACTATATTTTTCCGGCTTATCTTGGTAGCCAAAAGTATACGCTTATAATTATTCACCAACGCATTTGGCCCGGAAAGATAAAATATTCTCGTCGCGGCGTCAGGAACTGCACGAGAAAGCATTTGCGCGTCTAGCCTGCCTACCTCACCCTTCCATCCTGAAGGTATACGTTCGCGATCAGTAAGAATATACACAGTTTTCATGTCCATTTTATCCCCCGCTTGATCAAAAATTTCTTTATATGCGATCTCACTAACATTTTTATTGAAATATAACAAAGTTATAGTCCGCTTTTCTTGTTTATCTAGCAAATATTTTACCATACTACGAAATGGCGTTATGCCTATACCTCCGGCTATAAAAACCAGTGTTTTTCTATGATCATCCGGCAGTACAAAATCTCCAGCCAACGAAGTTGCGATTGCCGGAGCATTTTTCTCAAGAGATAAAAGTTGTTTCTTGAAGCTACTCACATTTTTACCAATCTTTACCCCAAGCCTAACCTCGCCCTCTGTTGGGGATGAAGCAATAGTAAAAAATCTTCTCACACCCCGGCTGTCTGGGCTGGGATGGGGCAATGTCCATTCCAAATATTGTCCGGCTTTAGCCTTTAACTTTTGAGACTCGAAAATAAATTCATGTGTGTTCTCTGCGATCTCACTTTTTTCTTTAAGATAAAGAAATAGTTTTTGTTTTGGACCGACAATATAGGAAAAAATATTCCCTATAAACAGCGCCAGCTCCGGCGTTGAATAGAGTGGACCAATATTAAATTGTAATGTAGAAAGTATCCCAACGAGAGCACCATAAATCATCTGCAATTTTCTCCGTGGCGGTGTTGTTAATGGTTCAGTAAGCATAATTGTGCCCAAAAATATAAGTGGTCCCGAGAGAATCATTTGAACAAAAAGATCCGTGCTTAAATTCTGCGTTTGGATTCCCAAAATAAATGTCCCGACTAAGCTGGCCGCAACAAAAGAAAAAAACATGCTAAATTTGCGGATCTTTCGGACAATCAGAAATCCCACAATTAGCGTAATAGGCAACATTACAGGACTTCCGATCCACCATAATGCTACAGTACTGGGGCTAAAACTTAGAACTACCGCAGCATACGCGGCAGGATTAAAAATATGTTGTCTTTTTATTACAAATATATATTTTGAAGCCATAGCAATTACTCCTGCAAGAATAGGTATCCACACTTCTGATAACACTGATTCTGGCTGAAGTGTTAGTGGCATAAATAGAAAGAAAAGAATAAGCGCGGTAATTGCCCAGGATTCTACATTTGTTTGAGCATTAAAAACTTTTGCAAGCAGCCAATTTGCGACATAACAAACAAGAAGCCACAATATAACTGAAGCAATCATTTGAAGTCCGCTATAAGGAAGAACACCCAAAAACCCACATACAATAGCATATGCTGCCAGTACGATTAATCCGTATAGAACAAGCCTATACATCGTTATTGAATTAATAATATTATCAACAAACCTTATCATACTTAATCAAAAACTTCTGCCACAACCCCATCAATAATCAGTCATCATTCATTAACAAAGAGCTCCCCATTAAACCCAACTGACTTCATTATCGAATAGTCACTATACATAATAATATATTCAAAACTAAATTTATTCAAGAGTATTTCAGGTGAGACAAAAAATAAACACGTTGCCAATCCATCAGCAAGCATAGTCGGGTACCGACTGGTACCCGGCATTGTTGTCGGCGCTATAACCCATGTAGCAAGAATAGTTTGTGGAGAGGACAAAGTAAAAGGATCAATAATATGATGATACTTCCCCCACTTCCGCCTATTTCCAGCAGAGCCGCAAATACTTTCATTTGTAATTTCTGCTACTCCAATAACTTGTTGAAAATTGTCAGGATTCTCCAGCCCTACCCGAAGCGTTCTCTTTTTATCATTGCGATATCGAATATCTCCTCCGGCATCAATACAATAAGAAGCGACACCTTTCTCTTCTAAAATTTCACTCACGATATCAATTAAGTACCCTTTTCCTGCTGCGCCAAAATCAAGAATACTAGGTTTTTTTATAATTACATATGGCGAGGCCGGGTGCCGACTGTTATCCGGTGGATAATAATTTAATACCTCATCCCAAGATAGCGGATGGTGGAGTTTTTTAGGCTTTAAAGAATAAGTTTCATCATAACCCGCATCTACCAGCACTTGCCCTATCAGTGGAGTAAATAAACCTCCCGTCAACTTGTAAAGCTGATCGTAAAATTTAAACAAAGCATCTCCGTCAGGAGGCAAAAGATACTTCCCTTTTTTTACAGCTAACTTCCTAATAAGTGAATCAGAACGAAACCTTGAATAAGTTTTATCAAATTCATCAATCCGTTTCCGTATAAGTTTTTCCAAAAAAATCCGTTTATTAACCGGCAACGAAGAATTAATATCAATCTGCCACTTAGTACCAATCGCATCAAATACCCAACTTAGCATATATTTGTCAAAACCATAGACCGCAAGCGGGTGGCGGGCGTGGTCCCCCTCGAGCGCCTAGACCAAGCGAAGCGAAGGATGCTGTCGGACGGAGCGGAGGACAAAATCCGAGCTCACTTCCTTGACATGCGCAGACGAAACGACCGACAGGACCCGCGGCACAATAGATCAATAATCTATATCTATGCTTTTGCCTCAGCCTTTATTTTCTCAAGCGCGTCATTAAATCCCTTTGGAGCCAAAGAAGAAGCCGATACTTTATCGAGCTTTACTTCATCAATATTTTTCCCGACAACAAATGGTTCATAATTCGCAACAAATATACCTTGGAATTTTATTGTATTTGGCCGCTGCGCAATCGACTTTACCTCCGCATTCTCAATGATATCGTCTTTAATAGTAACAGAAACATCAATCTGCTCAGCTCCACCTGGACTTGTATAATTTCCAATCGCTTTATATGTACCATCTTTATAATCTGTCGCTTGAGAAACTATTGTTGGAGTTTCAGTTGAATTACCGGCATTAGTCGGAGTTTGTTCTGTTTCCTTGACAACTGATGGACTTTCTTTTTGTTGTCCTTGAAAAGCAAATATTCCTACCAAAACTATTACTATTAGACCAACTATTGCAATAGGAATAAAAAGATTCATACCACTTTTTCCCTGCCCACTAGACTGGCTTGGTGTTGTATTTGTATTTTCTTGATTATTATCCATATCCTCACCTCCCCTCTTACCCGCCGCTAAAGCCCTGCCCGTCAATCGCTGACGCTCAAGGCGTCTGCAGGCAGGACTCTCCGATTTAATCGGGAAATGGTGGGTCTTATCCTTTACAATATACCACATTCTTCTTAATATTTGCATAAGACTTTTGACCTGAAATACATATGCTATAATCACTTTCAGCTCCACCCAAAATATATGAATGACTCATTTCACAAAATAGCAAACCAAATTTCCTATGCAGTAGGAGCTCCTTGGACATTTATAGCTGCTTTGCTCTTAATTCTCGCTTGGGCTGTATCCGGGGCATACTTCAACTATTCTAATTCCTGGCAAATAGTCATCAATACCGGAACAACTATAATAACCTTCCTCATGGTCTTTCTAATCCAGAACACGCAAAACAGAGACGCGAAAGCAACACAATTAAAATTAGATGAATTAATCAGGGCAGTAAAAGGAGCTAGAAATAGCTTGGTAAATATAGAAGATCTTTCCGATGAAGAACTTGAAAAATTACACAAGGAATTTAAAAAACTTCACAATCACTATTTCCGCGAATTTACAAGAAGAAAAAAATCAAAAAGAAATAGAATCCAAAAATAATTCTACGGCGTCTCCTCATATGTAATTGTTTGTTGTTGTGTCAGAAAACCGGGAGTATTGAGAATAAAATCAGCTCTGGCTTTAATTGTTAAAGAAGGAAAAGAACGATTATCGGCACATAGGTCTCTCTGGTTCTGAAATTTACCTGAGATTTTTTCTGCATTGATAATCAATGTGCCGTCAATATTAAGCATTGAATCGGCAGGTAGCAAACAATCCCCATTATTGCCTGAGATGATGATATGCCTGTCAGCACTGAATATACCCTGTAATTGCCCGGCGGGTACAGGACAAGTGTTTGTTGCTGGGCGAATTGTTGGGTCAATCAACATATCAAGTCCCGCTGAGAAAATAACCGTAGCTCCAAGTGGCACAATTGTTCTTGCATTATTCTCGAAAAACATATTACTGTTGTTTCCTGTGATAAACACATATGTGTTCCCGGTCACAAATGTACTGGTAAACTGTCTTCTAAATCGTATATCCCCATTTGTAACATAGACTCCTTGCGCCAAATTATTAGGCAGATTACAGTCAGTTGCAGGATTTGAGCACCCGGCAACACTGCTTAGGGAAATTAAGGGAATCCCTGCTTTTTGAGCCAATGTGCGAAGACTTTGTGTAGAGGTCTTCAAAGGATTGTTACCTTTGAAAACTTCAGGATAAGATATTCCACCTACCACCCAATTATTGCTTGAAGCTGATCCTTGTCCAAAGTCTGCGCTCGAGTCACCGGTAAAGTTTATACCGGGAGTTGAAAATCCTCCTCCTGTCCCTGAAGCGTATGAACCTCCTCCACATGTTGTACTTGCTGGGAGGAGATTAGTCACACCATTGTCAAAACGCAGATCCAAGCCATAGGTTTGCAGCCAGGGCCACGAATCACTTACTGAAAAATTCAGATCTGTAATATCACCTCGCGCAGAACAAACAGCGCCTGTTGTAGTATCCGTAATACAACCCGGGCCAACTGTAACCTGAAATGAAGGTGGTTTAGGATATATCATATAAAAACCATTTGGCAATGGAGTTATGTAAGTTATTGTGTATGTTCCGGCTTTCAGATCTTGAATTTCATAAATACCATTATTCTGGGCAAATGTCCCTCCTGTTGAATCCACTTCTGCATTTGGTATGACTGTTTCACCGCTGTCCATCCTGAGATTTTTATTAATATCGTTAAATATGTTTCCAATTACGGAAAACGAAGGGACGATACCATAATTCACAATACCACCCGGAGCTATAGTTACATTTACATTTGTAGAAGTTGTTGAGCTATAATTATTAGGAATAGACACATATACAGTATAAGAACCAACAAAAAGACTTGGGAATGAATAATTTCCTGCCCCGTCTGTTATTGTTCTAGCATAAGAAGTCCCCGTGACGATAATTTCAGCCCCCCCCGAAAATGCAGACTCTCCGCCATCTTGTGTTCCATTCAAATTAGTGTCAATGAAGATTCTCCCGGTTATCGTTGAAGTTGGTACAGGTGTAGGTGAGGGCGTTGGTGTCGAGGTGGGTCCTGGAGGAGTTGGTGTCGGTCCTCCTGGCGTCACTGTAGGTGTGGGGGTAAATAAAGGATTTAGTGTTGGTGTGGGAGTAAATGTTGGAGAGGGAGTTGGCGTAGCTGCAGTAGACGTGAAAATCATATCACTTAAAACAATTGTATTATTTCCATTGTTTACTGTTATATTAGTTATTGTACTAAAATTCCCTGTCATTCCCACAGGACGTACTACGCTGAAAGCATGCTTATTTGTCAAACAACTAAAAGCCCTCCCCCCATTATCATTTGCCTGATTAGTGTCATTTGACCCATCAAGGTTTGTATCAATGTTTGTATTCATAAGCGAAGTTTTTTGTGCTGTACTAAGAGCATCCCAAGATATAAAAAAATAATTGCCATTACCATCTGTCTTGTCATATCTATAATGCCCTTCACCATCTGTCCATTTCACCCATACTCCGCTCACAGGAGCGCCGGTTGAAGTGACTACTTGTCCGATCACATCCGGTACATTAGCATTCACTTCCGCTGCTGCAGAAAATAACAGCACTAAGAAAAATACTAAAGATATAAATATTTTAATAGTAAACAATTTCATAGCTTTTTTCTTTTTGTCCGTACCACATGTCAAAATCAATTGTCTTTCCGGTTGTATTTCTCTCATTCACTTGGGCAAACATATATACTGCATCTATCATCTTATCTGTATCCCTGTTTTTATCTTTAGCCAAATAAATATTAGATATTTGACCTTGCGCTAGCTGCCGGATTAGACTGTCAAAAACAGGATCAAAGGTAATTTCATCTTTGGGTTCTGCTTTAAAAGTAAGTATCGCGTTTGAATCATACGATTCATCAACCTGCGCCAATGATTTGTCATCTATTATCACTTGGGCAGCCTGTTGTATCGTAATCTTTTTACTTTTTAAGTTGCTGTGTAATGTAGTGATTTTGTTAAATGCTATTTCTTTCCCTTTATCATATCCAACCGCACCGGGTTGCATATTATAAAACCAGATAGAAATTACGCTTCCGCTGATACTATTTTGATTGTTTTCATAGATTGTTCGGGCATCCGCAACAAGCTTTGTCCGTTTTATGTAATCCTTTTGTAGTGAATTAAATACGCTTTCATCAAGATCTATTAATTTTTCAGCATTAGCCGCTTGCAAAATTATTGAATCTTTTACAACTTTTTGCAGTAGCAGCTTCTTAATATCTTCATTTATTTGCATTGGATAACCGGAAATCTCCATATCTAAATCTATTTGATAAATATTTTCAGCACCAACCTTCGCGATAATTATTGCTGGATCTATATCACTAGTATTTTGTTTTGCTGACTGACTTGGTTGGGAAGAGCCGGGATAAAGTACTTCTTGTAAAGAATTAACATTGAAGTATTTAAACGCTAAAAAAATAACCATAATAATAAAAATCCCCGCACCTATTCCTCCCAAAAGCATTCCAAATCCAATTCCATTTTGTTGTTTTTCCATCTTAATATCAATTATTCATCAAAAGTTGCAAACATGCAAGAGCACTCTTGACTTCAAGGTTCAAAAAACAGTAATATAAAACACATGGCAAAAGCCGACGATAAAACAATCCCAAAAGACACAGTCCAGAACCCATCAAAGGATATCTGTCCCAAATGCGGCAGCCCGCTCGGAGAAATAACACTCACAAAAACAGGAAGAAAATTACAACGCTGCTCCACTGGATCCTGGGATATGGAAACGCGAAAAACTATTGGATGTGACTACGTAAAGTGGCTTGAAGTTGAACCGCAAGAGTTAGATGAAAAGTGTCCCAAATGCGGTTCAAAATTAGTCCTCGCGGTCACCCGCTTTGGAAAGAAAATGAAAAAATGCTCAACCGGAAGTTGGGACAAAGTAACCAAGAAAACTGTAGGATGTGATTATGTCGAGTGGATAAACGGCACGACGGAACAGCTTGACGAAGAATGCCCAGAGTGTGGCAGCAAACTAATCCTCTACACGACTGTTAGCGGCAAAAAAATGAAAAAATGCAGCACCGCCGGCTGGGATTCCAAAGCAAGAAAAGCAACAGGATGCCCCTATATCTACTGGCTCAAACCCCACGAATATCCCCAAAAACCCGCCTCAAACGACAGCGGCGGAGAAGAATTCCTCCCCCCGGAACCTCAATAATCTTCTTTGACTGAGGTAGTATAATATCCTAAACAATTTGGTATAACTTTTATGATAAACGATAGACTTGTAGCAACTTCTAATATTTTTACTATTAAATCAGACATTTATGATCAATTTAGCCTTGCAGAAGATTTTCCTAAAAAGGTCGTAAGCTTTCTAAGGCCTAAATTAAAAAATAAAATAGTTTTGGATTTTGGTTGTGGTACCGGAAAGTTTATTCCAGATCTATCGGTTATTTCAAAAAAGGTTATTGTCCATTCTTCAATGAGAAAATACTAAGATCAAAACAATGATAAAGGGGATATCGACTTAGTTTATTTTACTCCCACGGAACGACCACCAAGTACGTCATCGTGAAACCGAGGATCAAGCTCCCAGCCCACGTACAGGGTGTTGAAAGGACTAAAGTTGGCATCGACCACGCGGCCGCCTTTGCGGGAACCCAGTAGGCGAACCCATGTCCCAACTTCATCAAGATTTCTTCCAGTAAAAAGCTTGCTATCCTGCCCAGCTACAATGTATTGTGTTAGATTTATGCCTTTTCGTCCTTCTCTGTCAAACAATTCTCTTAATTCAACTTCATTTGTCTCGAGATAAGGAGCTTCTATTGCAGCTTCATAATCAAACCACCCGAAGGGTAAATATTGGTTGGTAACAATATTTCCTTCTTGACAGCTGCGGCTTTCCATTTGAGGGAACATGGCAGCTAAGATATGACGGTTTTCCCCTGCCGCAAGTTCAGGTGGTAAATAGCCAAGCCTTTTTCCCTCTTTTTCAGACTTAGCTATTTCTTGTGTGGTACGATCACAATTCGCAATAGGATTAAATGGTTCCTCAAGTAAATGAGCAACTCTAGATTCCCGCTCCTTCCAGATTGACTGAAATGTCGCGGTAACCAATTCCGATGTGTGGGGTATAGATATATATTCGCTAACTCTCGACCACATTAAAACCACTACTTCACTCCTTGGATGTGCTAATCTTTCAACCATATTGATTAGCTTTATATCACAACTATAGGTTTATTGTCAATTTTTTTAACGCTCTTGACTACAAGCCTCAAAAAACAGTAGTATAAATAACTTTGATCTTTAACCCCACATGGACAGCCTACGCATTTGTACGGAAAATAATATTTATAAATTCTGGATTCCCGCCTTCGCGGGAATGACAACTGCGTAAGTCGTATATGGACAAATCAAAAAAAACTACAGAATTCTGGTACTTAGGAAAAAAATATCCGCTTGAAGTTCGGCAAAATACAAAAAGCATCGTGGAATTTACTGACAAATTCTATGTAACAAGCAGGAACATGGCAATCACCAAGCGCTATCTAACTGCCTGGTACAAACAACAAGCGCGTAATATGATCCAAAAAAGATTAAATTATTTTTCCAATACTTCAGGATTAAAATATCATACTGTGAGTATCACAGATGCGGAAACTCGTTGGGGCTCATGCAACAGCCAAAGAAACTTACACTTCAATTGGCGCCTCATCATGGCTCCTCAACCCGTTATCGACTATGTCATATCTCACGAACTCGCCCATCTCGTAGAAATGAATCATTCAAGAATATTTTGGGAAAAAGTACGCAAAATGTTCCCCCTCTATAGACAATATCGTACATGGCTAAAAAGAAATGGTGATTCTTTAAGAATTTAGTTTTTAAGAAGTTCTCTCACTTTCGCAACTATCTGACCCGGGGTATAATCCACCTTAAGTAGAACAAATGAAACCCCCCAATTCTGCACCAGATCTCGTGAATCTGTATATATATTTGTAATAACAAGAGTAGAAATATGTTTATATTCCGGATTATCTTTCATATGCTTTAACACATCAAATCCACTCTTTTTCGGCATCAGCATATCTAGAAGCAATACATCCGGTAGAAATGAAGCCAACTTTTCAATCCCCTCCTGACCATCATTCGCGGTTTCGACTGTAAATCCTTCTCCTTCAAATTCTTCCCGGTAAACAGCTCGCAAACTCTCATCATCCTCAATTATCAACACTTTAGACATAAATTGAATCTATATTTCTATTTAACCACAGTAGCAAGAGCCTTCTGAACTATTTTATCATCAACCTTCTGATTATAAATCGCGTGCCCAATCGCATTAAGCAAAGTCCAATTAACTTGCCCGCGAACTGCTTTCTTATCCGATTTAATTTTTTTAATAATATCCTCAATTTTAATTTTACTCACACTGACCGGTAGACCGGTTTGCTTAAGACGCTCGTAGATAAGAGCCGCATCCGTAGGTTGCAGCAAATCAGTCAATTCGGAAATTTTTGTCTCAACAAGCATACCCACGTGCACCGCCTCCCCATGCAGATATGGCGTATCTGTCTCAAAACTAAGCGACTCAATAGCGTGCCCGATAGTATGCCCAAAATTTACAATTTTCCGGATACCCCTTTCTCTCTGATCCTCCTCAACTATCCTGGTTTTGATCTCATTGGATTTTGCCAGCATTTGCGTAAGCTCTGACGTATTAAAATCCTGCGGTTTTTTCGAAGTTACAAACTCAAAATATGCTCGGTCAGCGATAAGACCATGCTTAATAATTTCAGCAAATCCTTGATTGTATATCCTCTTTGGAAGCGTCGACAGTGTATCCACATCAATTACCACGCCAATTGGATGCTGAAAAACACCGATATAATTTTTATTATTATTGAAATTTATTCCGGTCTTGCCTCCAACGCTTGCGTCAACTTGCGCGATAACCGTTGTAGGAATATGAAGAAAATCAATACCCCGCAAATACGTACTTGCCGCGAATCCACCCATATCGCAGATCACTCCCCCGCCCAAATTGATAACCAACGATTTGCGATCCATCCCCAACTTCTGCAATTGATTCCAGATATTAATAACCGTATCAATAGTCTTCGCCTTCTCGCCCGAGGGAACTTTGATAACATGTGACTCAAAAGGAAGCGACTCCCGCAACTTCTTCATCCACTCCTCCGGCACATTACTGCCGGTTATAATAGCGATTTTAGAATACTTTCCAAAGTCAAAAAGCGAATCTATCGTCCCGACAAGATCCTCACCAATAATAATCGGATAGACCTGCGGCTTTTCCGTAATAGTAACAAGTAATTTTTTCATACCTCTTATTATACTATAATTTTAAATGTTTGTAGTACTCTTTTCATCTGATATAACTCACGTAGTAATAACCTGAAAATCTTTCTCCAACAAAAACTCACACATCTAAAAAATCTCTTTTTGAGATATTATTTTAAGACCTGTTATAAACCTGAAGTCTTTCATATTCTTCGTTACCAAGATCAAATTGTTTTCTATCGCAGTCGATGCAATTATAGCATCCAAAAAGCGTAACCCATGAGACAAATGAAAATCTACTAATAAGTTTATAGCCTTATTAGAAATCTTTTTAGTTATTTCCAATTCTGTAAATGCTTTGCATACTCTTAATACAACATTTAACTCATTTTTGTTTTTAGTGCCTTGTATCAGTTCTGCTACTGTGACCGTAGATAAATAAGGAGCATGTTTTTTTAAAAACTGTTTTGCCTGTATATCGCTTCGTAGATGATCTATAAGTACCGTAGTGTCTGCTAAATATCTACTCATGTCTTCGACTCATTTTATCTCTTAAGTTTCTGACCCACTTGCCGGTATCGCCTATATCGCGCCTATCCTTCCATATTCCAAAACTCTCGTCTAACGCAGATGAAACACTTTGCTTCTTATCCGATATGGGAACAATCATGACTTTGGGTTTACCAAACTTAGTAATCACCACAGCGTCACCTGTAGCACTTACATGATTTACCACTTCTGCCAATTTATCTCTTGTATCTTTAATACTCATTACCTGTGTCATAATAGCTCAAATATACATATTTATGTATATTTTGTCAACATGTAAACTATGTACATCCTTAAAACCCCCACCCAAGCTCTATTCTGATCTCTTTAACAGCCTTTTCGTATTGGTCTTTAGTTAATTGGTTATTTAATATACAATATTTTTTATTTGATAACCCCACGCAACCGAAGCAGTCCGAGCAATTTCTAAGCATTTCACCATAATAACAATTTGAACAGTTTTGACTGCTGGCAAGAAATGCGCAGTTGTAGCAAAAACCGGTATTCATCTGTTCATAACATCGCTCAGCATAAAATTTTTGGTTAAAATTTCCCCCTGAAAAAAACATATCCCAACAATTTTTCATCGTACCACTATTATATAAATATCCGGAATTTTCAGAATAATTTACCAAAAAACCCCAATAACAATTCTTTGAATCAAAAATGTAATTGCCATATGGACAATTTTCGCTATTGAATTGCTGACTTGCAGGATGTGGTATCTTTTGTTTTAATTCAAACATTTGCTTAAGCATCTTTTCAGGTCCTTCTTTTTTTAAGTCCGCTTCTCTCTTAATATATTCTTCCTTTGTGTATTGCTTATTAAAAATACAATATTTTTTGTGAGTCAGACCTACACAGCCGAAGCAATTGCTGCATGTTGTGAGATAGGATGAATAATGACAGTCATTACTACTATTGCTATCCATTAAGAAGGTAGAATTATAGCATTTTGTGCCATCGAAGCTTTCATAACATTTTTCTGAATTAACCATTCCATGACAATCTACAAGCATTTTATTATATGCTCCAAAACTTGTATACATAGCATTTTCAAGAAAGTAAGTATCGAAACAATAATAACAATTCTTACAGTCAACGACTGTATCAACAAATTCACTATCAAACGAATTAGTTGAAAAAACAGCCGGAACCGGAACAGATTTCTTCAGAAGTTCATATTTTTCAAGAAAGGTCATAATTCTACTAATTCCATCCTAACTCTTTTTTGATATCTTTAATAGCTTTTTCGTATTGGTTTTTTGTGAGTTGAATATTCAAGATGCAATATTTTTTATTGGTTAACGCCACACAACCGAAACAATCTGAACAATTTCTAAGCATTTCGCCATAATAACAATTCGTAGACTCTGAACTATTTTGTAAATACGCACAATCATAACAATTAATTGAGTCCATAAGCTGATAACATCGCTCAGAAACTTTTTTTAATGCTTGATCTCCACCAGCAAAAACCACATCCCAACAATTCTTAGTTGCTACAGCTGCAAAATTATAACCGGAATTTTCACAATAGTAGCTATTAAAACACCAGTAGCTGTTTTTCGAATTATAAATATAGTTGCCATATGGACTATTTTCGCTATTGAATTGCTGACTTGCAGGATGAGGTAACTTCTGTTTTAGATCAAACATTTGCTCAAGTATTTTCTCCGGTTTTTCCTTATTTAATACTTCCACCTTTTTAAAATATTCTACTTTAGTATACTGTTTGTTAAAAATACAATATTTCTTGTGGGTGAGAGCAACGCAACCGAAACAATTAGTGCATGAATTTAAAAAAGCGCAGTAGTGGGAATCGCTGCATTCATTACTTTCTACTAAGTATGTACAACTATGACATTTATTACTATCTATACATTTATAACATTTTTCTGATTCTGTAACTGCTTCACAATCTACAAGCTTATTCCCCCAAACCCCCATCGTCGTATACATGCTGTCTTCCAACTTGAATCCGTCAAAGCAAAAGTAACAATTTTTACTTCTATAGACAAAATTAGCGTACACCGTCTCAACCGTAAAAGGCCCAAGTGCCAACGCCGGAACAGGAACAGATTTTTTCAGCAGTTCATATTTTTCAAGAAAGGTCATAATTATTTTATAAATTTTTTAAAATCTCAAAATATTCCTCATTCGTTATATTTGCTGTACGCAAATTGTTCTTGATAATAAAAACCGGAACTGTTTTATATGTGGGAATGACTACTGGCCTAAGATAGCCTTTTTTAATAAAAATTAGATGGTCACCTTTTGTCCGATCATATTTCCAGCCAAATTTTTCAAATACTTTTCTAAGTTTTCTGTAATTAATCGGTTTAATTGCGGGCATTAAGAGTGAAATATAAAAGGTTCAAAGCTTATTTTAGGAAATGAGCCTGAATTTTTAATAGAAATTCCGGCTTGCTTGAGAAATTCTTCAAGTTTATGTTTTTTTTCTACTTCTTCAAGCGTAATTTCAAGAACTTCCCTTGCGTGTTTTTTTGCCTCTTCTTCTGTTTTCCCACAAGAGGAAATATCAAATTCAGGAATATAAGCTACATACGGCGCATCAACTGCTTCAGGTTCATAAATAATTTTAATAGTAATTGGAAATGATATTGACATGAGGACATTCTACCAAATAAATATTTTTACTACAACTAATATTTCCACCCAAGCTCTTTTCTGATCTCTTTCACAGCTTTATCATATTGGTCTTTTGTGAGTTGATTATTGAGGATGCAGTATTTTTTACCTTTTAGTCCCACACACCCAAAGCAGTAGGAGCAATTTATAAGATTATCACTATAAAAAGAATCAGTGCAATAAATACTGTCAGATAAGAATGCGCAATTATAAATCGTCCTGCCGGAAGCATATAATTCATAACCGCGCTCAGTCACAACAGACTTGTCAGAGCTTCCGGAAAAATATAAATCCCAAGAATTCTTAACATTTCCGCTGATGAAATTATAGCCTGAATTTTCAATGTAATAACTATTAAAACACCAGTAACTGTTTTTAGAATTATATATGTAATTCCCGTACAGGCAATTCTCACTGCTGAATTGTTGGCTTGCCGGATGAGGTATCTGTTTTTTTAAATCAATCATTTTATTGAGTAACTTTTCAGGATTCTCTTTTTTTAATTCTTCAATTTTTTTAAAATATTCTTGTTTTGTGTACTGTTTGTTGAAAATACAATATTTTTTATGAGTAATGGCGACGCATCTGAAGCAATCTGTACAATTGTTTAAAAATGCTGAAAAATGGCAGTCAGTACAATTATTGCAGTCCATTAAATATGTGCTGTTGTAGCATTTATTAGAATCAATACAATAATAAGATTTCTCTGATTCTGTTACTGAAGTACAATCTACAAGTTTTGTTCCCCAAATGCCAAGTACTGTATACAAACTATCTATTAACTTTGCTGACTCGAAACAGTAAATGCAATTTTTACAGTAATCCAAAAATTCACTATATTCACATCCTTCAGGTTCAATATTCCGTAAAGCCTTAACAGGAACAGATTTCTTCAGAAACTCATATTTTTCAAGAAAGGTCATAATTTCAAGAGGTCCACCCAAGTTCTTTTTTAACCTCTCTTACCGCTATTTCATATTGATCTTTTGTAAGCTGATTATTTAAAATACAGTATTTTTTGTTTTTCAACCCAATACAACCAAAGCAGTCTGTACAATTAGTAAGCCATGCGCCATAGCAGGATTTCGTACAGTTTTCGCTATGGCTTAGAAATGCACACTCATAGTTAAGAAGAGAATTAGTCATCTCATAACATCGCTCGCTTTTAGGTCCGCTGGTTTTTCCTCCTCAATGCATATCCCAGCAATTTAAGAGCCCGGTTGTATTAAACGTATATCCCGAGTTTTCATTAAGTAAACTATTAAAACACCAATAACAATTCTTGGAGTCCCAGATATGATCACCGTAAGGACAATTATCACAATTGAACTGCTGACTTGCCGGATGCGGAATCTGCTGTTTTAGTTTAAGCAATTGAGCCAGTAATTGTTCGGGCTTTTCTTTTTTTAACTCTTCAACTTTTTTCAGGTATTCTTCCTTATTATACTGTTTGTTAAAAATGCAATATTTTTTATGTGTTAAACCTACACACCCGAAGCAATCGTTACAGGAGTTTAATAAAGCGGAAAAATGACAGTCTGTATTATTATTGCAATCTATAAGATAAATACAACTATGACACTTCAAGCAACTAACACATTCATAACATCTTTCCGATTGGGATGTTTGAAGACAATCTACCAATCTTTTTGCATGAGCTGAATAAAAAGCATAAATGCAATCTTCCTGAAAAGTTCCTTCACAAAAGAAGCAGTTTTTGCTAGCAATCATCCCATCCGAGTAATCACAACCAACCGACTGCGCATCATTTGCCACAGCCGGAACAGGAATAGATTTTTTCAGAAGCTCGTATTTTTCCAAAAATGTCATATTTCTTCATTTACCTTCCCTCTCCCTTTAAGGGAGAGGGTCAGGGTGAGGGTAAAAATTTAATGACAAAAAAGCTCAATATATATTCTTCACTTAATAACAACCGTCTTTATATTCGTAAACTCCCGTATCCCGTGCTCTCCCAATTCCCTCCCATAACCTGACTTTTTAACTCCACCATAAGGAAGCCTTGGATCTGACCGCACAACTTGATTTACAAACACATTACCCACATGCAAATTATCTATAAAATGATGCGCCCGCTTAATATCACCTGTCCAAACACTCGCGCTCAACCCCAAATGCGTATCATTCGCCACTTGTATTGCCTCTGCGTCTGATTTAACTGTAATAAACACAACAACCGGCCCGAAAACCTCTTCATCGAATAGCGGCATACCCTTTTTCACATTATCTACAACTGTTACTTCATAAAAAAATCCTGCTCTCTTGATCCTTCTACCTCCTTGCAAAAGCTTCGCCCCGCGCTTTATAGAACCTGACACTTGTTCATCCAAAACCTCAATCAAATCCTCACGCGCCATTGGACAAACATCTGTCCCAGGATCCATCGGATCCCCTACCTTAAGCTTTCGCGACTTCGCCACAAATAAATCTTTAAATCGATCTGCAATTTTATGCGTCAAAATAATCCGTTTAGGTGAATTACAAGCCTGCCCGGCATTCATCAGTCTGCCTTTTACAGATTGTGTAACTGCCTCCTCAATATTTGCGTCTTCCAAAACTATAAATGCATCCGATCCGCCCAACTCCAAAACAGTCTTTTTCAAATGCGCCCCCGCGAGCCCCGCGACTTTAGCCCCCGCAGCCTCACTTCCTGTAAGAGTTACCGCTGCGATCCGGTCATCAGCAATCACATGGCTGACATTTCCGCCCTCAATAAAAAGATTAGTAAACACTCCCGCCGGAAACCCGGTCTTCCGAAAACATTTCCTCAATAGCCAGAGCACATTGAGGAACATTCGACGCATGCTTAAGCACAAAGACATTACCCGCAACCAGAGCCGGAATAAGCGGACGAAAAACCAGATAAAAAGGAAAATTCCATGGCATAATGCCCAATATTATTCCAAGCGGCGCGTACTCGATATAACTTTTTGCAGCCTCCGTAGGCACATGCTGCTCTTGCAAAAATTTCTCACCGTTTTGAATATAGTACTTACATACACTAGCGCTCTTTGAAATCTCAGCCACAGAATCCGCATACACCCGTCCCATCTCCAAAGTCACCAATCTCCCCAACACCTGCTTTTCCTTTTCCAAATACTCGGAAAGCCGTTGAACATATTTAATCCGCGCCGCTACCGTCAGCTTACTCCACGACTGAAATGCCTTTTGCGCCCGAGAAAGACGCCTTTCGACTTCCGAAGCCGTTGTAGGTTTGAATTGTTTTATTAATTTGCCTGTAGTAGGATTAACCGTCTGAATCGCCATACACCTTTTTATATATACAAGTTTCGCATTTGAGTACAGTGCAAGGAAGGGTCGAGGAGCGGAGTAAAGCGTACTAAAGCGTACGCTGTCGAGCACCGCAGAACCTGACGCCGCAATGTGCCAAATGCGGAACTTGTATCAATGTCATATTAGCATAAATAAGGAAATAATACACCAAGAAGCAAAGTATAAATTTTATTTTACTGTGAAGATTTAGTAAGCACCAGGAAGAAAGCTACTACCACACCTGCAAATATTACAATTAAATGTTCGAAATGCTTATGTTTCTCTGTAAACTGTTTACTGCCCTTAACAGTCCTCAAACTCTTAACTTTTTTTACTTTAGTTCTTTTCACTTATTATATTGTTAATCAAAAAACCCCTGCTTGTCAATACCCTATTTTAAAAATCACATTTTAACACCTCAAAAGAAATTTCTTTAGAATATTATAGTAATCTACCAAGCTCTCGACATCAACCCATTCTTCATCCGCATGATGATTGCCGCCAATAGGCCCGAACTCAATACCTTCACACCCCACAGCTGTATAATGACATGCGTCTGATCCACCATGAGCCCGGCTCAAAACTGCATCGATGCCCAGTATTTCTTTCGTTACAGCTTGCAATTTTTTAATATAAGGGCTGTCAGGATTGGTCTGATGCAAATATGAATCCTCAGTTTGCTCTACAGTAATATCTTCGGACACTATTTTTTTTATATCGCTTACAATTGTATCCTTTTCCTGCGGTATTACACGTATATTGACCGTAGCTTCGCAATAATCCGGAGTTTTATTAAGAGTATGATTATCAGTACTGATTGTCGTAATATTAAACGTTGTTCCATTCCATTCAGAACTCGGTAGTGGATATACATTATATAATCTGTTTATAGCCTGTGTCATCTTCCAAATAGCATTTTCTCCAAGCCAGGGGTATGCGGCATGAGATGTTTTTCCATTGGCCGTGAGCTTTAGAATTATCCTGGCTTTTGCTTCATTAATAATACGAAAACTCGTTCCTTCACCGGTTATGACAAAATCAGTACGTAAGCCCTTTTTTATTTGATATCCTGTACCGTTTGCTCCCCCAACCTCTTCATCAGTTGTAAGTTGCAATCCAAGAGGAAAATCTACTTTTTTGCCGATTTCCTTAAAAAGTAAGATCATAACCGCAGCCGCAGCTTTCATATCATATGCGCCCCTTCCATGCAACTTACCATCTTTCACTTCCGGAGAATACTGCTTTGCAGTACCCGGAACAACATCGAGATGAGCATTAAGAATAATTCTAAATTGCTTAGTGGGCTTTGTAGTATTAGAGAAAAGTATACTAGTAACCCCGCCACTCTCAAATTCACCAATATGAAATCCCCGCAATTCTTTTTTTGCAACCTCAAGAATAACTTTTAGCCCCTGAGAATTCTCATGAACAGACGGAATGGAAATTAAACTTCTAGCCAATTTTAGAATATTTTGCTGCATATATTTTTTATATCACTTTTTCACCGCTAGTTTATCAACAATATTTGTAAGTTCTCGTCTGCCCCGAGCCGTATCACCCATGAATATGACACCCACATTGTGGATTCCCAACATACGTGTAATTATTCTTGTACCACCATATCTTAAATCAAGGTCTCTTTGATAAACCATATCACGAACATTTCTAGGATCAACATATTCGGGTAGTGTAAAACTGTCTTCTGCTTGTAAATCCTTAGCTATTATTTCACGCATAGAATTTACAGTTTGCCTTTGCCTCTGGGCCGCAACCCCTGTCAAAACTGCATCAGTAAAATGAGTAATACGTGGATTTGATTCGGCAAGATAAAAGTATGTTTCTCCATCCCTCCTTCTTTGAAGCTCTCTTTCCTTATGCCCTGGAATCATTATATCTATATTCACAAATCCTCTTATTACGCTGAAGTCTATTCCTTTTTCATCTGCCAGTTGTTTCAACAATTTTTCGAATGCCCCTGCTACCTTTTCTTCATACAAAACTTGTGTACGTTTTAAATATTCATTTTTTGGTTTATATGTGCCTGTACCTTCACATGCTGTCCCATCTTTATATAATTGCCCATTCCATCCTAAAGACAGCATCTGACCGTCTAAAATAGCAGCAGACATACCCGGAGAATCAGCAAGATCAATAAGCCTGCTAATAACTACCCTATCCTCTTTTGCCGTATTCATCGCTTCCTTAATATATACCTGACAAGCTTCTAATGCCCCTTTCCAAGTATCATGTTTCTGAAATTTATCCATTTTTCCGTCAGGCATAAGAATTTTATTTCCATTAACCTCCTTAACAATAGCTGCGCCATAGTTGCCATCAGATTCGGCAGCTCGCACCATAAGTCCGCGGTTATAATCACTCATATCATATCTTTTGTATAAACCTTCTACATGCCTCAATCGAAATTCTTCTGCACTAGCAGTCAAATCATCTACTCTTGCAATAGTAAAATCTGGCACATGAAGATCATCTATTTGAGCTTTTTCAATCATCCTGTGAAATTCTACTTTATTTTTTAATGCAATCACCATTCCTCCAGGCAGTCCCCACACTTTCGCACCGAGTTTTTCCTGCATAGATACATCTACTTCAGGAAGTCTAATATATGGAACAACCAATGGCTTCTGACCACCATCTTTACTAGATTCCTGTTTAATTTCCCCCACTGTCTTAGGTGCAATTTTTCGACCGAAAATATCGGAGAGATAATCTAATTGTGAAGTAGTTGCATCCGTATGTTCGCCTACCAAAACATGAGTACGTTCGAAACCATCAAGCGGCACATGTCCACAACGCATCTGATACTTTTCTTTTATTTTTTTTTGTACAAAATCGGATGCTCCAACAACTTGATGAACATTATGATAACCAACACCAACTTGCAGTTCGCCTATAGGAACAAATAATGATTGGTTTCCATTCTCTTTATTCATAACACAAAAAAACCCGCTCAGTTAGCGGGTATATTTGATTCAATCACGAATCCTCCCGCCCAATTAGTGGGTGTTAAGAAGGAGGAAAAACTTAACTAATCTATTGCTGTATTTCATATAAATCAACTTAATCAGTATAACAAATACAAATCCATTGTTCAATAATTAAATTACACTTTTTTTCCCAGCGAGCTTATGCACTACATTCGTAAGCTCGCGCCTGGCAAGTTCAGTATTACCAAGAAATATAACACCCATAGGGGCAACGGTCATACGTGCTATCACTCTCGTACCTTCTTCTTTTAATTTAAGATCACTTTTATAAATTTCGTCACGCACTGCTTTTGGATCAACACCAGCCGGAAGAGCATACTTATCTTCCGATACTATTCCTGCAGCAGTCACTACCCGCATTGAACGTACAGTTTGCGGTAATCTTTGCGCTGCAACCGCGGTCAAAACCCCATCAGTCATATTGGTATAACGTGGATTTGATTCAGCAACATATAAATGCGGGTCTCCACCACGTTTTCTCTGAAGTTCTCTTTCTCGCTCTCCCGGAATCATGATATCAATATTTGCAATCCCCCGTACCGTCTGCAAGTCTATCCCTTGCCCCTTTGTCAGTTGACTCAATAGCACCGAGAATGCTCCCGCTGTTTTTTCTTCATTCTCCTCTTGTATTTGTTGTAAATATTCATCTTTAGGTCTATATGTACTTGTCCCAACACATGCCGTACCATCTTTTATTATCTGTCCATTCCAGCCCAACGATATTACCTGACCATCCAGTACAGCCACAGACATCCCCGGAGAATCAGCTAAATCAATCAACCTACTAACAACCACCCTCTTTTCTTTTACGCTATTCATTGTACTTCTCATATATTCTTGGCTTCTTGCTAATGCGCTATTAAATGTTGGATGCCTGGATGCTCCTTCCATCTTGCCATCAGGCATAAAAAGAACATGTCCATTTTCCTCTCGCACAACACCTGCACCAAAGTTACCGTCAGACTCAGCCGGCCGCAAGACTAGACCATGAGTATACCCGTCCATCTTGAATCTTTTGTATAAATCTTTCACATGTGTTCTGTAAAATTCTTCTGAATTGATAGTTAAATCATCTACATCTGTAACTATAAAATCCGGGACATGAAGTCCGTCTATTTCAGCCCTCAGTATCCTTTCATGAAATTCAGCTTTATTTTTTAAAACTGACACCACAGTCCCTGGTAAACCCCAAACATCTGCCCCAAGTTCACGCTCTAAGTATGTCTCGGTTAGAGGAAGCTTTATATAAGGAACTACAAGCGGTTTTTGAGACAAAGTTTTTCTGGATTCTTGCTTAATTTCTTCTATTGTTTTAGGCTCAATTCTTCTGCCGGTTATATCAGATAGATAATGGAATTGTGAAGTAGTAGGATCGTCATGTTCTTGCACTAACATAAAAGTCTTATCAACATTATCAAGGGGTATATGCCCTCCCCGTTGTTGATAGTGTTTTTTTACAGCTTCCTGTACAGCACGATCCGATGCCCACAAAACATCAGCAGCATTGTGAAAACCAACGCCCACAGCTCGTCGTTCCCCATCACTAACATACAAAGATTGTCTCTCTACGTTCATAGATATTACGAAATTATTCAGTTATAAAATTTAGATCCGTTATTGGATTTAAATACAAAAAAACCCCGCTCAGCGGGGTAAAATGTGACTCAGTCACGAATTCTCCCGCCCAATTAAGGGGCAAAAAAGAAGCAATACATGACTAATGAATAATTTCGTTTCATAAATTTACTCATGCAGTTTAACAAATAAAATATCACTATGCAATTACTAAATTACTATAAGACTACATCTCGTGTTACAAGTTAATTAATCACTAAAATTTGGGGGTGCTGAATAACTTTACAATTTACAATCCAATATATAAAAGATTATATTTTTCCCCCAACTTCGGCATCACAACTTCTTGAATCCCCAACCCACTCCTTATCTTCTCACCCAAAACATTCCTCGCCTCATCCTCCCCATGCGTCAAAAAAACTTTTTTCACGCTATGTATATGCCTGAGCCATTGTAATAACTTCTTCTGATCCGCATGACAACTCATCGCTTCAACTGATCTAATATGAGCTGCTACAGCAATCTCCTGATTATAAATCACAACACTCTTAGCACCGTCCAAAAGATGACGCCCAAGCGTACCCGGAGCCTGATACCCAACGATAAGCAAACGCGTTTTGTTATCAGGCAAATAATTCACTGCGTGATGCAGCACTCGGCCTCCGTGCATCATTCCACTACCTGAGATAATCACCTTCGGCCCGGGGTTAAATACAATTGCACGACTATCTTCAGCGCTCGAAGTAATATTAAGGCCGGGAAAATCAAATGGGTCATCTGTTTTATTTTCTTTTGTCAATTCCTGGTTATACAACTCAGGTGACTGCCGGAAAATCTCAGTCGCCCTGATTGCCATCGGACTATCCAAAAAAACTTTCGTGCCCTCATCTATTTTATTGTCTTTTTTTAGATGATTGATTCTATGCAGAAGTTCCTGCGCCCGCTCTATTGAAAAAGAAGGAATAAGAAGCACGCCTCCCGTTTTCTCAATCTCATTGATTTCCTCATGTAAAACCGCAGTCGGACTTTCCTCCTTGTGTATTCGATTCCCGTAAGTAGACTCCATTACAACAAAATCAGCCGCGGCAATATGCTCAGTCGGCCGTATCATATCCTCCGGAGTATTCCCTAAATCCCCGCTGAAAACAATTTTCTTACCTTTAGCATCGGTTATCTCAACAATTGCAGAACCCAATATATGCCCCGCATCCCGAAAAACTATAGCAAACTCTCCCATTGAAAAAGCTTGATCATATTCAACATTCTCGATCTTAGAAAGCAAATTATCTACATCTTCTTCCGAATATAATAATCCCTCACCCGCCGCACTACCATAATCCCTCTTGCCCCCTTTATTAAAGGGGGCTGGGGGGATTTGCGCCGAATCACCATGCCTGCGGCTGTTATTCTCTGCTGCTACCTTCGCAGCATCGAGGAGTACCAAGGATGTCAACATCCGCGTCGCCTGCGTCATATAAATTTTCCCCGTGTATCCAGCATTTGTTAAAAGCGGCAAGCGCCCGCAGTGATCCAAATGTGCGTGTGTCAACACCACACCGGAAAGTTTTAAAATATCAAATGGCAGAGCTTCATAATTCAACTTCCCCAGCTCCTCCGACTCCTGAAATAATCCCAAATCCACAAGGATCTGTTCCCCATTGTCACCGGTCAACAAGTAACACGACCCCGTCACCATCCCACACCCCCCAAAAAATTGTATAGACTTCATATATCCTTCCTAATTTCTTAATTCTTACTTCCCCTTCGGCAAACTTACACTCACAACCGTCCCCCTCCCCTCAACCGAATCAAGCCAAATCTTTCCATTTTGTAATTCAACCAACTTTTTGCATACATACAACCCCAAGCCGATCCCCGCTTTCATCCTCCTATTCGTAGCTGCAGCATCACCGGACTGAACAGCCTCCCCGCTCTCAGAATTCTGATTTGTAGAAGGTATTACAAAAAACTTCGTAAACAAATCGTGCGTTGCCTCGGTCGGTATGCCAATACCGCTATCCTGAATTTGCATAATAATATCTCGTTCTGACTGCGACAATGTGATTGACACACTCCCACCTGCAGAATAATAGATCGCATTCAAAAGCAAATTTAAAACAATCTGATTTATTTTAAGCGCGTCTCCTAACACAACTCCGGGAAAATCCTTAGGTTCATCAAATTGCAATGTAACTTGCCGCTCAAGAGCCAATTCTTTCACATCCGCTATACTTTTTCTCAAAAGCACAAGTAAATCAACTGCCTGTGAATTAACCACAAGAGTACCATTATCAATTGATTCGCAAGTTTGCAAATTCTCCAAAACCAGAGAAAGTTGAATAACACCGGCCTGCACTCGCTCGTTTGACATCATCAGGAGTGGCTGTTTCAACTCATGAGCAAATGATGCAAGCAAACCTATCTGTTTCTTTTCTATGTCTAACTCCTCAGACAAATCATGTAATACGATCATATATCCCAAATCCTGCGTATGTATAAGTTTCAATTGTACACAAACAATATTAACGAGTTTTGGTGTAGCATATCTGCTCTCCAGTCGCACCCGTTTCTTTATAAAAGATGCGTCTTGCGAAGTATTCGTCTGTATCGTAGGCGCGTATTCGTCCATCAATATCTCATCTGACTTTTCATAAAATTTAATAAGTCCGGCAAGTAACTTTGTCCCTGCCTCTTTTTGATTGAACCCCGTAATCTCTTCAGCCGCCTTATTCATCATTACAATATTTCTATTCCTACCCAACATGATCACGCCGTCCGTTATCCGTGATAGAACATACTCCAATTTTTCCTTTTCCTCATACATCCGTTTCTGCTCGACTGCCAAAAGATCCTGTTCCTCTATAAAATGCTTATGTTCTCCTGCTACAGCAAGCCGCCCTTCTGAAATCTCTCCCTCTAACCGGTCAATCACCTTATTCACAGCAACCGCTACATCACTTAATTCATCGTTTTTAGAAACAGTAAGTCGTGACGCGCTTTTAAATTCTGATAGTTGACTAATCAATTCTCTTAATCGCTCCGACAACGGATAAATAAATATAAGTCCTAGTAATACGGCAACAACTAATAGAACTATAACAACCACAAATATAAAAAGTCCGGTCTTAAAAAGTGGAGCAAAAGTCTCAGCCCCGGAAATCCCGGCAGCATTTTCCCATAAAAGAAAAAACCAAACCTCACATAGGAGCGCAAGTAGAAAAAATGCCAAAACTGAAAAACGAATTACCAAACCCCGCAACAAAGACTTCCGGACAGTTTTCATAGCACTAATATTATTCTATACTACTCAAAGACAATTTAGCAAAAAATCCGTTTTGCCCGTGTCATTGACTTAAACCCTTCCATAGAGTATTATAAAATTATGCGAAGACCAGAAACTCTAACAGGCAAACCCTTACCCGAAGTTCAAATTGGCGGTGGTGACTTCCTCAAAATTAAAACTTTTAAAGTAACTACATTTCATACGCAAACTGCTACTGGGCTTGAAATTCAAAAGTTACCCGATGCAACACTTGAACAAATAAGAGAAGATTTAGAAGGCCTCCCTTTTTCACTGGGAAATAAAGATTCCAAAGGTACTTCTGTCAGAAAAAACAGCCATCCGGTAGCAATAGATGTTTATCCTAGAAAGGTTCCTGATAACGCTCCTGATGGTGAAAAGGGCAAGTATACTTTGATTTTTAATTTTGTTGGAGGAGCATGGCGGGATGGTTTACACCTAAATACACATAATAACTTAAAAATCACACAAGAAAGGGGTCGAGAGGGAATAGTTAGTAGTGTGGTAAGTTTTTCACCTGACCAACCTCTTCATGTTGCAGGAAAAGAAATTAGAAAAGTTGCACTTGTTTCGACAGTTCAGCCACCGACGCGTCATGGGGTTTATGGATGATATATACACATAAAAACAAGTATTCGTGGTAGTCGTTTCAAGATTTTGCTGCGGTAAATTTATAACTTAGCCACAAGCTAGAAACCTTCAGGAACAGAGAGTAAGAATTACTTTTGATTAAATAGAAGTTACCTATAGAGCTTAATTCCTTCGATCCTGTGAAAATGTTTTATATTTTTTGAAATCAGAATGAAATTTTGTGTTTTTGCAGTTGCAGCAATAAGTAAATCGAAATCTTCAATTCTTGTCCCTAACCTTTCAAGATCTGCTTTTATTTCTCCAAATTCTTCCACGATATTTCTATTAAGAGTCTCTACTTGTATGCCTAATGTCTCTAAAAGTTGAGCGATGATCCTAAGCGAACTGGTTGGATTTTTTGATTTATATCCCCCGTAATATAATTCCCCTAATGTAATAATACTTATTGCAGCTCCCTGCTCAATGATTTCTGAACTAATACGTTCTTTACCACGTATATGATTAATAATTATATTGGTATCAAGAAGATATTTCACAAAGATATTGATTTCTTCCGTGAAGCTCGTTTTTTCGTTACTTCAGGAAAATCAGGTAATACTCCAAAGTAATCATTTAATGCTTTTTTTACATGAGAAATATTTTTATGAGACATATCCATCGGAATAATCTTCGCAATAGGTTTACCATAGCGTTCTATAATGGCAATATTTTTTTTATAATGCACATCATTAAGAACATCTGCAACCTTACTCTTTAATTTACTGGCTGAAATAGAATAATTCATATTCTTATATTAGACAAATTGTACATAATAGTCAATATGTACAATTGTAAAATTTTTATAGCTTATCTTTTAATCTTTATTAAGGCTTAATTCCTTGCTGCTTGCAGCGCATAAGTTTGTCATCCCGACCGAAGCGATAGCGTGGTGGAGGCGACACCACGAAGTGCGCCCCTCCGCAGAGGTAGTCCCTTGTGGAGATAGTGCCCTTGTGGCGGATCTCATGTCACCGATTAACTTTATAGTATGAGATTCCTCGACTCCCGTTGGTCGCTCGGAATGACAATACTCCGTCAGCTTGCTACGGGAAAGATTAATTTAACTCTGATAATCTAGTTGAAACAAATGGAATTATCATTTCATCCTTAGACAAACCTCCATGATGCCCAAAGAAAATAAACTTGTCGTCTGGCAGAAAGTGATACCATACTGTATTGTTCCCCTTAGGAAGAATTAACACATTTCCCAACCTATTGAAAAATTCCGGATGCGGTTTATCAAGACCAAACAGAACCTTAATAATCTCCTTGGTAATTATAACTACCTCAGCTTTTTCTCTTAATTTTGATTTTAGAAAATAAATTGCACTATCTAACTTGTCATCATCGATATTAAGAAAAACATCCCGCGGGCTACCTGTAGGAAGAATAGGTCTGCCAACCCTGCTTTTCTTAAAATAAGTTATGAGTTCAGGATATTGATCAAGATAGATCGTCCCGCTAGGATTAACGTCAAGCTGACCATGATCCGCGGTAAGCATTATAGCTATTTTTTCTCTCGTTTCTTTATCAAGTTTATTGGTAAATTCTTTCTCAAGGATATATGACAAAATCGACATCTCTGTTTTAACTTGTTCAGATGATGGACCAAAAAGATGTTCTGTTGAATCAATAGATGATATATACACATAAAAAAATGCGTTCGCGGTACTTGATTCAAGTTTTTGCCGCAGTATTACTATCAGATCCGCAACAGAATAATAAGGTATTATAGTCACATCTTTACCAAACGCTTGATTATAGGGAGAATTCTTAATAACTTGTGGAAGAAAAACCATTGATGAAACACCCCCTAGCTTTAAAATCTGCGCAAGTGAGGTTCCGTTAAATAGCATCTCCGGATCATTAGGAATAGAATTATTCAGAGTATGAAATTCAGTTTCAATCATTTTATATGGAAATGGTTGCATGATTAGATCCAATTCCTGAAAATACAAATTCCATTCCAGAAGCCCATGTTCAATAGGTGTAAGTCCGCTGTTTAGAGTTGTTATTGCCGCTGCAGTCGTCGAGGGGAAAACAGTAGTAATCGGATTAACAAGTTTTTTATCGTTTATTTTTTTAAAAAAAGGATATTTGATCGCCTCATTCCATAAATTGTATCCAAACCCGTCAATTGTGAACAATACAATCTTCGAGCAGCCATTTATATTTCCCAAAAATTGCTTTGGCAAACTAGGCTTACTAGGTTTTATTTTAAAATGAGAAAGGATTGAGTGAGGAATATTGACCAGCGAATTACCTTGATAATCTGGAAAAATTAAATTATTTTGCTTCAACATATATTTTATTATATACCACCCACTAATATTGACAACACTGTCCCTCACCTCTCATAATGATAGTATGAATGAAATCCAGCCGCCTAAATCTCAACCGCCTCAACCCACACAACTCCCAAATCCAATTCAGTCAGTTCCAACCCACCAACCTCCTTCTCAACCCTCTCAACCACCGAAAACGCCTCCGCAATCACCGCCTCCACCGCCAAAACCGACCCGATCCAAACTTACACTCCTATGGACTGCGCTTATTATGTTCATCATTGGAATTATTGGCGGCATCCTCTTATTCGCCACCTTTCCAAAAAGTACACCCGGACCACAATCCGTAACTCCCCCGCAGAAAGCAATTACTCTCCCCAAAGATGCCGCCAAAATTCAAAATTGCATGAACAATAAGGGAGAATTATACGTAAGTCCCAAAGACAAACCCCAAGGACCTTTCTACATGGTCTACAAAAACAAAGTTATCGGACTGGAATATAAAATTGAGGTTGAAGAACTATTCAAAAATAAAAAAATAGACGGCCTAAATTCTTTAAACGGGCAGGTAAATCACATTAATATAAAATATCTTCCATCTAACGAGCAGGAAACTGTAAAAACCCATGCACTTATAGATCTCTATATTGTAGATTCCGCATCTGAAAAAGCGATCATATGTGAGTCCCCCGAAGTAACCAAAGTAACAGCTGAAGCATCAATTTCGGCAACCTTAAGCATCACACCTGAACCATCACTCTCAATCACCCCTTCTTTAAGTCCCGCTCCAACTACTGAAACCTCTTCCCCTGCAGCCGATACAAACTAATGTTTATGTTTAAATTTTCCTATTGCGTATTCCAAAACCGGATGAAAAAGACGGTGGGGAACCTCAAAAGTCGTTTCTGATTCCCTCTCTTTCTTTTCCAATGCATTTTTCTTCAAAAGCCCTGCTTCTGCGCCTATCTTTCCTACCACCGAAGCCGCATTCACCGCTCCCCACTTCATAGCCTCTTTCATAGGCCTATTCAACATCGTTGCAGCCAAAAAGCCCGAAGTATACCCGTCCCCTGCCCCGGTTCGCTCCACTACTTCACCCGGGATGAGTCCCTCGTGATAAAAATTCCCGTATTCATCAATCGCGTGCGATCCATATCTCCCGTTTGTGATTACTGCGGTTTTTGCACCCATCTTTTGCAGTCTAACAAGCAGTTCGCGTACATATTTTAGCGAGTTTTCACGTTTCCGCCTCTCATGTCCCCAAGCCATTTCTTCCGCTTCCTCCTTATTCACAAACAATATATCTGTGTGTTCAAGTATTTGTATAACAATATCCCGCCCGTCGTGCAGTTGCAACGTTCCCGGATTAAAAGCTAATTTGCAGCTTCTTTTAACCAGAAGCGAAAGGACCTGAAGATATGGTTTTCGCCATTCCTTCTCAAGACTTGTCAAAAACACATAACGTGGTGAAATATCACCAAATCGGAAATCATGTTTCCTCTGCATTTTTTGCTTAAAAATAGTTCTCTCTCCCTTAAAATTTATAATAACCGAGAATGATGACGGCGCGTTTTTTGCGTAGATCATATGTGATTTGTCTATATTCTCCTTTGCAAGTTCACGGCGGACTTTGAAACCAAATTCATCATCTCCGATCTCAGAACACAACGCCACCGAAAGCCCCAGACGCGATAAACCAACAGCAACATTGGTTGCGTTCCCTCCCATACAAAATTCGAATTCGTCCACATCAATTTTTTCACCATGCCGAAAAGATAGAAAACCGGTTTTCGGATCCAAATGATACTTTAAAGTAGATTGGCTGAGAATTAAAAATTGATCAATTGTAGTTTTCCCAATACAAAGCACATCGAATTTATGCGCCATATCCTTCTATTATATACCCCATTTTCAAATTATCAAATAACATATAATACCCGCTTGGGTATATATTCCGTTATCTAATTAAAAAATAACATATAATGCCCGCAAGGGTATAAATCATCTCCGCCAAACTGCAAAATCAAAATGTCCCTTGACATACGTTTCACAACTCTATTATATTTAAAACAGTGGAGTATTTATGACTCAAAACGAAACTGCCCAATCTGTATCTGTTGTTGATAAGAAAAAAGATCCTGCGTATTTCAGTATTAAATTTCCCAAGATTGGTTTTCTCCTGATTCTACCTTTATTAATGCTTGCAGGCCTGTTTGCTTTTATGCAATCACCTGAAAATATAAGTACCTTTGCACAAACTGACAACACTGCCAAAGCAAAATATGTTGCAACTATCGATGGAGCCCAAGTAGAGGCGATAGACAATTTGACTCGTGATGAAGCAAAGACCGCCTGTCAAAGTAAAGTTGCGGGTACACAAAACACCCCCGTCCGCTGCACCTGGGGCGCTGAAGAAATCTTCAACGACGTAAACCAATCCCCCCAATTCTATTGTATGGCACTCGGTGCATGCAAGGGTACTCCCATCCTTGATGTTAAAACGGTCGGACAAGTATGTTCAAACACAGGTGACTGTGCAACTGGCTTGACATGTGTCAATAGAAGTTGCCGATTATCTGCAGCAACCAGAACTTCAACAGGCGCTTCTCCGGCAACTACACCTGCAACATGTACAACCTCCAACGATTGTGGCGCAGATGAGACATGTGACACTGACGGGACTTGTAAATCTGCAGTTCTCTGCGGCGACCCTCCTAAGTTTTGCGCCCCTAACCAGCAATGTGTCAATGATGTTTGTCAGCCTGCGGCTTCGCCTGTACCTGCCTGTACAGGATTAACTGTCTTAGTACCGCTTGACCTTGATAAAACAAATGTTGTCCCGGGCGAAAAAGTCAAAGGTACTATTACTTACAAAAATCCCTGTACTACAGATTTTAGCGTCAAAAAAATAGTGATCGATGCCAAAGATCCGGATCCCATCGATACCATTGTAGCTTTTACTCTTACTCCCGAAATAGGCGCGACGACAGTGGCACCGGGAAAAGAAATAGCCGTGGTAGCCGAGCTTACTATTCAGGTAGATGATAAAACCGGTGTATATAAAGCATTTAGCATGTATCGGGATGCGGTCGGCGTAGGCAACTGGAGTAAACAAAGTAATACAGTCGAGTTCACCGTCACAGCTCCAACTACAATAGGTGAAACTTGTGGCGGAACTAAGCCTTGTAGCCCCCCGCTAAAATGCGATGATGTTACCCTTGTTTGTGTAAATCCCCCGCCTGGTCTCTGCTCCCCGCGCCAATGCGCCGATGGCATGGACAATGACATCGATGGCACGGCAGACGCCGTTGGAGCGCAAGGTCTCCCCGCTGACACGGACTGTACAGACCTTCTGGACGATACTGAGTCAGCCGGCGCAGCCGCCCCGCCTCCGGTAGATCCGGCAAATCCGCCCCCGGCAAACCCCCCTGCTGCAGCATGCGCACAAGCGCTAGCGGCTTGCACACCTGAAGCAGGATGCTGCGACTCCCAATTAACTTGTACCAATGGTACCTGTCAAAAACCTCAGAATGCGCCTCTAGTAGAAATCTGCGGTGATGGTATTGATAATAATGGCAATGCTCAAGTAAATGAAAACTGCGCTTGGCCTGAGCTTAGCCACATACCTCTCAGAGCACCGGGTGACCGAGGTGCCACGAATTGGGAAGCGCCACAATATATCGATGGCCCCCAAGGACGCCACACGCGTATTTGGTACGAGAATAACAATCCTGGATTTGTAGAAGATGAGATCATCGATGGCCCCCAAGGACGCCACACGCGCCGGTGGTATCGTGCGAACAACCCGTACCACTTCGACGATGAGATCGTCACCGGCCCGCTCGGTCGTCATACTAGAAAATGGTACTCTTCCCATAACACCCAAAGCGGACACACGGGACCCTATGCGCCGGCGGGGGGCGGTCCAGTTCTACCGGGCCCAGGAGTGTGCGTTGTAGATGAAGGAGAAACTATATGCGGTGTTACACCTTGAGTAAAATAATTTAATAATATGAAAAAAAATCTTAAGCTAAATCAAAAAGAAACTAATTATCTCATCCTAAAATTTCCTAAGAAAGTATTTCTTTTAATAATCCCTTTATTAATGCTTGGAGGCTTATTTGCTCTCCTGCATCCACATGATAATAATAAAGCTTTCGCGCAAAGTCCGCAGCCTCCTGCCGGACCTCAATGCGCCGCTCGTCAATGCGCCGATGGAGCGGACAATGATCAGGATGGCACGGCTGACTTCGCTGGAGCGGCAGGCCTCCCCAAAGACCCCGGTTGCGCAACCTATCAGGACAATAGTGAGGTAGATGGCGAAGCACCGCCTCCATGTATAACCGATGCCGATTGCGGCGCCCCCGGCGTTTTGATTTGTCCCGATGCAGGTGTCTGTCAGGTTCCGGGTGCACCTCCTGCAGCACCTCCTGCAGCACCACCGGCAGGACCTCCTCCGGTTCCGGGACAATGTCCGGCTGGTACTGAACAATTGCTAGGAAATAGCACGGTAGCATTGATTTGCGGCACAGCCCCAGGAGTACCATGTCCGCCTGGTATGGATACATCCGGACCAAGAGATAACGGTGGTTTTGCTTGCATCTTTCCTCCGGCAGCCCCGCCACCCATAGTCATTCCTCCGGCAAACCCACCAGTCAACCCTCCAGCAAACCCTCCCCCACCAGCAGCAACAGAAATCTGCGGTGATTATATTGATAATAACGGAGACGGCCAGTCAGATGAAGGCTGCGTCGCTTGTTACTACGAAGCCACTGCTGGCCTCCCCGTTTACTGCTCCAATGCATCCTGTATACAAAATCCTTATATGCTGCCATACTGTAGCAGCGGCACCCCGCGTGGATGTGGCCATGATAGAGGTTGTCCCGGAAATCAAAGATGCCAGATTTATGGTGACATATCTGGTATACGTGGCAGATGCATAGAACCAATTAGATGTGATGTAAAAAAAGATTGTAATGAACCAACTCGGGACTGCATCAATGGCTTTTGCAAACAACGTTAATAAAATTATATAATTATATGAAAACCAATCTTATGCTAAAGAAAAAAAATTTGATCATCATATTAATTGTTGTAGTTGTGGTAGTTCTCCTGATCGTAGCATTTGCCTTAAAAAAATCCTCAGATGATAAAAAGACGCAGGTAAAGCCACCCGTAACAAAGACAGCCGAGCCTCCGATAACCTATGAGGAAACCAGCAGACAGAAATTAAATGACATATTGGCAAATAGAAAACCTCTGTCAGTTTCCGATCAGGCAATAAAAAAGACACTTATTGCGGGTACCAATCCAATATACAAAACAGAAGATATCAGTATCAGTTATTACCCTGTTCCTGATACTTTTCAGGTTGAGATCATAACAGTTAGTATCGAAAGCGCCAAAGATGCGGCAGTTACATGGTTCAAAAGCAAAAAATTAAGCCAGAACGGAATATGTAATTTACCGATTGTGTTTTACATGAATACTCAAACCTCAGAAAGCCTGCGCGGACTGGGAGTCAAACTAAACCCCCTTGCCCCCGGTTGTTAAAAACACTACTACTAACTTAGTAAATAATCAAAACCCAGAATAGCAAAGCAAGTGCGATACGATAAATCCCAAACGGAATAAACGTATGATGCTCCACAAAACGCAAAAAATACCTCATACTAAACATTGCCGTAATAAATGCTCCTACAAAACCGAAGATCAATATCCCCCACTCATTACCACTAAATGCAAAATTACTCTTAACCAAATCCAGACCCGTTGCGGCAGCCATCGTCGGCACTGCCAGAAGAAATGAAAATTCAACCGCCGCGCGGCGATCCAACCCCGCAGTCATCCCCCCCACAATTGTCGCTGCTGCTCTTGATACGCCCGGGATGACTGCGACTGATTGAAATATACCAATCATAAAAGCTTTTTTATAACTTATATCTTCAATTTTACCCACCACGAGATCCCCCGTCCTTCGGACACCCCCTTTATTAAAGGGGGCTGGGGGGATTTGTTTCTTTTGATAATATCTTTCCCAAAAAATCAGAAACATCCCGCCAATGAACAAAGACCACAAAACAACTTCCGTATTACCCAATAGGGAATTTTTTATAAATCCGTAAAAAACCAACCCCACAATCCCTGTTGGAATAAACGCTACGAGTAATTTTACCAATATAACCCGTTTTGTGAGCATTACTTTAAAATAAAGTGACACAACCGCCAGAATTGCGCCTGATTGGATTATAACCTCAAAACTTTTCAGAAATTCGCTCTCCGGAATTCCCAATATATCCGCAGCAAGAATCATATGACCAGTCGAAGATACAGGCAGAAATTCAGTCACCCCCTCAACAATAGACAAAATAATCCAATTTAAAATTTCCATAACTTAAAAATTTATTGCAAGCCGTTCAAAGGATCAATCCCTGCATTATCAATTCCCAGCGGACTACTGAAAAATAGATTAAAATATTGCATAAATTCCATAAAATAGTACACGCTTACCAACAAAGAAATTCCGGTCAAAAGAAGCGTCACGATCCCAACAACTTTAGATTTATTATCCGGTTGACGAATATATCTGATTCCCGGTATCAATCCAAAAGGCGGAACAAAAACAGCAAACAAATAAATACCAATCTGCTTCCAAACCGAGGTGGGCATTGGAGGCTCCCGCAATTTCTTACCGCAATACGGACAAAAAAAATAAGTAGGCGCAATAGGATTTTGACACGATTTACAAATAGAATTCGTCTCCATACATCCATTGTACACCAACTAAGTTGCCTGTTTACAAACAAACTTTTTCCCCTAATACCACCAAACAACCAATCCCATAATAATATATATCTCTTGACAAATTAGTTTCGAAATCATAATCTTAAATAGATATAAGATTTTATTTACTATGGCATTGACTAGGAATAAAAACCGTTCCCGCAATTTCTTTAGAGAAAATTTTATACCTCTTTTAGCAACTTTGTTAATATTTTTGTTTCTCATTGCCACAATGACAATAACTTACACACAGAAATATACCAGGCAACAAACAGCAGCGCATGCCGCAAATCCTTCGTCCCTACTAATAAGAAACTCCCCCGCGCCGGCATCTGCATGCCGCAGCCTCAATAGTAATTGCTTTATAAGCGTCCAGTGTTGCTCGAAAAATTGCAAATCCGGCTTCTGCCGTCCTAAACCCACCCCCACCTTCTATCCATTACCATCTAAACCATCCCCTACACCGATTCGCAGGTAAAAAAGTTAATACATCTTCTTATACTTAAACACACAAATCCCATCCCCCATCCTTACCATCTCTGAAAAACGTTTTGAATCTTCCGCCTCAAATCTCTTACCAACCCAATACGCTTCCTTTATATTATTCCATTATATTCTTGCGAAACTAAAATTAGTAACAACATACACATCATCATTCCCGCGAAAGCGGGAATCCACAACTTTATTTGTATAGATTCCCATTTTCATGGGAATGACAAGGAAGGTATAGTTTAACATTAGTTACTAACATACAAGGTGGTGGAAAATTTATGAAGGACATGAAAAATGCTAGCATGCATCTAAAACAACACCAAAAGTATCCGGCTACGAAAGAAGAACTTGTAGCAGAATGCAATATGCTATCTGATTTTTCGGATGAGGATAAAAAATGGTTTGAAAGCAATCTTCCTGAAGGAACATATAAATCAGCCGAAGACGTTATGCAAGCTCTTGGAATGAGTATGGGTAAGACGGCAAGTATGTAGATTAATTTACAAAATATTCAAAGTAGATCCCCTCGCATTTTAGAAGAGTATGGGTTAGAACTTCGGTTATGAGCTCAAGCCAATTAGTTATGAAGTCAGTTATACAAAATCTTGTATAACTTAAGCTGAATCCGGGTACCTAATGGTGCCCGGTAATGCTATCCAGGCAATGAGCAAAATAGCAAATGTCACAAATGAAAGTATAGTTAGCCAATCAATCATAAACTTCCACCTCTTTACCTCGCCGTAGCTTTAGCGAAGGAGGGCTTACAATCTATATGCGCTTTCCCCATGTTGCGACATATCAAGCCCCAATATTTCCTCTTTCTTATCAACTCGAGTACCCACAACTAAGTCTACAACCTTCAAAATAATAAAAGTCATAATCATTGAATAGATCCACACGGATACAACGGCAGTCAATTGAATAACAAGTTGATTTGGATTACCATAGAATAATCCATTCACACCTGCTGAATTCACTGTGACTGTTGCAAAAATACCCACTGCAATAGCGCCAACAGTCCCTCCAACCCCATGCACTGCAAATACATCCAAAGCATCATCAATCTTCAATTTATTCTTCAACTTTATAGCTGAGAAACACAATATTCCAGCGGCAAAACCAATAATTATTGCTGCCGTGACTGTCACAAATCCCGCTGCCGGTGTGATTGCAACGAGTCCTGCCACTGCTCCGGCCGCCATACCCAAAACACTCGGCCTTTTATGAACAACCCAATCCATAGTCATCCAAGTAAGAGCCCCCATCGCAGCCGCCGTATTGGTAGTAACAAATGCCAAGGCTGCCAATGCCCCCGAAGTCAGCGCGCTTCCTGCATTAAACCCGAACCAACCAAACCAAAGAAGAGCCGCGCCCAAAATAGTCATGGTAGCATCATGCGGATCCATGCGTGTATGGCCAAAACCGCTGCGTTTTCCCAACATAATCGCGGCAACCAATGCAGACACTCCTGACGTAATATGCACAACAGTTCCTCCCGCAAAATCCAATGCCCCCAGTGCCCGTAACCAACCGCCTGTCCCCCAAACCCAATGCGCAACAGGATCATAAACCAGCGTTGCCCACAATAAGCTAAACAATACAAATGCTTTAAACTTTTTTCTCTCCGCAAAAGCCCCGGTAATAAGAGCAGGTGTAATAACCGCAAACATCATCTGAAACGCCATAAAAGCCATATGAGGAACAGTCCCCGCATAATCCGCATTTGGTTCGAGACCCACCCCATTTAATCCAATCCATGAAAGATTACCAATAATCCCATAGTAATCCGGCCCGAATGCAAGACTATATCCAAAAAGCACCCACTGCACACTAATAAGCGCCAGAATAAAAAAGCTATGCATGATCGTAGAGAGAACATTTTTTCGCCGCACTAGCCCCCCATAGAAAAACCCCAGCGCCGGAGTCATAATCATAACCAAAGCCGCCGAAGCAAGTAACCAAGCTGTATCCCCTGAATTAATATTCTCCATAATTAACAAAATTCAAAACTCAAAGCACCAAATTCCAAATAAATACAAATATTTAAATTCAAATATCAAAACACGTTTTGGATTTAGTTATTTGAATTTTGATATTATTTAGGATTTGTAATTTTGAATTTTGAATTTACCGTATTGTGGACTTCCTTGTCTTAACTTTACCGAGGACTTCCTTGTCTTACTTCTACACTGAAGATAACAATATTAAAACACAATAACTAAATGCTTGTCAATGCCCAGAAATATTTGCAGCAAATTGAATTTTGCGCCCCCTGGATAATGGACCCCAACGGCTATCAGGATGATCAAGAGACCCATGACTCATCTCCGGCTTACCAAAAAAAGTATTGATACAAGGCACACCATCTGCGCCATATAGTGAGCCGGTTGCATCTACCCCATGATCTTTAAAAAACTCAGGGTATTGAATATACAGTGCAGTCACCTCCATTTGAGGACAACTCATTTCATCAGCTTGAAATTTACCGATTGCGTCTTTCACTGAAAATTGACGGTATCGATTAGCATCATGTGTCCAAATCGCATATGGAACATCAGGAATTTTTATAGTATCTACAATCTTCTCTTCATGTATAGTTGAACTTATTCCGGCTAATTTATGCTGTTTCTTGAGTGAAATTCGTGGATCAACTAGTAAAGGAATTTCAAATCTACCTTTGTATGCTTCAGGCTGATGAGTAAATAAAGGTAATAAGCGACGATATGTACCTTCCGATTTTCCAATTTCTCGATTAAAACCTAGCGAAATTAATCTATTCACCTGCTTAACCCAAGCTGCCACCAATTCCTCGTTTGTCATCTTTTACCTCCAACTACAGCGGTATTTTCTTTTCTCTGCCCCTGTGAAGATGTAGGTAATTCAACCAACCGGATTGGCTCTAATGTTTTAGGATTATAATATAAGCGGTCATATAACTCATACGGTTTACCAAAAAATCCATTCCCCTCAATCGGAATCTTATCAAGATCCCATATGTCATAATATGAGATATAAGAACCCCTCTCATCTTCACCTTTATGCATCTTAAAATTAAGCATCACATTAATACCTCTTGGCTCTGGCAGTCCTCCTTCTTCCATCCAATATAGCGCTTTCCGCACCATTGCCCGGCCATCTCCATGGTTTTCTTCGACCAATTTCTCCCAAAAATCATTAATTTTATAATAATATTTTTGCTCCGTGCTTTTTGACGGCTGGTAATCAGATATGTCAAATGTTTTATTCTTCTGGGGAATTCCAAGATACAGCCGCCACGCATCCTCAGCAGTTGGCACATCGGATATCCTCCCAAAAATTATATTTGGTATTGCTTCCTTTATAGCTTGTAGTGGAATAATTGAACCACTCGTACTTTGTTCTCCTCCATAACCAAATGGTAACACACTTTTATTAATAAGATCATTCACTACAGGCACATAAGTCCCCCTTTGTTCTGTAGTAATCCCTTTTGTCTCCATTTCCCATCTTGCCCGCGCAACCTGTTCCTGATAAGTCGCCTCATGATATACCGGTTCCTGCATTGTAGGTATAGCGCCACCTATACTGCCGATTACAATAAGTCGAGCATACATAGCCAATGCTTCCTTATAACGCTTCGTAGTATTTTTAGCCCGATCTAGAAGTCCCCGGCTTCGCACTTTAATTTTGTCTCCTTGTTCACCCGGAATATTTGCAGCCCCTTCCTCAATAGAGACATTGCGCTTTTCGACACGGTCTAAAGACTTATTCATGCCACCCAAATTTTCAACGACCGTTCTAACAAGTGCTTCCGTAATCGTTGGAATAGTTTTTGACTCTCTTTTCTCTTTAGGCCTTTCCACCAATTTTTCTCCAGGTTCACTGTTCATTTTTCTTTAGTTCGGTAAATTCCCTAAGTATCTTTTCCTGCTCCTCCTCAATTTGACTCATTTCATTTTGAAAATCATCATTCAATCTTTTTATAACATACGCCTTAATCTCTTCATCGCTTTTTATTCCCTTTCTTATTATGCCCTTCACCTTATGAACCAGTGCCGGGTTTCGTATAATAGTCTGAGCTTTCAAAATGTGATTCATTACAATATATTATTACAAAAATTATGGCTGAAATCAAATACCTGACCAGCTTGACATGTTTTTTAAAAATGTATAAAGTTAGTAAAGTACCAGTAAGAAAAACGTAAATGCTGTGCCTAAATGAAGAATCAATTACTGACACCACTTTCCTATCCAAATACTTACAATATCGAGAATATTTTCTCACTTTTCATCCAACAAAATACAAACTCCACAAAAATTAAAATGCTGATGCTAAGAGACCCAATTAATACAGCAGACATCCCCCATGTCTTCGACGTTTTAAAAAATTTCTTACCAAGCGTCCTCACGACTGAATGCTTCAATGACGAAAACCTACCCTTTTTTCAAGAAGTAAAAAAGACCGAAATCGGTCATTTATTCGAACATATTCTTCTGGAATACATGTGTCAGTCGAAGATCGCCAAAGGATATAAATCTGCGGTCTATTCCGGAAGAACCAGATGGAACTGGAAACGCGATCCAAAAGGATTGTTCCATATCCATATCAGTTGCTCCTTAAAAGATCACGACCTCTTACCCGCTGCACTTAAAAAAAGCATCGCGCTTATGAAAATAATACTTCAATACGATACTAAAAATATTCTTCCTAACAGGCAAATAACATTTACTCACAAATTACATTCAGGTACCAATCAATTCGTAGGTCTCAAAAACGGAAAAAAACTCAAAAACCCTACTCCAACGGCTAAAATCTAATCCGTCAACTGACAAACAAAAACCAAACTTCATTTCCCAAATCTTCTTTCTCTATTTCCATATTCTTCCAGTGCTAGTTCAAATTGTTTCTCATCAAAATCCGGCCAATATTTATCCGTAAAATACAATTCACTATACACAGTCTGCCAAGGCAAAAAACCACTTAACCTCATCTCCCCACCGGTCCTCACAATCAAATCCGGATCCGGCAAATCGGAAGTATAAAGATAGGAAGAAAATATCTTCTCATTGATTAATTGTTTTGAAAATTTGTTATTTGAATTTTGAACATTGTTTCGGATTTCGGATTTCGGATTTCGGATTTCAGTTTCCAACAACTGAAAATTTTTATTCGAACTCATATACTCCTTCAAAAGTGTATTTACTGCCAATAAAATTTCTTGTCTTCCTCCATAATTCAGCGCGAAAGTTGCTGTAATCGTCTTATTATTTCTACTCTTTTCAACAATCTCCTTAACACCCATGACAATATCTTCCGGGAAAGATTCAATATCACCAATAACCTTCACACTCACACCTTTCTCCATCATTCTATTAACAACTGCACTCTTTATAAACTCTCGAAAAACTCGCATCAAAAACCCTAACTCTTTATCCCCCCGCTTCCAATTCTCAGAAGAAAATGCCCAAAAAGTAATATGGCTTATGCCCCGCTTCGCAGCATACTCCACGAGTGGCTCAATCAATTCCGCACCCTTATGATGCCCCGCAATAACCGGCAACATTCTCTTTCTCGCCCACCGCCTATTACCATCCATAATAAAAGCTATATGTTTTGGAATTATATTTTTAGTCATAAATTATCATTTTTTCACAAAATACTCCGCCATCTCAAAAAACATTTTACGAAACTTTTCATTTTGCGTAATTTCAGGAATAGATTCCGTTGCCTTGTGAGCGTATCTCTCGGCCTCGGATGACGCGTATTCAAGCGCCCCACTCTTTTTAAACACTTCTTTTATATCCGCGAGCTCCGGCAGTCCGATTTCAGAGTTTCCATAATATTTCTTAAGTAAATCTCTCTGTTTTCTATTTGCGTGTTCCTTGGCATAGATATACAGTAATGTTTGCTTCCCCTCCTTTATATCTCCGCCCAATTCTTTCCCCAACAGCTTTTCTTCCGAAAATATGTCATTAATATCATCCTGTATCTGAAAAGCGATTCCCAAATTCTGTCCAAATATTCTGATCGCGTTAATTTTATAATCCTCAAGCCCTCCAAGTACGCCACCAACCATTAAAGGAGCAGAAATCGAATAATAAGCCGTTTTAAACTTATATACAGTAATAACATCATCATAAAGAAATCCCCCATTGCCCCCCTTTATTAAAGGGGGGTTGGGGGGGATTTGTCCCAACTCTACATCCAATAATTCCCCTATACCAGTGTCTAGCATCATCCTACTGAAAAACCCCAATGCGTTATTTTTAGATTTATCTGGAAAGTCGCTAGCTGCTATCAACTGAAAAGCCAAAAAAAATCCAATATCCCCAAGACAAATAGCCCTTGAAACTCCTGAATGGTCTCCGCCTAGTTGTGAATAAAGCGACGGTTTCCCCCGACGAAGCAAGCTTTTATCAATAATATCATCATGAGCCAATATTGCCGCCTGAAAGATCTCAAATGCAACAGCCACCTTTAAAATCTCGTTTCTATTCGCCATTCGCTCGCCATTCGCCATCATATATCCCAACTTCACAAGTGCCCCCCTAATCCTTTTCCCCCCGCGGCAAGCATCAGCCAAAGCATTAGCGTAGGGCAAAAGCCTTGGAGAAATATGTTCAACATCTCTACTCCATTTTGTAAAGTACAGCTCTAATTCCTTATCTATCTCTTTCGCAGAATCCTTAAGAAAATCTTTAAAATGCATAATAATTAAATCAAAAATTCAAAGCACCAAATCACAAATAATATCAAATTTAAAATAATTAAATCCAAAACATGTTTTGATATTTGAATTTAAATATTTGTATTTATTTGGAATTTGTAATTTTGGATTTTGAATTTATTATTCGTACCCTCGTCCCTTTCTTTGTATCCTCAATCTCATATCCAAGATCCTTAATTTTCTTTCGCATCTGATCTGCCATACTAAACTTTCGTGCCTTTCGCAGCACATTTCTCTCCCGCAAAAGTTCCTTCACTTCAGGAGGAACTATCTGCCTCTCTGTCGCGAGAACTGCGCTTCCCTTCTGTAGATCAAAACCCAATATTTCATCCATTTTAAAAATACTACCTGCTTTCGCAGCTGGCGGATTCGCCGATTTCACCAACTCCCAAACAATAGACAACGCCTTTGACATATTCAAATCATCATTTACCGCCTCAATAAATCGCTCTTCAAATTCCGGCACCCTTCCATTTGGTAAACCCCACTTTGCAACTTCCATTCGTAATTTTTTAAGCGCTTGTGATGCACCATCCAATGCTGGAAAAGTAAAATTCATCTCCTGCCGGTAATGTGTTTGGAAATATAAGTATCTCAATGCCAGGGAATCGTAACCTTCTTTCTCAAGATCATAGAGAGTATAAATATTCCCAAGGCTCTTACTCATCTTCTGACCTGCCACCATCATAAAAGCCGTATGCATCCAATACATAACAAATTTCTTCCCTGTCGCGCCTTCTGACTGCGCAATTTCATTCGGATGATGAATCTCCTTATGATCCACTCCGCCCGTATGAATATCAATGGTATAATTTTTTTTGCCCTCTATTCTAAGCCGTCCTTTTGAGTCAAATGCTTCCGTCAAGTATTTTAAACTCATTGCGCTGCATTCAATATGCCAGCCCGGAAAACCCACTCCCCAAGGACTATCCCACTCCATTTGACGCTGACTAAATCCCCCGTCTTCGGCTCCCCCTTTACTTAAAGGGGGCTGGGGGGATTTTAAGCCACTAAACTTCCACAACGCAAAATCCCTCGGGTTATGCTTCTCTGGATTTACTTCTACCCGTGCGCCTTCCTTCAACTGATCAAGCGACGACATTTTCCCGTAGTTTGGAAATTTTGCCGTATCAAAATAAACTCCGTCATTAGTTCTGTACGTAAACCCTTTTTTCGTCAGCTGCGCGATAAGTTCAATCTGTTCCTTTATATGATCAGTCGCCTTAGCAAAAACTGCAGGCTCGGATAAATTCAGCGCATTATAATCCCTTAAAAAAGCCTCCGTATAAAAATCCGCCACCTCACGCGCACTCTTTCCCTCTCTCATTGCTGTCTTCTCTATCTTATCCTCCCCTGTATCCGCTCCACCCACTTGGTCATTTGTCAAATGCCCCACATCCGTAATATTCATCACAAATTTTGAATCTACTCCTACTCCTCGCAAAACTCTCACCAAAATATCCGCCGTAGAAAAAGCCCGGAAATTTCCAATATGCGCAAACTGATACACCGTCGGCCCGCAAGAATACATATTAACAAACTGAGGATTAATAGTTTTAATTTCTTCAATCCTGCGTGTAAGTGAATTATAAAGCTTCAGCATATGTAAGCATTATAACGGAGCCAACAAGAATTTCAAATAGATAAGCCTAAATTAAAATTTAATACGCTTGAAGAATTTGGACAATTTCGTTTACAAACAGATTTATATATTCTAAATTATTATTTTTTTGTACAAAAATACCATATTGACGTTTCCACTTCACAGGCAGAGTTTGCCTTGTCAGTATTCCCTGCTTCAATTCCTGCTGCACCAAATTCTCAGGAAGTAAAGCAACTCCACAGTTCAAAATCGCGAGTTCCTTCATAAAAGTTGGACTAGTTGACTCTGCATATACTTTGGGCCTTATACCTTTATTTATAAAAATCATATCTATTTGTTCCCGCGTATTGGAACCTTTGTTATAAAGAATAAACGGTATCTTCTGCATTGGCCCGGAAAATAATTGGCATGATACTGGGATAAGTTCTTCCTCAAAAGTTTTTAGACAGAGAATTTCTTTAGGATAAGGATGGGTACCTTTAACAATAATGGCAATATCAATGACCCCAAGTTGCAAATTAGACAATAATCTACTTGAGTTATCGATCATGAACTCCAGGGAAAATTTTTGCGACGGAGTATTTTTCTGCACGAATGACGCCAAACGTTGTGCCGCATTATCGAACATACCAATTGTGAGCGTTGGCTTCATTGACCCGCGTACTTGGCTATCCTTAGCTTTTTCCCACAGATCTAAAATTTTTACACCAAGAGCTTTGAGGGCAATACCGTCAGCTGTCAATTGCAGATACCTGCCTTTTTGCACAAATAACTTCGCCCCGATCTCTTTTTCCAACCTATGTACAGATTGCGTCAAAGCAGATTGAGTAATAAAGATCTTTTGCGCCGCCTTAGTAAGATTCCCCTCATTAGCCACAAGTACGAAACGCTGTAACTCATCAATCATTAATATATATTATACACCATAAATTACATTAATTTTACTAATAGTATCTAATATGATAAATTTATGTCATTGCGAGCGCAGCGAAGCAATCTTTATAGATTGCCACGTAGCTACGCTCCTCGCAATGACATATTAAATGGCAAACAAAAAAATCAAGATCGCGATCGTTGGAGTAGGAAATTGCGCCTCTTCCCTTATACAAGGCCTCGAATACTACAAAAATGCCACTGCTGACAAAAAAGTCGTAGGACTCATGCACACAATACTTGGAGGCTATGCAATCGCAGATATCCAGGTAGTTACCGCTTTTGACGTGAATGAAACAAAAGTTGGAAAAGATATCTCAGAAGCGATCTATGCTTTCCCGAATAATACTAAGCTATTTGCGCGTGTTCCAAACACAGGCGTTATTGTACAAAACGTGCCCGTTTTGGACGGTATTGGAGAATATACGAGGGAAGTTGTTATCCCAAGCAAAGAAAACACCATTGACCCCGTCACAATTCTTAAAGAATCAGGCGCTGAAATTTTGATAAACTATCTACCCGTCGGAAGTCAAAAAGCCACAGAATATTGGGCCGATATCTGCCTGAAAACAAATGTAGCGTTAGTAAACTGTCTACCAGTTTTTATAGCATCCGATAAAAAATGGGCTGATCTTTTCATCAAAGCCAATATTCCTATAATCGGAGATGACATCAAATCCCAAGTTGGAGCAACGATTGTCCACCGCACATTGGCAAATTTATTCCTGGACCGTGGAATGCCTGTAGACAAGACATATCAACTAAATGTCGGAGGAAATACGGATTTTCAAAATATGCTTTCGCGAAGCAGGTTAACTTCCAAAAAAATTTCCAAGACTAAATCAGTTACATCACAGCTGGAACTGCGTGATCAAAAAATCGCTTCTGAAAACGTTCATATCGGCCCGAGTGATTATGTGCCATGGCTAAATGATAACAAAGTTGCATTCATCCGCATTGAAAGCAGACATTTTGGTGATATTCCCATGAATATCGAACTGCGCCTGTCCGTCGAGGATTCTCCCAACTCCGCAGGCATCGTTATCGACGCAATAAGATGTGCCAAACTGGCTATCGACCGGAAAATCGGCGGCCCCCTGGAAGCTCCAAGTTCCTACTTCATGAAATCCCCCCCCAAGCAATTCACAGACTCCCAGGCAATACAAAAAGTAGAAGATTTCATTAAATCATAAGCTACAAGATTTTAGACTTACATCTTCTCGATAATATTAAGATACTCTTCAACTGTCATTCCAAGCGTTCTTAGGTTGGTACGAATATGAAAAACAGGTACCTCAGAGTCCGAAGTAATAACAACAGGCCTTTTCAATCCAGGACGTGAATAGATAAGATGATCGCCTTTTGTACGTTGCAACTCGCAACCAACAAGCTTGAGAAATTTTTCATACTTTCTCCTTTTTATAGGTCTAACTTGAGGCATAATTTAGGTTGCAAGAGGCACCATAAACGAACTCACCTCATTATGAATAGGTAACGGAGGAGTCCATTCATCTTTTATTTTTCTCCATCCCAGACTTGTCAGCACTTCCTCAGTAGTACCTTTTTCGTCCAGTTCCTCAAAAAATATTTGCACTGCCTCCCTAAATCGCTTTTGAGCTTTTTCAAAAGTCGGGGCATACGTCGAGAGATCAAGCATGGGTGAATAAGCGATATATATATCGCCTTCTTTAAATGTGTTTACCAAGATATTTATATTAACTTTTGCTGACACACAGGTAGTATATCACACTTTTAATAACTCAAAATTCCTCAAAATTGACATCGCTCAAGTATAGTCATTTAGAATCTAAAGAGAGTATTGTACATAAAGTATTTTTTATTTATAATCATAAAAGAATTTTGTCTGCCTAGAAAGCATTATAAATATAGAAATGACAGAGCGAAAAACAGGGCATGACGAAGAGGCCTCTGAAAAAAAAGCAGCTATTGATGCATCATCACTAGAAAATTTTGTAGAACTAGTTGAACGCGAAGGTTGTAAGAAAGTTGAAGCTAAACCTGTATATAAAATTGAAAGTCGCCAGGTAGATTTAAAAGATAGTGGGACAGCGATTTTAGATAATTATTTTTTTAGAACAGAATATTCGTCAATAACCTCAAAAGGTGAAAAACTACGCTATAGCGAGTTTCACACCGGTGGTCATTTTAGTACTACTGAATTTCAAAGAGGAGACCCGGGTAGTGATTTGTTAAAAGCAATTAATATCGCTAGAGGAGTAATTACCGCCAATGACAGATTAAGACTAATTAAAAAGAGATTACCTGAAGTTGATATAGAAGGACCTATGACAAAAAGGGATTATAACGATATGGTGTTTGCACATGCTGCTAGGATTCATAATATTGAGCCATTTGGGGTTAGTAATCTGGAATTTTTTAACATGCAAAAGCGATAATTACCAGCTAGTTCTGTTTTATAAAATTAAAAAAATTCAGTTCTCTTTAGAAAAAATGGTTTTAAGTCTAATTTGGTTTATAACAAATATGTCCGAAAATTTTCAATACATTGATATTCAAAAAATACTTAAAAGCAATAAAAATCTTGCCACTTTTATTAAAGAAAGCTTAAGCAGTAGTCTTTCTTCTATTGGATATTCAAAAAGTTTTCTCGATGATCTTCTGAATAATCTCGAAAATTTAGACGTTAAAAAGTTTGGCCTGAAATGGCAGGATGAACTTACTAAAATATTCTCAATAGGTTTCTATCAAAATCTTGTTCCTAAATATTTTAATACTTATGTAGTTCCGGCAACCCCATCTTCGAAAAAAATAATTGATGTAGGCTGCGGTAGAGGATTTTTAGCCAAACGTTACTCACAAGATAATAGATTTGGACAAGTAATAGGAATAGATATAAATACCTATCCCGAATGGAAAACTCTTCAGAACGAAAAAGTTAGATTCGAAGTTGTAAAAGAAGATTATTTTACTGAATTTCTAAAAAAGGAGAAACCGGATTCGGTTGTACTCACTTGGGTGCTCCATCATATGAAATACGACGAGCAACAACGCTACCTTGAATACGTACAAGAGAATCTAAAAACAAAGTCAAAGATAATCATACTTGAAGATTCCTACTCAACCAGCATTGCACCTGAAAATGGCTTAAAATTTTATAATAAATTCATGCAATGGAATACCGGAGATCGCCAAAAAATAATGTTCATTTGTGATTGGATTGCGAATCGGATTTTGGGACAAAAAGAAAAAATGCCAGTTCCCGGTACTTTTAGAACCTTAGAAGATTGGAGTAAAATTTTTGAAAAGAGAAAATTTAAAACTCTTGTAAAAAAATTTATCGGCTTTCCTAATTACAGGGATATAAATACTCCTCAAAGTTTGTTAGTCGTCCAGAAAAAATAATATTAAGGTTGCATAAATTCCATATTGGTTAGAAAATACATAACTCAATCAAGGAATTAAATTCCTACTTTATAAATTTTCAAATACTCCGTCCATTTTGAAAAATTTTGTTTTGGGTTTAAGTTGAATGCTTAAGAGTTTGTTTAGAAGATGTTGATTGTAATCCTGCTGCGATTGCGGAGCCGAGAATAAGAATTGCCCCTATTATATATCCCAAATTTATTGTTTCTTTTAAAAAAATTATAGATAAGGCAACACTCGTAACAGGCTCTAAATAGGCAATTATAACTACTTGTTGAGCGGTGATATGTTTCAGTGCATTAAGTTTGAGGACGAAGGCAAGGGCTACGTGTGTGAGTCCAAAGAAACCAATATAGGCTAATTGTGTGAGAAGGCTGGGTTTAACTAAATTAATATTTAATAATAAATAACCTATAACGAGTGGTGATAGGAAGATGGCAGATAACAAGGTTTGGTAAGTGATGACTACTGATGCTTGTTGCCCGACTGATTTCATTTTTAGCGCCATATATCTCTGAAAAATTGCTACGAAGCTGGTAATTATCACTGAGCCAATAACCATCGAGAGTCCTAAATAGCTTATGCGGCTTGAAGTGTTTAAGCCTTCCCAACTAAATATGAGAATTGCGCCTATGGTTGAGATGATACCGTAAAGCAGGTAGAGATAGGAAAATTCCTTTTTGGCGGCAAAGACCGCGATAATAGGCGTGATAATTCCTATAAATGACCTGATTAAAGGGATAAAAACGGAGCCGCCATCTTTGATTGCGAGTGAGAACGCTACCATAAAAAGTGCGTTTTGAATGGCTTCCAGAAATGCGATTAGAGCTACAAACTTCATCAAGCTAGGGATCCTGAAGGCTTCCAGAAAAAGTTTTTGCTTGCGGGTAATAAGAATATAGACTAATAGGCAAAGGAAACCGGTGAAGGAGGTTATTGCAGTGACAAAAAACCCGGGTAAACTATTTCCGCTGAGGACAAGTACCCAAGTGCCCCAGATCATAGCCGAAGCAAACATACCGAGTCCTTGTATTTTTATAGGCTGTTGTTTGTGCATTGGTGATTAAATGATCATATCATATAAAAATGTAGTTTTTTACCATTGAAAATAATTAATTCGGTGTATAATAGGCTGATTATGAAAATGAATAGAGAAATCTTAATTATTGGCCAACAGTCGGTAGAGACTAATTTAGGAAAGTTTGAGGAAATGAATCGCTTAGGAGATGAAATAATAATAATCGGCGAAAAGGCTCGCGATTTTTGGCGTAAAGGTGTCCAGGCTGAAAGCAAGGAAAACCACCATTCTATTGTCACTATTGCAGATCCCATATTAGAGTCAGATATTAGCCATTTGATCAGAAAAAAATTTCCGGGGGCAAAGATATTGGGCGAGGAAAAAGGAGGAGAGGATCTTGGAAAGGATTATTGGGTAATTGATGCAATTGATGGCACTTTTGTTTTCGCAAGAGGAGGTAGGGATTGGTCCTTGGCAATTGGCCATGTAAAGAATGGTAATTTTGATTTCTCAATGATTTATGTGCCTATCGGTACTGAAGGTCCGGAATTATATTACGCAAAAAGAGGACTGGGTGCTTATGTTGACGAAGTATGGAATGGTAAGAAGCGCACGAGAATGTTAGGTGTTACAAAAACAGATAATATTAAAGATGCAGCACTTGCTGTGCGACAGGATGAACTTTGGAACTATGATCGGGATGTTGCTAAATTGGCAAGAAGGTGCAGAGGGACAAATATTCCGGGATCTACTTCTTATGTATTGGCAAATTTAGCTGCCGGGAGGTTTGATATAGCTGTAGCCAGAGCACAACCAACTTGGGATTTGCCGGGGTTATTATTGGTCCAGGAGGCAGGTGGGCAAGTGACTAGAATGGATGGAAGTGGTAAATTTGATTTTGTGACGGGAGGAAAGGATGCCAGGAATGATTTTTTAGCAACGAATGGACTGCTTCATGAAAACGCCTTGAGAGCATTTGATTAACAATGGTAAGAAAATAAACTATTTATTTATTTTAATAGCGGAGTAAATCCTCTGAACCGCGGTAATATTAGACAAAACTGCTATAATGATAATCAAATAAGTCATGTATAAATAATCCGGATAAATAATCCCCGCTATTAAAGCCAAAAATATCAAAATAAACCTCTCCCCTCTTGACATAAGTCCCCCCTTCAATTCCTGATTGACCAAGTCTTTCTCCTTTGCTGCCGCTTTCGCATAAGTTGTGATCACAGATCCAAAAACAGCCAAAAAAATCCAGGCATATCCTGGAATTAAAACCTGTGGAAGATTTAAAAAAATCATTCCAAAAAAAATAATTCCCTCAACATATCTATCAAAAATAGTATCAAGATATGCCCCCATCTTTGTTGAAACGTGCCGGATTCTGGCAACTGCTCCGTCAACAAAATCCAAACCTGCTGCGATAAAAAAGAATACTATCGCCCATATTAAACTATGCGTTATCATGAAATACAAACCCACCAAAGCAAATATGCCTGAAAGCACTGTATACTGATTCGGCGTCACAGGCAAAATATTAAACGCCCGCCCAACCACTTTCTCCAACCCCAAAAACCAATGTCTCTTCGTATCAATCATAATCTTATTTATATTAATGCGACCCTTCGAAGAAGGTAGTCCCCCTGTGGGAAACTTTGAACTTTAAACTTTGAACTTTGAACTAAATCACCCCGCCCCCCATGCCTTATTCTCAATAGAAGTTTTCTTTTGTGTCACAGCCAAATCCTCCTTCTTTTTCTCTTCAACATATTGCTTCTCTTGTTTCTTTTTCTTTTTCTCTTCCTCCTCGCGGGCTTGTTTATCTGCAACCGATTCTTCAGGTTGCTGTTTTCTCGGCTCCATAATATCTCTCACCTGCTCATCATGAAGCAACTTCCTTAGCCTCTCTAATTTGTCTACATCATCAGGCGACTTACTTTTCAACAAATTCTGACGACGATACGCAGCCGACTGCGCCGCTGGATTTCGCACATTACTCTGTGCTTTCAAAGCAGCCGTTGCTTTTCCCTGCCCGGCTGCCTCAATTCCTTTATCGCCATTTGGATCCATTTGTTCCTGTGAACCTGTTAACCCCGCCTGCAAGGATGCTGCATCAGGCGGCTGGCCATAAAGCTGATTCGCAATATCATTCGAAGTAGCATCTACTTGTGCAGTCGTTGTCTTAACTGCGCTTTTTGCCGCATTACCAACAGCTCCGGCAACCCCCTCAATTCCCATCTCTCCCTGATTAAAAAACTTCACCATAATTACTTCTCCCCTCCAACGCCCGCGTAAGCGTCATCGGATCCGCGTATTCCAAATCCGCCCCTGTCGGAAGTCCTCTACCAATTCTTGTTATTTTTAGATCTAAATTCAAAGCCCTAAGTTGCTTAGCAATATACATCGCTGTCGCTTCTCCCTCCATTGTTGGATTAGTAGCTAATATAACCTCCTTGATTCTTGATTCTTGATTCTTGATTCTTAAAACGAGTTCGCTTATGCGAATCTCGTCTGGTCCAATATTACTGAGCGGATCAATTCTCCCATGCAGTACATGATAAACCCCATGAAATTTCCCGCTCCTCTCAATTGCTAAAACATCAAGCGGCTGCTCAACCACACAAATAACATTTCGTTCTCGTTTTATATCTGCACAAATTTCACACGGACTTCTCTCACCAACACCCCAACAAATCGAACACATTAAAGTATCTTTTCGTACACTCTGCACCGCCTGCGCGAAACGATCTAATTCGCCTTGAGGCACATGAAGAAGGTAAAAAGTCAGACGCTGCGCGGTCTTCGGTCCGATTCCCGGCAACCGCTCAAAACTCTCAATCATCTGTTGAATAGCTCGTGGAATTTTCACATTTTTTCTTCAATTTCCTTCGCAATTCGATCCGCAACCGACAAGACAGTCAATTTTGGAAAATACTTATCGAGAGGAATATATACGGTATCGGTAACATAAATATCTTGTATCAACGAGTCTTGAAGTAGCATCGGTGCTCGGGCGCTAAAAACTGGATGCGTAGCAAAAACATATACCTCCTCAACCCCGCGCTCATGCAGTAGCTCCGCTGCTTTCACCATCGTGCTTCCTGAAGAAATCATATCATCTACCATAATTGCCCGACGCGCCACTTTTCCTTCAATTCGCAATGCTTCAACTCGTCCCGTCGCTAGATCTCGCTGTTTCTCAATAGCGGCAAATGGCATCTTCCCTAATAATCCGGAAAGTATTTTAATCCGCCGGATCCCGCCCATATCCGGAGAAACAAGAACTGTATCCGGGGTAATCCATCCTCGACAACCAATCTCCTCGGCGAATAATGGTAAGGCAGAAAGATGTAAAACTGGGATCTTAAAAACCTCTGGTATTTTAATTGAATGCAGGTCAAAAGCAATCAGCGAATTAATACCAACCGCCTCAAGCGTCTCTACAATTACGTCCATTGACACAGCTTCTCCATCACGAAATACATGATCTTGCCGTTGATAACCCAAATACGGTACAACAGCAGTTATCGACTTCGCCCCGCTGCGGGCTGCCGCATCCGCCATAAAAAACAACTCCATATAATTCTGATCTCCGGGAGTCGAAGTAGATTGAACTATAACTGCATCCTCACCAACAATATGCTCCTCAATCCGCACCCGCCGTTCCCCATCGGAAAAAATAAAAATCTCCAGAGGAGAAAGTTTTTGCCCCAAACCACGCGCAATCTTTTTAGCCAAAGGCTTATTCGAACTCCCACTGAATATTTTCATCTGCTACTGTATAATACTACGAATAGCCCCATCTTTACAACCACATTTGAATCGCTTATAATAATTTGCATGAAACGTTTCGATGTATGGTTCGGCGGGCTTTCCGGAGATATAGAACCGCATAAAAATTCCCAGAGAACACTACTAGACCGGCTAATTAGAGGTAAAGAAAAATTACTAAATCCAAGCATTAAACCTGCTGATTCTGGACCGGTAGGACAGGACTTAAAGGAAAAACCAACCCACAAGTAAGTGCAAAAGGCATGAAATAAATTTCTCGATTTAGAGACGGAAAAAGAGAAACAGTCTATTAACTTTACTTCCCCCCTAATAATCCGCCCAGACCGCCCATTCCACCACTCATCGATTGAAGCTCTTTGGCTGCAACTTCCTGGGATTTTTTTATCGCTTCATTCACCGCTTCTTTAATATCATTATCGGATTTGCCATTTGTGCGTATCTCGATCACTTTCTGATCCCCGCTGATACGAACATAAACTCCGCTCTTATTGATATCCAAAACCTTCTGTTGAAGCTGGCGTTGGATTGCCATTGCCTGATCGCGCATCTTTTTAAGTTCTGATATTTGTCCAAATGGATTAAACATAAATACTCACCTCCTCTACAAAATTCTAAATCCTAAACAAATTTTGAAATCCAAAAACATAAATTTAAAACATTTGAATTTTGATATTGTTTAGAATTTAGATATTAGCGCTTAAGATTTATTATTTAATTTTACCTCAATCTCCACATCATTACCAGTAAGCATCTTACATACGCTTCTCAAAGACTGACGGGCTTTTTTATCGTCAAGACGCTCTTTATGAAATTCATACGCTGCCCCGATCACTAACAATTTTCCCTGCCTGCCGGCAGGCAGGTTATCATAGCTCACGATTCTGCAACCCCTTAGAACTCCGGCAATAGTATGATTATATTTTCTCATTTCCTCAATTATACCTTTCCACAAAGCATCCATCCATTCTTTAGTTACTTCTCCATTCGCAGGAACATGCATAAGCTCAATAACTGTCTCAGAGATTTTCTTTTTATCATCAGCTGCAACATTCTGCGAAGTCGGGCTTCGACTGTTGCCCGGTTTTGCAATAACATTTCCATAAAGCGCCTTTGCCATAAGTTTCCCGCCAACCTCTTTACGAAGCGTGGCTACTGTCACTTCATCTCCTGCTTTCTGCTTTGCCCCGCTCAGCAGGGTCTTTTCAGAATCTATAAATTCTATAATTGCTAGCTCCAGGGGCAACTGTGGTAAAACCGCAAATTTCATTTCCTGATACGCCTTATTTAAAAGCTCGGAAAGTGACTTTATTTCATTTACTTCAAAACGCAGATTAACCGGCAACTGGCTTGTCTGTTCAGTTCCTACTCCTAAGTTTATTAAAAGTTTTTTATGTAAATCCATTAATGTCTCCGCTATAAAAAATTTTAAATCTACCCCTTCATTTACTAATTCCGTAACTACCTGCAAACCCGACTTTGTATCTCTGGCTTTTAATGCAGCCAAAAAATCCATAACCTTTAGAAGAATTGTTGAAGTCTTATATAATTTTTCAAATGACTCCTTTGTGATCTTCTTTTCGTTAGATTTTAAAGACAACTCTTCCAAAATTTTTGCCGCATCACGGAATCCCCCTTCAGACCTTTGAGCGATTAGAGGAAGTACATCATCATCGATTGACATTTTTTCTCCAATTACAATCCGTTTAATCGAACGGACAATTTCATCCTCTGTTGCCAAATTGAATTGAACATGAAAACACCTTGAAATAATTGTCGCAGGTACCTTCTGTGGCTCAGTCGTACACAAAACAAACATTGCGTGATCAGGTGGTTCTTCAATTGTCTTGAGCAGTGCGTTAAATGCTTCAGTTGTCAACATGTGAACTTCATCTATAATATATACTTTTTTGCTTGCGGAAAGCGGAGCAAGCCAAATTTTCTCCCGCAAATCTCGTATTTCATCTATTCCCCGATTCGACGCAGCATCAATCTCCATCACATCCATATTCATACCATTAGTTATAGACACGCACTGTTCACACTTATTGCAAGGCTCAATCTTATTCGATTCTTTAGACTTTTTCTCCCCTTGATTCTTGCTTCCTGCTTCTTGCTTCTTCTTCTCACAATTAACCGCCTTAGCGACAATCCTTGCTGCCGATGTCTTCCCCAACCCCTTTGGTCCGGTAAATAGAAATGCATGCGGTGGCTCTTTAGACAATATAGACAAAATTGATTGCCTTACATGAGTACTATCTAATTCATCAATTTTCTGCGAACGATATTTACGATAGAAAACCATAAGCGCTCCACTTTAAATTCAAAATCCAAAGCACCAAATCACAAATAATATCAAAATTCAAATAATTAAATCCAGAACTTGTTTTTGATATTTGAATTTAAATATTTTCAGCCAGATGCTGATCCGCCTTTGGCGGAGTATTTATTTGGAATTTGTAATTTTGAATTTTGGATTTTTTATTCATGGTGCATTCCTAATAAATGCAGCATCCCATGTCTGATCAACTCCTCTATTCTATCATCAACTAATACTTCACTGGCAGAAGCCTCACGAATAACCTGAGGGTATGAAACAACCACATCCCCCAAACGCAATATATCATTCGGAACGCCTCCCTGCCCGGTCGGCAGGCCTGTCTTCCCGGCTGGCAGACCTGTCTGCCGACGAGGCAGATAAGTATTTTGTCCTTCTGCAAGTGAGAAAGATAAAACATTGGTAGTTGTCTCCTTTTGTCGGTATTTTTTATTAAGCGCTTTCATTTTCCGGTCGCCGACAATAGCGACGGAAACCTCCAGGGGGCTATAAATTTTTTGTTCTTCTAGTACGGAAAACACGGTAGATTTAATCCGCTTTCGGTCAACCCTATACCTGCTTTCTACAAAAATAAGAACTTCAACATTTGTTGTCATTGCGAGACCATGAGCGTAGCGAATGGCGAAGCAAACCCTGCCACTATCTAACACAACTTTTAACTATACATCTTCAAACGAGCAGCTTCTTCCTGCTTCAATTTCTTCTTCAACTTTTTTGCTAGCGAGGGTTTAAGATAAAACTTCCGCCGTTTAGCTTCCTGAATTATTCCGGCATCCATGACTTTTTTAGAAAAATTACGGATAAGCTGATCATCGGATTGCCCCCGCATTTTCATAACATGTACCATAAAAAACACCTCCTTTTCTTGAAACTCTTATAGAACCCGCTCAGCGAGTGAGTTGTAAAGTTTCAGAATCCTCCTAAAAAATATTCCATGAGGCGTGAATACCTGCCCGCTTTTGGCGGGAATAGTTCTAAACTCCGGTTAAACCGAAGTGAAAAGCCGAATGGTAAGTTCAGGAGGACAATTCACTTTTCTAATTGTACTCCAAAATCAAATTTCTGTAAACCCACAACCTATAGAAATAAATACTAAGTGGTATTACTTAGGGAAAAAAGGCCTAGCTTGCATGCTCATAGAGGGGATAACCAGTGGACGGAAAGCAACTCGGTCATCGTGATCATCATAATGCCGTGAAACAATATTCGCCAGACCTCGGTACCCACCAACTAACCGTCTGCCATCCCCTATTTTATCTTCAAAACTTTCCCATGTGTCTGGTCCTCCCAAATGTGGGTAACGGATATTGCCCGCATGGATAATCTCTGCTAATGTTGGCCTTTGTATTACAGCAATGCCGGATGCCATATGCTCAGTGAGCTTCAATTTTCTACCCAACTCTGGAAAAACTACCCTATCCTGCTCTTTTATAGAAACACCAAAACGTGAATCTATTGGCACATGCCTTAGGTGAGGTGGAACCTTGATCTGCCCACTTTTTCTTCCTTCTTTAATAATTGCGTCAAGTGGATCATCCATAAATAGTTGCTTACCATTATCATAATCAGGTCTTCTGCTTGTATCAAAAAGTCCCCAAAAATCATTAATTTCCAGAGCGTATTTTGAAATCTTACCGGCTTCAATCTGAGCATATAGCCAATCACTGGGTCGTCTCACAAAACCTGGGTAATTTGCGTCTTGCGAAAGAGTTATCGAAAAGAAATGAAACGGATGAAAAATTCCTATTCCTTCACCTTCAGCTTTTTTCATAGTTTCTATAAATAATTCAGAGGGCTTAGGGATAGGAATATCAAAATCTAAATAAGCTTTAGCTTCTTCATGCGCTCTTTCAACAAGTTGTGAAGTATTAAGAAGTTCAATCTCTACAGGTTTGAATTTATGAGGCGATATTAATTCGGAGGTAAAAACGGTAACCCTTTCCTGAACTAAATCCGCAGGCACTTCCTCCGTAAGATGTCCTCTTTCTCTGAGGTAATCGATATGTAATCCAAGACTCTTAAGTGAAGCAACCCTTGCAAGATCATTATCCCCTTCTGCTGCTTGCTGTTGATACTTACAAATTTCTTCAAATCTCGCCGCCATTGATTTGCTTTATATCACAACTATAAATTGAGTGTCAAACCCTAATCCGGGATTTATAGCTAAAAACCACAACTAATAATAATTACCATATGCAAGTATTTACCCCCTAACTTGACTAAGTTATAATTATAAAGAACAATGAGTGAAGCAAATACCGGAGCAGATTTTCTCCAAACGAAATTTCAACTCAATAGAGACCCTGGTGTGGAAGCTGCAACAAAACGCCGGGAACAACTGACAGGCGAAATAATTCCTCAAAATGATTATTCTTCCCGCATCCAAAATTATCTTGACAGGCTGGATAACATTCTAAACCCTCCTGTACTTGACGGTCATCCTAATTTTGACAGAAAGCAAAGAAATCTTAGGATGTTGAAAAGAGAACTCCACTCGGAAGTTGTTATAAAGGAACAAGACGTACCTGATGCACATTTTGAATCTATAAAACGCAGGCATCGAGATGAAGGACGCGGAAATATTGAATTACCGGAGAGCATTAGAAATACACTTACGGAAACTATCATCAAAGATCAACAAAAATCCCTGGACAAATGGGTCAATTTTCTCACTTCCAACGAAGCAAAGAAATACCCTGACTGGATTAAGTATTTCGTTTTTCGAAGCATCCTGCATATGGGCAGGTTTGACAAAGAAAAAAAATCTTTTACAGAAAGAACCGGCGGAACTATTGCTCCTTTTCCTGATCTTAACCACGAAGCATTGACTATATTGCTCGAGGATATTGAAACACAATACACTACAGTTCCTAAGATCGAAGATCAAAGCCGCGAGCTTCAATTCACCAAGAAACACGAAATCAACTCGCAATCCAAACTGAGATATCGGGACTCTCTGGAAAAAAAGAATTTTGCCAAACTTTACGCTTTAGCCCTGGAAGAATTTAAACCAATTCCGGAAGAATTACTTAAAATTACCGAGGGGAAATGGAGACCTTTCCCAAGGGGATCTGATCCGCAACCCCTTGTTGATTCTATTTCCGAATACGGCACAGGTTGGTGTCTGCGGGGAGTTTCTATGGCCGAACTATATCTTAAGGGCGGAGAAGGATTTTTTGCCAACGATCTACATATCTATTACTCCTTGGACAAGTCTGGCGAACCGACTATTCCCCGCTTGTGTATGGTCGTAAATCCTGATAATAAAATTGATGAAATGCGCGGCGTGGCTGAGGGCGAGAATCTCGATCCATACATAGGCAAAGTAGCGGAAGCGAAGCTAAATGAGCATCCTGATGGGAAAAGGTTCAAAAAGAAATCAGAGAATATGTTTCGTCTTACCGCTATTGATCACAAAATAAACCCTTCAAGGCGAAGAACAAAAAAAGAGCAGGAAGAACCCGCGCAGTCACTTAACAAAGACGACCTTACTTTTCTCTATGAAATCAATGCTCCTATTGAAGGGTTTGGTTTTAATGACGAAAGCGACCCGCGCATTGCGGAATTACGTAAAACAAGAAACCCCGATGAGGATATACCGATTGTCTTTGGATGCGGGAGAGAACAAATTGCGCGCAATCCGGATGAAATCAATGATAAGACTGTAGCCTATGTAGGCAAATTGGTTAATTATGACAATAGAGACAAAATTATTCCGGTTTCACAGAAATTAAGACATTTAGAATATATCTACACCTCATTTCCCGAAAGAAAAAAACAAATAGAACCTCTTGAGATCGGTGGTAAATCAGTCAGACAATTTGAAAACGAATTTGAGCATGCAGGTATACAACTCACTAAAGATGGCCTAAAAATACTACATAGTCCTGATTTAATTACATCACCAAAACCTCAGCAATTGCAAATACTAAGACTACAAACTCAGGATCTTGATTTTACAGGAAAACCAACATACGGCCAACTTTATCAAAGAGCAATAGACATAGGACTGGAGCTTTGCCCTCCGGAAGTAGCACTTCACAAGAGGCTTAAAGACATTGACCAACCTTTAGGTGAATGGTATTCAATAGCAATGAAACAGATCGCTGCCAGCGTTTTTCGCTTAACACGTCATGAGGGTGGGACATATTTGGACGCCCATAATGCTGATCCGGACCGCACTTGTAATCCCTGGGATGAATTTTATTTCGCTCTCCCAAAAGATACTACAAAATTTGGACTCTTTAAGCGCCTTTTTAGACGCAGAAGATAAAATTCTTTGAAACCTTTTCTATAATGATGCCGTTTTACCCATTGGCCCCATGAGATGAATATGCAGATGCAGAACAAGTTGCGCCCCTCCGCCATTTAAAACAACTCGAAATCCCCGGTCCTTCAAACCTTCCCGGGCGACCATTTTCTGTACTACTAATAAAAGTTTTGAAAAAAGAGCAGGATCATCCACCATGATAAAATCTTCAACATGCTTTTTAGGTACAATCAAAAGATGCACCGGCTTCACCGGATTATTATCCGGAAAAACAATCACATCCTCATCCTCATACAAAAGCTTCGCCGGAATTTCTTTACCAATAATCTTGCAAAAAACACACTCCATAATAAAAATTTCAAAATCCAAAGCACCAAATCACAAATAATATCAAAATTCAAATTACTAAATCCAAAAAATGTTTTGATATTTGAATTTAAATATTTTCAGCCAGAGCCTGACCCGCCTTTGGCGGAGTATTTTGGAATTTGTAATTTTGGATTTGTAATTTATATTCTTTCCAGTACTTTTATTATATCACCCAATCCCAATTTTGTCGGCCTCATTTTCGGATTTTTTGGTGTACCATTTAGCAGCATTTTCTTAGATACATGCAGAAACCATGTCGCGTCCGGATCAATCTTCTTCAACTGCTCGTAAGCGAGAGTCAAATCAACACCTTTTTTCGCCCCTTTCTCAGGTAGTGTCTTAATCCGTACATATCCTTTTCTCGGATCTTTCCTAACCACGATTACATACCCCATTTTTTGCGCCAATTTCAAAACCGTATCATTTATTGTCTCAAAACCAATTCCCGATCCGAATCTTGTGACAAACTTATGGCCTTTCTCTATTTCCGCCTCAGCCCAAATTCTATTCTCAAATTCCGCAACTATTGCATTAAGACAAGTAGTTCCAAATTCAACATAATAAATATCCTGATCCTGTTTTATATACTTCAAGCCTTCCAAAAGACCTAAAAGCGAAAAATCATGATAATCCGCTGTAGGATCACCCCAAAATACTTCCCCGAAATGATCAATATCAACTACAACTCTCACAATTCTCGTTACTGCCTCCAAATGTTCTTTAGTTAGTTGATGACCCTCTTTCTCAAGCTTCTCTCTTACATAGTCCCATGTACGTGACATCCCGCAAACATTTCTATCCGAAGTCTGATGATGATCCAGCGGCCCCAACCCCGTATCCACATGTATCACCTCATCCTCCTTAATTTTTTCAATCACATCTTCTAACTTTGCGACCCTTCTAAGAAGGTAGTCCCCTTGTGGGGAACTTTGACCTTTGCGACCCTTCGAAGAAGGTAGTCCCCTTGTGGGGAACTTTGAACTTGGCAACCTTTCCCCAGCCGGCACAAACTGCACATTAGCATCCTGCCACCCTGCCAAATATTTTTTAATCAACCACACTGACCCGATCGCATCCCAATCAGGCGAAGCGTGGGTTACAATGAATTTCATAATAGGTTAAAGTATACCTTTTCGCAATCTCAAAAGTCAAAAGAGTGAAGTGCGTTATTTATCAGAAGGTATGTAATTAGCTAAAAGCGTCTTATAATTCACGAACGGATCGTCAATATTTAATTCACGACCTATCCCTGCACCGGGACTGACAACTAAATATTTCACTAGTAACTCCTTTACGTCATCTGTTTTGCCTAATTCAGGAATATCCCAAGGCTTACCCCACTCTATTGGCGGAGGTTCTACATTATAAGCAGCTACCAGCTGACCTTTGCTCAATGTCTCAGCAATATCGACAATATAAATACCATTCGCGTCAGGAGCTATATAGTATTCTTTTCCTGATTTTGTAGAAACTATGGCACTGTTTGCTAGAGAGGAATCAAATGGATTATATTTGTGTTTCCATTTAGTAAAATCTAGTTGAGTATCCGGAGCACCTCTAAAACGCAAAGCTAAATGTCCATTTTTGAACTCAACAATTTCTTCTTTCGGCACAATATCCATAGGAGGTCTTACCTCTTCTGTAGTAGTATCGGTTGTGCCTGGCATTTGCGTAGTATCACTGGAACTTTCTCCTGCGGGTTTATCGTTTTCTAACTTAATAGTTTCCAATTCTAAAACAACATTCTTCGGATATCTGCGCTTTAACTCCAAAAGTAATCTCATAATTTCAATTTCTTCAGGATTCACAGCAGCCAGCAAACCAGTCTTCTCCTCCCTCCATTGAATTATACGAATTGATTTTTTGCCGCTCTCCATTTCTTCAAAAAAATTACTCTTCTCCAATGCTTTTTTGAACGCTTCAGGAGCTCCCCTAAAATCAACGGTAATCAAATCTTTTCCGCTATATATACGATTTTCCTTCCCTTTAAAATCAAGATCTACCGGTTTTATATTCGCATCTTGAATTTCCTTTTCTAATTTATCAACATCAAACTTTCCCCCATGTTCCAGTATTGTACCTACCTCTTGTTTTAATCGGTTAATATACGCCTCGTCCTTATTTTGAGCGCCTACATATATCAACCTTTTTGCCTCTTCACCTTTCTTCTTTAGTTCTCCATACATTCCGGCTTCCGGACTTTCACTTTTTTTTCTTTCCGCCTCTTCCTCTTGTCTTCTTTTTTCAGCAGCAGCTACTGCTTCAGCTTTTAATTTTGCTTCCAAAGCCTTCCTTGCTACTTCTTTTTTCTCCCATACATTACTTCGAACATGTATTCCGTTAATAATATCAAGTCCATCCATTTGCTCATTGAAATGTAGTCTTGCTTCATTTTCAAACTCCGGGAAGTTATCCTTCACATTTTTAATTCCTTCACTTAGAAGAGTTGCGACCTCGGAGGAGTCTTTTCCATAGAAATTACCAATTTTTGTAAGCAAATCCGTATTGTCTTTGATTTCGTCTCCTGTAAGCTCTGTTGCCACTTTCATAGCAAAATAACCGATATCACCCTTATTTTTAACAAAATACTCTTCATACACATCTGCCGCTTTGTCAACCGAGATCCCTAATCTTTGTAAGATTAGCGCTTCAGGCTTCTCCGCATCCTCCGGCTTATCCTTTTTATACTTAGCCAAAAATTTATTTGTACCTTCTATCCATCTATCTCTTCTTTTTTCAAATGTATCTAATTTTTTATTCTCACTATCTTTTTCTTTTGCCATTTCTTTTTTCCAAAATTCATCCCGTTCGTGTCTGGATCCGTTAGTAATTTTAGTTGCCTCAGGGGGCTTTTTTTCATCCAGTATTCGTTGTTTAACTGATGAGAGATCCAAGGGCACACCTTGTACAGGCTTCAATCCGTCAAGTAGCAACGCTGCCTGAAGTGCAACGCGTTTCTTATTTAACAACTCTTTTCCTTCTTTTTGCTCAACGTCAACAGGCGCCGGCCTCGGTCCACCATCTACACCACTGTCAACCATAACAAAACTATTATACTTATAATACTGAATTAATTGCAACCACAAATTCTACAGCAATCGATTCGACTCTTGACAAAAAGCTGCAAATCCTAGATTATTTAAATAAGCCAATTTATGGACCCGAAGTCATTATCTAATTTAGATCCGAAATTACGTGAAACGTACGAAAGAGTCATGGGCACTCAAGGAACCGCATTGGCTAATCCGGGAACTTCAACAGTTCCTTCTGCAACAACTAATCCTCCTCCCGCCGCATCCTCAAGCGAAGCAGGTTCTCCACCTTCTGCAGATATGTTCGCCGTAAATCCCATTCCGCCACCCTCTCCCACTGCATCGGCCGGCTCATCACCCGCAATTGATACGTCCGCATTGGCTACCTCGGTTCAACCCAATCAAGCTGCCGATCTTGCAGCCCTTCAACCAACTCTTGCCGGCGCACCAAGTCCTGTATCTCAAGAGCCGGTCGCAGAACTTAGCAAACCACCACAGCCATTACCTTCACCCGCATCAATTAATCAAGCTGTCAAAACAAATGCATCCCCATCCCCAATTATCCGCGTCCTCTATTTCATCGCTGGAATTATCTTCTTTGTAGTGTACGCTTTCTTCTGGTTAAAAATCTTCAACTACCCCCTCCCATTCTAAGAAAATGTTTGAAAAGCGTCATTCTGGAGCTTAACGAAGTGAATCGACCTGCCTGCCGGCTAGGCAGGTAGAATCCCATACAATAACTAATGCTCTACTATCGTGGACTTTAGTGGATTTTCTTAAATATCCATGAGTTAATATCTTATTTTGCTTAAGCTGCCTTCTTTGCGTCTCCATTGTTTACGCCTGCATTATGCTTTTCTTGCAATTCTCTTAATCTATCACTCACCTTACGCTCTGTATCCGAGTTATCATCTACTGATTTAACTGACCTTACCCCTTTAATTATTATCTGTCTATCTTTTCCACCATTTTGTTTTGCAATTTCAGCAGCATCTGCACCTCCAAATACTTCCGGGTGTTCTCCCATAATTTCATTAGTTCTCCTTGAAGCATCATCCTCGCCAACCTGCTTACTAATCTTATCTAATATTGCCTGAAGACTCGCATCAGGATTAGACTTGTCTTTAAGTGAGTTAGACATCGCATCCTCTACCGCCCCAACTTGTGGCAACTCTACTTTCTTAGGTCCTTGACCCTCTGATGCTTGTTTATCTATTTCTCTACCGCCTTCGTCTGCCATATTAAACGCTAGTTATACCTTCCATTAACAATATTATTCCATTATCGCCATATAAAGTCAATATTTTATTGTCCTGATAATTTCCGCCTGGGTAATAAATTGACAGCCTTACAATAACAGTGTTATAAACTATAATATGCCAGACGAATTAGGTGAAGGACATAAACCCCCTCCCCCCTATATAGAGGGTGCCGAAAACATGAAGGAGCAAAAATTCTCTAATGCCGTTAATGAAGGTATCAATCATGCCTTAAGCACCATACAAAAAAGATTCGAAAATCCTGACAAACCTGAAGACAAATTAGCCTTCCACGAACGCAATCATAGCACAGGAGTCGTCAAAGGTGTTGAAGATATATTAACTGCAATTAATAAAGTAAACCCTGATTTAGTGTCGATTCGAGATATACAACTAGGAAGGTTAATAGCAGCCAATCATGATACGGTTCAAGCCTGGGAAGAAAAACAAGTTCCCGATCCGAATAAAGTAGAAAAAATAAAAAGGCTGAGACAGCGCAAGATCAGAGAAAATGAAAAAGCAAGCGCTGAGGGAACCATAACTTATATGAAGAAAGTTAATGCTGATCAGGGAGAGGAAATATTTACCCAACAAGATATGAACACTGCTGACGAAGCAATTATGCTTACAGTACCAAATTTTGACGTACAGAAGGGAACCGTCACTCATCCTGGTTTCGGCAAGAAAAGTATAATTGCCCAAGCTCTCGCTTTATCTGACTTAGCCCACGCAGGTAGAGAGAATTTGGAAGATACCAAACATGCTGCCGCCGCAATATTGGTTGAAGAAAATCTTGATATTGCTGATCTTAATGAAGTAAATATTCAAAGCATGTCGCCTGAGGATCAAGAATGGTACAAAGATCGTATAATTAGAGCACTTAAATTCGAACCCCGCTTTATTGAAGGTAGAAAAGCACAAACCGCCGAAGATATTGCGTCTATGCATCCTGATGCGCAAAAAGCGCTAGTTGGATTTTTCCCCAATTTCGACTCCAATGCAGATGGAATGAGAAAATTCGCTGATGCCGAAAACGCAAAAACCCTCCCGGAATTGTTAAAAGATATTCAAAATATACTCAACCCACCAATCAATGAAACAGAAGCAATAATTGTTTCGAATAAAATTGATCTCGATGACCCCGATGCGAGCGTACAAGCTATAGCAGCAGATAAATCATAAATTATTTTACAGGATCCCTGTTTGATTTTATTACTTCATGCTTTATGAGTTTGTCGGGATCCCTATGTTTCAAAACTACTTTCTTAAGCCCCCCTCCCCATTCTCTAAACTCAACTGCTCCACTTTTTTCCAACTCTCCAAGGCGTGACTTAATCACAACATATTCATCCGGATCTACATCGTGATCATGTACCCATTCCGTTGCTCGTCTTCTTTCTTCAACTCCCCGACCCCCGATTTGCCATTCACTATAACCTGCTTCATTCGCCATCCCCGCAAATTGTTTCTCAACAAAACGAAAAACAGGAACATGTCTTCTAATAAAAACAGGCGATTTATCACCCAAAAAATCATATAATAATCCCGAAACGTTTTCTTTAGCAGCACTTATTATCTTTTTAAGCCCACCTTTTCGCTCGGGTTCTGCCTTTAACTTTTCGCTATGCTGTTTCTGCCTTTTTTCCGCCATTAACGCCGCTCTCAATACCTCTCTTAATTCACCCGCCCTAGTAATTGCACCTATTTTTTCTCCTCCGCTGCGGACATCTTCTTGTAACTGTTCAAATGCGGCTCGATGGGCTTCCTTTAATGCTTCTTCAGATATTTCATACGATTGCTTCTTTCTTTCCGTCATTATTAACTCATGCACTATCCTTCTTAAACTACCGTTTGTATTAATTGAATAGATATCTCTCCCGTCTTGAACCTCATTTACTAACTGGTCGAACGCTGCTGCATAAGCACGTCTTTTGTTTTCTGCATCTTCCTGTTCGCTGGGTAATATTTCCACAAATAACGCGGTCATATCATCAGCCTTATGTCTTATATGTGCTTTATCCCGACTCCTGATTCTTGCCACCTCGGTTAATTTCTCAACTGCGACTTTCCCATTTGGTGAATTAGCTACTATTTTCTCAATCTCTTTCCCGGTTAAGTTATCTGTAATTCCGTCGCTTGCAATTAGAAGTCTATCTCCTGGTTGTAAATCTATTGTGTAAATATTTGGAATAATATTTTTATGGCCAAGGGCCTGGGTTAATTCACTTCTCTTGCCGTATAAAAATCGTTCATACGGTGTTAACCGCTCTAAATCATCGGTAGTTGCGACATTACTTAGCTTCTTTTGAATAGCTCTCGCTAACTTAGCATCGCCATTTGCATAGACTTTTACCAAGTTATCATCAATAGTAATTTGTTCAAGTTTACCACCTCGTATAAGATATGCCGGACTATCACCAACACTTGCAATAATCGCCTTCCGTTGACCCTCTCCGCCCCAAATGTAGCCCAAAGTTCCAGTTGATCCCATATTACTTTCATCCTTTTTAGCTTGTTCAGAAACATTTTCATGTGCCTCAACTAGAGCATTACGCAAAACGCCAATAGCATGATCCAAAGATACCCTTTCTGGTAACTTTAATAAAGATTCAACTGTAGAATCTCTTGCTATGCCTGAAGCTTTATCACCGGCAGCATGTTTACCCATCCCATCAAAAACTCCAAATAATCTTTTTTCCGGTAATTTAAAAAATGCGTCTTCATTGCGCTTGGTATGAGTATCACTTGGTAAACTTTTTGCTTCAATTCTTAATTTCGGTATATACTTTAATTGCTCTTTTTGCTTATCTTGGCGTACTAAATCTTCTGGCTGCCCTCCTATTTCTCCAACCCTAGTACCAAGCTCAGGCGTAATTTCGTCTCCATGAGGGTCAAGCGGTTTAATAATTCTTTCTTTTTCTGGTTCTCCAGGTAACTTAGTTATTTCTAGTGGACGATGAACATCGGGCTTTCCAGGTGGTTTTATTCCATCATGCCCTCCTCCTGTTGATTCACTTGGCATACATATTACATTATTCCTGAAATTCTTATCTACTCAAGTACTTTAAAAGCTCTTGAAGCGAAAACAATTCTGTCTTCTCACTTTTCCGCATCTTTACCTCTATTTTATCTCCGGTCTTAGGACTTACCACCAACCGCACAGGTATCCCGATCAAATCCGCATCCGCAAACTTCTCCCCAGCGCGCACGTCCCTGTCATCATACAACACTTCTATCCCAGCATCTTGCAATTTCTTATAAACTTCATCCGCCTTGTTCTTAGTTACCAGTTCTTTGTTCAAAGTTATCAAGTGCACTTGATAAGGCGCAACCGCTTCCGGCCAGAGAATTCCGCTTTCGTCGTGATGTTTCTCTACAATCGTCGCCAAAGTCCGTGCCAACCCGATACCATAACAGCCCATATAATAAGGCTTCTTATTTCCATCAACATCTGTGAAGGTCGCGTCTTTCATCTTTGTAGAATAATGATAACCAAGCTGAAAAATATTCCCCACTTCAATACCGCGTTTTTCAATAAGCTTTTTTCCATTAGGTGCAGTATAACCCGCTTTCGCTATTTTAAATTCATAAAAAGTTTCAGGCAGAGGCAAATCACGACCAAAATTCACATTAATGGAGTGATAATTCGTTTTATTAGCTCCCATTTCAAAATTCTTCCTACCCCTCATCGAATCATCAATAAAAATTCTTACTTCTTTAGGCAAATTCAAAAATCCTGCATAACCTACTTCGGCACCGGTCACGCGCTTTACAGTTTCGGCTGACGCCAGCTTCAAAGTATGAACCCCTGCCGCATGAATAAGTTTTGTTTCATTGATATCATAACCCCCCCGGACTGCTGCGGCGATAACACTTCCTTTCTCATCTTCAAATAGGATTGTCTTTGTAGTAGCTTCAATAGGTATCTTCAGATATTTTGCGAGTTCCTCAACTCCGATAATTCCCTTTCCTTCGACATCCTCCTTTGGTAGCACCTGTTCTGTATCTTTTATTTTCTCAATCACAAAGTTTGCCACTTCTTCATGCGCGGCATACGAGCCATCATCCGTCATAAAAAATTTACTTTCACCGGCAGGACTTTCGACAACAAACTCATGACAATACTCTCCGCCAATATAACCATTGTCTGATTCAACAACAACTGTCGCGAGGCCCAATCGCTTGAAAATTCTTGTGTAAGTCTCCCCCATCTTTTTGTATTCTTTCTTGAAATCGTCCTCAGACGCATGGAATGAGTAGGCATCTTTCATCACAAATTCACGAACCCGCAATAAACCCCCTCTCGCTCTCATCTCATCTCGAAATTTTGAAGAAAATTGATAAAGATTAAACGGTAAGTCCTTATAGCTGATTTGAAATTTACGAACGAGATCTACCAGCATCTCCTCAGCTGTACCACCCAACACAAACTCCATCTCATTTCGATCTTTGATACTCATAAGCTCAAAACCTACAGACGTTGTCCGGTTTGTCTCTTCCCAGAGAGATTTAGGATGAAGGACTGGAGTCAGCATTTCCTGTGCTTCCACATTATCCATTTCTTCCTTAATTACCTGTTTTATTTTTTCATGCACGCGGATTCCAAGCGGTAACAAATAGTAACGCCCCGCCGTACTTTCCCGTATAAACCCCGCCTGATACAACAGCTTATGTGAAGCTAGTACCGAATCTTTTGGAGTATCTTTTATTGTTTTTCCAAAAAGTTTTGAATATCTCATAAATTATGTCTAATTTTAGCACTTTGCAAAGTCTCTTTATACTTCGCAATAAATGTTTTTCCATCCATACAGAAAAAATATCTTTCTCCCAATGGATATACTGCTAGTGCATTTTTCTTTCCCAATGATACTTTAAGCATATCACTGAAATGAATATTCGTAAATTGAGCAAGTGCTTTTATATCTACAACAGGTGAACACTCTCCTGATCTCCTCTTCATTAACTTCTCAGTATCAATATTCTTATGCGTAATTCCATACTTAGTCCTGTATCCCAATAATCCTGCTACTATTTGTGTATCGTATACTTCATGTTCCAGCGATAAAAACAGTATTAACCGGTCAAATTTATCAAATTCATTTCCAACAATCATCGTCTTTGGAACTAAAACTTTTTTACTTCCTTTAAACTGCATTTGTATCCGTTCATTATTATCAAGTGAGCGCTTTATTTGATTACGTTCTATGAAAGAATCCTCAATTTTTATAACTGTCCAGTGTTTTTGCTCTACGTCGGTTATTAACTTACGTGCTGTATCGCACTGGAACTACCCTCTGCCAATCAGTTTCTCCTTGACAGAGGGTTCCTTTCATTTCTTCACTATTATATTGATATTTTTCAGCCATAAAAAAACCTCACCCTTATCCACCTATATTTAGATAGACAAGGGCGAGGTTTCTCGCGGTACCACCTTGTTTTTTTCTCACATGCTCACCGCCAGCTGGCGGAAAACACGCTTGTTCTATTACGGGAACTTCCCGGAACTGCTTAGTATTGCTTTTTAGCAAATGTTGCAGTCAGCGCCCCTCCTGAGCTAATCGAAAGAATCGTTTGGTAGGAAGCCAAACTAATAACGCTTTTAATTCAATTATCAAAATTATTATACCAAACAGACAAGACTTGTCAAATACCCGTTGCGACACTCAAAGAAGATAGCCCACTTAGAGGGCCATATCCCATTAACTATTAACTATTAGCTATTAGTCTTCTTTACCTCATGTCCGCCAAACTGATTTCGAATTGCAGCTACCAACTTAGCTGCAAGTGTCTCCTGTGTTGCTTTATCATATTGCGAGCGCTGTCGAAACTCCAAAGATGCTTTAATGACATCAGCTGGCACATGCTCTTCCGCAGCGGCCTCAACAGTCCATTTTCCTTCTCCTGTTGCTGCAATTATTCCTTCTGTATTAATAAAATCCGGATCAACTATAGCATTCACTGCCATATCTAGAAGAAAACTTCTTATTATACTGCCCCGCTGCCATGCATATCCAACATCAATCAAATTGAGCTGGTAAGGTGACTTAGCTAGTACCCCAAAACCCTCTCCTAACGCCTGCATCATCCCATACTCAATTCCATTGTGAACCATTTTTACAAAATGTCCTGCTCCTCCAAGCCCAAAAAAATAGTGCCCTCCTTCAGGAAGCACCAAGCTATCCAACAGAGGCTTAATATATTCATATACATCCTTATCTCCGCCAACCATCAAACTAAATCCGCTCTCAAGCCCATGAATACCGCCCGACACACCGATCCCCATATATTTAATTCCTTTAGGCGTCAACTTATCAAAGCGTTTCTGTGTATCTTTATAATGTGCGTTGCCCCCGTCAATTATAATATCGCCCTGTTCGACAATATTCTCGATCTCTGCAATAATGCTTTCTGTTGCTTCACCTGCAGGTACCATCAACCAAAAAATTCTTGGCTTCAATAGTTTTTCTCTCAATCCCTCCAAACTATACGCAAGGGTCAATTTTTGTTTTACGATATAATCACCTTCACTTCCTTTGAGATGATCAAGCACATCCTTTGACCGGTTCCAGGCAACTACCTCATTACCACCCAACAAGAATTTCTCCATCAACTTACTCCCCATTTTCCCAAGTCCCAAAATTCCGATTTGCATAATATAATAATAAAATTTCTAATTACCTAATTTCTAATTAACCTAATCAATACCCAATCCCAAATTTTATTTTAATTTATTAGATCAAGTAGGTCAATTAGTAATTAGGACAATTCTATTTAACTTTCTTATAAATCGAATTAAAAATCAAGTTTAGCTCCTTTGCTTCTTGCCACAAAAAACGAGCTTCATCTTTCAGTTCTGGCACAGCAACAACAATCATTCGAATAAAATGCTTTGTTTCCCGAGATTCCTTTTTACATATACCAATTTTATGACGAAAATCTTGTTTACTTTCAGCATCATCAGCTTCGCAATAATTCGCACCAACACTTGTTCCAGCTTTTACTAATTGTGTAATTAGCGGATTTGTAATAGGACCCCTAGATACTTTTAAGCAAAAATTTATAACTTCCTTACCAAAATTAGCAGTTCTCTCTTCCAAATCGTATTTATTGAAAACTTTAACAGTTGCCATTTTTTGGTAATTTAGAAATTATTTAGGTCAATTAGAAATTAGGTCAATTTTATTCTATCCACTTCCTCCCATCCTTCTTAATCAACTCGTCCGCAGCCTTTGGCCCCCAACTTCCAATATCATATATAGGGATTGAAAATTTATTTGTACTCTCCTCTTTCTTCCACCCCTCCATAATTTGTGAGATCAGCGTCCACGAACTTTCTAACTCGTCAGTTCGGTTAAAGAGCATCTGGTCTCCCGAAAAAATATCCATTAAAAGTTTTTCATATGCCGCGTCACCTTGTTCACCAAATTCCTCTTTATAAGAAAATTTCATATCGGCTGTATCCAGCGCCAACTTCGCTCCGGGACGCTTTATAATCACACGCACACCGATCCCCTCATTCGGTTGAATTTTAATCGTCAGCACATTTCCGATTTCCGGACAACCGTATTCCTTAAATAAAACATGACAAGTCTGGATAAAAACCAATTTTATTTCGACCGTATTCTCAGCCAGCTTCTTCCCCGCTCGGATATAAAACGGCACACCGTCAAATCTCTCTGTATTCACAAAAAGCTTCATTGCGACAAAAGTCTCAGTCATAGATTTTTTTGCCACTTCGAGCTCATTTCTATATCCCGCGTATTGACCGCGCACAACCTGACTTACCACATCATGTGGCGGAATACTTTGTATAGCTTTAATTGCTGCCGCTCTTGCGTCTCGTACGCCTTCTCGGGAGAAACTTCTCGGTTGTTCCATCGCGATAGTTGCCAAAAGCTGCAAAAGGTGATTTTGTGCAACATCCCTGAGAATTCCAATAGCGTCAAAAAAACTGCCGCGACTTTCTACACCGTGTTTCTCGGCAAAAGTTATTTGTACATGATCCAAATAATTCTTATTCCATACAGGCTCAAAAATGCCGTTTGCGAACCGGAATGCCAGCAAATTTTGCACTGTCTCTTTTGCCAGATAATGATCAACACGGTAAATCTGTTTTTCCTCAAAAATCTCCGAAAGCCTCAAGTCAAGCGCGCGTGCATCGTCCAAATCTCTGCCAAACGGCTTCTCTATAGCAAGCCTCGTCCAATTCTCAGACCCCTGACCACATCCCTCAGACAATTTAGATGCCTGTAAATTATTAAGAATTGGGAGATATTTATCAGGCGGTGTAGCAAGATAAAACAACCTGGTAATACATGCGCCTATCTCACTATCAAACCCATTAAGCCTCTTATTCAATTGCTTATACCCCGAAACCTCATCAAAATACCCCTGCTGATAATAAATATTCTTCGCAAATGCTTCCCAGCTAGCCTTCGAAGCCGGGCTCCGACTGGTGCCCGGTGAATCCGTATTTATTTGCCATTCATCTCGCAAAAGAACCCTATACTCTATATCTGTGAACTCCCGTCGGGCAAATCCAACTATATAAAATTTGTCGCCTAGCCGCCCCTTCTTAAAAAGAGAATAAAGTGCGGGAAATAATTTATGCCTTGCCAAATCCCCAGTAGCCCCGAAGATCACAATAACAAACGGCTGAATCATAACCCATTATAGATCAAACATAAACAAAAAATCCAGAAGAAAAACCTCACCAAAAGGCCTATAAGATCTTGACATCTTGCTTCAACAACTCTATAATACAACCTATGGCAACTATAGAAAAAGGTAATCGATTTGAACCAAAAAATACAAATCGGACTCAGCCTGAAGGTACAAAAAATAAGAATTTACCAAGTCGCTTAGCAATGGGAGCAACATTAATTTTTAGCCTCACAGCCTGCGAAAGCTTTCAGCGGACTGCTTTACCGGCAAGCACCTCCTGTGATTTAAATGTCAAAGGTGTATTAAATCCCAACGGTGAGTTGGAAATTATTGCAAATAGTTCCAGTCTCGAATGCCGCAGCTCTGAAACTACACCAGGTTTCATACAATTCCCTACGAATAAAATTAGAGAAAATGCTCCGGATGGATATAGACTACAACCCCAAACACAACCTAACCTTAAATACCCTGAATTTCATATTGAAAGAGGAGAGTTACCAAAATGGCCGGATCCGTCGGAGGAAACCTCCACGCCGCATCATTATTTTCAAACTATTCCGAATGATTCAGAGGACACTATTGAACCGTATATAGATCCACTTCTTGAAGAACAATTGCGTAGTCACTAAACGAAAAATTAACTACACTTGCTACTCAACTCACCGTGCTTTATTTCTTAACCACCTTGCTGCCGAATTTAAAGTGTTAGTTCCCAAATTTTCAAATATTCGTATAAATCGATTATCCGTATTTACATCTTGCCGGTCGTGTTGATTTCTTCTAATTGCGTCCCTAATCTCCCCGGACGACATTTCTCTATCCTGAATCCCATCTTCCCTAATCCCAAAAATTTCTTTAAGCGCCCCTAATCTATACTCCCAATAGTTTGCATTCCATTCTTGGGGATACCCCGCCTCCCTGGCTTGGCGGTTATATTCACGCCGATTAAATTCATCTTTCGAGTATTGACGCATTTTGAATAATCTTCTATATTCATTTTTATAAGTAGTAGAGTTTCTCCTTAAATTCTGAAGTTCACGCAACTCATCATTTACCCCTTTTTCCCTAAATCGCAGCTCAATATTATTTTCAGCCTGCGCGTCAGATGACGCGGCTCTTATGGATTCAGTACCGGCACGTCGTGCTATTTCAATAGCATCCATAGTAGTACATGCCTGCATTAAGCCTAGCCCCACCAAGAATGCCCCTCTCCTTAATGGCTTACCGAAAGGACTATTAAAAAATCGTCGCGCAGCTTTAATCTTACCCGACTCACTCCTTAGATTTGAATCAGCTAAATTTTCTTGTCCCACATTCCCCTGTTCTCTTTCGTCCTGTTTCCCTCCCGCATCAAAATCGACATCCCCTCCCCTTTGAACCCTGTTATACCCCTCAACATTTACCGCACTTTCAACATAACGGTCAATCTTTTTTGCCTCTACATTTTCCAAAGCCCTTATCTCTTCTGCCTTAATATCCACATTATCATGTCGATTCTCAACTCTAGAAATTGCCTTGCCGACCGCCGACTCCAACTCCCGCCGTACTTCACCAATCCCACTTTCTGTGGTCTTAACTGACTCTCCACTAGCCGCATGGTTCTTTGTTTCATGCCCGACACTCTTCGCAAAATTATATCCCGGTTCTAAATTTTTCACTCTTACCAAATCAGGAGGCTTCACCCCTGATTCCGCTTTAATTTGTGTTTTAGTAAGTTGTTTTACTTCTATATCTTGTCCGGTATCTTGCATATTAAATAATTACTATAGACATATTCTATAACTATTTTATAAAATTAGTCAAGTCTGATCCGTAATAAATACAGTCTTCTTGGCAATCTCCGACCGCTTATAAAACCTCCCCGGAATTTCTTCTTCGCTTCCCTCACTAAATACCAACTCCATCGCATCCCGCTTAGCGGGACCAAATACCAAAACAAGTAACACATCAAGCATCGACAACCCCAAAAAAGTCATAGTCACCCTCTCCCCATATTTCCCCCTAGTATCATTATACTCAGTAACCAATTCTTGACTATTAAACAATTCTAAACTTTTAACTTTTAACTTTAAACTTTGACCTACGGCCGGCAGGCCGGCCGTATGTCCATCATTACCAACCCCCAAAATCCCTATATGCTTCTGAAAAGTACTATGCAAAAAACGAATTTTTTCATCATACATCTTGGCTATTTCTGCTCTTTTTATAAATCCCCCGCCTTCGGCACCCCCTTTACTTAAAGGGGGTTGGGGGGATTGTAAAATTGGATAAAAAGGTATGTCCAGTATCTCAAGATAACGCAAAATCCCCGTATCTTTGATCATTTTCTCATTACTCTTCTCATGAAACCGGGGTCCGTACCTTTCATCAACCAACCCCACCGCTCCAGGCTTCAACCGCTCTTCGTGTGCAATTCTTGCATAAAAATCCTTCGGCGTCCGCCCACCCGAAAGATACAAAACCGACTTCCTATCAACTATCCTCGAAAGAATCTCCCCCGCCAGCTCAAATCCCTTCCGCGAGTCTGCAACAGTACAAACCGCAATACCACTATTATTATGCACCAAAACATTCTGCTCACGAAAAATTTGTAATATTTCATTAATCATAGATTAATAATTATTATGACACGAAAAATCAATCATTAACAGTGTGAACAATAAGCGTGAGGGATGGCGAGCGTTGGGGCCCCATCGAGCGCCCGCAGAGAACGTAGTGAACGAGGACGTCGGATGGGGAAAACGGGAGACAGGACCCCGTCAATATAGAAAAGGTTAAGATTCAAGTTTTAATTATTTAGCCTTCTTTTTCTTCTCGTCCCCCTTAAACCATTCGTAATACATCACAGGCACGAAAAACAATTTTATAACTCCCGAAAAAAGTAGCCCCGCAATAATTGCGCCCCCCAACCCCCGCCATAACGGATCAGAAAGTGTAATCGGCATAAGCCCCGCAATCGTCGCCAAAGACGTTAAAAGCACCGGCTCCAAACGGCTACCTGCCGCATCCACAATACTCTCATGCAGATCCAACCCATGCTTGCGGTTATCATTAATTTTCTCTATGACTATAATTACATGCCTAACTACAATACCAAAAAGCGCCAAAATCCCTATAAGTGCCGGGAATGAAAGCGGCGTACCCGTCAGTCCAAACACATAAAACACCCCCGTAATCCCGAGCGGAATAATAAGCATGGCGATCAATGTCTGCCTGAATGAACCGAACTCAATCACCATCGTCACTAAAATCAGGAGGAAAGACAAAATCATTGCTTGCAAAATAGATTGCACTGACTTTTCATTCTCCTCATTAACCCCGCCGGTCTTCCAAGTATACCCCGCCGGTAAACCCAAACTATCTGCAAACTTCACCACATCTGCATTTTTCTCAGTCGCTGACGCTCCTTGCGTGACCCCTGCCGTTACACTCACCTGGCGCCGGCTATTCTCTCGCACAATACTGGAAGGATTTGTATCAAGCTGTAATCTACCAAGCGACAAAAGCGGAACACTCGCCCCGTCGGATGACGGGGGAACCCCGCCGCCGGAAACACCTGACTGTACAGGAACCATAATACTCGATAGCCCCTCCGGACTTTGCGTACTCCCGCCCATCCTGAATGTAATATCCATATCCTCATTATTCTCTTTGATCGTATCCAATGTAAATCCGCTCGCGTAAGTCCGAAGCCATAACCCCAATGCATCAGGTGTAAGATTATTCTCCGCGAGTTTAGTTTTATCAGGCACAAAAACAATTTTACTCGTACTGGGTTTATTCGAACTTTGTACGTTGGTTACACCCGGTTGAGTTTTAAGCCATGTTTGTATTCTTGTAGCATAAGTATTTAAAACAGCCAAATCATCACCCAAAATACTTATCTGAACATCAGCCCCCGCCGGCGGCCCTCCCGAAAGTTCAATAACATTCACCATGCCTTTAGTGTAACCTTTAAGCGTCTCACGTAATTGTGCCGCTATCTCAAGAGATGTTGGACCGCGCTCTTCATCAGGAATCAAATGAATAGTAAGTAAAAATGACCCCGGCGCATCTGCTCTATTCCCATTCTCACCCAGACTTGCTCCTGTATCGGCAACAAAATAATTCATTTCCTTAGTCCTCTTTATCCGCTTCACAAAATCCAGCATCTCGCTATTCGCAGTCGCGAGATTTGTTCCCGCCGGCAAATCAACCTGCACAAACAAAATATCTTCATCCGTCTTCGGAAAAAACTCATTCTTGACGATCCCGAGTGGCACAAGCGCATATCCAACCAAAGCGAATATAACTACTGCGATCAATGTATTCCGTCGCAAACGTGGCGACCGCAAAATCTTATCAATAACTTGTTTGTATCGCGCGCTTAGTCTCTCAATATTGATAAATCCATTTTGAAACCTTCCATAAAATTTCGTAAACTTTCTATTCGTCCTAATCCCACTTAATCTGTCACCTAAATAACCTCTTGTCTGAAAAATAACAAACAACATCAAAAGCGCGATAAAAATCGCCAAAGGATAAATACTTGATCTTGGAATAATAAGTGCAACTATTGCCAAAACTCCCAAAATACCCAAAATAGTCAAAAGTATCTTCACTCTTCGTGGCAAAACCGGCTTGAGTAGCACCACCATTAGTGGCAAAGTTATAAATACGGCGATACTCGTACTTGAGATCATTGTTGCTGTGACCACTATAGGAATTGATTTAATAAATTCGCCAATAATTCCGGTCGCCAGTAAGAGCGGTACAAAAGCCCAAATGACCGTAATCGTCATAGACCAGAGTGGCACAATGAAATCCCGCCATACAAGAATTGCGGTCTCCGCCGGAGTAAATTTACCCGTCAGGTAATATCGCGTCATAGCTGCAACAGTCACGATAGTATCATCAATTAAAAGTCCCAATGCAATAAGAAATGCAAAAGCCGTAAGAAAATTAAGCGAAAGCCCCATTGCGTTAATAACTGCCAAAGCGGACAACAACGTCAATGGAACAGTTAATAATGAAATAGTTGCCTGCCGGAACCCAAGAAAAACAATAAGCAAAGTGAAGACTAGTAAAATCGTGAGTCCAAACTCGCTAAAAAGATCATCAAACTGCTTTATAATCTCCTCTGCCGTGTTCAAAACCGTAGTCACACGAAACTCTCCGCCGTATTGACTAACAGTCTCCTCAACCGTTTTTTTAACCTCTTTTTCCGCCGCATCAATATTGGCATTTTTAGCTTTAAAAACATAAAACTGAACAGCTTGCTGGGGCTCACTCCCTCTCCTCTCAGGAGAAAGTTCACCATTACTCCCTCTCCTTTTAGGAGAGGGTTGGGGTGAGGTCTGCTCGTTCGACACGCTGCCACTCTCTTCACCTCCCACCAAATACGTCTTCTGTTGATTGACCTTTGAACGCTCTATCACAGCCGCGATATCTCCGAGTTGAAATTGCCGCCCATTGGCACTAAGTTGCAGTCGCCTGACATCGGCAATATCAACAATATCCCGGTCAATACTCAATGAAAAAGTCAACCCCTCCGTAGTGATTGACCCTGCGGGATAAGATGCTGTAGCCGCCTTAAAAATTTGTGACAATTGCCCAGGATTTATACCATAAGTTGCAATCTTTCTGGGATCTACAATTACCTGGATCTCCTGCGTATCAAATCCAGACATCTCAACCCGGTCTACTTTAGTCAGATCCTTAACTTTATCCCGCAGTTGCCGCGAAAACCGCATAAGTGATGCCGGATCCTTATTTGTTGTAACAGCAAAAGTCCAGATCGGCGAATCCTCAAAATCCAGCAAAGTCACCACCGGATCCTGCGCGTCCTCCGGTAATTCTGCCGTACTACCAAGCGCTGTCTGGACATCTTGTAATGCAGTTCCCCCTTCAACGTTAGAGAGATATTGCAATGTGATTACCGACACATTATCACGCGAAATAGACGTCATGGTGTCCAGCCCCTTTACATTATTCACTTTATCCTCCAATGGAATAGTAACAAGCGATTCAATATCTGTAGGCGATGCCCCGGGTAAAACAGTAGAGATAATTACAATTGGAATTTTAATTTCCGGATTAAGCCTTCGGGGAACATTGAAATAACTAAAAACCCCGATTGTGATTATTAGAAGAATCAACAGTATAACGAACCGGATATTAGTAATATACCTGCCCCACCAGGTATTTTTCAGTCGCGGGTCAAAGTGAAGTTGTGATAAATATGATGTCTTTCGTTGCGGCATAAATTATAAAAATTCCAAATCCAAAGCACCAGCTATAAATTCAAAATCCAAAATTACAAATCCTAAATAATATCAAAATACAAATAATTAAATTCAAAACGTTTTGTATTTAGTATTTTGATATTTGAATTTATTTGGAATTTGGTGCTTTGAATTTTGAATTTATTTTGTTACTTGTACTCTATCTCCCTCTACAACATTCCTCGTAACAATAACCTGATCCCCATCATTCAAGCCCTTAGAAACCGCCACATAACCCCCATATACGTTACCTAAAGCTATATTCCTGCTTGTTGCTTTTCCGTCTGAATCAACAAATAAATATGCTGAATCCTCGGTTTGATAAATAGCATCAACCGGTACATAGGCTGCCGACACGGTTGAATCAGCGTACCCAATAGGAATTTCTATCTCAACATATCCTGAGTCCGGTAAGCTCACACCCAGATTATCAGGCACAGAATAATAAACTGCATATAGATTTCCCTGTACCGCTTCTGTGGAAATAAAATAAGGATGGGCTTTTACTTTTTGCCCCTCGACAGTAATAACACTCTCTTCAACTAATGAGATTTTCCCCGCTACCTCAACCGGTACATACGCTATAGCTGTAATTGGATCCGCCTCGTTACCTTGCGCTACAACTGCGAGCTGCGCACCGGGCGCTACCACATCTCCCTCTTTTACAAAAACTCTCTGTACGACTCCGCTAATAGGCGCAGCAGGAAACATCAATGCCTCAGTTACCTGCGCCAATTGCAATTGCAACCTCGCTGCTTCTTTACTCACTCCAAGCATTTTCTCTTGCAAATCAAGCTGCTTCAAAGCAATGTCCTTTTGTATCCGTGCAAGCTCCGCCGGTGGCTTATTACTATCCGCCTGATAATCCGCTGCTGCCAAAGATCCTTGAGCTTGCGATAATCCAGCCAAAAGTTGTGCCTTTTGTCCCTGCAATGCAGCGATTGCTTCAGAGTTTTCAGCTGTATTTGGCAACTGTGTAAGTCCTGTATTCACGGTGTCAAGTAATGCCTTATTCAAATCAATCAATTCACGCGTTGTCTGCCGTGACTCCCCGCTAATATCCCGCAATTTCTCAGCATTTTCCGCGCTCTTCGTAGCCACATCCCTCTGTCCATTTATTAGATCTTTTTGCTGATCAAATGTATCTACAGCCGACTGATATTGACTGTTTGCCAATTGTCTCTGCACCGAAGAAGCATTCCCGCCCTGATAATTAGTACTCAAACTTACCAAAGTATTTCCCCTGCTTACCTTATCTCCCTCGTGGTAATGAATTTTCTGCACCACACCGCCGGACAAGGCCACAATACTCACAACCCCCGTCTTCGTAATCTGCGCCGAGGCTGTCATCTTCGGCACACTTCCGATTGAGTACAATGATACTTCCTTCTGTGGGCTTTTTACATCAGTAGTCTTTGGCGGAGTCTGGAGAAAGCTGCTCAAAACTATAATAAGTACAAAAACCAGTAGAGCAAGATAAAAATTCCTAAATGGTCTTTTCCTAATGTCCCGCTTAATAAATTCGTATGCTTTACCTATGCGCGATCGCACACCTGTTAACCAACGCCCAATTCTCCCTGCCATAACAACGCATTATACACTCATGGATTCAAAATTACAATTTAAATTATGGATATGGGGTAGGTTACTTCTTTATTTACCTGACATCGAATGCCCCCGATTTAATACAGCCTTCAGATGGAGACCTGGTCTCAAAATAAATACAAAGATTATAAATACCCCCGTCGTGCGTAGTTCCATAATCGTAAGGTGAATTAGTTTTAGGATCCATCGGTACGTAATTTATATAATTAGGAACGAGTTCTGAAAGTGACCCGGGATACCTATTGTTTTTATCGTAATATCTCTTAAGCGCTATTAGCAATTGCGAATGAATAGCTTCACGGTCACGGTCCCGCACATCTCCTTGCATAGCAAATGGATCAATAAAAAGGTATAAAAGAGAAGCGATCGCGATAACCAAAACTATTAGAAACGCGCTAATTCCGAAAATAACTTTAGGTGGCAATTGTGCTGTTTTTGCGTCTAGTTCGGCAAATCGTGGATAAAAAGGAAGCTGCTGCCAAAAAGACATAGGCTTTGGGATTCTCGCAATTACCTCATCAATCGCATCCTCCTGCCACCCCTCTGACAATAAAAAATCTTTTATATCTTCAGGACTCTCCCCCTGCGACAATTGATTAGCAACAGCATCAACTAAAACCTGACTTGGCATACTATATAGTACAACAAACAAAGTATCGAAAGTCAAGAAAGTTCCATTGACAACTTAACACGCAATATGCAATTATTATAATAATGGATCCCGAGGAATATAGAAAAAAGATCGAGCGGGATATACTGGAAATAATTGAGCAAAAATTAAAAAATGGCCAAATGGATGCTGAGCGGGCAAGAGGTATTGCGAGATTAGTTCTCGATAAACTACATCCCCCGCTTACATTAGAGCAAATATATGAGATCGCGCCTACTCTTGATGACCATTTTACCGAGCTTGCAAAAGCAATTATTCCTGTCGTTCAGGATCATGAGGAAAAAGTAAAAAATATTGTCGCTGAACATGCCCATAAACTTATCACAATGGGGAAAATTGAAGAAGCAACATCAGTTATAAAACAAGCATTAGAAAAGGAGGCAAAAGTAAAAATATAATATGCCAACAGATCAAAACGAACAACCACAAAATTTACTAGCTAAAGACACACCTAAACCACCGGAAGGAGCGCAAAAACCTTCACTTAATCCGGAATCATCTAAAGGCTTGGATATCATCAAAGCTCAAGATTCATTCAATCCTGAAGGTGCCCTCATGAATTTAGCAATGAAGGATTGGGGTCCAAAACCAACTGATGCAACATCATTTAATCCTGAAGGCGCCCTTATAAATAATGCAATGGACGATTGGGATAATCAAAAAAGTAAAAAAACTGATACAGCGGATAATAAACAACCAGTAGAAGTTACACTACCTGCCAGAGCTCCCGAGCAACCAGTAGAAGTTACACCAACTACGAAAGCTCCCGAGCAACCTGCTGAAGTCACACCATCTGCCAGAGCTCCGGAACAACCAGTAGAATTTGCATCTCCTGCCAGAGCTCCAGAGCAACCTGCTGAAGTTGTAGCTCCTGTCAATACAAACGAGCAACCAGTTGAAACTGCAGCTCCTGCCACAACTCAGGAACAACCTGCAGAAAATAATGAGCCAAAAGAAAAAACAGCGGAAGATAAATTAGCGGAAGCAAAGCAACAGCTCGATAAAGCGCGTCATGATTATGTGGAAGATGGAAAAGGAATCAAAGGTTGGGCCAAAATGGAAGGAAGCCAGGGATTACCGGAAAAGCATCTACAATACACCGAGGCGTTGCAAAATTTAAAAAATATTACAATGGAACAAGTACGCCAGAAGTTACAATCTGATCCTACAATGTACGAAAAAGACCCCGAGACAGGGATTTCACCCGCTGAAACACTTGTCGAGAACACAAAGCTGGAATTCACTTCCGGAGAATGGCAAAAGGTACAAGAAGAGGAAAGTGCAGTTCGCGCAGAAAAAGCTCTATCCGGCGGACCGCTCGAAAAGTTTAAAAATATGACAATGAATATGGTAGACAAATACCGCAAGTCTAGTTGGAAAACTAAACTGGGATTAGGCTTAGTTGCCATAGGTGGAGGTGCGGCACTTGGAACTTCAGCCATTGTTGGAAGACGTGTTTTTGGAGGCTTAGTAGCTTCAGTTGGTTTCAAAGAAAGTGCTGAAGCGATTGCTACAAAAATGCGGGATAAGCGCATGGAAAAATTGAATCTAGATATAAAAGAAAAATCTACAGGAGAAGACGGCACGATAGACTTGGACATAGTAGATAAATATTTGGATAACCAAACGGGAAATATGGCCAATAAATTTCAAAACTTTAGAACATTGCGCGGCTTACGAACTATTGGTGCGGTAGGATCAGCAATTGGAGTTTCGCTTATATCACGCACAGCCGCCCAATACCTCGGAAACACTGAAGTTGCACAAAGCATAAAAGATAAAATGCACGACTTCGCAAACAAAGACATTTGGCGTAATATGGGAGATAAAGTCAAAGATATAGCAGGAAGATTCGATCCCTCAGGACCCGCAATGGCTTCAACTGAAGCAGATACTTCTAATATTGACAAGGACGGTAACCAGGTACCGGATCGTCATTTTAATGGCCTACCGGATCCTGATGCTAAAACCCCGAATATTTTAAAGACGGGAGGAGGCAGCTCACAGATGAATATGGGGGAAAAAATGGTAAATGATGCATTAAATCCCGTTCGTCCACCTGAAGTAGCACCGGATAACCCGGAAACACAATCCTCAGCACCCCATGAAGATACACAAAAAACTCGCATTGAACACACTGTAAAAAGCGGAGACAATCTTTGGAAAATAATAGACCAAAAACTTGGCGAGAATCCTCAATTGGATGAGGGTGAGAGGACGCATGCGATTGACGATCTCAAAGATAAATTTTCTGAAATGTCGGATAAACAATTAAAAGAGATTGGCATCGACAGCGGAAATATCCATAAGCTTGAAGTCGGAAAAACAATCGATCTGACTAGTGTCATGGGTGATACTCAGGGTATCGTACAAGAAGCCGACGCAATCTCTGATGCCAAAGCAGAAGCAATCGCGGAAAATAACGAAAAAATCGATAAGTTCTTTGCCAAAAATCCTAACATTGCAGCCACAAGCGGCAACATCGATGCGGTATTGGCTGGAAAGGGCGATACTTTAATAGACCACGACACTAAACCTGCATCTGGTCAAAAACCTGAGTTCAGATATGCAAGCGTCGGCGATTCTGGAGAAGATAAACAATTTCGTGCATCCGAATATAATGGATCACCAACGCGATCAGAACTCTCTCCGGAACAATACGACAAAGGTAGGGCTGAGATTTTTGGAAGTTTAGAAACTGCCGATAAATATCGTTCACTAAGCGTTGAGGGTCAAAGAACAGTTTTTAATAGATTATTTTCTTTTAATGATAGTTTACTCGACACCTCGTTCTCAGATCAGCAATTTAACCAACAGGAAAAATACGCCTATAGTCGCTCTCAGATGGGTTTACCGGTAAGAGACATTATTAACGGCCACTCCGGTAATTCATATGAACAAAAATATCGCTCCGGAATTGCAGACCTAGTTAAAGAATCTGGCGCACCTATAGGAAATGAACCACTAAGACACTATGAACTCCGTACTTTCGCTGATAATCACGAACCTAACACACCCTTAAGAGAAGCATCACATAGACCTACCATGGAGGCCAAAAATCTTTCACAGGAACAAAGAAATCAAATCCAGGTTAAAGATGCTGACACAGTTAAACCTCCTGATAATTCACCGGCAGAACACCGGAGAGAAGCTCCTAATAGCAGAGATGTGGACAAAAATTGGCCGGATCCTGACCAAGCCCAGGCTGGTAATTCACAGGAACCAACTCAACACCGCACTGACACAACCCGCCCCGATCAGGATAACACAATGAGTGCCGAGGAGCAGAAGCTGCAGGAAGAATTAAAGAAGACTGAGGAAAGAGCACAAAAGGAAATAGCGATGGAGGATGAAATGGAAAAGAAGGACAGAGCAAAGCGCATTAGGAATATGAATAACTATTGGGCAAACAAAACTGATTGGGCAATAAAACGCGGGATTAATAGACTTTTTTCATGACATGACCTTAACTAATGAATATTAATGACATTTAAAAAAATTCATTCGGAAAGGAGGTAATAGTATGGATCAAAATACACAAAACACTCAAAGCAACTTACTAAGCGTAGAAGAAATGCAGCAAAAAATTGCTGAATCGTTAGGAATTGCCGACTTGTCAGACGAAAAACAAAAAGAACTCATAGATAAAGCAACCGAAATTCTGCTCAAAAAGATTTTTCTTGAAAACGTAGAGCGTCTTTCTGAAGAAGATAAAACAGCCTACTTTCAGCTTATTGAATCTGAAGCAGCACCGGAAGCACTGGAAAAATTTCTAAATGAAAAAATTACCGGGTATAGCGATATCATCGCAAAAATAGTAGATGATTTTGTAAGCGAAATGAAAGCATCGGGTGAGGCGAAATGAACTGGTTGTCATTCCGAGCGACCAGCGGGAGTCGAGGAATCTCATACCACGAAGTTGCTCGGTGACATGAAATCCCTCCACTTCGCTAAAGCTTCGGTCGGGATGACAATTCACTATTTCACAAAAAGCTGCACAATATCCTTATACGTGATCAAAACTATTAGCGTAAGTAAAAAAGCCATGCCAACCGCGTTTATATATCCCTCTGTCTTCGGTTTTAATTTTATCCCGAATACTCCCTCTGCTACTATCAAAAATAACCTTCCTCCATCAAGTCCCGGTATAGGCAAAACATTAAAAAATGCCAAAGATATTGACAAAATACCCGCAAGATTCAAAAGCTGCAACATTCGCTCCTTCAAATCCGGAATATCAACAACTAGCCCGACAACATTAAATATCCCCACCGGACCGGAAACCCCCTGACTTAACTGGTCAACATTCCCCTGCTTAATAGAGGTATCAATGAGATGTCCTAATGCGACGAAATTGTAAACCATAAGATTCGTCGGATGCGAAATTCCTGAAAGTATTTTCTGCTCAGGAGATTGATAGTTTAGATGAATTGTCTCAGCCGGAAAAAAAGAAACGCCCACAGACCCCTGATTCTTTGGAGGATTAACCCGCGGCACAAGTAAAGATTTTACCTGCTTATTAGTTTTCAAATCCTTCCATTCCAAACTTATCTGCTTTCCCTTGTTCGCTTTTATTACATCCAAAAAATTATCCATACTCACAACCCGCTTGCCATTGACTGATATTATTTCCGAGATGGGTTTAATCCCCGCTTTCTCGGCTGGAGAATTTTTTGCGACTTCTCCAATGATAATTTGCGTCTGAATCTGCTGATTTACAAGATAAAAATTTGGAACATTTATCCCCGGCGGATATACAGGCAGTTCTGTCTTAAAATTACTGACAAACATAAAAACATAATAAATCACCACAGCCAAAATCACATTCATTACTACACCCGCAACTACCACCGCAGCCCTCTGCGAAACCGGCCTGCCATAAAACGCCCGCTTGTCATCTTCAACTTTTAACTTTTCACTTTGCGACCCTTCAGAGAAGGTAGTCCCCTTGTGGGGAACTTTTAACTTAACTCTCCCTGCTCCTGCCTCATCCTCCCCGTAAAGTTTTACAAAACCTCCAATCAGAGCCGGATAAAGAGAATAAACAGTCTCTCCCCTTTTAAAAGAAAAAATAGCAGGCAAAAGCGGCAAACCAAACCCAAATTCCTCCACTTTAATCCCGTACCGTCTGGCCATAATAAAATGACCCGCCTCATGAATAAGCACAAGAACAGTAAGGATTAACAAAAAAACAATCGCGGTTAATAACATGAAATCAATTATAACAGAAATTCTTTCTATCTACATTCGTTCCCTTTTATTGATATTGCTTTAATCGCAGCAGTCCCAAATTTATCCACAGATGCCCTTACCACCAGATCGTTTCCTCCCAGATTCTCAATATCCCGTCCTGTCCCTTCCGGCACAAAATAATTTTCAATACCATATTCCACTGTAATAATTGGGTCCGTTATTACATCATCGGAAATACGTCTAATTTTACCTTTTATATAAAGTTCTGCGTTTGGCTTAGATCTATAAATTCCAAGAGGTGATGCGCATTTACTTTTCGGGTCAAGCTCTACATATATATCTTCTCCCCGAATAAACTCACCCTGACTTTCACCACCAAGCTTAACAAAGTCAAGAGAACTGATTTCATAGTTGAGCACAACATAATCACCCCTGAATAAATCCCGTGGGTCAACAGGTTCAGTTTTTAAAAATACCTCACGTCCGGTACGAAGTGTATATTCCTTAAACCCTATAAAAACCAAGATAATTATCAACCAAAAAAGCCCAAGGAGCAAAAACCTTTTATGATTTTTCATTTATGCTGTGTGAATCTTGCCTTGATCTCTCTCCGTTTCCCTTCAAGAAAAATCCCGCCTATAAGTAAAATCGCTCCTCCGATCACAAAAAATAAGGATCTGTCAAGCAGTGTCCAGAAGAAATCGAAATATTTTGCGAGTACAAAAATTACAAAGAAAAATATACCGGTATTAACAATCGCCATATCTTGTCTGAAATAACCCTGCTGAAGAAGTAGGAATATTATTCCGGCCAATACAAGATTAAACAAAATTACATAAATATTATTGTCCGCCGGGAAGTTGAAAAAAATCAGAGCAAGTACAGTTAAGATTAATGCCGTAAAGTATTCTATGCCGGGTGCCCGGGATTTTGAGGGATTATACTTAACATTTATAATAAATGTAATTATTGCCATAATTGCAAGCAATGTCAAAGTAATAGTGAAAGTCTCAGATGGTAAATTATCCCCCCTGAAACTATACCCATCATAATCGCCTGAATAATATCTGAAGCTGAGTAAAAAAAGAACTAGCATAGAAAACTGTATTCCAAAAAGTCTGTAAATCCTTGCCACTTTTTTAAACTTATCTGAAAAGTAATGCAATCCTCCTATGCCAAACAATGCTAGGCTCATAACCAAATATAGAATAGGCAAGTAGTAAATATTATTAGTTTCTGATGAACCATCAGAAAATCCAAATAATGAAAAGCCTGTATCTTGCAAAACGAATAGTCCGATCCAAAGATAAAATACGAATAATGATAGTCCGGCCATCTCAACAGAAATAAAAGCATATACAAACGGCAAAATACCGATTAACCAAAGCAAAGCAATTGTATGACTATTCGCTTCAATGTGGTATATTTGCGCAAGAAGGAAAAGTGTTGCTCCAAATAAAATACCGCCCAAAAACAGAAGAGCAGAACCAACAATAGGAAGATTTTTTTTCTGATATTTAAAGAGGTAACCCACATAATATGAAGCAAATGTACTACCGGCCAAAATAAACGTTTTTAGTAAATCCGGAAGCTTATCCCAATTAGATGCGATAAATAGTATTGCACCAACTCCTAACAATACTGAGCCTATGGTTGAAATTGTGATAATAAAATTGTTGGAGCTTTTATCTTTTTCATGCTCAGTATTATCCTTAAGCATTTTATTTGCCTGTTCCTGTGTAACTGTCCCCTCCTTAAGCCACTTTTCAATCTGCTTATTCTCAACCATACTTTAAGTAGAACATTATACTTGACAATTGTCAACAATTACGAGATCGTATATATATGACAGAGAATACCTCCAACATTAGTTCTTCAACCCCGCAACCCTCTCGGTTGTCTTATACGCATCTTTTATCATCGACATCAATTCGCGCTATCGTAGGACTTCTCTGTCTACTGTTAGTTATTAGCGCTTCTTTAATCGGAGCCTCTAATCGAAAAGGATTATCTCTTGATCAAAAACGGCTGTCAGATTTTTCCGAAATACAAAACGAAATTGCAGATTACTATATAGACAATAATTACGAATTCCCAAAAAATTTAGGGACTTCCCCTGTGGACCCTGAAACAAATCAACCATATGATTATAAAATACTTTCAAGTTACGGTTACCAGCTGTGCGCCGTCTTCTCAACTGAAAAGATAAAAAAAATTACTCCAGGCTCAAAAGAAATTTATAATAACTACTACACTCAAAACAATCACAATAAAGGCTATGACTGTATTACCTATGAAATCCCAAGCTATAATAGAATAGAAAATAGAAAAGTTTATTCGGATTACTCCGAAGAAGAAAATTATGACGTAGAGTATGAAGATGAGTATGTTGAAGTGACAGAAGAAGTGATTATTTCAGAGCCTTTTATTATTAAAAAGCCCCAATTTCAGGAAACGCTTTGCCTAGGTCAACCATACCTAATAGAATGGGAGGCTGATAACAACATAACAGGTGTTCGGCTATCATTATTTTATTCACTGGATAAAAAAACATACTGGCTTAAACCTTTTCAGACACTTAATTCCGGTATGCAAATTGACTCAAGTGACCCCGATTCCAAACTGAGAGGATCATACGCATGGACAATCGGCGAAGTTGAATCAGTAAATAATATAACCGGAAGATCTGGTATATATCGACTGGGAGCAGACGCTGTTATCAATGGAACCTCGGCGGAAACTTTTTGGAGTGAAGATTTCACTATATCAAACTGTAACGATACTTCAACTCCAATTCCTACTTACTAAATGATCCGGTAATGAATTTTTGCTTGATTTATTTTGTAAAACCTTATATTAATAGGTAATTATTAATCTTCTTAATGAACAATCAGAAATTAGAACAATTAGGAATTTTTTCGAAGTTATATCTGCAGCAATTCTTTTTCCTTCTGCGCGCCTAATTCATCAATCATCTCCATCGTCTCATCAACAAGCCTTTGCACTTCTTTTTCCAACCGGCTTATATCATCTTCGCGCCCTGCGTATTCTTTTTTAATTTCCGTCATTGCATCATGCCTCATCTGTCGCACCATTATCCGCCCATTCTCAAGTTTATGACGCATAGCCTTTATCAACTCCTCCCGCCGCTCCTGAGACAATGGCGGAATACTGACCCTGATCACCTGGCCGTCAACCACCGGAGTCAAACCAACATTCGCCTCCTGAATACCTTTCTGGATTTCATTAATAATAGATGGATCAAATGGGCTAAGAACTAGAGTATGTGGATCAGATACACCAACCGTCGCAAGCTCCAAAACTTTGAGCTTAGTCGAACCGCCATAAACAGGGATAACAATAGACTCAACCAATACAGGGGCAGCACGCCCGGTTCGTATAGTAGCAAGATCACCCTTGATCAAATCCAAAACCTTAGTAATCTTCTTTTTAGTAGTTACAGCAAGTGGATCCATAAATTTAAATCACAAATCCAAAATAACAAATTCCAAATAAATTCAAATATTTAAATTCAAATATCAAAACATGTTTTGTATTTAATTATTTGAATTTTGATATTATTTAGGATTTGGAATTTTGGATTTTGAATTTTTTTATTTATATTTCAAACCTCGAAAACCTCTTAACAATAATATTCTCCCCCAACTTACCAATAACACTCTTAACAAATTGTCCAATCGACTGTGAATTATCTCTAATATACTCTTGTTTCAAAAGTTCCGCAACATCTTTAGGATTCATTGCCGCAACTTGCATTGCCAACTCGCGACTAAGCTGCTTAAATTCATCGGTCTTGGCTACAAAATCAGTCTCACAAAGTACCTCAACCAATACTCCGACTTTCCCTCCCTGATGAATATATGCCTCAATTATACCCTGCGAGGTCGCACGATCCGCCTTTTTCTCGGCCTTATCTAACACTCGCTTTTTAAGCCATGTCAAAGCCTTACCATAATCTCCGCCTGTTTCTTCAAGTGCTAACCTGCAATCCGCAATTGATGCCGAAGTCACATCTCTAAGTTTTTTTAATAATTTAAGATCGATCTGCGCCATATTTTATTGTCATTGCGAGGAATTAAATGACGAAGCAATCCTGTGAGGTAATGCAAACTAGTACCGGATTGCCACAGCCTTTTCAAGGCTTCGCAATGACACAAATTACTTTTTTTCTACCTTCTTTTTAGAAGTAGCTTTTTTCTTGGTCTCCTTTTCTCCAGTGATTTTCTTCTCTTTCTTTACAGTAGATTTCTTTTTTGCGGTGGCTTTTTGCTCTTTAGGCTTTTCTTCTACCCCTGCCTGCCGAAGAGGCAGGTCCTTCTTTGGGGTAGTTTCTTCTTTTACTTTTTCACTTTTTTGCGCTTTTACCTCTTCTTTCTCACTCTTTTTTCCTTCCTTTAATTCTGAATCATGTCCTGAAATTGCACCTGCCCCGCTGTGCTGGGTAGATTGGGTTTCAACATTCAAATCCCTAATCTTTCTTCCTTCTTTCCATGCATCCAATATATACTCAGTAATCAATTTAATCGATCCTACGGCGTCATCATTCGCCGGAATCGGATAGTCAATAATTGTCGGATCCGCGTTCGTATCAGTAATTCCGACAGTCTTAATATTCATTGCGATAGCCTCACGAATCGCTGAGTTTTCCATATGCGTATCAATAATATAAATCGCGTCCGGAATTTTAGTCATTGCGACAACGCCTCCATAAAATCCTTCCAGTTTCTGTCTTTCTTTATCCCATTCTCCGACTTCACGTTTTGTAAACAATGCCTTTTCATTCTCATCCCTCAGACGCTTTTCCAGGTCTTTCAACTTCTTATAATTTTTCGAGACTTCCGGTAAATTAGTAAATGTACCGCCGATCCATCGTTTCGTAACCCAATAAATTCCATCTCCCCCCGAGTCCGTCAGCTTTTTAATTTCTTCATCAAGCACCGATTGTGCTTGCCGCTTAGTACCCAGAATCAAAAGCGTTCCGCCATTTTTTGCCAAATTTTTAATATAATTCGCAGCCTCTTTAAGCCACTCCTCAGTCTTTTCAAGATCAATAATATGGATATTGTCGCGGGCTTCAAAAATGAAATCTTTGGCCTTTGGGTTCTGGCGGGTAACTTGATGACCGAAATGGCATCCTGCTTCTAGAAGCTCCTCTAAAATTATATTTCTCATAATAGTTCCCTTTTTTACCTCGCCGTAGCTCCAAAGGAGCAAAGGCGGGCATCATCCACCCGGCTCAAAATATTACTGCTAGACTTATCCGCAGAGGGAATCAAACCGAATGTGTTAAGATAAATAGCATTATACCCGAGTGCAATAAATTCTGCAACAATGCAAAATTATTGACAAGCTCTACTGATTTAGCGAATACTATAGTCATGGATAATCCTGCACCTACAGATCCAGTACAAAAACAACATGCTCCTCCTGAAGAAAAACTCCTGCATGCGCGTACATTTTTGGAAAATTACGGTAAGTACTTCCCGCTAATTCCGCCCCTCTTTCTTATCATAGTTTTAGCTGGAGTCTACTTCGTCGTAAATAACACAGCCACTCCGTCACAAACTCCGCAACCAATTGCGCCAACCCAATCCATCCCCACTTCTCCTCTGACTCCAACATCAATCGAAGATCCAACAAAAAACTGGAAAACGTTTACTAATACTGATTATGGTTACCAACTTAAATATCCAGAGGCATTAATCACTATAACTCCAGAAAACGCACCTCAAGTATTTATTATTTATTTTACGGACAAAAAAGAAGAGTATTTGGAAGTAGAGATTGGGGGAATATCATCTTTGGGTCTTAACAAAGAAATAGAATTTGACACGCAAAGAACTAATCCTACCAAAACGACTTTTCAAAATAAACAAGCTGTTTCTCTTCTGTCAGAAAGGAATATATATCCTGGAGAACCATTTAAGGCTTTAATTGTTTACTTGGAAGACAAGAAGTTCAAAATTGAGTTGGGGTATTATGGTGATGGAAAAAATGAAGCACTTTTTGACCAAATCCTTTCCACCTTCAAATTCCTCGACCAAACAACTGATATAAGCGATTGGAAATCATTTACAGCGAACGGGTATAGCTTTAAATATCCATCAGACTGGAAAGTTGCGATAAGTGATTACCTAAATACTGTTAGCATCACAAATGCGGCAAGCACAGTTGAAATTAAAATTTCAGACTCTAATTACCCTTTTGGACAATCCGGACCTGTAGAGGCAACATCAAAATTTATCCAACTGGAAGTATTTGACACAATGTATACGGTCGAAGAAACTACAATAAATAACTCCAATGTTTATGTTGGCTTTAAAACTGACACAATCCCACCTCTCTATTTAATATTTGGGACAGGTTACCCTGCTTCCGGGCAAGAATCTTTAAAGGATTATGAAGACTCAAAAAGTACAATTTTAAAAATCCTCTCCACCTTCAAATTCACCCAATAAAATATTAAGCTTCTTGAATAAAAACCCAAATTAAGAAATAATGTAATATATCACCAATCTATGCAAATAAATCCCAAAACATCCTTACCGTCTATCCTGGAAAAAATAAGCGTTGCGGTTATTGGCTTAGACCCCGATTTCAACATCCAATTCGCCAATCCCGCCGCAGAAATTCTATTCAAATACAAAACCCAAGAAATCCTTAAGAAAAAACTAAACGAACTCCTCGAAAACTACGTCTTCCCCCAAATCAATCAATTAGAAACCAACATAACAGAAATAAACTGTATAGATGCCAACAACAACAAAATTCCGGTTCAGATTTCTTTAAAAAAAATCTGTGATAAATCCAAACGAACAATCGGATATATTTATATCCTCAAAGACTTATCTGAAATAAAAAGCTTCATAAAAACACTTGAAGAAAAAACTCAGGAAAAAGAACAAAAAAACAACAACCTCAGTCAACTTCAGCAAAAATTAGAAAAAGAAAAACAATCATCGGGTGATTTGGTAAATCAACAAATCCATGAATTTAAAGAAGAATATACAAAACTCTTAGCCTCAATTAACAATTTAAGTCTGGGTTTTATCATGACAGACATTCACAACAATATATTGCTAAACAATCTCGCCGCGAACAACATCCTTCCATCACTTGCAACGATTTCCAAATCTATAAAGCAATTGCAGGAATCAGAACAAATAGGAAGGAATCTTCAAAGTGTATTAGAAAAATCACAACTGGAGAAAAAACATATCACCTTGTCCGATATATCAGCCAATTCTAAGTACGTCAATATTTTCATATCCCCCATTATCTCAGAACAAACAGGCCTGCCCGCAGGAGTAGCTGGTTCAGACTGCCTAGGCAGTGTTATTATAATTGAAGATAAAAGTAAGCGGCACAATCTTGAAGAATCAAAAGAAAATATCTTCAGTATAGCTTCACATGAATTACGCACTCCTTTGACAGCAATTTATGGTTATGCCTCGCTTATAAAGCAGATATATTTTAATGACCTTCAAAACGATGAATTAAAAAATATAATTAACAACATAGGTATATTAAGCAGAAAACTGTCTCTAAGTGTTAACAACTTTCTTGACTCCTCAAGGCTTGAACAAGATAAAATTGAATTAAAAAAAGACGATTGTAGCCTCTACACTATTATCCATGAAGCTATAAACGAAACTGAAAAGCTGGCATTGGAAAAAAATTTATATATCAAATTTGAATCCCCTCCGGCTCCGATTACAGTCGTTGGCGACCAGACAAGGCTCATACAAGTGCTAACAATTCTTATCGCAAACGCTGTAAAATTTACTCAAATTGGAGGGATTTACATCTCGATCCAAAACCAATTAAATTTTGCCAAAATAATTGTCCAGGATACCGGAATAGGTATCCCAGAACTAAACAGAACCCTTCTCTTTACTAAATTTCAACAAGCTGAAGAAAGTCTGTTAACTAGACAGGAAGGCGCAGGCTTAGGCCTATATATAGCAAAATTATTAGTTGAAAAAATGGGAGGTACGATTCAACTTGAAAAAACAGCAATTAACAAAGGCTCAACATTCTCTTTTACAGTTCCGATAAAAACTCAATAATATGTCGTCAAACCTGGATCACTATACATCTCTTTATTCTGCCATTAGTCTTTCAAGACCCTTCGGTGAAGGAAGTTCTCTCTTAGGGACATTCACTATTATCTATTTGCTAATTATAATTTTCCCTATCTTTCTTTTTATATTTCTCTCAAGACGCCAACGCCAATCTTTAACCGACCCATCTTTTATTACTCCGATAATATTAGAAATGGTAGAAGCAGTAAAAAAAACTGATGATACGAATAAATACAATGCATTATTGCAGGAAAAAATAAAAGAAATTGCGGATATCGACACTCTCCGGCAGAATTTGGAACAAAATTTAGAAAAAGAAAAACAAACGATCATTCAAAAAGTGCTAGAAGGAACGTCCGATTTGCATGTTGAACATGCCCGCCTACATTCAGCCATCAACAATTTCAGCCTCGGATTCATTATGACAGACAATAAAAAAAATATAATTTTTGTCAACAATGCAGCCAAAAATCTATTTTCATTTCAACAATCTGATACAATCTTAAAATTACAAGATCTACAATTACATGTAACCGGAAAAATAAATTTTCTGCAATGCACAGAAGATGTATTAAAAAATGGGGAAGCACTTATATTTGAAGATATTCGTGTAGACAATAAATATACAAATATTTTCATTTCTCCCATTATTGCGAGTGGAAGCAATATGCCTGACACGACTGGAGTTGCAATTCTGATTGAGGATAAAACCGAAGAAATACTAATTAAACGATCGAGAGAAAACTTTTTTATAATTGCTTCGCATGAATTACGCACACCACTCACAGGAATTAAAGGATACATCGCGATAATCAAACAATTATATTTTGAAAATATTAAAGACGAACAACTAAAAAGGATAATAAACGATATTGATATATCCAGTACCCGGCTCGTAAATATAGTCAACGATTTCCTGGAAACATCAAAGCTTGAACCTGATAAAATAGTAATACGCAAAGATCCGTGTGATTTAATCACAATTATTAACTCAAGCATAAAAGAGACAAGCTCTATTGCTGTAGAAAAAAAACTATATATCAATTTTAGCAATCCGGAAGCCAACGCAGCTGTACTCGGAGACAAAGACAAAATCAAACAAATACTTATAAATCTCATAAGTAATGCGCTTAAATATACCGAACAAGGAGGAATTACCATAAGCTTAGACCGAGTTACGCAATTGGATGCAGTGCAAGGGCCGGAGGACGAAGTCCGAGGCCGCCTGCTTGACAGGGGCGGGAGGATCGAGGAGCGGAGTAAAACGTACAATGGAAGTACTTTGTCGAGCACCGCAGATCCTGACGCAGCAATGCGCCAAGTGCGAAACTCGGGCCTGGAAAATACGCCGGATGCTAAATATAAAATCTCTATTACAGACACTGGGAAAGGTATGTCAAAAGAAATGATCAATCTACTCTTCAGTAAATTCCAACAAACCGATCCAAATAAACCCCGCAACATTATAAGCACGGGTCTAGGACTATATATTTCCAAATTACTAGCTGAAAAAATGCAAGGTACAATTAAATTGGAAAATACTGAAGAAGGAAAAGGATCAACATTTTCACTCTCACTTCCTGCCTATCAACTGGATATTGCTATTCCCAACACAACTGGAGTAAACTAAAAATTATGGATAAAATACTTCTTGTAGAAGACGACCAGGCTCTAATCGACATCTACACCATTACATTCACCCATGCAAATTTTACTATCGAAGTAGCGCAGGACGGACAAGAATGCCTGCAAAGAGTAAAAACTATTAATCCTGACCTCATTCTCATGGATGTAATGATGCCAAAAATGAATGGGCTACAAACCCTTGAAAGATTAAAAACAGATGAAGAAACTAAAAATATAACTGTAATTATGCTATCAAATATCGCTGAGAGTGATCAGGAAGCACGAGCAATTAACCTTGGCGCAGCTCAATATTTAATTAAAAGCCATTTTCTCCCTATGGAGATTGTATCTATAGTAAAAGATACATTATTAAAAAACCGCATACATAAATAAGAATTTCTCATTATTGACAAATCCACTTCTTTTCTCTAGGCTTATTTTAAGTAAATAAATTTTATGAAAAAGAAACCTGCCCGCTCAAAGCATCACTCACGCAGCACAAAAAATCGTCCCTCCAGAGGAAGTATGGGAGCGGGAACATTATATGCCGTTGTTGCACTATTAATAATTGCCTTTGGCGCAACTTCAATGATTGGCAATATCGTACCTCTAACAAGCAAATCACCGGGGAGTGGACAACCGGTAAATGTCTCTCCTCCCGACACTGACAATGCGCGGGATAATTTACAATTGTTTACCTTCCCCGGAGCAACCTATACACCAACTCCGTCTCCAACAACCCCTCCACAACCGCAACAAAGCTGGAGCAATAGCGGTGGAAGTGGCAGCGGAGGCCATTCTGCTCCTGCCGGAGGCAACACAAACTCAGGAGGAATCGCAAGATAAAAATTTTGGTAGTGGTCAATTTGAAAATTACGGCTTGTTAAATGCACACAAGTATTTTACAATATGGAGATAAATGAAGTCCGCATTAAGAAGCATAGAGGAGACGAATGCGCGCAACACAGATTCAGGTTGGAGAAGTTTCAGTTTCTCTTTTATCTTCATCATTTTACTACCTCTTTTCCCATTATTGCTTGAATATCTTTCAACTGGAACATATTTTGTATCGGTAAAATCTATAGCCCTTGCTGTCGCAATTCTCGTAATCGGAATTGGATCGACATCCAATGACCTTTTCCAACTTATAATAGGGTTATTCTTCGGTATTATTGATTCTTCAATCTATACGCATATCAGCAACTCGGATATAATTGGTATTTGTATCATTACAATTACCTGTATTATAATGATATGGCATCTTCTGGAAAGATATGACCGGCACTTGATTAAAGGACAGCGCTTTTTCGAGTTTGGGAAACTTTAACTATGGCAACTTTTGATATACCACTCTATCTTACAAATGGTTTTATTTTTGTGCTTCTTGCGCTTGGCTTTTTCGGAATTTCTCGCTCGATCTACAAAATAACACAGTCATTTACAGCGCAACGAAAACTGATAGAACTCCTAAAGAAGGATCCTAAGAAAAGTAGCAAAATTAAAAACGCTTTTATAGAGGCATTAAAAACCCATCAGCAAAGCAAATTTAGAGAAATAGAACAAATGATCAAAGATGAAGTAATGCACTTAGACAACGAAAAAGAGCAAATGAGAGTTTTGGATGCTATTAACAATAATACGGAGGATGGCAAAAGACGTTATATCACTAACATAATCGCCGGAGCGACTCTGTAGGTGGTAGAGGCCCATATAGTTAACCCTATTATTTCTTCAAACTTCCAACTTTTGTTTCCTTCGTCTGAAGCCATAGCTGGAGTTATTCCTAGAATCTTTTTAAGATTAAGCGTCTTGTGTGGTCTACAAATATTGTAATACATAAAATGGAGAGAAACCGCCGATAAAATTTTCTCACTATGTCATTTTAAAATAGAAATGTCACCCCCTATCAGGTAACAATCTTTTTCTCCAAGGATGATTTGGTGGCGGTTTGTAATTAAGGGTATGCGTTGTTAAGATAACCGGCTGTTTGATACGTTGCTTCTTTGGTTTTTCAGGTAAAAGGTGGAAGGCCAGTTCGTAGTCTTTGAGTATAATGTGGACTGATCCATCAAGCCAGGTTTCCATCAGAACAATCATAAGCGGTCTAACAGTGGTTGGTTGAATTTCAGTTAATTGGTACCAATTGTTTTTAAACTGAATAGTAAAATCCATATTTATTCTTCTTGTATCGTGATGGGAGAAAATATGCGAGAGACTTTCTTTTTCTCTTTGTAACAATAGTCTATGGACATCTCCTATCTTTGCCGGAATAACTGCAAATTTTGCATTAAACTTTGGAATGAAAATTTCTTCGAGAAATTTGTTGCCATCAAAAGGCGTACTGATATTTGCCAACCGCAGTTCTTTCACTAACCGATCTTGCAAAGTTTTAAACAATCGTTCAATTCGGCCTTTGGCCTGTGGCGAGTTCGCAGGAATGGAGTTGATATCCAACTGATGCATTGCTCTTTGAAACTGAGTCAAAAGATCTTTGTTATCAACTGCTGCTTTATGGTTAATTTTGTAGGTGGAAAATTTATCCAGATAAATTGCCAAGGGTTTACCTTTTTGTTCGACGTATCCTTTCCAAAACGTAAAAACGGCAACCACGCCTTCATTTGCCAAAAACTCAGCTCTTGTGATTTTCCCTGTCGCATCATCAATAGCTGCCAAAAGACAAACCTCAATAGGATTGCCATTTGTATCAACAAATCTATTTTCAAACCAGTAGTGGTATGATCCGTCAAATTGCACGAGTTCGCCGAAGGACTCTTTTCTGGGCCGAAAGGAACGATAGGTGGTTTGTTTTTGTTTATGTGGTTTCCAAAGTTTTTCTTGAATCATCCATAATCTCGTTGTTCCATAACTGATGTTAATGCTATGATTTTCGTTCAATTTTTCTGTTGCAAAAGATGGTTTGAAGTCAGAATATTTTTCTTTAATCACTTCAAGTGACCTTTTCTTAATGTCTTCTGAGATATGATGATTACCTGGTTTTCCCTTCAGTCCATGAGCAACACGCACTATACCGTCTTTACGTATTGCAGCTTTTGACCGTTGAATTTGTCTGATGGATAAACGTAATTGTTTTGCGGCATGACTATTTGTAATTCTTCCTTCAATTACGGAAACGAGGATAACAGCTTTTTCTTGTTCTGCCGGAGTAAATTTTGTATCAGACATCCAAACATGATATCGATCATACTTAATTCCGCGGATTTTGCGAAGATGACATTTCTATTTGACGAAGGGGATGACGTTTCAAAATTAAACTAACAAAAATTTTCTCACTATTGACAAAACAATAATTTTTCTTTACGCTAATTTAAGCTGTAAAAATCACGATTTATGAAAAAGAAACCTGCCCGCGTAAAACATCATTCCCGCAGTACAAAACATAAGTTAAAATCAGCAAGTAGAAAAAAGCGAACTTTTAAAGGCGGAATGGGTGCGGGAACACTATATGCCGTTGTTGCACTATTAATAATTGCCTTTGGTGCAACATCAATGATTGGCAATATCGTACCCATCACTAGCGTATCGCCAAAAAGTGGTCAACCGGTCAACATCTCTCCCCCTACTACTGATAATGCGCGGGACAATTTACAATTATTTACATTCCCGGGAGCAACTTATACCCCAACTCCATCTCCAACCACCCCGCCCCAACCTCAACAAAGCTGGAGTGGTGGTAACGATGGAGGAAGCAGAAGCGGAGGAGGTAACAGTAACGGTAACGGCGATGGAGGTTCTGCTCCTGTCCCACCTCGCAGCGGCGGAGGCAACAGCGGCGGAGGCAACAGCGGCGGAGGCAACAGCGGCGGTATTGCACGATAATGGTAAGACTAAATCCTGAATCAAGTGGAAGACCACTCAAAGGCTCCAAATCACCAGGCATTGGCTATTTATATATAGGAGTAATCCTGTTTCTTGCAATAGCTATCGGGACATTGCTTAGTGGAGGATTTCTTCCGGTAGATCCGAATAGCTCTTTAGGCCCCCCGACTCTCCCCCCTTATTACGGTGAAGACGCGCAGGATATGCAAAAAATAATATTTCCCTCAACCGGCCCTGATTCCAAGAAAAATCTACAATTAAAAACTTTTCAGGTAAACACTTGCGGCTCAACTTCTGTCATAAATTTTCTCATCGACACATCTGCCTCAATGCAGGATGACAATAAAATTACCAAGGAGAAAGATGGGCTGCGGGCGTTTATTAAACTTCTGTCCCCTTCTTCAGTCATAGGTATGCAAACATTTAGCGCGAGCGCTACAGAAAGAGCCAAGATTGATTTTTATAAAAATAACAAAACCCAAGTTAAAGCTAATATCGATAGCTTAAGCGCTGAAGGGTGGACAAGTATGAAAAAAGGTTTTGAATTAGCAAAAACAAAAATATCAGAAGCTATGGCATCGAATAAATTCTCCGGTTACAAATACTATATGGTTCTTTTAAGCGACGGAGTACCGGAAATACCGAAAAATCCTGGACCGAGAACTTGTCTGGAACCGCCTGGGATCGTCCCTGATCCGTTATGGGGTAGTGGTCCTGGGGAAGGCCGCTGTTTCGCAATTGAACAGGACCCGCGTTTACCGGTCAACCTTGCTACGGATATAAAAAATTTAGGAGTCACGATTTATTCTATAGGTATTTTTAGCCAAACAGCACAAAGCGATCAGGCCATGAAACCATATCTCGAAGCCCTGCTGAAAAATATTGCGTCTACTCCCTCAGATGAACACTACTTCGCAACCGATTCAAATGCGGTAAATTTACCGGAAATTCTGGATAATCTAATTGAAACAATCTGTCAAGCTGAGATAGGAGCCCCTCCGCCATCAGGTAATCCCGGTTATCCGTTTCCAACATACCCGGATAATGTTACCCATGCCCCCTTTGAAGGACCGGGAGGTGAATTTACTACACAATAATTAGGGCACGGGGAATTTCTTACATAATGATTTAACTTCCCGGGCAATAGCAGCAAGTTTCCGGTTCCGGGCAATTTTTACCCTGTACTCTTTCATCAATCTAACCCGCTTTTCCCTATCATCCTTTGGAATATTCCAACCTCTTACCTCCTCTATAGCATCGTTATACCACTTGGCAATTTTCCTCATCTCCCCCTCTTTCATACCTCGCGTTGTTATGGCAGGAGTACCCAATCTAATACCGGAGGCATAAAGAGGAGGCATTGTATCCCCAGGCACACCATTATAATTAAGCACTATTCCTGCTGCCTCCAAAGCAATTGCCGCAACTCGACCATTGACTTTTTTATTACGCAGATCAATGAGAATGAGATGATTTTCACTGCCTCCTGATACCAAATCAAAACCATACTTTTTCAGATGTTCGGCGAGCACCTTAGCATTTTTGACAATTTGCTCACCATATTTTTTAAATGCTGCTGTTGATGCTTCCTTCAACGCGACCGCAATCGCAGCTGTCTGATTATCATGAGGACCGCCTTGCAGACCAGGGATTATCGCCGTCTCAATCTTTTTGGGCAATTCAGGATTTTTCTTTAAGCCTTTTTCCGTCACCATAATCATTGCTCCGCGCGGTCCTCGAAAAGTTTTATGTGTTGTTGTAGTAATAATATGAGCATAAGGCACCGGACTGGGATGAACACCGGCAATGATGAGGCCCGTTATATGAGAAATATCAGCCATAAGATATGCACCTGCTTTATCGGCAATCTCCCCAAAACGTTTAAAATCAATTTTCCGTGGATAAGCCGTAAAGCCGCAAATTAACAATTTTGGCTTTTCCTTCATCACCTGCTTCTCAATCTCATCATAATCAAGTATTACCTTTTTTTCATCCAATGTATAATGCGCAAAAGAAAAAAGTCTTCCCGATAATCCCAACTTATGCCCATGTGTAATATGCCCGCCATAAGCAAGGGACAAACCCATGAGTTTCTCTCCATTCTCCAAAGTAGCAAAATACACAGCAGAATTTGCCGGAGAACCCGATAAAGCCTGCACATTCACATAAGGAACACCAAATAACTTTTTAGCGCGCTCCTGAGCAAGTAATTCAACTTTATCCGCAACCGCATTCCCCTGATAATATCTGCGCCCCGGAAATCCTTCCGAATATTTATTAGTCAGCACAGTCCCCAACGCCTCCATCACCGCCCGCGAAGTATAATTCTCCGAAGGTATCATCTCCAGCACCTCCTTCTGCCGCTTCTCTTCAAGCTGAATTAATTCATAAATCTGAGGATCCGTTTTCTTGAGGTTCTTCATTTTCTCTACTATACAATCAAAACCCCGCTTTTGCAATATCTAATTTTTGTAAAGTTCACTAAAAAATAGAACTGCCCCTTTATTAAAGGAGGCTAGGAAGGATTTCTTCAATAGTAGTTTTTTAATTGTTGCTTTAATACTCGCTTTACTGTTCCCGCAGATGTCTCAATCCTCATTACAGACTTTGTATGCTCATCAGTAAAATCCACATCCTCCAGAGTTCTTTGGATATCGCTTTCTAATCCTAATTCATTTGCTTCCTCAATAAACTCTCTCATATAAGAAGAATCAGCACGTGCAATGCGATAATATCCACAATGCTTTCCACTAATGCATGCTCTACATATATCATCGCTTCTTTGAAGAATATGAACACGATCGCCGTCGGGCAAGCCTTTAAACCTCTGAAGCACTCCTCCTAATCTCTTTTCATATGCATCTGCATCAGTTTCGTTACGGCCCACTATGTCTGCCACTATATCCATTTTATAAAACGCTCCCATCCGTTCATTATTTCGCCTAACACTCCTTGCCAACCAGCTTGTGACATCATTCCCAGACTGATCCCATTTAATCAATTCCTTATATATTTCGAGATGGTGTCCTCTTATTATAAACGGCTCTTGCACAACCTTTTCCGCTTGACCTCCCAGTTCTTTTCCCTGGCTGCTCATATCGCACAGATAATAGCACAAAGCCCATCAAAAATCAAAAATAAATTAAGAGGCCGAGAAGTATTTTTGTTTTATTTCTTTTGGCAGATCTTCCGCTTCTCTTTTAAGAAAATTTGATGCATCAAGAATCTCTATATAAATAGGTTCATTATCTTTGGAAAAATGCACAATAACATCCCCTTTTTGCTCCGCGAAATCAATTTTCCCTTCCGCCAACCAAATATTCAGCACATCATCCTCTTTTTCATAAACGAATTTCGGATGCCGATTATTTTTATTTTGTTTAATTATCTTCATAATATCTCCCTCTTTTTGCAGGGTAAAAAGTAATCACTGTTATTATACCATCTACAACCTTGAAAACAACTCGCAAGACATGAAATTTATCAATTACTTTTGAAATAATTATCTTTGGCGCATCTGATACTTTATCTATATGATCAGGACTCTCAATCGTTTTAATGACTTGCCTCTTGGTAAACTCTAAGCCTTGCTTTTTAAAATCAATAAATCTTCCCTTTGCGTGTTTGGTAAAAACGATTTTTGTTTTATTTTTCACTTTTCCTTTTCCAATTCCAAAAAAGTATATCTATATCCCCCGCTATCATGCTCTTCCTTAAAAACAACTTTCGAAAATTCTGAATAATCCGGAAAAAAAGTATCTCCCACGGCCTCTGTTTCAACAACAGTCAAATAAAGTTTTTCAATATACGGCCATGCCGCTTGATAAATCTGACCTCCCCCGAGTATAAAAATTTCTTCATCATTATAATTCCCAGGTGTATTTAATTTGGGAGAAGTTAATGGGATACGACCCCTCGAAGTGGGTAGTCCCCCTGTGGTGCTGGACCCGTCGTGGGACGACGCTTCAGAGAAGCTAGTCCCGTCATGGGGAAAAAGTAAATCTTTATTCGCAACATCCAATGCTTCTTCAACCGAATGACGCACAACAACCCCCTCAGCCGTATAACCCAGGTCTCTTGTCACCACAATATTTAATCTATTTGGAAGCGGCCGTTTATTTATCTCCTTTGACTCAAAAGTCTTTCTTCCCATTATTACTGGGTGTCCTTGTGTTATTTTCTTAAACCGCGGCAAATCTCCCGGGACGTGAAATATAAGCGCATTATCTTTCCCCAGCGCCCTATTCTTTGAAATAACCGCAATCGCACTGATCTTCATAGAAATAACTCAACACTCAATTCCCTGCTTCTCATACATCGCGGCAATGACAGAAACCTTTGTATTATGTATCATGTATTAAGTAGTAAGCATCTTTGAACTTTTTATTAAACCATTTATCAATTTACTTACAACAACTGTCGCTTCAGCCACCATATTGAACTCCTCTTTATTTAAATATTCAATATCTCTTGCAATCACTAATTGGTTTTGTAATTCTGTTACAGAACCTAACGCAATATACAAAAATTGAGATTTCTCATTCTTGCTTTTACGCGAAAAGCCTTCCGCTATATTACTAGTTACTGAAACTGCACATCTTCTTATTTGATTAGTCAAACCAAAACGTTCCTCTGCTGGAAATGTTTTTGTCAGTTTATATATTTTTAAAACCAACCCATGTCCCTCCTGCCATGCATGTAAATCAGTAAAAGATTTGATCTTCGTATTCATACATAATACATACTACAAGCTACATAATACAAATCAAAAGCCACCAATATTTGCTATCTCTGCTCTTATAGGCGGATGGGGATCGTATTGCTCAACCGTAAAATCTTCAAGTTTGAAATCGTCTATATTTTTTATCTTTGTATTGAGTTTCAAAGTTGGAAAAGGACGTGGAGTACGCGACAATTGTTCTTTCACTGCGTCGAAATGATTTGAATAAAGATGAACATCGCCAAAAAAATGAACAAACTCACCCGCAGGAATACCTGTAACCTGCGAAACCATACGAAGGAGGAGCGAATAACTGGCAATATTAAAAGGCACTCCGAGGAACAAATCTCCACTGCGTTGATACATACCTAGATTTAACTTCCCATCAACCACGGCAAATTGATAAGTCGTATGACAAAAAGGCGGCACTTCATTTGCATTACCGCGACTCGCCATTGCATAAATAAAATCCGGATTCCATGCTGAAACAACATACGATTTTCTATAAGGCTTATCTTTGAGCCCCTTAATTACCCACCCCAACTGGTCAATTTCCCGCCCATCACTCGCCGGCCACCTTCTCCACATTCTCCCATAAATAGTAATCAAATCCCCCCACTCTTTGACGAAATCCGACTCTTGCGGTAATTCTTTCAAATGTTCGATAAATTCTGTTTGATTATTTATATTTTTTTCTTCAATTGTAAACTTTGAACTTTTAACTTTTAACTTTGAACTTAGCGCTTTGTAAAAGCGCTTATACGCCCACTCATCCCATATATGAACATTGTTATCAACCAAATACTTAATATTTGAGGAACCACTAAGAAACCACAATAGCTCAACAAAAATACCCCTGGTAAATACTTTTTTTGTAGTTAGAAGTGGAAAACTATTCGCCAGATCAAAACGCATCTGCCGCCCAAATACAGAACGTATAAATGGAGGCTTCTTTCCTTTTTTCTTATACTGCTCCAAAACTTCCGGAGTAAAAAATAAAGGCTTATCTGACCCTTTATCCAAAATCTCCTGCAGAAGTTTAAGATATTGATATTCCTCATGATTCTGCTGTGTTTTCATTAAGTCATTTTTAGTTGAATTAAGAAGATTTTACAATAGATAAAACTATATCAGTTATTTTTATACTTATAAAGAATGAGAATCATCTACTAGAGGTACCGAGCTAATTTACACATTTAACTCACTTTCATCGCGACTGAACTGCTGTGCGTGGAGTTGATGGGAGAACTCTCTCACCACTACTGTGCGATTTGAGGCTGAAAACTATTGTCGCCATCCCTGCTTGGTTTGATTCCTTAACTCCAGCCTGTTCTGAGCGAAAGCGAATAGATCCTACTCTCGGAATGTGTCCGTTACCTATTGTGGGTTCTTTAGTATTATAAAAACGCCTTCTAATGGCACGTTCGTCTCTAGTAAGTTCAGCTTTAGGCCCTTCAACAACTCCACTCATATAACTAAATGCAGCCATTTCAAATGGTTCTGGATTAACTTCATCCTCCAAATCTTGATCATTTTGAGCCGGATTAAATACAATAAGGATATCTTCGGTTGCCCTTCCCTGCCATTCAACAGGAAGTTTCTTCAACTTATCGTATACAATCTCTTTGGGGAGCTTTACGCCATTTGTAACTGGCATATCTTCGTTCTCACTTAGAGACCTACGTAAATCTGTTATAAAAGCTACAGTATTGTAACTTCTCAATCCAAAATCAATTGTTACATGTGATCCATTTTTACTCTCCATATTTTATTTATTATAAGGTGCATTCTAACAAATTTTATTAAACTCAGCAACTCAAAGTTTAAACCTGCTTCTCTCGCTTCCTAGTAGTAACCCTTCCCCCTTGCCACTGTCCGCGGTACAAACTTCCCCCACCCTTTACCTGCTCGAATTGCGCATGCACGAATCTAGCACCCATCTCGATCTTCACTATACATGGTCCTTCATTCTTAATCCCAAAAGTCACCGGCCCCTTATATCCCGGTGCAACATTCCCTGTACGCAAAAAAAGCCCTGACCGGAATGTGGTCGTTCGCGGCTTAAAATTAATCGTTATATCCTGCGGAGTATTAAAACTCTCAATTGTTTTAAACAAATAAAAATCTCCCGGCTTCAATGTAACACTTCTCTCTTTACCATCCTTATACTTTTCTACCAGCGTGATCTCCGGTGTTTTTCTCGTAATTTCACCCAAAAATGCTTCCCCATTTATTCGATATACTTCACCAAGCCGTAAATCAAACCCAGCCCCCTCAGGATTAGTCAGCTCCCGCTCACTCAACCCCTCAACGAGCTTCTGTTCTTTAACTAATTTTAAAAGTATTTTCGGCCCCAATATCATAAACCTGTATTATGTAGCTAGTAGCATGTATTATGTAGTAAACCTCTGTCTTTATACATAATACTTAATATATACTACTTAATACTTGCTACTATCTGCCGCGTTACTACCTCCACCGACTTCGTAGCATCAATCACTACAAACTCCTTCGGAAATTCATTTAACAGCCACTTATATCCCTTAATAATCTTCTCAAGTTTCCCCCGCTCCTCATAAATCTCCCTCTTCCCGCCGCTTTTATTAATTCGCTGTACTGCTTCGCCAAGAGAAATATCCAAATATACCGTTACATCAGGAACAATAAATTGATGATACATTGATAAAATACTTTGTGCTGTTAGCATATACTCTATTGTATTCTCATCAAGCCCTGATTTTTTATCCAGTAAGCCATATGGAATAGCTGACCAAAAGCAACGATCGGAAATAACCATCTTTCCATCATTTAATGCCGGCACAACAAGCTCTGCGTGATGCATCTCGCGGTCTGCACTAAAAAGATATTGAAATGCAACCGGCGGTATCTTAGTTTTTCCATGCAAAATTTTCTGTACCAACTCCCCGATCATACTTCCATCTTTACGCGGCTCCCTGGTTCTGACCACTTCACGTCCTTGTTGCTTAAAATGCCTGACAAGCTCCTCAACCTGTGTTGTCTTCCCGCTCCCGTCTATCCCTTCAAGCACAACATATAACCCCTTATAGGGATTTCTCTTAAAGTCTATATCAAACTCAACATGATACTTCATATGTTTTGTATTATGTATCATGTATTATGTATTTTGTAGAAAAACTTTTCGTCCCATACATAATACTTAATACATGCTACATACTACCTATTTCTCCTCATGCATTTTGCTTTCATTTGGGCCCTTTTGTCCAATATACTTGGCATCTTTCTTCTTATAGTATGGTGTTTCTGCAGGACTACTCAACTGTTCAAATGACACCGAGCAAATTCGCATACCAGGATAAAGTGCAACTGGTAACTTCCCCATATTTGCAATCTCAAGAGTGATATTTCCCCGGAAACCGCATTCAATATTTGCGGCCGTCGAGTGAATAATAATTCCGAGTCTTCCAATACTCGATCTTCCCTCAAGCCTGCCTGTCAAATCATCCGGCACCTCAATATGTTCAATAGTCACAGCCAAAACGAAATCACTCGGATGAATGATAAATGGCTCTTTATTGGGAACGCGTATCTCCCGCGTCACCTCAGACCCAATTTCTTTTTTAAAAGGATCAATAAATGTATATCGGCTGTATTCGAAAACCCGAAATTTATTTCCCAACCGAAGGTCAATAGAGCAGGATCCAAGTTGTGTCTTAAGATCAGGGAAAGGCTTTATAATGATTCGCTTGTCAGTAAGGGATTTTTTAATATCTCGGTCAGATAAAACCATATAAGAAATTTACTACCTTCATGTAACTGAACGTAGTTTATCAGAACATAAAACAATAAACAATTGACAATTACCCCAAACCCTAATATTCTAGATTAGGTGACAAAGAAAATAGAAAACTTATTTGATAAAATTAAGAATGGAGGTAAAACTAGGACATTAAAACTTGCCCTCTTCTTATCCCTTCTAGTAACCATTCCTCTTATTCTAAGTGAACCTCAAAAACATTTAAACATGCAACAATACGCTCAAGTTGTTCCTGCCGGAGTTATACCCGTTTATGGCATTCACGCCAATGTCTTAGATAATCTGGCTAATAATTGGACTGCAGGGATTAAATACGGAGGACCAACAGCGTATGACCTCTATAACCAAGCCCCTGTATATAATGGGACAAATTCGATCGCATATACTATAACTGCTCCCTGGGATGAATTGACACTTACCTCGCCCCAAGCCATCGATATATCATCTTATACTTACCTAACATTCTATGTTCAAGCAGGTGGACCCGGGATGCGGTTTGGCATTCATTTATTAGACGCAGGCGGTCAACCTGTACCACCTACTTCTGATACTACAACGAGCGGTGTACCAATGGAACAATACGGCGGCGTACCTGTTACCACAGCCTGGTATGTATATAATATCCCCATATCCGCCTTTTCTGTGCCTGGAAACTCAATAACCGGAATAATATTCAAAGATATCAACGGAGGAACACAAGGCAATCCCCCGCCTCCTATATACATTGACGAAATCAATTTCTCTACAGTGCCGGGAGAAGATTTGCCACCACCGGCCGGCGCAATTCAGATTAGCCCGCCTACTGCCTACCCTACACCAACCATGCCCTACTACCCAAATATAAGCCCCTGGGTCTTCATTATTCCCGGAATAATAATCGTCCTCGCAGTAATCTTTCAATAGTGCTGCTCTTGACACAACAATTATTCTCTTATACGATAAAATATAGTCCATGAACACAAAAATATTGCTCCTTGTTTTAATAGCCATAGTCCTCATAAGTATTCCACTTACCTTATTACTAACCCAACGCAAACAAGAAACCAGGACCCGGGCAAATGTGTCGACAACTCTTTCATTTACCCCGGCATCAACGACTACTACTCCAATTCAAAAAAGCATCGGCGACAACTTCTCAGTTGACATTATGGTCAACCCGGGAACAAATTTAGTAAGTTTTGTTAGGTTTCAAGTTAAATACGACCCATCGAAAATCTCACTAACACAATCAAATCCCTTCGTCCCAAACATCAGCGCGTTCCCGGTTACAATAGAAGGCCCTGTAACGACCAACGATACTCTGGCTGCCTCTGTCAATATCGGAGGAGATCCCACAAAAGCTATCCAAACAACCACTAAACTTGGCACCCTAAACTTCAAAGCTGTTGGATCAACAAATGGCACACCTACTCAAATAACATTTACAACCTTGACTCAGGTGCTCTCGGCTGGAGCCACGGATCAAGCTGGTGAAAACATCCTTTCAACCACAACGCCCGCAAACTTAAATATCGGAAGCGCCAACGGATCTCCTGCACCCACAAATAATCCAACAGGTACACCCGCAATTACGCCGGGACCAACTCAAGCTACAACAATACTCAAATTTGACTTATTATTACATGGTGTTGGTTCAGCCGGAGACAATCCCAATCCGCAAGGATCAAGCCTTAGTAACAAAAACCCACTCCATCCGCAAAGAAATCTTGCCATAACCATAATAGACAGTAATAACCAGGAAGTAAAAAGCCTGACCGGCTCAATAACCTATACCCCTGGCAAAGGCAACTTTGAGGGCAAAATCGATCTTGGCCCAAACTTCCCAACCGGAAATTACAGTATAAAAATGAAGTCAGACAGATACCTACGGAAATTAGCCCCCGGCATTGTAAACATAGAAAATCTCCAGGAAAACCCGGTTCCCAAAACAACCTTAGTCGCCGGTGATGTAAAAGATGACAATGTGCTCAACGTCTTGGACTACAACATATTGCTGGACTGTGGATATGGCGCGATAAATCCGCTGCCTCTTGCCGATCCGAATTCCATCTATAACTCTAATTTTTGCAAAGCACATACCACCTTTACATCAAACACCGATATCGAGGATAATGGAATAGTTAACAGTCCTGATTACAATTTATTCCTAAGGGAACTCTCGGTGCAAAACGGAGATTAAACTTTTCCCTGTCATTCCCGCGAAGGCGGGAATCTATATAAATAAAATGCATAAATACATAAATAAGAAAAAAGTTTATTTATTAATTGGAGTTATAGCGATTTATGTTGTGATAATAACACCATTACTTATAGTAAACCTCCAAAAACAACAGGAAATAAGAGGAAGAGCCCAGATTACAGCTCCAGCCCCTACAGCAATACCACCTCAAAATCAAACTACAGCCACAGCTTGCGGAAACGTTCCAACCGATATTGTACTTATCTTTGACAGGTCTGGAAGCATGAAAGGCTCTAAACTAACTGAAGCGAAAAATGCCGCGAAAAAATTCGTTGATGTAATGGCTCAGGATAATAGGAATAGATTAGGTTTAGTTTCGTTCGCTTCTTCCGCGACCGTTGACAGTAGTCTAACAAATAATTATTTACTGGTAAAAACCAAAATTGACTTACTTATTGCCAATGGAGATACTTGTATAGAATGTGCAATTAAAAAAGCGAATCAGGACATTTCCACGAATGGAAGACAAGGGATCAAAAAAGCGGTTATTTTGTTAACAGATGGTAAAGCAAATTATATAGATGGCTCTACAGGCCAACAATCTACCTCTCTCGCTGAACAAAAAGCAGTTGACGCAGCTAAAAACGGGTATAATGCCAACAAAACAGCTTTCTTCACAATTGGATTTGGCAGCGATGTCAATAGAACTTTCCTGCAGCAAATTGCTACTTTAACTGGTGCAAAATTCTACTTCCCTGCCCCAAATGAATTAGACAGCGTTTATCAGGAAATATCACAAATCATCGCCCAAGGCATAATCGGAGGATTTAAATTCAACGATGCCAATGGAAATGGGGTTTTCGATTCCACAGAAACCAAACTAACTGGATGGACATTGCAGCTCACCTCATCAACAACGACTAAAACTTTGGTTAGCGATAGTACCGGAACATTCAGCTTCGTTGATATTTGCGACGGCAATTACACTCTCAAAGAAATTCCACAGCCAGGCTGGCAGCAAACTCTCCCGGCTGATCCGAATGGCTATACTATCTCTATCGTAAATGGAAATTCATTTACCGATAAAAACTTTGGAAACAAAGTATCTCCCCCAACACCAACTCCGACATTAACCCCGACACCCAAACCAACCTCTACGCCAATACCCACACTTACTCCAACACCAAATCCGACAAGCACTCCAACACCCCAGCCTTCAAATACACCGACTCCCAATCCAACCCCTGCCACCACTTTTCTCGCGTTGACAGTCTATCATCACGGCATTTGGAATAGTGGCGATAATACAAATCCGGCGCAGTCAGATCTAAGCAACAAAAATCCATTGCACAAATCAATAATTGCCGATTTAGAACTCTTCAGCTCAGACAATCAACTAATTGGTCAGGGACGTGGAACTCTCACTTACGATAGCACAAAAGGAAACTTTCAAGGACCTATCGGGATCTATCCCAACACATTCCAAACAGGTAAATATTATCTGAAAGTCAAAACAAATATCCATCTCAAAAAACTCGTCTCCGGTATATTGACTATTACCGCCGGACAAACCAATACCGTACCTAGCGTGACGTTGGTTGCAGGTGATTCCAACAACGATAACGCGCTCAGCATCCTAGACTATAATTCGCTCTTAGGCTGTTACAGTGACCTGGCAGCCGCAGTAGCTTGTGATTCCGGGCTAAAAGCCAAAACAGACTTCAACGATGATTCATTTGTAAATCAAATAGATTACAATCTCTTCCTCCGAGAAATCGCCACCCAACCGGGAGAATAACCTCACAATTTTCAGTTCCAATTCTGCTTTGTCCCGCTAAGCAGAACTTTGCAGAACTCTTGACACCTACCCTCAATATAGTTTAAGCTAAGTTAAATAAAGTTCTTATAACCCTGTCCTATGCACAATAAACAACAAGTTATTATTGGCTTAATTGTTATCGCAGTTATCGGAATACCCGCGATCTTATCTTTATCTAACCAGCAACAAAAACTTCGGGCAAGCGCACAAACACCCCCATCCACCACCTACTACGTCTCCCCCGCAGGAAATGACTCCAACCCCGGCACCGAAGCCTCTCCATGGAAAACAATCCAAAAAGCCGCCAGTACTATGGTCGGCGGAGACACCGTGCTCGTGAACTCCGGCACCTACAATGAAAAAGTGAACACCGTCAGGAGCGGTACGTCCGGCAGCCGGATCACGTTCAAGGCGAATCCGGGAGCGAAGCTTCAAACCTTCCTCAATATAAACCACAACTACATCACTATTGACGGCTTCGAAATGACAGGCGCGAACGAAGGTTACATGATGACGTGGAACGGAAGTTTCGGAGAACTCTTAAACAATAAGATCCATGATACCGGCGCGTCTTCGGGAATCGTCAGAGGTGATGGAGACAACTTGACAATCCGCGGTAACCACTATTATTCCTCCACCGGTCCGGGTGATGATCTGGCAATCTTCATAATCGGCGGAAACAACTCCCTGGCGGAAAACAACGAAGTCGGACCAGGCAAAGACGTTGACGCTTTCCGCGTCTGGGGTACGAACAACATCATCCGGGCAAACTACATCCACGACCTTTCCCTCTCCTCCGGGTCCTCCTCTCATCAGGATGTGATCCAGACCTTCGGACTGGGCGGAGCCACCTCCAACAATATCGTCTTTGAAAATAATCGTATCGATAATACGAATGGCAACGGACTGCAAATGTTCATGACTGAAGCAAATGGCTCTGCCAACATGCGCGATTGGGACTTCCGCAATAATATTTTTATTGGAGTCTCCGGGCAAGCCAACCTAGGGATCCCAAACATACGTTTCTACAACAATACTGTCTACAACTCCGGTGCGGGTAACAACCTCATCATGTATCTCTATGATGCCTCCGGGAAAAGCAATTACAGCGGCGCGCAAATCAAAAACAATATCTTTGTGACCCCCAGCGGAATAGGTAGCTACGGACAGGTCCTCTCTGTTGGAAATTCCGGCTCCAATGTCCAGATCAGCAATAACTTTATCACCCGCATCAACACCTGGGGAACCCTGAGCGGCTTTAGCGATTCAAATGGCATAAATGGCGGTAATCCGGAGTTTGTGAATGCGACAGCAAACGACTTCCACCTTCTCCCAGGCAGTCCCGCAATCGACCGCGGGGCGACCCTGCCCGGATTCAACTACGACTACGCCTATGCCACGCGTCCGCAGGGAAGTGCCTGGGATATCGGTGTCTTTGAATTCGGCGCTATTACACCATCTCCGTCTTCATCTCCATCTGCCTCCATCACCCCCCTGTCAACCCCAACATCAACCCCTACCTCTATACCGTTGCCTACGGAAACAATAACACAGATTCCAACGCCAACTCCTACGCCTACATTTGTTCCGCTACCTACGGCTACACCAACCTCAATACCAACGTCAACTCCTGTGCCCTCGGGAAATGGACTAAGCGGTTCATATTTCCCCAATCGCACATTCAGTGGATCACCAACACTCACCAGGATTGATCCTGCAATCAACTTTATCTGGACAACTAGTGCACCTGCCCTATCACTGCCTGCTAATAATTTCTCTGTGCGCTGGACAGGATATGTAATCCCCAAATACTCTCAACAATATACCTTCTATACCCAAAGCGATGACGGCGTAAGACTATGGGTAAATGGAATTAGAATTGTAAATAATTGGACTGACCATGCCTCAACTGAAAATAGTGGAAAAATAAACCTCACTGCCGGGAAAAAATATACCATCGCACTCGAGTACTATGAAAAACAGGGAAATGCTGTAATACAATTACGCTGGAGCAGCCCCTCTCAACCCAAAGGAATCATCCCCCCATCCCAGCTCTACAGTAATTAACCATGTTCACACTTAATAATATTGACCCGCTAGCACAAAAAGACTAAACTTGAAATGATACACACTAATTTTCTATACTATACTAAGTCAATTATTTCAAACCCTGCCCTATGCACAAAAAATTGCTAACCATAATTAGTTTGATAGTTATCGCGGTAATCGGAATACCCGCGATCTTATCTTTATCTAACCAGCAACAAAAACTACGGGCAAGTGCACAAACATCCCCATCCACCACTTACTACGTCTCCCCTACAGGAAACGACTCCAACCCCGGCACCGAAGCTTCCCCATGGAAAACAATCCAGAAAGCCGCCAGTACAATTATGCCAGGCGATACCGCGATCGTTAACGCGGGAAATTACGCCGAGCACGTCTCTTCAGCACGAAACGGCACAGCTTCGGCAAGAATTACTTTTCGCGCCTCAGGCACGGTTGTCATACGAACTTTCAACATAGGACACAGCTACATTACTGTTGACGGTTTCGAGATCACGGCGGGCAACATGAATACCGTGAAGGGTAGTGCGAACCAGCTTCTCAACAACAAGATCCACGACACGGGACCCAACTGGGGCGTTGTTGACATCTCCGGGAGCGGACACCTGATAAAAGGCAATAGCTACTCTGCTGCCACCGGCCCGGGGGACGACAAGACGGTCTTCATCGTTGCCGGGACCAATCACATTTTGGAGAACAACGACATAGGCCCTGCCAAAGACATTGACGCATTCCGTCCATGGGGCAGCGGGCACATCATCCGTGGGAACCATATCCACGACATCGTGCTCTCTTCCGGATCGTCGTCTCATATGGACGTTATCCAAACCTTCGGCGTGAACGGCGGCGAAGCCTACAACATTATCTTTGAAAAAAACCTCATCACAAACTTTAACGGCCAGATGATGATGACCGAAAACAACAACGACCCCGACTTCCATGATTGGGATATACGCAACAATATCTACGTCAACGCGGACATGCAGATGAATATCGGCATCCCTAATCTCCGCTTCTACAACAACACGTTCTACAACGTCGGGTCGCTCAACAACCTTGTCATGTACATGTACAACTCTCCCGGGAAAGGCAACTACACTGGCACGCAGATCAAGAACAACATCTTCATTTCCTCAAGCGGCATAAGTAGTTACGGACAAGTCATCTCGGGCGGCAGCTCGTTCCCCAACGTACAAGTCAGCAACAATTTCATCTCACGCATCAACACCTGGGGCACTCTTAGCGGCTTTAACGACTCCACTGGCGTGAACGGCGGCAATCCGGAGTTTGTGAATGCGGCGGCAGGCGATTTCAACCTCCTCTCCGGCAGTCCGGCTATTAACCGCGGGGCAAATCTGACAGGATTCAACAACGACTACGCAAATGCCACCCGACCGCAGGGTAGCGCCTGGGACATCGGTGCCTTCGAATTCGGCAGCACCGCACCTCCATCCGGTATTACACCACCTCTATCTGTCTCCATCATTCCCCCAGCTTCTCCCTACATTGTTACCCCAACCATATATTGTCTTGGCTCCTGTCTCGCGCCTCCGGCCTCACCAACTTCACCGGACAGGGGTGGAATAGACAAATCGCCAACTACAATTGATACACAAAATCCAGACAGCGAAAGGAAAACCAGAAACGATAATAGAGGTTTTATACAAATTATCCTAGAATTATTAAATAAGATTCTTATATTACTTCAACTGCTTCTTGGCTTAAAATCTTAAAAGTTTAACATCAACTCGATCACTTGACAGCTCCATCCGTATTGTCTATTCTAAAATAAGAGAAAATAATCTGCCAACTTAGTTCTAATCGGAACCAGCTGGTGGATCTGCCCTATGCGCAATAAACAGCAAGTAATTATCGGCTTACTAATTATCGCAGTAATTGGAATTCCCTCTATCGTATTTTTATCCAACCAGCAACAAGAAATACGTGGAAGAGCAGAAAAATCAGCCACTCTTTTATTTTCTCCAACATCTTCCGATATCACACCTTTACAGACTCAGGTTGGTAATATCTTACCGCTCGAAATTATTCTAAATCCCGGAACTAATCCCGTGTCGCAGGTAAAACTTGATTTAATTTATGACCCTGCAAAATTTGAGATTACAGCAGCAAGCTCATTTGAGACAAATCTCACAGCCTTCGCTCAAGTAGTCGAAGTATCCATGGTGTCACCCGGAAAAATGACAGTAAACTTGTCTATAGGCCCGGATTTAACCAAAGTTATTCAACAGGTAACCCGCGTAGGAACTCTCAAACTTAAAGCGCTAAGCTCTACAACTGTCAACGAAGCTCCTACGTCGGTAACACTTGGTCCAAACACACAAATCTTAGCGATCGGTACCAACGATCCGAATGAAAATGTTTTATCCAGTACGCAACCGGCGATAATCTCAATCGGCCAACCTGTTTTGCCTACATGTTCGCCAAAACCCTCTTGTCTGGATGCAACGCCACAGTGTCTCATCCCTGAACCGGCCGGCGGGTGGTGCCCTGCACCAACCCCGACATCTGCACCAACCCCTACCACCATTCCGCAACCAACACAATGTAAAAACGCCTCAACCGATACAGTCCTTATTATTGACCGCTCAGGTAGCATGCAAGGTACGAAATTTACTAAAGCAAAAGAAGCAGCAAAATTATTTATAGATAAGGTAGCGTCCGATCCCAATAATAGAATTGCTCTTGTCTCATTTGAAACCAATGCTGTTCTCGTAAGTTCATTTACAAATGACTTCAATCTTGTGAAGAATAAGATCGACGGTTTAACTATCGGCAACGGGACTTGTATTCAATGTGGTGTAAATAAAGCGAATGCGGAGATATCAGCAAGTGGCAGGGCAGGATACAAAAAAGTAGCAATACTATTAACTGATGGAAAAGCAAATAAAATAGACGGTAAAACCGCCTCAACATCATCTGCGGAATCCGCTGCAATTGAAGCCGTAAAAACCGGATTTAATAGCAGCAAAACTGTTTTTTACACAATCGGTCTGGGATCGGATGTCTCTTCTAATTTTCTCACTCAAATAGCCGCTCTCTCCGGTGGCAAGTACTACTCCTCTCCCGCCGAATTACAACTTATTGAAATCTATACACAAATATCTCAAGTCTTCGCCAAAGGATCGGTTTCCGGATATGTCTTCAATGACGCGAATAATAATGGTGCCTTCGACCAAAACGAAAGCAAACTCTCTGGCTGGACTCTAAACCTTCAAAGCTCAAGCGGCGCGAATCAACCATTCACCAGCGATGGAACAGGTACCTACAATATCTCAAGTCTCTGTGATGGCTCATATATCCTAAAAGAAACTCTCAAACCCGGATGGACACAAACTAAACCAACCAATCCGATCGAATATCCGATCACTATAACCGGCGGCAGTGCCGTAGTGGATAAAATATTCGGGAATTACCAAGTTCCTGCGCCTACCCCAACTCCGGTCAGTACCACCCTCTTATTAAATGGCTTAATTGATGGTATCGGAGCTAGAGGTGACAATTCCAATCCTGACGGAAATTTCAGCAACAAAAAACCACTTCACGAGACTCGTAATCTAATCGTAAATATCTTTAATGCCTCAAATCAACTAGTTGCCAGTTCAGCAACGACCATGAATTATAGCTCGCAAAGTGGAATGTTTGTTGGAAAAGCTGTCATTACTCAACCCTTTACGTCAGGTGCTTACACTATAAAGACAGTAACAGAAAACCATCTCTCGCGCCTCCTTGCAGGCATTCAAAATTTAACAGCCGGAAAAGATAATCAACTACCCAATGCCGTATTTATCGCAGGTGATGTCTTACACGATAACCAACTTGATATACGCGATTATAATTCTCTGATTGATTGTTACAGTGACCTTCTTCCGGCAACCGCCTGCACAGACTTACAAAAGAAAAATGCATCAGACCTAAATGATGATGGCTCAGTTAATCAATTCGACTATAATTTATTCCTAAGAGAAATCGCAACGCAACCCGGACAATAATTGCAGTTAAAATTTGTAAATTTATTGAGTGAATAAGTGAGTACATAAAATTTTTTGCAGCAAGACTGTTTGAGCGAAGCGAGTTTCGCAGCAAAAAAAATTTTCATGTACGAACGGGAAAGAAAACAATATTTTGAACAATAAAACAAAATACATCATCGCAGGAATTTTCATTGTAGCCCTGGTGGGAATACCGGTATTGGTATCACTTATACAAAACAGGCAGGAAATTAGAAGCCGGGCTACTGCATCTACAACACTTTATTTTACTCCCACCGCCTCTAGTTCAAGCCCTCTTCAAGCCAAAGTTGGAGATATTATCACCTATGACATCATGCTGAACCCGGGAACAAATCTTACCTCTATTGTTAAACTAGACATCAACTTTGACCCATTGAAATTACAAGTCTCACCGACCGGCTTTTTAGCCAATTTGGCAGCTTTTCCCACAGTACTTGAAGGACCCGTTCTAAATAACGACAATTTAAAAATTTCCTTATCCATCGGTTCCGATACAACAAAAGCGATCCGCACAACTACCAAAGTCGGTACACTAACATTGAGAGCACTCAGCCCGACTGGAATCGCCCCCACCTCTATTTCCTTTGGCGCCAATACTCTAGTATTATCTGTTGGCTCAGCTGACCACGCAAATGAAAATACTCTTTCTTCAACAACACCTACTTATGTTGAAATTCCGGGCTTTATCACGCCAACACCTTCCGCGCCTTCGCTCACCACCTATCTTAATGTATCTACCTACTTGCATGGTATTGGCGCGAGTGGTGATAATACCAATCCCAACGACAGCCGCCTTAGCAATAAATCTCCTCAGCATTTACAAAGACTGGCAACAGTCTATATTTACAATAACCAAAACGAGTTCGTCTCAAGTAATTCCGGAAATCTGGACTATGATTCAGTTAAAGGCAACTTTTCAGGAAAAGTCGATTTAGGCGCTTCAATCATTCAAGGACAATACACCATCAAAATTCAAGTCCCAACTCACCTGCGCCGCCTCGCTCCCGGTATACAAACTATTAATCCTCAACAAAATAATACATTGGCTGCGGTTACCCTAATAGCAGGTGACATAAACGACGACAATACGCTCAATATAATCGATTACAGCATCCTCATTGATTGTTATAGTGACCTACTACCGCCAAAAGCATGTACTGCCGCAAATAAATTACTCACTGATTTAAACGATGATGGTCCAGTGAATCAAGTAGACTATAATTTATTCTTACGCGAATTAACTACCCAAAGCGGAAATTGACCCCGAATAGCGGGGTCATCCCGAGCGACCAACGGGAGTCGAGGCGACACCACGAAGTGGATAGTACCCTTGGGGTGGATCTCAGTCCAAACCTGTTAGATGAGTGAGTGCATAAAATTTTTTGCAACAAGACTGTCCGAAGCAATCCCGCTCAGCGGGAGAGCAAGTTTCGCAGCAAAAAAAATTTAATGCACGCCTGTCCGCCTTTGGCGGGAACGGACAATCAGAACCAAATGTCAAAATTATTAATCATCCTCCTTCTACTCCTACTAGCTATACTCACAATCTATATAAAATCAAATTCCATAATACCAATAAATAAAATATTACCAACCCCCACTTTCACTCCTTCCCCCACCCTATCTGCGCAAAGTACACTCGCGTTTTCTCCTGAAATAATATATTCAAATAGAGGACAAGCTAAGGAAGCAGGCATACAAATAAATTCCCAAGGTTTGTACCCCACAATTCTTCAACTAGAATTAGCCTATGATCCAGCAATACTTACTAATGTCTCCCTTAGCCCGGGCCCTAATTTCCCCAACCCAAATATATTGCTAAACAACAACGATGAAAAAACAGGCCGGATTTCCTACGCTTTCAGCCTGATACCTCAGGAAAAACCATTAAATTTCACAGGCACAGCCGCTACTCTAAAATTTACCGTAAGTAACACCGCTCTGCAAAAAGAAACTTCACTCTATTTTTTACCCAAAACCGCCATAATATCCGAAGGAGTAAATATTCCACTGAAAATAGCTTATGGAATAAAAATTATTATAAATCAATCAACACCGGTGGCCTCTACATCATCAACTTTGAGGTAATATTATTTCATTTATCTCTACTTTTCGGGCAATAAAAGCTAGCGGCTCAATATATGTAGGCTCTGGCTTCCCCTTAACTTTCATCAGCTTTAAAAGTTGTATATCACCAAATCCTGCTTCCTCAGCAGCTACCCTCTGCTCATCTCTGGATATCTGCTTTGCTATAAAACCTGATTGCGATTGAAAAAAACTTCCTCTATCATTTAGTGCACGGTGGACTTGCTTAAAACAATCACGCAAATCTTCGCGATCTTGAGCCGCAATGTAGTTGAATAAATTAACCGCTATCACACCATCATAGGCTTTTTCTTCTACAGCTTGCTCCATCTTAAAAATATCAGCGACAAAACCGGGTTCGCGTAGATGTTTATTTAAAAATTCAATTGATTCCGGCGCAATATCTATATTAGTTATTTTTACTCTTTGCCGCTTTAAAAATTCATGCAGCTTACTCCCGAAACCGGCCCCAACATCCAAAAACTTTTTCCCTGCAAGCACACCCAAACTGCCATAATGTTGCTCCAACGCATGCTGATATACTTTAACATTTACTAGATCAGGCCATGGCTTAAAATTCCCCTCCCTTACTCTTTCTCTCATTCCTCTAAGCAAAATTCGATTATACTCATCCCTATATTGTTCCTTGAACGGACGGTCTCTTTCCACCTGAACAGTATAAATCAATCATAGACATTTTCAAAGCGGACAAGAAATCAGAGGGTTAATTCATTATTTCACTTCCAATGCAGAACGCCCACCCATATAACGATTAGGAATGTCAGGGTCCACATGCCGATTTATATACAAGTTGCCACGCGGAGATATATTGGCGCAAACCGCCGCCTGGCCACGGCCGGACGAACCCAGCAAACGTGAACAAGTCATTCGGTCAAAAGATTTTCCGTTTAGCAAATAGTAAGTTTGAGAACCAATTATATAAGCATTTAATGTAAGACCTATTCTTCCAGCTGCTTTATACTTGTAGAGAAGTTCACTCTGTGTTGTGCCGAGGTCTGGAGCATCTTCTGTCATTTCTATATATAACAGTCCTTTTTGATCATATAGATTTTCAACAGGATTTATTCTTTGCACAGAATAGCTCCGCATTCCAGGGTAAAGCAATCCAAGACGATATCTAGTTGCTTGAGTTGAAAGCTCATCTGGAACCACTATAACCCCATCTCCACCAGCCTCAGATCGGGCTAGTTCTTCTTGTGTTCCTAAGTAGGGTGAAATTGTAAGACTCACCCGTTCTCCGGCGTTGCGTAATTTCTCCTCCCAAACCTCACCCTGCGCAAACAAAAATCTGTTTACTAAACTAGGAGTATGTTTCTCATGTCCATATTCTTCAACCACACCGCGCAATCGTTGCTCCGGAGTTTTGTACCCTGTAAATTCTGCACCTTTCCCCTTAAGCACTTCTATTAAATTTCTAGACACGTTTGGAATGTATCAAACTATAACTTACTTGTCAACAAAACTAGAGGTACAATTAAACGGCCTAGGTAGAACTCCGCACTGTAAACAACTACTGGACGAAGGAATCGAAGACAACGCTTGGCGTTTTCCCCTCAAAACTTACCTTATAAATCGGCAGCCCCTTCGCCAAATTATGCAATGTCGCTGAGAGCTGTAAATCCGACTCTTTCTTCATCTCCTCAAAACTCACCCCGCCAATATTAAGCTCACCAACTAAATATTTAAGATATTCTGTATCCCGCGCTGCATCATAAATAAAATACATCCATCCCAAATTCGGATCTTCAGCATTCACCGTATATTGGTCACTATTTATAACAAGAACACCTTCCTCATTATGTTCGCCCTCCAAATTAACAATCTCCATAGTTGGCATTACATGGGCAATATTCCGCGCGTAATTAACCAGCTGCACTATTTCTTGGGCATCTACACCATATTTTGCGGATATTGCTGCGTCTGCAGCCTTAGCTAAATGCCCGCAACCAATAAGCCCCTTATGAGTAGAAGCATCCGGGTCTGCATGATGATCGGTATGCATATAAAAATGGCCATCCCCCTTCTGACTTACAACAGCATATACAGCTTCAAAGCACTGCTCAGGACTTAAGCCCAATTTCTTTTGTCTATTTAACGCCAAAAGTGCCATCACGTACCCGAAATCCCCGCCGGGTCTTGCAATCATCCCGCCCCCTTGAGTGGGCAGATACCTCCCATCAACACACTTCCTCCCCTCGCGGGCCTCTACAATATTACACAAAACATATTCACTGGTTTTTTTAATATCCACAACCATAAATTATAACACGTCAGCCATTGACTATCTAAGCTGGAAAAATTTAATCGCCCAGGATTTAACAAAACTTACATTTTCTAGCCATGTCATTCCCGCGAACGCGGGAATCCAGTAGGCACAAATAAATATCCCTTTGGCAATCCTTAACAATTACGAAAAAATACAGGTGGGGGATACTCAAAATTATCTTAACTATTCAGTTCGATTGAAGTATTCCAAAACCAAATCTTGTTTTTTAATTTATTTTTCAACTTGTAACTATTGGCATGCTTTAGGTAACCCAAATATGATTGCAGTGATTCATTAAAATTATCTGATCCAATCTTTTCTTGCAATTTCTTAAACATTCTTCGTTTTGTTTTTGTTCTTGGCAGAATGTAATACGGCAAAACAATGTAGCCTAAAAAATCGATTCCCCAATCAAGTTTTCTCAATATTATTTTCTTTGGATGAAGCTCCAATTTTAATTTTGTTTGAAGAAATTGTCGTGATGTATTGATCCATGGATACAAAATATTTTTATTCTCAGACAATAATATAAAATCATCGGCATAGCGAAGATAATATATCGCTCTCAAATCGTGTTTAATAAACTGATCCAATTCATTCATATAGATATTGGCAAATATTTGACTTGTTAAGTTACCAAGCGGAATTCCTTTATACGTCCCCTTATCTGAATTAAAACTCCCAATTACCTCTGCTAAAAGCCAAAGAATATCTTGATCCGCTATTTTTCTTTTTAGTAAACTTAACAAAATCCGGTGATCAACGCTTGCAAAAAATTTTTTTATATCACATTTTAGCGCCCAGCAATGCCCTGTATAATTTTTACTGACAATTCTTGTAAAATTTTCCAGCCTCTTGACTGCCTTATGTGTGCCTTTGTCTATACGGCACGAATATGAATCGTAAATAAAATTCTTATCAAACAAAGCGTATAAAAACTTATAAAGAAGATGGTGAATTATTCTGTCTGCCACAATTGCTTTATGGATATGCCGCCTCTTGGGATCATTGACATAAAAAGATTGATAGCCTCCATGTTTGTAGGTTTTGTTTTTTAATAAAGCTTGAAGCTCAAACAAATTATCTTCCAGATGTCTTTCAAAGACTTGCACATCTTGCCTCTTTCTTTTGCCCACACGAAACTCGCTCCATGCTTGAAAAATGTTTTCAATTGAGATAAGCTGTAAATAATCATTCATTTTAGCTATGAATAAAGATAATCACACACACACACACACACCTATAGTAGGCTTAGATATCCCCATATTTACCAAACTTTATGAGTTTTACAACACCCTAACCCACACAATAGTAAGTTTCCCCAAAACCAAACGTTACACGCTTGGACAGAAACTTGATAATATAACTTTGGAAATGATGGAATTGCTTTTTGCAATTCCTATTTCAGAAAATAAAGTAACTATTCTTAAACGAATAAGCATAAAACTTGATCTTCTCAAAGTTCTTCTGCGACTTGGTAAAGATAGCCAAGCAATAACAGATAAAAAGTATATAAATCTCCAAGCATTACTCCAAGAAATAGGAAAAATGCTTGGCGGCTGGATAAGGGCCACCAAGCAAAACTCTCCTCAATAATAAATACCGTACCAGAAACTACCACAGGAACAGCCCAAACGTTGTGATTGCCGTGGCGATTCCAATCATTGACGTTGAGCTTAGAATTGCCCGGATTACGACCAACATCCGCAACGTTGAAGTCAGACCTTTATTGGATACCTCTCCGTTAAGCCATTAGCACCAGAGATTCTATAAAGTCTCTCTTGTATTTTATATATCCGCCAAATAAACGGAAAAAGAGTGGTATTCGCAGTGTCTAGCAAGGCTTTCTTTAAGTACGCCCACATTCAGTTTGAATGAACGTAGTCCTGACTACTGAAAGTTCTAGAGATAGGCGAAAATCAAAGCGTGTTTAATCTTGCATTGCCTATTTAGTTGATTGTAGCAAATTTTTTCGAAAAACCAAAAAACAAGAAGACAAAATTAACAAAAAACCAATTATCTATTTCCAGTTGGGCGTGCCACAGGAACAGCCCAAACGCGGCGATAGCCGTGGCGATCCCAAACACCGACGTCGAGCCCAGAATCGCCCGGAGAACGACCAACATCCGCAACGTTGAAGCCAGACGTTGGATCTTCAGTACGGGCAAACATACCTTCATAAAGAAATCGACCCTTATTTTGATCTTGAAAGCTAAAATCTATTTGTGTATGAGTTGAAGCATGATCTAATCCAAAAGTTATTCCTGTAAGAGTTGCTCCCTTTGGCATTCTTTTTTTCCTTGCTGCGCTCTCAAAATCTGCTACCATTTGACGTTGATCATCAAGAGAAAGATTATTGCTTCCGGGAATAGCTAAATTTTTCGACCGTACAGCAACTTCTGCTGCAGGAGCAACAATGCTGCGGAAAGATGCTGATTCATTAACATATCCAAAGCGTCCGCGTCCTTCTAGAACTAATTGCTCCATTGATTTTGAATAGGTCGGAACAACGAAATCAAATTCCACTGCTCTTAGCCCCAAAACCTGTTCAGGAGAAAGTCGTTGAATTTCAGTAAGCGCCTCAACTACTGGAGCTTTTAAACCTTCTACTCTTTCACTGGGAGTTGATACTAAAACTATGGGGTCAGGTTTAACATGCAATTCTTCAGGACCGCCTGCTTCCCTAAAGCCTTGTGCCTCTTCCATTAATCTTCTAGCCAAAGTCTGATAACCTCTTTCTGCAAATAATTTACCTAGTGTTTCTAAACTCGCTGACATAGATTAGCTTTATATCACAACTATAAGCTTTTTGTCAAATTTTTTTAAATTTCCTTTTGCATTTTGAAAGCGCAGAGGTATAATTAAAGAAGTCATGAAAAAGCTTTTATCATCTCACGCTTCAATAATGGGGTTATTTTCTTGTCTTGTTCTTATCCTAGCCATCCCTCTTGTAATATTTATATCACAAGAAAGGCAAGATATTAGGCAAAGAGCAGCTGTCTTTCAACCCACTCCCGATCTACTAGCTCCGCAAAAAGGATACGGGTTCGTCTCAGGATATGTATACCTTGATCAAAATCAAGATGGCCAAAGAAACTATGCAGAAAAAGCAGCAATAGGTATCCCACTAAAAATAACTCAAACCAATAAAAATGCAGTCAAAACATATCAAACGCAAGACCTAATTACTGCACTGGTAACAGACGAGAATGGATATTTTAAATACAGTTTTTCATCCCCACAATCTGCGCCAGCCCCGCTGAACAGAGATGAAGCATCTATCGATCCTGAGCTTGTCGAAGGACTAACTTTTATACTCCAATTAGATCTCCCCGGAGACTATAAAACCATCAACACCAATCCGCGCGTCCTGACTAATGTTACTAATGAAACTAAAGAGATTATTGAATTTGGCATCTTCCCCATCAATTCAACTTCACCAGTCAATATTCCCGTATCTACCCAACCAACAATATTCCAATACAATCCAACAACATCATCAGCCCCTCCTCTCGGCCCAACCTACACTAGCCCTTATATCATAAACGGAGAATAAACCTTTCTCACCACGAATTATTTACACCAAGCAATATAAAACTTATTAAATGATTACAGTATTTTTACTCATTTACTTTATAATAATTGTAGTGTTAAATATATGATATAATGATTAACTATGAATAAAAATAAACCTAAAAAATCAAGTCAAAAGTATTCAGCTCCAGCTCCAGCTCAGCGTACAGAAGAAGTTATTGCATTGATTCAAAAAATAGAAAAGTTAGAAAAATTATCTACTACTGGCATTGAAAAACAAAAAATAGAAGAACGGTTACAAATATTGCCAGGAAATCAAACCGGAATAGTTTTATCCTTTAGGTAATACACCCGTTGTTAGTGAATGATTCTTATCTTCTATTAATTTTGCAAATCTGTGTTGATTAATTGCAGCAGTTGTTCTTATATATATCTCCCAAATCAATTTCCATTCATCGTCAAATTTATCCTGATGTACTATTTTTAAACCTAATTTATCCTGTGCAGTTTTCCAATCAATTAATCTTCCATGCGAAAAGGTTTCGCTATCATCTACAAATTTCTCTGCATCCTTTTTCTCTATCTTCTTTTTTGCAAACATTTTTTTATTTAGCAATTTAACAGCGATATCTTTTGCTAAATCCATATGTTTTTGTGATTCACGCAAAAGTATAGGATCTATCTTTGAAAGTTGCACTAATTCCGCATCATAATTTTCTCCTCTTAATTGCTTTCCGGCTATCTCTTCTCTAATCTGATTATATGCTTTAATAATTGATTGCACTGCTATTTGTTGTCCCAAATTTTGATAAATAATTTGTGGATCAATTGGTCCTATTTCAGACGTATCGCTCATTACAATTTTACTTGCTCCCATTTCTATCATAGTTGCTGCACTTTTTGCTTGTTTTGGAACTATAACCCTCAAATCATCACAGTAAGTATAGACTACTTGAATAATTCTCTCAGCAGATTCAGCAAAACCGCCAGGACTATGAATTAAAAGGTCTAAATTATCTAAATGTCCATAAGCCCTCAAAATATTCTCAATTATCTCAGCATCGCCATCATTTACTAGTGCAGCTGGATGATTTGCAAAAGAAGAAACATATGTAATTAGATTCCGTTTAGTTTTCTGCTCAAGCCTCTGCATCAATTCTTGACGTATTACAGCATTGCTGCTTATTTCATTAATTACCCGCGTAAGAGTATGATCTTGATTTACTGGCTGTGGTGAGGAAGGATTTTTCACAAATTGATTATAAGCTGAAGAGTAATTATAAGCAAGAGTCGGCTTGGTAGTTATTGACTAGGTCAAAACAAAGACTATCACTATTAGTGCCAAAGAGATAGTTAGGGGAAATTACCCAGTGACATACACTAGTTTTCTCTTGAAACAAGAAGAAGAAGATGAAAAAGCGGGAAAAACCAGAAACTATTATTTCTTCTCCAATGTCCCAATATCCTCTACCTTTTTAAACGGCAACCAAACATGATCCTCTTTAATTTCTAAATCCGGCTTTATCTCTTTTAAGATTTTTGCATAACGCCGCGCATTATGTACCAGATACATATCAAGATATTTTTTGAGCCTTATATCATACAAAGTAATAGTTGCGTAATTCAATAATTCACCAAAAAACGAATCTTCTACGCTCATCACCCTGACTAGATTTAGCCTGTAATTTTCACTCTTTTTAAAAATAATCCCATGTTTATGCACTACATGTTCCGGAGTTATTTCATAATACTCATGTAACCACTTAAGAATTACGTAACTTGAAGCCAATATTTTTAAAAATCCAATAATAGTAAAAACTAAAATAAATATAGTGTTATTAGCACTAATCCCTTTTATAAATTGCTCCCCTTGAATTACTGCGAAATAATATATTAAAACGATCACAGCTATAAGCAGATCAATAAGCACAAGCTTAGTAAGTAAAATAGAAATACTTTGCCTGACGTTGAGGTGCGTAAGTGTGATATGTCTTTTATCAGTCATAGCTCTAGTATTATACTACAATGAAAATTGCATTTTCATATGAGCTTTCGTGAGTGCAGCATCAAATTCATTCTTAATATGCTCCATTACTTGCAGTCTCGTAAAGCGTACATACTCCCCATCCTTTTTGGATTTATAAAACCCGAGATTGTATATTTCAGCAATAGTTATTGCATTGATAAAATTATCGTAATAACTACCAAAGCCATTAGGGACAAAAGTCTGTTGCTCTGCTTGTTCGTAAATTTTCCAATATTTGCTTGTGTCTTGCATCCCCCGACCCAAGCTACTTCCAAATCTGCGAAATTGCATAAACTCTTCATTAGCCTGTTTATGATCCCGAACTCTACCAATTTTGTCATAAATATCCCATATATCGTCTACAATCTCTGTTTCCTGACTTTTAATCATCAAATAATTATGTCCGGGAGTAGCAACCAATCTACCTGCCGGAACAAAATTATCTTCTGTCAATCCTGCAATAAGTGTCCCTAAATCACCGCGAGGTCCAGAATGACAGACATCTGTTGCATGTGAGTGAACGTCAATTATCGGGATAAATCTATTGCGTTTTTTTGAAATAACCCAACCGCTACTTCCTTCATCTCCCACATCAGGATTGGATGGGAAAATGATTCGTTTATTATCAGCCCGGACATGCAGAACTGCACCTCGCTCTGCGCTTTTTGGATCTTGTTCTGTTAATTGTGATATCCAATTTGCATAAGTTTCTATTTGAGCTGCAGAAATTGTTTGAGGAAGTTGTGTATATGGAAGAAATCTGTTCTCTGCCATAGCGATCACAAGTCCTTCTAATGAACTTCCTTTTCCTACTAACTCTGGAAATGGTACATGCCGGTTTCTTTCAGCCACGAAGCAGATTATATCAAATCTGAGGTAATAATGAAACCTATAGTAACTATGCAGACATCCACGCTTAGTTTGTGGGTCGCCGTGGAATCGAACCACGCACTTTCTACTTATCAGATAGACGTTCTACCAATGAACTAGCGACCCAAAATCCCCTGCTATTATACAACATTCGCGTCAATCCTTGCATTAATTAATTAAATTAATACAAATTGATAAATCTTGACATAATATGTACCTAATTTGATATGATATTACCAAATGCGTAAAACCGTGGGCTTGTATTCATTTTTAGCTTTTATATTATTATCTTGTTTCTTAACAGGCAGTGTTTATGCACAGACAGCTAGCCCAACTGCAACATTGACTGTGTCACCAACTGATACTGCGACACCAACCCCGACAAATGCTACTACAAATTCTGCTACACCCAGCAAAACTGCATCGCCGGCGGCTGATGAAAAGAAAAAAGTTCTCGGTGCTGCCACCAAATTAGGAGAAACAGGTTTCGAACGTGATCTTACGAAATGGCTATTTGCCTCTATAGCTGCTATAAGTTTATTTTTTATAGGTTTTAAAGTGATGAGAAATGTCGAAAAAGAATGACCTCCTGCTACAAATTATCATTTTCGGACTTACCTCATGTATGGTGGCGCTTTTGGTTATAAAATTATACCCGGAATGGTATTTTGTACAACAAAAAGTAGTTGCTTCCGAAAAAAACAAGAAGGTTCTTGAGAAAATTGAAAACAATTTAAAAGAAATTAAGAATGAAACTCCTTTACAAATTATTATTCCTTCAATTAATGTAGACTTGCCTGTTGCTCCGGGCGTGATAAGTGACGAGATTTGGACGCTTTATGATGATAAAGCCGCATGGCTTTCTACTTCTAAATCCCCCGGCCTTGGAAACGTTATCATATACGCACATAATCGTGATAGTCTGTTTGGTAATTTACATACTTTAAGTAATGGTGCGGCAATTGCTGTGAGTACAAATAAAAACACCTATCTCTATTCTGTTCGCAGTAAATCAAAAGTTTTGCCTACAAATATAGAAGCTATTTTATCAGACAACAATCAACTAAGTTTATATACTTGTGAGGGTTTTCTCGATGAGTTGCGTACTTTGGTTACTGCTGACTATGTCGGCATACTATAAGATAAATAGAAAATAATTAACGGGGCGATTTACGTGTTAACAAATTAAAAATATAGCCTACTATAGGATGCTTCTGTGCTTTTCTATGCATCCACGATTCTACCACTTCCCACCCCGCACCTTTCCGCGGCTCTTCCTCATTATTTTTATATTGCAATCTTTCCATATACTCCTCCCCACCACATTCTAGGCAGCTTTTTTATATTCATCCCTTTGATATACAACCGTTTGTGCAGGTTTCTTTTTATTAAACTTATCTATAACCGCTATTTCTATTACATTCCCCGCAGCCAACATTATAGCCGGAACTGCTAACGGTGGAAAAATCGCAGCTACACCAATTTCAGCCACTAACACACCTTGATTAAATTTTTTATAGAAATCCGCTGCTTCACTTCTAACTTCAGGATTCTTTGCCATATTACCTCCTAATTTTTCTTACTTTCCATAATTTCTTACCCAACTACCTATAATCCATACAACTCCTCCCACAGCAGCTAGAGGAAGACTCAATTTAACCGCCCCTATAACCATCTCAACAGCTCCAACTACTTCCAGTCCAGTGCCAGCTACCTTACGAGTTAAACTTGGTTCACCTTCTTTTCCTGCCATATTTCTTCCTCCTTAATTCTTAATTCTTGCTTCTTAATTCTAATCATGAGGCACGGAGGGGAATCGAACCCCTGTATATCTGTTCTGCAAACAGCTGCGTTACCGCTTCGCCACCGTGCCACTTAAGAACGTTTGACGCAAAGCGGCATTACGTTCCCAATCTTCCACCTATCTTACCACACCAAAATACCACGATCAAGCTCGAAAGTACCTTGACATGTAGGCCTATAATCACTACAATTATCCCAAGTTCAATAACATTTTTTAACTTTTAACTTTGCACTTTGAACTTTAAACTTTTATATGTGTGGTATATTCGGTTATATCGGCAGCAATTCAAACGCATCGCGCGTTGTGTTTGAGGGACTTAAAAACCTTGAATACAGAGGCTACGACTCCTGGGGCATTGCCGCTCAATGTAACGGTAACCTAATTTTAGATAAAAAAATCGGAAAAATAGGCAACGCTACTCTCAACCCCGATTTAATAGGGTCAAACTCCCAACTAGCGATTGGCCATACTAGATGGGCAACACATGGCGGTGTCACCGATACCAACGCCCACCCGCATCTTGACTGCACAGGACAAATTGCTGTCTTGCATAACGGCATAATTGAAAACTACCAGGATCTCAAAAAAGATTTAATAGCAAAAGGCCACACCTTTGCCTCAGAAACCGATACAGAAATTGTCGCACATCTGCTCGAGGACTTTATAAAAAAAGACACATTTATTGAATCATTTAAGAAAGTACATCATCTTTTGAAAGGTCTGAATGCTATAGTGGCCATAAACACCAAAAACTCACAAATTTTAGCGGCCAAAAACGGTTCACCCTTGATTGCGGGAATCGGAATGGATGAATTTTTCCTCGCCTCCGACGTTGCTGCTATTATCCCCCACACCAAAAAAGTAATTTTCCTAAAAGACAACGAATTAATTTCTCTAAACCGCGATTACAAACTCTATTCCCTCCTTTCCGGAAATGAAATAAAGCCTCAAATTGAAATAATAAATTGGAAAATAGAACAAACTTCAAAAGGAGACTTCGATCATTTCATGCTCAAAGAAATCCATGAACAGCCAATCATTATCAACATGCTCGCGAGCACTTATACTGATCAAGTTAACAACCTAAGTAAACTTATTAAAAAAGCCCGCGGCACTTTCTTCATCGGCTGCGGCACAGCCTTTCATGCCTGTTTGGCAGGCACCTATCTATTTTCAAAAATCGCACATCGTCATGTTAATACAGCCCCAGCCTCAGAATTTAATTATCTTGAAGATTTTCTGACCAAAGAAAGCCTCATCATTCCCCTCTCTCAAAGTGGAGAAACAATCGATGTCATTGAGCCCTTAAACCGCGCGCGCCAAAAAGGCAGCCAAATTATTTCTGTCACCAATGTACTAGGCTCAACCATCTACCGCATGGGAGATCACAAACTTCTTCTGGGCGCCGGACCGGAAAAAGCCGTCGCCTCAACCAAAGCCTATATTGCCAAAATATCTATATTAACAATGTTGGCTTATGCGCTAATTGATAAACTCGATGTAGCCAAAAAAATACTTTTAGAATCAGGAAAAGAAATTAGCCGTCTTCTGGGTAAGAAATCAATTACCAAAATAAAAACTGTCGCCAATCTCTTATCCTTTAAAGAACACATCTATATAATCGGCCGCGGCGTTTCCTATGCGACAGCACTGGAGGGAGCTTTGAAAATCAAAGAATGCAGCTACATCCACACCGAAGGTTTAGCAGGTGGAGAATTAAAACATGGCGCTCTTGCACTGATTTCAAAAGGTGTACCTTGTATTGTTATTGCGCCGTTTGATGACTCATATGACGCGATCATTTCCAACGCGATAGAGATAAAATCACGCGGAGGCCACATCATTGGAATTTCGTCCAAAAATAATCCTGCCTTCGATGAGTGGATAGAAGTCCGCGAAACCGGCTCCCCCCTCATAACCCAAATCATCCCCCTCCAACTCCTCGCCTACTACATAGCCATAAAAAAACACCTAGACCCCGACAAACCCCGCAACCTCGCAAAATCAGTTACTGTAAAATAAACTAACCTTGTAAATCCACAAAAATACTTATTTTGAAACGATTTCCTCTATCAATTCTTTTGTAGAAACAATTTTCAAAGGTAAAAATTCTTTTTTAATACCATCTTTAAGAAGATGTTTTTTATCCAGTGATACCAAGTACCCGCATTTGGAGAGATTTGCTCCGGCTATCAAATGAGCATCTTCTATGTCTATTCTGTTTTTATAATGCTCAATCTCGTCCTCGTCTATTTCTTCTATTACCAGCAAACCGCTCTCAGCTATAAAGTTTTTAATCTCTATTTTTGTTTTTCTAATTTTATCGGTTTTATGTAGAACTTCATTTAAAGCGGTTTGCGAAGTGACACCTGTAAACCTTCCTGCTTTTACATATTTAATTAACAAGGATGAGGCCCCGGTTGAAGAAAGCAATGCGGCTATAATAACAGAAGCGTCAAAAAATACTCTCATATTTTCATGAGATGTTGGGAAGGGTTTTTTTTGCCTTCTGTGCTAAACTCTCAGACAAGCGATCCTCTTCCAAAAAGTCATCAATTTCTGCAGCGCTATAGACTCTGTATGGCGCCGGAGCCTTAAGCCGTGTTGCCTCAATTACCAACCTTTTGCCCTCTTTCCTGACTTTTACAATGTCACCCTTATCAATACCCAAATCTTTCCTCCATTTTTTAGGTATAGTAACCATACCCTTTCCCAGGATTTTTAACAATTCTTCCTGATTATTTTGCACTGTTTGGCTCATACGTTGCTAATAGTTTACTTTTCTAACTTTCTACATTCTAAACTAGCCTAGCTTATTTGTCAATTCGCTGTCCTAGCAACCAGCCGGCTTTTTTGCTAAAATAGTCACACTGGAGGCGTGTTGGAGTGGTCGATCGAGCTGGTCTTGAAAACCAGTATGGCGGCAACGTCATCAGAGGTTCGAATCCTCTCGCCTCCGCAAATGAATAAGCGAAAAATTCTTATTAACAACGATAAACAGGCAGTTGCTTTTTTTGCATTTAGAGATATAATGAAAAATGTAAGATACAACAAAATTCAAATATGAAAACATTCTTAGCAATATATCTTGGGACCGCATCAGCGCTCGAAAAATGGGGAAAATTGGATGAAGCAACGAGAAAAAAGAAGGAAAAAGCCGGCATGATTGGATGGACAAATTGGGCAAAGAAAAATAAAAAATCAATTGTTGACGATGGCTCCCTGCTTGGCAAAACCAAACGCATAGACGCAAAAGGAATTTCAGACACCAAAAATGAAATGGCGGCATATACATTTGTCAAAGCCAAATCGTACGAAGACGCCGCAAAATTATTTTTAAACCATCCCCATTTTACAATCCTTCCAGGCGGCTCAGTCGAAATCATGGAATGTATTAAATGGCCGAAGATGTAAACCCTCGAATTCCAATATCCCCCCATACAAACAAAAAAGTAGCCGTTAATGAACGAAAAAATCCAACAAAAGAAAATCGCGTCCCGAATTTTTATTTAAAAAAATCATTGAAAAATTAACCAAAGAGCAATTTTGTTTGCTATAATACAAAAGCAATACATTATGACACAAGCAAGTTTAGATCAAATCAAACAAAAAGCAATACCAATCCTCAAAGAAGCAGGAGTTACCCGCTCCTCCCTCTTTGGTTCTTACGTGCGTGGCGAAGCAAGAGAAGACAGTGACATTGATATGCTCATTGAAGTCCCCAGAGGTACCACTTTGTTTGATATTGTTGAATTACAAACGCAACTTGAAAAAAAATTGCTAAAGAAAGTTGATCTAGTTACTTATCGCTCAATTCATCCACAATTGCGGGAAAGTATACTCAGCAACCAAGTGCAAATCCTATGAAAAAAAGCCTCGAACTTTATTTGCAGGACATTATTAAAAGCAGTAAGCTTATAGAAAAACGTATCAAAAACGTAACCCAAGAGACTTTTGAAAATGACATTGACCTTCAAGACATGGTTATTCATCGTTTAGAAATTATTGGTGAAGCGGTAAAAAATATTCCAAAAGAGTTTCGGGATGCGCATCCGGAAGTCCCATGGCATCAACCCGCCGGCATGCGAGATAAATTAATTCACGGCTATGATGCAGTAGATCTCACAGTGGTTTGGGACACTATAAAAGAAGGTCTTCCTCCATTCACTAAACAAATAAAGAAACTGCTCAAATCATTATGAAGCTTCACATTGTAATACACGAAAGCTTTGAATCCCCTGCGGCTATTGAAGTATGGGCCAAAAGAAAAGGCTGCGGCATAACTTACACCAAATTGCATACCGGAGACAAGTTCCCTGAAAAATGCAATTTCGATTTCATGATAGTTATGGGCGGACCTCAATCCCCCGCGACCCAGCTTATTGAATATCCGTATTTCGACGCTCAAAAAGAAATTGCTTATATAAAAAAAGCCATTGAGCAGAATAAAATTTTACTCGGCGTATGCCTCGGCGCGCAATTAATAGGAGAAGCTCTAGGTGCACCTTTTGACCATAGTCCAAACAGAGAAATTGGTGTTTTATCTATTACCCTCACAAAAGATGGAAAACAAGATCCTATACTCGGAACTTTCCCGAAAAAATTCATGGTAGGCCATTGGCATGGCGATATGCCTGGACTTACAAGGGAATCTAAAGTGCTTGCAACGAGTAAAGGTTGTTCCCGGCAGATCGTCCGCTACGCTCCAAAAATATACGGCTTCCAGTGCCACTTTGAATTCACGCCTGTTGCGATTGAGGGAATGATAAAAAATAACGCAAATGAATTGGAAGAATATAAAAAATTGCCATATATTGAAACCGCCCAACAATTACGTGACCATAATTATGACGAGATGAATAATTTGCTTTTTAAATTATTAGATAAACTATCAAATAGGTTCCAAGCTGGAGATGCGGCCTAAGCTAAACCTTAACTACCCCTAGATAAAAAATTTTAATATATTATTTATTTGGAAAAAGTCGATTTCTTCATGTATAATGATGATCAAAATGAAACCAGAAGGAAAATTCCAATTTTGTCACATGCCCTCGATTATTTTAGTTTTGAGTATTAATATTTTGTATGCCTAATAATAATTCCGTCATCAACTTAGGAGATTTATCAAAACCAGCCACGGTTCTAATTGAGAAAATTTCCGAAGCAACCGGAGGTATTTTTAAGCCATGGCAAATTAGAAGAGTTGCAAAAGCTAAAGCCGAAGCAAATAAAATTAAAGCCATTTCTAAAATAGAAATCACACAACTACAACAACGAGCCTTACAACGCTTTATTTATGAAGAAGCAAAAAAACAAAATAATATTGAAGAGATTACGCGCCTAGCACTTCCTCAATTAAGAAAGGACGCAAAGCCTGAAAAAATGGAAGATGACTGGATTTCAAACTTTTTTGATAAATGCCGTCTAATATCTGATCAGGAGATGCAAAGCCTATGGTCAAAAGTATTAGCTGGAGAAGCAAATAATCCTGGAAGTTATTCAAAAAGAACAATTAATATTATGGCTTCTTTAGATAAAGAAGATGCAACTTTATTTACTAAGTTATGTAATTTTGGCTGGGTCATCAACGAAATACAACCATTAATTTTTGACATCAATGCAAAAATATACACAAACAACGGTATCAACTTTGGAATATTAAATCATTTAAACGCAATTGGTCTTATAAGCTTTAATCATATAACGGGATATTTAATTAAACGATTACCTAAAAAGATTCTAGTAGCGTATCAAAATACAACTTTGATTCTAGAATTTGAAAAAATAGAAGACAATGAAATTATTATTGGACAAGTTCTCCTTACAGGAGTAGGAAAACAGTTAGCTAGAATCTGTACCACTGAAAACATTATAGATTTCAATACTTACGTTATTCGTCAATGGATAGATCAAGGAATTATTGTGTCTTCGCCATATAATCATCCCCCACTAGATTTAGTATTTATGAAACATTAAGATACACCAAAATTAAAGATTTTATTATTTTCAAACTTCAAAAGTAAGCAGTGGCACCGATTCAAGGCTTTACACACCAATAACTATCTGATAAAATACTCATAAGTTTTGCTCGACATGACTACGCCAATCACATTCCTGAGACAGACGTATGACGAACTGAAGCAGGTCAAATGGCCCACAGTTAACGATGTTATACGACTGACAGCAATTGTCATAGTTATCAGTTTTGCGATTGGCTTATATCTCGGAGCACTCGATTATATTCTTACCCAACTCATGGGCGCATTGTTAAAATAATATTCAATATAGCTAATAGCCAACAGCTAATAGCTAATAGCTAAATCATGGACACACCAACAGTTCAACCATCTGAAGACAAGAAAAAAGCAAATGAACTTGCAGCGAAATGGTATATTATCCATACCTATGCCGGCCATGAAAACAAAGTCGCCCGTTCTCTGAAACAAAGAACCGACGCAATGGGATTTGCAGATCGTCTCTTTGATATCATCGTTCCAACCCGCAATACTATCAAAGTCTCCCAGGGGAAAAAAGAAACTGTAAAAGAAAAAATCTTCCCGGGTTACGTCTTAGTAAAAATGCTACTTGATGATGAGACATGGTTTATGGTCCGCAGCACCCAAGGCGTTACTTCGTTTATCGGTACAGGCAACAAGCCTACCCCCATCTCCGAACAGGAAGTTAAAGCAATCCAAAAATTCATGAATATGGAAGAACCCCTTTACAAAGTTTCCTTCTCTATGGGTGAAGCGGTCAAAATCGTTGACGGCCCATTCACCGATTTCTTAGGCACAATCGACTTCATTGACGAAAAAGCCGGAAAATTACGTATCCTTGTATCAATTTTCGGCCGCGAAACACCGGTGGAGTTGGATTTCCTCCAAGTCAAAAAAATATGAAAATAGAAAAAGGACCATTTGTAGCCGTTGATTCAGCAATAACTTACCAGTGGGTTAGGGTAGACAATAAAGAATACTCTCTTTCTGCAGTTAGAGAAAGTGGAATTTTGCCTTGGCGCAGAAGATATAGAGTCGTTGAAATAAATATGGAAGCAGAAAATTATCCGGAAGGAAATCCACCATCTGAGGATGGACGTGGAGATGTTCCTGTATCCCGAACAATAATTGACTCTGAATTATATCGTAACGGAAAAGCCGCGCTTAGAGCCGCAGGTGAAAGAATCGTGGGGCAATTACAATTTCAAGAATACCAAAAGAAAAACGCAGATAATTTAATTTTTTATTTTGATGAAAGGAATATATAGCTAAAAAAATTAAAACACTTATCAAACTAAACATCAAAGCAGGCGAAGCCACCCCAGCCCCGCCGGTTGGCCCGGCACTTGGTCAACATGGCCTCCCGATTATGGAATTCGTAAAAGAATTCAACGCCCGCACTGTCAAAATGAAAGGCAACGTGCTTCCTGTTGTCATTACAGTCTTTGTCGATCGCACTTTCAGCTTTATCACCAAAAAACCACCGGTTGCTGAAATGATCAAAAAAGCCATTAGCAAAGAAAAAGGCTCCCAAAAACCGGGTAAAGAAAAAGCGGGAATTCTAAGCATGTCGCAGGTGGAGCAAATTGCCAAAGACAAAATGGAAGACCTCAACACTGACAATGTAGAAATGGCATCAAGAATTGTCGCTGGTACAGCTAGAAGCATGGGAGTTGAAGTTAAATGAAATTACAAATTCAAAATTACAAATCCTAAATAATATTAAAATACAAATAATAAAATCCAAAACGTTTTGTATTTAGAATTTTGATATTTGAATTTATTTGAAATTTGATGCTTTGGATTTTGGATTTCTCCTGAAAGGAGCATTATGGGTAAAATCAGAGTCAAAACACTAGGAGACGAAAAAAAAGAGAAAAAGGAAAAGAAAAAGATTGAATATCGCGGTGAAGCCAAAAAAACGAAAGAGGAAGAAAAGCCTCAAACAAAAGTGGTGGATAAAAAATCTGCCAAACCTGAAGCCGCCACCAAGACAGAAGCCGCAACCCCTGTAAAAGAAGATGTAAAAACAACAGCAAAAAAAGAGAAATCCAAACCGTCCGGCAAGCATAGTGCCTCTAAAAAACAAAAACGCTCAAAAAATTACATGACAATAACCAAAATAATCGACAAAAACAAAAAGTATACGCTCTCGGAAGCACTCGGGCAACTGGTCAAATTCAAAAGCGCCAAATTCGACGAATCAGTCGAACTCCATATCAATACGCAAGAATCAGGCATCACCGGCAATATCATGTTTCCTCATGGTACAGGCAAGCAAATACGAGTCGAGATAGCAAATCAAACTGAAGATCCAAAACACGTGCAGGATTTAGTAAAAAAAGTTGAAACCGGCAAAATAGATTTCGACATCCTCATTGCCACGCCTGATGCCATGCCCAAACTTGCACGAGTTGCCAAATTTTTAGGCCCCCGCGGACTTATGCCCAATCCCAAAAATGGCACCATCACAACCAAACCAAATGAAATCGCCAAAAAATACCAAGGCGGACAGGTTAATTTCAAAACCGAAGCCAAATTCCCTCTTCTTCACCTTACAGTCGGCAAAGTCTCCTTCGGCGAAAAAAAACTCACCGACAACATCACAACCGCTATTAGTGCCGTCCAATCCAAAAATATCAAACAAATTACATTGAAATCCACAATGTCCCCCGGCATAAAACTAGAACTTACTGAAATGGCATAGTCAGATTACTCCGCAATTAAATTAGTTAATTATTGCCCTAATTAATTCTGTACAGTTTTGACACCTATTGCCTTATTTGCTACAATGCTCCCCCTGCTACAACAATCAATTTAGACCGTTATGGGGAAAGAATTTGAACCAATTCAACAAGTAATAACAAGAAGAGAAAAAGCAAATCGCATTTTAGGTCTAAGAAAATCTCGTAGAGAAACTCTTTGGGAGCGTGTTGAAAAAAATGCAGATATTAATGAAACACAATTGCAGGAAAACGAACTTCTTGAAATTGGCAAGGTAATTAAAAAAGATCGAGTTTCTGAAAAAAGATTAACGATTATGCTTACCAGTCTCGATCAAGAGATAGCAGTTTATAGACGTGCAAAAAAATTTCTAGTTGATGTAGCCCAAAAGCAAACTGCATTAACTGATATTAGCAAATTGGTAGCAGAAGGCAATTTACCTAAAGCTGCTATAAGCAGCCTCCAGAGACAAGTTGAAGCATTTAAATCGCTACCGGAAAGAGATCCTATTTTACTAACGGGTTTAGAACGAATAAGACAAGAGGAAGAAGCAAGAAAAAAAGTACAAACGGTTGAAATTACCCCAACCCCTGCTGTAAAAGCCGCAAGACCAGAACGTGAGCCAGAATTAGAAAAATCAAAAATATATCAACTCTCAAACGGTGAAGTGGTTGGCGGCAAAGTAGCAGAATTATTGAGAGCATTAGAAGGCAGTTCACAAGAAAATGGCTATTCACGTGATCAACTAATTAAAGACATTTGGCCGGATATTAAAAATGAAACTAAAGCCATAAGTAGACTACATGCTTTATTTACTATCACCCGTAAAATAATTTGCGGATCAGGACTTGAAATAATAAATCTTACCCCACACAGTGCTAGACACAAAGGAGAAATAGCATCTTATTATTTAAAAAAACCGGATCAGCAAAAACTATCAGTTGAAGCTGCTGAATTTGGTACATTAAGCAGAGCTGATATAGCAATGATCGCGACAGCTATCGATAACCATAGACCGCAATTAACATTGCTTCTTAGACAAACGGACGTGAAATTAATAGAAGCGGATATTACCCATGACTTAATAGCACTTGCGGGTGACAAAATTGTAACTGAATTCGGAGAAATGACTCTTGATAAAAAAAGTCAGTTTATAAAGGAATATGGAAGTAACGCCTTAGAACGTGCGCGAAACCTTATTGAATCTTCAAACTTCAATGAGATAAAAGTTAAAATTAATGATCAAAACATAGATGTCTACTGTTTGTTAGAAAACCTTTCCGATATTAATAAAGTGCAGTTAAAAAGTATCGCAGGTCAACAACAAGGTTTAAACTTTCTTAAAGAATTAATTGCTAATCCTGGTAACTTTAGATTAGGAGTCACGGTAATAAAACCTCAACCGGAAACAATAACCCCGACACTTAGTGCAGATGTAACTCTCTTTGATAATAAATCAATAGCACCTATCCCCGATTCTCGGATTTCTGAAACTATTCCTAAAACTTATGCGGTAGAAAAACGGGATCCCGAGATAAGAGCTAAAATAAATCAATATTTAAATGACATACTTAGCAGACAAGAATTCAAGTCACCTGTAAGTGCAGATGCCTTGACAAGAGTTTATAAAAGCATAAAATGGCTCACAATTGAAAAAGCATTAAAAGATAAAGTAATAATAGTAGAATATGAAAAGAGGCATAACCGTGCTAGATTTGATGTAATCGCAACTGCTTCGCTATTATATTTATATAGTCACGGAAAAAACTTGCCTGTTAAGCTAAGAAGACAAGTTCAAACAATTGTAGCTGAAGAATTTGAGAAAAGAGAAAAAGAAAAATGAAATAAAAATTAATGCCTCTCGTTACCCAAAAAATAAGCATGCAAGCTGAGAAATCTATGCTATAATTCCACAATATGAGCGGAAAATTTTCTCCCATATTTCGTCCTCTGGAGAACAAAAACGCGTCTTTGCCCAAAAAATTTTTATGGGGTGCCGGGACTTCTGCGGCGCAAATTGAAGGTGCTGCCAATCAAGATGGCAGAGGTGAATCAATTTGGGACAAGTTTTCCAAAATTCCCGGTAAAATAGCAGACGGATCAACGCCTACTATCGCCTGCGATCACTATAACCACTTTGAAGAAGATGTGAAACTTATGAAACAACTGGGTCTGCCAGCCTACCGCTTCTCCACCGCCTGGCCACGCATTTTACCCGAAGGATCAGGCAGAGTCGAAAAGAAAGGTTTGGATTTTTATAAAAAACTGGTCGATACACTGCTGATAAATGATATAAAACCACTTGTAACTCTGTATCACTGGGATCTACCACAAAAATTAGAGGAAAAAGGCGGATGGACCAATAGAGACACTACCGATCATTTTGCGCAGTATACTGATGTCGTAACAAGAGCACTTGGTGATCAGGTGAAATTTTGGACCACACTCAATGAACCCTGGGTTTCAGCAATAAAAGGATATGTCGAGGGTATTCACGCGCCTGGCAGAAAAAGTTTGTCCGAAGGTCTCGCAGCTGCTCACAATCTACTTCTAGCTCATGGCAAGTCAGTCCCTGTGATCCGTGAGAACAGCGCAGATTCCAAAGTCGGCATTGTACTCAATCTTACACCCGGCTATCCCCTAACAGACACACCGAGAGATAAAGATGCCCTCATTCGCTTCGATGGCCAGACCAACAGATGGTTCCTCGATCCTCTATTCAAAGGAAGTTACCCTGAAGATATACTGGATCTCTACCAAAATCATCAACCCGATATAAAAGACGGAGATTTTGATATTATTGGCAAGCCCATTGATTATCTGGGAGTAAATTATTACATGACATGGCTGATCAAATCAGCTAAAAAAGACCCGCTTAATATTGAAATACTTACCAGTTCCCCTACAGATAAAACATTACTCACAGATATGGGTTGGCCCGTCCATCCGGAGGGATTATATGAACTTCTGCTTAGTCTTCATAAAGAATATAATATCCCCGAACTGTATGTGACTGAAAACGGCGCGGCGTTTCCCGATGATGTTAAAAACGGCAAAATTCATGATAAAAAAAGAATACAATATATTAAAGAACACCTCAAAGCAGTCGCGTATGCCGCAAATCAAGGCGTGCCGGTCAACGGCTATCTCGCCTGGTCATTTCTGGACAATTGGGAATGGGGCGAGGGATTCAGCAAGCGGTTTGGTCTTGTTCATGTAGATTACGATACGCAAAAAAGAACGGTCAAAGACAGCGGCATCCTCTATCAAAGAATTATCCAAAACAACGCTGTTGAGGAATAGTTATATCCATGTGTTTAACTATTAGTACCAAATTTCGGCCGTAAATTCTTCGGATAATGAGTTCTGGCGGTCATCAATTGAAAAAATTTCAGCTGTCAAGCCAGTCTAACTCCTCACTGTAAAGTTGCAATTTCCAAAAATTTCTGCTACAATAGTCAGATAATGCCAGCACATCAAGAAACTAATCCTTATCCACAACGACGGGAAGTTGGTGATACAAAATTGGTAGAAAGACTACCTATAGTTAAAAGTTTCATGCAAAAACCGGAGCTTGAAGAATTATCTTCCTTTGAAACACGCGTAATTGAACAAGCAATAGGGCATTTTTTGCTTAAGGGAAAGATTGATTCTGCTGCATTACATACAACAGCACAACAGAATATTCAAAGAAGGATAAGCCGTGGTAATATACATAGAAGCGATGAAGAAGGCTTACAAGAGAATATCGGAAAAACAATATCAAATCTAGGCAAAAGAGGGCTTCTTGTCCATAATGAAGAACAAGGTACCTACTCGCTTGGACATGAACTCCCTCAGGCTAGGAATAGCCTCCATTAAAATTACTCCAACTTTACATTCCAAAAACCAACTGCTATAATACTTTAATCCAAAGACAGCGTGGCAGAGATTAAGCTAATTCTCACAAGTCCCGCCGAGGAAACCTATGTCAGACACCACAATTAGTCAAAACAGAAAGAAAAAAGAAGGAATAGTATCAGAACTTTCTGAAAAAGTAGCAAAGTCCAAAAGCCTGATCTTCACCAACTATCAGGGACTTACCCATCTACAACTGGAAAGAATCAAGAAAACCGCCAAAAAACTTGAAGCCGAATATGTAACCACCAAAAACTCACTTCTTAAAAGAGCTCTGGGTGACAAAATAGATACTGAAAAAGACAAATTTAATCAACCAACTGCTACACTATTTATCTACAATGACATCGCTGCGCCTCTAAAAGAATTAACCAAAATTATCAAAGAACTAAATCTTCCCAAAATTAAATTCGGAATTTTCGAAGGAAAAACTATAACCGAAGAACAAGTTATTAAAATTGCCGCTCTTCCCCCTCTTCCTATACTTCGCGCGCAATTACTAGGCCAAATGATAGCACCTATCTCTGGACTGCACCGTGCGCTTAGTTGGAATATACAAAAATTAGTAATGACACTTAATGCAATAAAGGATAAAAAAGCTTAAATTCGAAGCACGAAATTCGAAATCCGAAACAATATCAAATGACCAAAATTCAAAATACAAATCGTTTTGAACATTTGGTTTTTGAAAATTAGAATTTGTTTCGAATTTCGATATTCGAATTTCGGATTTACCGACTGAAAGGAGGTGTATATCATGACCAAACTAAATAAAGAAGATCTAATGAAAGCTATTGAAGAAATGTCTGTTCTTGAACTCTCTGACCTAGTGAAAACACTCGAAGAGAAATTCGGTGTATCTGCACAATCAATGGTTGCAGCAGCAGCCCCCAGTGCAGCCGCGCCTGATGCAGCACCAAAAGAAGAACAAACTGTCTTCAATATCGTCCTAGCAAGTGCGGGAGCTAATAAAATTGCTGTCATTAAAATGCTTCGTGAATTAATTCCGACCCTTACACTTGTTGAAGCAAAAAACAAAGTAGATACAGCACCGCAGGAAATTATGTCTCAAGTCAACAAAAAAACAGCCGAGGAAGCAAAGGCAAAATTAACTGGCGCTGGTGCCACCGTAGAACTTAAATAAGATACAAGAAGTTGAGCGAAGCGAAATCCCGCTCAGCGGGACAAAAATTAAACTCACAACCGCAGGAGCAATTGTTGAATTAAAATAAAGACAGCTCGCCCCGCCAGATCGGTACATGAGCCCCGCTCAGCGAGCCGAATGGAAAGATCCTGTGGGGTTGAATTGAAATAATAAAATCTTGTAGAACTAAAAATAATAAAATACCCCATATACCCGGGGTATTTTTTTTAACTCTTGACAATCATGCTATAGTTTGTTAGTTTATATATGCTTATTAGCTATATTGATCCTGATTAAACTAGGATTGATATAAAAATATAGTTATCTTATGACCACCACTGCTAAATCTTCAAAAATTTCAATAGACAACCTCCCGGATTTATTAACAGTTCGTGAAGTAGCAGAAATTCTTAGAGTCTCCCCTCTCACAATTAAACGCTGGGGCAAAAGAGGCAAACTGCCTGCAATCCGGATCAATTCCCGCGGCGACCGCCGCTACAAAAAAGAAGCCGTACTCTGGCTCCTCGGCATCCAACAAAAAACAGAATAGTTCCCAGAAACCGGTAGTGGTACAGTTTGCTTTTCCACCTGCTTGACCGCTTATTTTCGCTATGTTACCATCTCCTCATGGATATAAATAAATTAGCCACTAAAATAACAAGAGAAGCTACTAATGAAAAAAATCCGCACGCTCAGGCACTAGGTAGGCTAGGTGGATTAGTCGGTGGTCATGCACGTGCTAAAAAGTTAACAGCTAAAAAAAGAATTGAGATTGCAAAAAAAGCCGCAAAAACCCGCTGGAAAAAGAAATGATATAGATTTATCCACTTGAATTTCCTGATGTGTTTGAATAAAATATATATGAAGCGATTACATCAAATCCCATCCTTAAAGAACTTTAACATAACAAAGTACTTTTATCGTTCGCCAGAAGAGCTCAGCCTTCTGAGAAAATTTTTGCATTCCATATTAGGTGAAAATTTTTCCAGATAACTCTTCTGGTGGGTGGTAAAAGTACTTTTCTGTTAGAAGGGGTTAAATAAACTAGAAATTTAGCCTCACTTATACATATTTTGGGGTAAACCGAAAACCAGTAATGCAATACTGCCTAGGTAAAAAAAGCCCCTATTAGGGGCTATTTTAATGAAAATAATTGAAAAGAGAAGAGCCAGACGATTGTAGAAAAACTCCCTGAGTTATCGTATCGCTAAATACGATATTCCCGGAATACGGGAGAAAGGAGTGATTCATATTAAAAAAACTAAACGGGTTTTGATTTTTCGATGGACTCGGAAAGATCCGAGAACAGGAAAAATCATAAGAGCAAAAAACCGCCCGTTCCCGATGTGGGTTGAGGTTGAGTTGTAAGCTCACCGTTTGTCTAGGTTTTTAACAGCCCTAAAATTGTTAAATAAATCTCAGGTTTACAATCGTCTGTTTCTTCTCTTTTCAAAGAGCTTAAATCGTAAATTAGATATGGAGGATTGGCTCGAATAGGTAGAAGGCGTTGGTTTTAAGAACCAATTACAGTGCTAATCCCACTGTCGTCAGTTCGAATCTGACATCCTCCGCATCTAGTTCACGATTTATTGTTCGAAAGTGCAAAAAAGAGCCCATTAAAGGGCTGTAACCTTTATTTTAACTGATTTAGGTTGATTTATCAAGCTCTAAAGTTAACTCTCTAAAAGTCAATAAATTAACTCTATGTACATTAAACAAAACAAGTAGCTGTTTTGTCAACAAGACAAAGATATACAAAGCGGACATGATAGTAGTAAACTATATCTAAATATATAAAAGTATATATTCCCTATTGACAATGCTTGAGCGGTCAAGTATAATGTGTTCAATATGTATATACCAGTCTCGTGCTTTTTTGGTTTTTAGGCGTGACTAGCCACTTAACAATAGAATCGAGGTATAATTAATATATGGGATAAAGAATAAAAATAAATTTAAACCATAAAACGCAAAAAGACGTTCTGTAAAAACGTCTTACTGCCCAAAATGAAAATTCGTGATGTTATAACTATTGTATTGGGGTTAGTTGTTATTGTCAAGCTCGACTTCATATTGAATTTAAGCTACTGGCAAGCCTTTGAGCTTGGGACAAAAATTGTAATCTTGACACTGCCACTTTTAATTTTATTCGCAATTATCTTATTAGGTATTTTTATTTATAAACGTGTGGTGAAATCAAGACGAGCAAGAAAAAAACCAACTCCTCGCCCTAACAAGAATATAGGAGCTTCACGTAAAAAGCGTAAATAATCTCAAACTGTACCACTACCCAGAAACCTATTTACTTGCTATAGGTCATGAAATTTGATAGAATAACTTTCCCAATCTATGACTGTAGAAAGACTACCTCATGCAAATCATGGTGTTCGTTTAGCAGAGTATATTTTAAGCAATAAAAAGGTATTAGATGGACTAATTGCCGGTGATAAAGTTAAATCGCAAATATTGCAAGCTGTAATTTCCAGGTTGGGTAACCATTCCGAATCCCAAGCAAGTTTTTTTAAAACACTATTTAGAAATCTTGCAATGGAGGGGCCAATTGAAATTACGAATAAGCGCGATACCGCAAAAGAAATATTAACAAATGGTAGTGACATAGATATTAGATTAAATAAAGCTATTACACATTTAATTAAGGCTAACCAAACTGTTGTATATGATGAATACATTAGAGCGGCCCAACTTCAGACCAAAAATAACTCCCCGCTTACAGGTTCAATTTATACTCTTCTTGAGGTAGGCAAAGCCATCGCTCCATACCTCCCATCCGAACCACAAAGTAAACAAAAAATCATAAATGAATTGAGAATATTGGCAAAAAAATTTGATACTTCTGATAAAAGACTACATATCGAATCTGAAAATAGAGAAATCAAAAAAAGAATGTCTGATAATTGGCTGCTTGACGATGAAGTAAGAAATTTAATAGAAAAGGGACATAAGAAACATCAGATTGCAGAGCTTCTTGATAAAAATGTTTTACATATCAGAAATTCAATTCGCCGCTTAATTCGTGCAGGAATAATAAAGCCAGCCGTAACCACTCCCGAAGATTTAGCTAATCGCGATGAGGAAATAGAAAAATTAAAGAAAGAAGGACTAACCAATCCCGAGGTAGCCAAACGACGTGGTGAGTCAATTCAAAAAGTTAATCGCTCAGTTCACCGTTTACGTGCTGACAAAAAAATAGGGCCTCCCCCAAAAGGTAACCCGGTAAGTAGAGCTGTTACTGAACTAGACGCACTAGTAGAAAAATTAAGGAAATTAGAGTTTAGCAATTCTGAGATAGCAGAGTTAATTGGCAGGGCCAATCAAGACATTAGGCATTCAGCCCACCGCTTAATTAAAGCTGAAAGAATAGATTCAAGAAAAGGAAAGCCAATACCAATAATTATCTATATACGTCCCGAATAATTAATTTGCATTTTAGACCATGCTCGTACTTGCAGCCCTCTATGTATTTGCTATTTTGGCATTAACCACCCCACTTTACCTTGACACCCACACCATACCTTTATTAATCAACAACATGGCATGGAACAATAGCGGTACCTTGCAAAATAATATTAATTTCGGAAGTTGCGGCACTCCTCCGGGTGCCTTCAACTCTTGGACATTACCCGTCACGGTTTCGGACGCTGACTTCGCACCTCTGGATGACCCATGTACCCGCGGTCCAAGACAAGCTGATGGCTCTCTTCCGAACTGTCCTTTCCTCCACCTCGCCCCGGGGAGCGACCTCATTGACAAAGGCACAAACATCGGTACGCCCTTTACCGGCTCTGCCCCTGACCTCGGAGCGTTTGAAAATTGAAGTCACCATCTATATTTGATCCACGATTACTCAAATTACTACCAGCCTACACACTCCGCCAATAATCCGTTTGCTGTTGTAACTTTATTTTCTCCAAATTAGGCTCAAAAAAATGTTCTTTCACGAATGCGAAAGTTTCAACCGGATCCTGGGTATTAACAATAATTCCCGTACCCAACTCAAACCCTCCAAGTATCTTTTGGCGGGGAATTATCCGCAAATACCAATTTTTTCCCGGATAAATATAAAAATTAAAAGGAAATTCATGTCCATGTCTTAGATCAAAAATACTGATCAATCTCTGAAGACAAAATGCCATATCCCGGATTTCTTCCTCATTTATATCGCCAAAATATATATTTTTTCTTATAGGCACAATCCATATCTCATCAGGCCACTGGGAAAATAAAGGACAATAAATATAAAAGTGAGATGAAGAAATTAAATCCTCTCTTTTTTTTCGTCTGAAAAACAAACCTGACGGATAAATAGTCATGTCCAATGGAGGCATATCAAGCATGATATCTCTGGAAATAACCGTCACTTGTGTATGTGGATGTGGAAGACTTTCCCCTCCTCCAATTCCCCGATTATGAAAAATATATACCTGCTGACCAGCCCCTTTCATATGAAAGTTATACCTTGCTCTATAAGTCTGCAAAATCAATTCTACCTGCGACTTTGGCAACTCTTCAAAATTTTTGTGGTGATCCGGTGAATGTATAACAATCTCATGAATAGGTGCGAAGGGAAATGTATTTGCCACAACCCGCACATGCCAATTCCTGTCCCCCATCAATCCCCCCACCCGAAATAATTCCTGCCCCTCCTGTTCAGTACCAATACAGAAAGGACAAACCCGCTCTGTTTTATTCCCCACATTTGGCCGCTTAGAACGCCTCGGATCCAAAATAACCCATTTCTTCGTGCGAGGATTCTGCAAAAATCGAAAATCCGCCATACCTCTAAAGTATATACTCCACTGCTTTAAAAATACAAATTTATAATACTTAAAGTATCCCCTACTTAATTGGCAAGCGAAGTGGTATAAAGTATAAAAGTTAAAGTATAAAGAAGAGAAATTGTCTACCTATTGAATAAAAATAACTGCACATACTGCACCAACACGGGGATCTTTAGAAGGAATATTGCGCCCAAGGACATACAGCGGATCATCAGGAGTATCACGACCAACGTAAGCAGAGTATTTACCAATACTATCTAGAACCCGGCCAAATCGCTCCTTAAAGAGTAATTCTCCTGTATCTGCGTGATAAGCTCTATCTATTTGAAATACAGCAGTAGCTGGCAGCATTACTGCTCTTGCACGAGAACTTATCGATTGTATTTGAGACACGGAGTGCTCTTGAGTAATTATAAGTTGCTCAGGACGATCTTTATCAAAACTATCCGGAATATATAAATCATCCGGCTTTACTGCGACCAGCATCGCTTCTGGGACAGCATAATCACGTAGATCAGGTATATCATTTACAAAAAGCAGGTCAGCTTGCCAGAAATACTTTTTATCTTCTTTTATAACCTGAGGCAATGTTATTGGTAAGACGTCAAAAAAATCAAATCCAAAACTTTCAAATCCTCTCCTCTCAGAATCTGTCGGCAAACCGGCATGACAAAACAATTCATAAGTTTGCGCACGAAGATCTTCCGGAACTCCGCGTTCTCCCTCCACTCTCCCCGCCATATAACGAGGATAGTAACATATCTAATAATGCTTCTCAAGGCTAAGCATTAAATAGTTGAAAAATATCTTATGAAAATAAATTCTCCCCCTTTATCCAAAAAACAACTACCTAATGTTTCCACCCGAGCTCATTTTTAATTTCTTTCACAGCTTTTTCGTATTGTTCTTTAGTTAATTGATTATTTAAAATACAAAATTTTTTGTTCTTTAGCCCAATACAACCAAAGCAGTCGGAACAGTTTATAAGCCATGCGCCATAGAAGCAATTCGTGCATTTTTCACTTAGTGTTAGAAATGCGCAATCATAATTAAATAATGAATGAGTCATTTCATAGCACCGTTCACTGGCAGGACCGCTACCTGGTTTTCCGCCGCATCGGAACATATCCCAGCAATTACGCACCCCGGTAGTATTAAACGTATAACCGGAATTTTCACTATATAAAGTATTAAAACTCCAGTAACAATTTTTTGAATTATATATATAATTTCCGAATGGACAATTCTCGCTGCTAACTTGTTGATTTGCAGGATGAGGTAACTTTTGTTTCAATTCAAGTATTTTAGTCAAAATTTTTTCCGGCTTTTCCTTTTTCAGTTCTTCAACTTTTATAAAATATTCTTCTTTGATATATTGTTTGTTAAAAATGCAATACTTTTTATGAGTCAAGTCAACGCAGCCAAAACAATCAGAACAATTAATTAATAAAGCAGAAAAGTGGCAATCTGTACTATTGATGCAATCCATAACGTATGTACAGCTATGACACTTACTGGAATCAACACATTCATAACACTTCTCCGATTGATAAACAAAGGCACAATCTGCCATCTTAGTATTAAATGCCCCCATATCAACATACATGCAGTCTTCAAGATAGCCCCCAATACAATCGTAGCAATTTTTACTTGCAAGCATAAAGTCTGAAAAATCACAATCAACCGACTGTGTATCATTCGCCATAGCCGGAACAGGAATAGATTTTTTCAGGAGTTCGTATTTTCCAAAAAAGGTCATACTTCTTTTTTTTCTTATTATACCAGACCAGTACTTTGCCTCATGACCTACAAATCACGCACACTTCCCTATTATAAGTTGGAGAAAAAACCGCAAGCCACTCGCTCAAAATCCAATTAAAAATAAATCCCACACTAATCACTATCAAAGGCAAACCAAAAACCAAATCATATGGCGTCCTCTGAGTCTGAAAAACAAAATACCCTCCCAGCCCGATAAGTAGCCACATAATTTCACCAATAATCCCCTTCAAAAAATAAACTAAAATAGTCACAAGATAATGGAAAAAAGTATGCTTCTTAATTAATCTCCTCACAGCTAAATTCTATACTATTCCACGTTGAATTCGCAAAGTGGTATACTACTCTTATGCTACTCTCAGTAGTTATACCTGCCTATAACCAGGAAAAAACCATCACAAAAAATATCAAGAAAATTCAATCATCCTTAGACACACTGGGATGTAAATACGAAATAATAATTGTTATTGATGGTTCAAATAACACAAAACTCATACGCCGTCTCGCGAATCAACTCCCAATTAAATATCCAAAAATAAAAGTGCTCGCTTATGAAAAAAATCAGGGAAAAGGCCACGCAGTAAGATTCGGAATGCTCCACGCAAAAGGAAATATAATCGGTTTTATTGATGCCGGCATGGATATTCACCCTTCCGGGCTTTTAATGCTCCTAAATCATATGGACTGGTACAACGCTGATATAATTGTCGGCTCCAAACTTCACCCTGTATCGAAAGTGTATGGCTATCCTCAATGGAGAAAAACACTCTCCTGGGGTTATCGCATATTGACAGCCTCACTTTTTAGCTTCAAAATCCGTGATACACAAGTAGGCATAAAATTTTTTAACCGAAAAGTTATTAAAGATGTTCTATCAAGACTCTTAGTCAAAAGCTACGCCTTCGACGTTGAGATTTTAGCTGTCGCATACCATTTAGGATATACCAGAATTTTTGAGGCACCTATAGAAATCAATTTTAATGAAGCGAAATCAACTATAAAAAATGCAAATTTTTGGAAAATAATATTTAGAATGTTATGGGATACATGTGCTATATTCTATAGATTGAAAATAATGAGGTATTATACACAAATTAATATCGTAAGCAAAACAAAAAAACGCGCCGACATACAAAGATCTAATTATCGCAAAGCCTACCATCTATCGCGATCGAGAAAAGTAAATCTTGAGACGTTGCTCACCAAACCAAATTAGAAAATATAAATATTAATAACTTTATCGAATAAATATGAACTTAAAAAATAAACTGAAAGAATTTGCCACTAAACATGTCCTCGTCATTGGCGACGTAATGCTGGATAAATACACATTTGGAACCGTTCCAAGAATCTCCCCCGAAGCACCCGTACCTGTTCTTAACAAGATAGATGAAAGAATGAAACTAGGCGGAGCTGCGAACGTAGCTAATAATTTAGTTGCTCTCGGAGCAAAAGTTACATTATGCAGCATAATAGGTGAAGACGGGAACCGAAATAAACTTGTTGATTTACTTCGTGACAATAAAATCGCTCATAATTTTATACTGACAAAATCTAGACCAACAACCGTAAAACACAGATTTATTTCGGGAATACACCAATTATTAAGAGTCGATACAGAAAATACTTATAACTTTTCTCAACAAGAAGAAAAACAATTACTAAGACTAATAAATAAAGACATTCAAAACTGTGACGGGATTATTCTTTCTGATTATGGTAAAGGTCTCTTTTCTAAAGATCTGACACAAAATATTGTAGCCTATGCAAAAAAATACAAAAAAATTATAACGGCGGATATAAAGCCTGCAAACAAAGTTTTTTTTAAAGGCATTGATTTACTTACACCCAATTTACAAGAAGCTAAAGAGATGAGTACAAAACAAGATATTTATGAAATTGGTAAAGATTTAACAAATTACTTTAAAACCAACATTCTATTGAAAAAAGGCGACAAAGGAATTACACTTTTCTATAAAAATGGCACTTCAAAAGAGTTGCCGGCTAGCCTTGCGCAAGTATATGATGTCACTGGAGCAGGCGATACTGTCATCTCAGTTATTACTTTAGGATTACTTTGTAAATTAGATTTATATTCATCAACTCTATTAGCAAACCTTGCAGCTAGTATTGTGGTTAAAAAAACCGGTACAGCAACACTCACAATTAAAGAATTAGAAGCAAATTTAATCAATGACAGCCACATCGATACGGTTAACATAATCCCTAAAGTATGGGGAAATGAAAAATTACTTGAGAACAATGAAAGATATTGCTGCAAACTTATATCAGTAAAAAAAGGATTTCAATCCAGTCTTCATTATCACAAATTAAAAGATGAGATGTTCATCATAACCAAAGGACTTATTCGAATTGAAATGGGAAACAAGCTAAAAAATTTGGGACCGGGCAATTTTATTCGCATTCCAACAGGAGTCAAGCATAGATTTCGAGGCTTAGAAGATTCATCACTTATTGAAGTCAGTACCCAACATTTGGAAGCAGATACCTACCGTATTGAAAAAAGTAGAAAAGTTGACATCAATGAACTCAAAAATTAAATCGCATTGGCAAATTTTAAAAATTGTAGAGGAACTGAAAAAAAAAGATAAACAAATTGTTACATATAATGGCGGATTCGACCTTATTCATACAGGACATATCCATTCAATTGAAGAAGCAAAAAACCAGGGTGATATATTAATAATTCTCCTCAATAGTAATATCTCTATTAAAAAATACAAAGGACCAAGCAGGCCAATCTTTCACGAAACCGAACGCGCGCAGATTCTTGCAGCCCTCGAATGTGTTGATTATGTGACTATTTTCGATGAAATCAACCCGAAAGAGATACTCAATAAAATAAAACCCATTGTTCATTGCAATGGATCTGATTGGGGAAGAAATTGTATAGAAAGAGAAGTAGTAGAAAGTAACGGTGGAAAAATTCATGTATTAAAATGGGTAAAAGGAAAATCCACTACAAACATCTTAAATAAAATACGTGAGAGTTACGATCAACCCGCTAAAAGGGCAATTTTTTTAGATAGAGATGGTACAATTAATGAAAACAAGAATGGATATATTCATAAAATAAAAAATTTTAATTTTACTCCAAATTCAATAAAGGCACTCAAATTACTTTCGCTTACTAATTACAAGCTATTTATAATTAGCAATCAAAGCGGGATTGGAAGAGGATATTACACTGAAAAAGATTTCCATTTATTAAATAATTGGATGCTGGATAAATTCAAAAAAGACAATATAACAATAAATAAAGTTTATTACTGCCCCCATTCTCCGGATAAAAAATGTAACTGTAGAAAACCAAATATAGGATTGCTTCTACAAGCGGTAAAGGAATATAAAATTAGCTTACAGGATAGCTGGATTGTCGGAGATGATCCGAATGACATAATTGCAGGCAGAGAAGCAAACGTAAAAACTATTAAACTTGGAGAAAAATTGCCCAAAGTTTTAAAACTCGAACCAGACTATTATGCAATAGATTTATTAGAAGCTGCTAAAATAACCCAAAAAATATGAAAGTACTTATACTTTGTTTACCTGCTATCGGAGATGCACTGATGGCTACGCCAATGATAAGCTTACTCAAAAAGAAAAAACCTGAGATCGCAATTGATATAGCTTGTATGTTTGAAGGGGTGAGATATATATTTGCAAATAACAAAAATGTCGACCATGTATATAAACTATCCCTATACAACGAAAATCCATCGAAAGGCTTAATCCAACTTGTATCTTTACGAAAAAATAAATATGACGTGTCAATGTTAATTTTTCCCTCGTACCGGCGTGAATATCACATAGCTCAATGGCTTATCGGAGCAAAAAAAAGAATAGCTCATAGGTTTCAAACTGGATATCATTCAGAATGCAATTTTCTTGATACGGATTTAATTACTGTTGATGAAAAAGTACACAATATGTTTAACAATTTAAACATGTTGAAGGCATTTAATATAGATTGGAGGAAGGAAATAATAAAAGAAGAAATAAAATATGATTTTAAATTAAATAAAACTGACATTAACTTTGGAGAAAAACAAATAGCTCAATTGGGCTGGCGTCAAAATGATATTATCGGCATCCATCCGGGCTCGACCAAATCCCCTGCCGCCCTATTGAGACGTTGGCCGGTTGAGAACTACGCACAAATAATTAAATTCCTGATTGTTCAAAAAAAGAAAAAAGTGCTGATATTCAGCGGCCCTGACGAGATAGATGTAGGCAAAAAATTACACACATTAGTAAATAACCCTAATAATTGTAAATTAATCAATAACCTTAAATTTAATGATGCGCTTGGCCTGCTAAACCAGGTAAATCTACTAATTTGTAATGATAATGGCTTCGGACATTTAGCAGTAGCTCTAAATAAAAAAATAATCACATTATGGGCATCAACCAATGAAAAATGGAGTTTACCATACAATAAAAAATTAGTAACACTGATTAGGTCAAAGGAAAGTAAACCATGGTATAGATATGATTTAAAAAGATATGTTCCAAAAGATGCAGTGGGTGGGATGGAAATGATTACAGTGAATGAGGTAATGCATGCGATTTTCCCAAACACAATTACGACGGTAAGAGACGAAAAAACCCGCAAAAAATATGATTCAAATATCATGCCTTACCACAAGAATATCGTAATACTGAATTGGCGCGACCCCAAGCACCCCCTGGCAGGAGGTGCTGAAATCTCACTTTTAGAACACGCCAAATTCTGGGCGAAAAATGGCGCAAATGTAAAGTGGTTTGCCTCAAAGTTTAATAACGCGTTAAACAATGAAGAAATTAATGGAATAAAAATAATCCGGAAGGGCACTCACTATACGGTACACCTCTGGGCATATGCATATTACATCCAAAAAAAATTTGGCCATGTTGATCTGATTATTGATAGCTTTCACTTTTTACCCTTTTTCTCGTTTCTCTACGAAAAAACCGATAAAATTATTGCACTTATCAATGAACCTGCCAAAAATGCCTGGTTTAAAAATGCATTTTTCCCGCTAAGTCTACTAGGATATCTGGTTGAACCGCTGTTTTTCATTCCCTACAAAAAAGTACCATTCATAACAAGTTCTGAATCAATCGCCGAAGAACTAATAAAGTATAATATCGACAAAAAAAGAATTAACATAATTAACCATGGGTCGGAGGCCGGAGGCCGAGACAGGGGCAGAGAATATAAAAAAGAAAAAAATCCAATTCTGATTTATCTTGCCCAAATTTCTCCTGATAAAGGCATAGAAGATGCAATAAAAGCCTTATCTTCAGTCTTACAAATAAACTCTACCGCTAAATTGTGGGTAGTTGGCAAAGCAATAAACGAAAAATATCTCGCTAAAATTAAAAATATTATAGTAAATAAAAAATTAGAAAAAAATGTGTCGCTTTTCGGCTTCGTGTCTGAAACTTACAAAAACAAATTACTTGCGAAAGCATGGATACTTGTTCATCCCTCAATAAGAGAAGGCTGGGGGCTCAATGTAATTGAAGCAAACGCCGTAGGCACACCTGCCGTAGGATATAATGTCGTTGGTTTAAAAGATTCTATTAAAAATAATCAAACCGGACTTTTGGTAGAAAAAAACAGCAAAGCATTAGCCGATGGAATAAACAAACTAATTACTGATAAGAAATTATATCAAAATATGAGCAATGAAGGAAAAAAATGGGCAAAAAATTTTAACTGGGAAAAAAGCACACAAAAAAGTTGGGATTTGATAACTAATGCCCTAAAATAACAATGCATCCTCTCGTCTCAATCATAATCCCAACCAAAAACGAAGAAAGCAATATAGTACGCTGTCTACAATCAATAAAAAACCAAAACTATAAAGGGAAAATAGAGATCATAGTGGTTGATAATCATTCACAAGACAAAACTGTGGTCCTGGCGCATCGCTTCACCGAAAATGTTTACATTGCCGGCAATGAACGCTCAAGCCAACGGAATACCGGAGCAAAGAAAGCTCAAGGCGTGTGGCTTCTTTTTATTGACGCGGATATGGAATTATCAAATAACGTCGTTTCTGAAGTGGTTTCACAAATACAAAAAAAACAAACCCCTATAATCATTGCCATAAAAGAAAAAGCAATTGGTTATACATTTCTCACCAAAGCATTGAGCCTCGAAAAAAACTGCTACAATAACGCGCGCTGGCTAATTGCCGCCCGATTCTTTCCGCGAAAGGAATTCTTACAACTTGGCGGGTACGATGAAACGCTAATCTCCGGTGAAGATTGGGCAATAACTCAAACTTTCTTGTCTAATGGCTTCAAACTGCATATCCCCCAAAATACCATCGTTAATCATCATGAAGCAAGAAACAGTTTAAAAAAACTCCTTCAAAAAGAAATGTATTATATTCATTATATCCACCACTATGCCCAAAAATACCCCAAGGCATTCTCTCAACAAAAAAGTTTTCTCTATCGCACTTCTATTTGGTTGCATTCCTGGCGAGATTTAATCAAACATCCCCTACTTACAGCAACTTTCCTGAGTTATAAATCCTTAGTTTGGGTATTATGGACAATATATAAATTTAAACAAAAATAGTATTACTTATTTTCGAATAGCTGTCCGGTAAATACGAAGGAGTTGTTTATTCATAATGTCAGTAGTAAATTTTTGTAAAAATCGTCTTCTGGCTGCTTCACCCATCTTTTTCCTATAACTCGGATTTTGAATAAGCTTTTCAAGCGCTTTTACAAGTTCGCGAGGATTATTCCGCTCAACAATGAATCCCGTCTTTCCCTGCTCAACAATTTCCGGTAAAGCACAAACATTACTAACAACAGTTGGTATGCCGTAAGACGCAGCTTCAACAGCCACCATCCCAAAACCCTCAACCTTGGGAGGAACTAGAACAAATATATCCGCCGTAGGATAAAACTCATTCAATAACCTATCATAAGAAACAAAATCAATCTGTGTTATTTCCTTTTTATTGATAGAAACACCTTCCGGAATAGGACCTAAAATAGTAAGATGAATATTCGGATACTTTTTTTTAAGTATTTGAAAAGCATGCAATAGAACCATTCCTCCCTTTCGTTCAAACCAAACCCCTGCAAAAAATATTTGTATTATTTTAATCTGTTTCTTTTTCTTTATTCTCCGGACCGGTATACCGGGATAAATAACTGAGATTTTATTCCTGTCTGCGCCAAGAGAAACATGTAATTTTTTAGCAAATTCAGAGAATACAATCAGCTTAAAACAATTTTGCAGATTAAGATCGCGGTCAAATACTCCTAAATATCTATGTAGTTTTTTCCTTATTGCGTATAGCCTCCGTATCCTTGACTCTTTCCACCCTAAATAGTCTTTCAAAAAAAGATAGTTGCTGGAACTATCTCCCAATACTACTGGCGGCAGAATCGAACCGTTTAATTTCAAATTATATCCATGACAAAAGATAAGATCAAACCGTTTATTTAGCTTTATGCAATGATACCCGCTGTCAAGGGGAAGTATTCGAAACTTTATTAAATTTGATAAAATTTTCTGCCAAAAAGAATATTCTATATCCCCTTTTACCAAAGCATCTATAAAATGCGTATAAGTAATCCCTGAAGGTGGTGTAGAAAGTAAAGATTGTGTATAAGTATTTTCTCCACCCATAAGAAACTTTAAATTGGAAGGAACTTTGGGATCTTTTGGACTGATAAGGAGCACTTGCATAATTAGGACTTACACAGTTGCGAAGCCGCGTTTGACGCGGTCATTCGCCAGCTGGCGGATCCAGTACATAAAAATAATTTTTTCCGCATAAAAGCGTAAACTATAATGCAAAATCATTCTACCATAAGACAATATATTATGATAAACTTCATTTTATTAAGATTCAAACCCAATCAAATCACAATAAAAAAGGCGAAGTCGACTTTAGGAAAAAACTGGCGGGACAATTCGGTGGGAAAAAAATTGTCTATCCCGGAGAACCATCAGGTTCAGAATATATAGAAATAGTAAAAGAACGTATTAAAGATTATACCGGATACTTTAATAAGCTTAAAAATAAACATATTTTCCAGAAAGGGCCTTATCTGGAACTTGGCGCAGGGGTGGGACAGGGAGCAATGCTACTTAACAATAACTATAACTTAGAAGGATTTACCTCTGACATCTCTTTCGAAACTTTAGCATTAGCACCACAGTATAAAAAAGTATTGCAATTTAAGAAAATGCCTATTAGAGTTGTTTGTGACGTTTACAATTTGCCATTTATTACCGGAAGTATTCCGTTTATCTTTACATTCCAAACCCTCCACCATCTCCCCGACCCTTACCCGGTATTAAAAGAAATTAAAAGAGTTCTTGCTCCCGGTGGGTATTTCTATTTTAATGAAGAACCTGTTGGTCAAATTTTTAACTTAAACCTCTGGCGTCGCGATATTCATTTGCGTTGGTTTGAAAAAATCCTCAAAGTATTTATTATCCTCCATTTCATATCAAGAATTGGAAAAAGTGAGGTTGATAATAATATTCTTGAAGAAACTTTTACAATTAAAACCTGGGAAAAGGCTTTGAACCTATTCTCCAATGTACATGCACAACTCGTAATTTTTCCCTTTAAAGGAATAATTTTCCGCCAAAAAAACAGAAAAAAAAGATGGCTCAATCCCCCATACTTTCAAAACATTCTACTTCAATTATTGGGTGGTGGCATCGGAGCGCTTTGCCATCTTTCAACTGATTCAATGCGTAATATTAAATCCTCAAATCTTCTGGATTATCTTGCCTGCCCCAATTGTCCTTCCAAGCCCAATATCACTTTCCAAAAAGAAAAAAAAACCTTTATCTGTAAACGTTGTAAATCAATATTCCAAATTAAAAATGATATACTAATATTGCTTTCAGATGAACAAAAAAACGTACTTTACCCCAAATAACAAATCATTCCCGACTGTCTCTATCACCTTTCCAGTATTTAATGGTGGTCTTGAACCCATTGAATGCTTAACATCAATCCATAAATTAAACTACCCCCAAAATAAAATTGAAGTCATAATTGTGGATAATAATTCAACTGATGGTTCGGATAAAAAAATAAAATTGAAATTTCCAAAAGTTACACTGATAAAAATGGAAAAAAATCTAGGCTTTGCAAAAGCAATTAATATTGGGATTAAAAAATCTACTGGAAAATACATTTTTATAGGCAATGATGATATTTTATTTGAAAAAAATAGTTTGAATAATATGGTTGAATATATTGAACAACATCGCTCAGTCGGTTTAGTTGGAGGAAAAATATTTTTAAAAAGTAGCCCGAAAAAACTCATATCATGCGGGTATATGATGAACACTTGGAATGGTAAAATTTTCCGCGCCCCTTTTCCCGGTAAAATTAATGAGCCTGATTGGGTCCAAGGATGCGCTATGTTAATACCAAAAAAAGTGTTAAAAAAAATAGGTCTTTTAGATGAAGGATTCTCACTTGCATATTTTGAGGATGTTGACCTTTGTCTGCGGGTGAAAAATTCCGGCTTATCGGTAAGATATCTTCCTACTGCAATTTTCTGGCATGGAGAAACTACAACGGCAAATAAAAACAAACAATTAAAATACTATCAATGGTACAAAAATAAGATCCGCTTCACCCTAAAAAACCTCCCCCTTATCAACAAAATAAGCATCCTCTCATTCCAGCTCTTCCTTATAACACCGTACCGGTTAATCATACTGCACGATAAAAAGTTTGTACCATTTCTTAAAGGACTTTGGTGGAACATTACCCATTTGACTCAAACTCTTAATGCAAAAAACATATGACGAAAATCAACTTAGAAAGCCTATTCGCTTGTCCCCGCTGTAAAAAACCAATTATTGGAATAAAAAATAAAGGGACTTGCACGAAATGCAAATTTTCCTTTAAATTTACGGGTGGTATTTGGGATTTTTTATATATTGAGCACCCCAAAACGCTAACTTCAGCCAAACTCTATGATTCCATGCACAAAAAAACATTTGGCGGTCCAACAGACGGCTCCTATGAAATCCTGGCAAGTATTGCCCGAGGCAATAAAACTGTTGATATTGCCTGCGGCGAAGGAATTATTGAAAAAATGGCATCGGATACTGTTGGAGTAGAATTCTCGCTCAAAGCATTAAAAAAAGCGAAAACAAATGGTGCGAAATATCTGGTTCTTGCTGATGCTCATGCTCTTCCGTTTAAAGATAACGCCTTTGACATTGCCATTTCCAGCGGCAATCTGGAACATTTTGCCGATCCACAATTAGCAATCAATGAAATGGCGCGAATTTCACAGATTCAAATTCTGACAGTGCATCAACATCCTCCAATCCCGTTTGCCTGGTTTTTTCATAATGCCGTAACTTTCTTATTTAAAATAAAGCATCAACCAATTGAAAAACCAATCAGTCAAAAAAATGTGTTTAAAATGGTTGAAAATGCCGGTTTGCAAGTAGTCTTTAAAGGAGTTTGGACACTGCCATTTAATTATGGAAAAGTAATCAAGTTTCTTCCCGAATTCAAAAGCATACCCTCAGTCTCATTTGTTATCAGTATTAAAAACTTACCGTCATTCCCGCGAAGGGGCTGACGAAGGAGTCCGCTTGCTTGACAAGGGTGGGGGAATCCAGAACTTAATTAATATAGATTCCCATTTTCATGGGAATGACAAGGAAGGTATTACATAACTCGAATTAAACAATGAAAAAATTAAAAATTGGTGTATTAACAGAAATTATCAATTACCATTCCGGAGCCCGGGCACCTCTTATGATCGCAAAGCATCTGGCAAAACGTGGCCACAATGTTACAGTCTTTGCTTACAATACAATGCTTGACCATACCGCGCTCGCTGACCTTAATGATAGCGGTGTACGGATTGTTTTTATAAAAATAAAACGCATAAAATATTTCTCTGCCATTGCTTTGTATCTTGAGCTTAAAAAAAATCCCCCTGATGCTGTCTGGTTTTCCGGAACTCTCCCCTTTTTCGTTGCCGCGAAATTTACCGGAGTACCAATAATCCGTATGTACCAAGGCACCCAATTTGACGCGCTTTTAGAAAATAAAAATCCAAATGAAAAATTGACTTTTAAAGACAAGTTTTTAAATCAGGTTGCAAATTTATATATTTACATGAACGATTTTATCTCATTCAGACTTTCAAATTCAATTGTAGCTATTAGTGAATTTTCTGCTAGAGAAGGTGAAGCACTTTATAAAAGAAAGTGTGATAAAGTAATTTTCCACGGAACCAGTTTTTTGCCAATTATTAAATCGCCAACAAAAACTAAGAAAAACACCTTTAATATTATTTCTGTATCAAGAATCACTCCCTATAAAGGATTTCATATATTACTCAATGCACTTAAGAAAATAAAAACAAATAAAAACATTCTTCTGACAATTGTAGGTTCTCAGCCGAAATTGAAATATGTTAAATATTTAAAAAAGTTAGGCGGCAAACAAGTAAATATAATTCTTAATCCATCAGACAACGAACTTTCGAAGCTCTATAAACAAACAGACATCTGTGCAACTGCGGATCGATACTTATACTTTGGTTTGTCAATCTACGAAGCGGCTTATTTTAACAAACCCACAATTGCACTCAACCAAGCCGCTGCGCTTGAAATAATTCTTCATGAAAAAACTGGCTTTGTCGCAGAAAACATTGATAAACTTTCCCATTATATGACAGTATTAATTAATAATCCCAAACTTCGGTATATTCTTGGCAAGAATGCAAACAATTTAGCTCATATTTATACCTGGGATTATTGTGCAGGGGAATGGGAAAAAGTGATATTGAAAACAATTAAAACAAAATAAAATATGGCTATACAATATCTAAAACAATACGACAAAAAATACTTTGAAGATAGAGACCAACTTGATGTGCAATTAGCAGAATCAATTAGAATATTTATGAGTGAGTATAAACTGGAAAAGCTATTAGACGTTGGTTGCGGTACAGGGAGAATAGTCAAATTTTTTAACGAAAATGGCTTTAAATCTTTGGGTTGTGACATTTATGAGGATGCATTAAAATTTGCAAGAAAAATAAATAAAAAAAATACAATTATAAAAGCATCTGCGACAAAATTGCCCTTTAAAAATAATTCTTTCGATATTATTTCGGTAATTTCTGTAATTGAACATTTGTCCCCCGTAGAAGTTGAAAAGTTTCTCAATGAAGCAAAACGTATACTAAAACCTAAAGGATTTATTTTCTTGGTCACTCCTAACTTCGCTAGTCCAATTCGATTATTACTAAGGGAAAAATGGTTCGCCTATTCCGATCCAACGCATATTAAATTCTATACACCAAAAAGTTTATCAGTTTTATTGAAAAGCTTTGGTTTCATTGATACAAAAACTCGTTTTAAAGCTACCTACAAACCTATATTCGACAGGGCTTTTCCTCCCCTCTTTGGTAAACTACCATTTTGGACAAAAAATTTAATAATTTATCTCTTTTTTTCTTCACCAATATCTATGTTACGAAACAGTTTCTGGATAGCAGCGCAAAAACAAATCGATACATAATATGCGGTGGTTGATAATGAAATTACTCTGGTCTCTTAATCTTTATTCAAAAGCAAGAATGCTGTGGATTTTATATGATCGTCTACATATTTTTCGTCGCAGAAACGAGCTGAATTTTTTCTCTCAATTTGTTAAAAGAGGAGATATTTGCTTTGATATTGGTGCATGTGTCGGTCAAATGTCAAAAATCTATCTGAACTTAGGAGCCAAAAAGGTCGTATGCGTTGAACCGTCAAAACAATGCCTTCAACAATTGTATAAATCCTTCAAAAATAAAAAGCGCGTAATCATAGTACCCAAAGGAGTTGCTGAAAAAAATGGACGGCTAAAACTATATACAAATAAGGATGAACCGGCAATTGCAACTATGAATGATAAGTGGAGACGTGAATTCAGATTTTCAAATAACTTTAAGTGGACCGATTCTTATACAGTGCCTGTAACTACTTTAGATTCATTGATACGACAATATGGATTACCAACATTCTGCAAAATTGATGTGGAGGGATTTGAAAAACCGGTTATAAAAGGGTTGAGTCAACCTATTAAGTTTATATCTTTTGAATTTCAAAAAGAACTTTTAGATGATGCTTATGAAAATATGAAGTATCTATCGTCGCTTGGTAATGTAAAATTCAATTGTGTTCTTTGTGAAGAATGGGACTTAAAATTTTCCAATTGGATAAATGCCGATATCCTTTATAAAAAGCTAAGATCCATTAATAATAAATACCTCTGCGGCGATATATATGCGAAATATAAACTATAATGAAAAAACTATAACAAAGATATGAACATGACCCAATGTTGACTCTATAAATTCATCAACTACTTTTAAATAAAAGATTTTTAAATAGCAAATTTACTAATAGTAAACAGCCTGCTTGATCTTTTAAAGTGGAGGTAATTTTTATTAACTGAAAGTTATATCTTTTTCCGCTGAGACACCCCACAAGAGAACTAAAAGTTGAATTATCAACTTGATCAAGTGAACATTCTAAAAATAAATACCGCGTTCGGGATAGTATCTTGTTTCCTCCTCTAAGAATTCTTTCTTCTACCCCCTCTGCATCAATTTTAAGAAGGTCTATTGAAATAATTTTATTTTCTTTACAAAATGCATCTAGTGTATTAAGACTAATTGTTTCTTTGTGCGGGCTTTTATCCCATGTAAACCTCTCACTTAACAGCGAGCTGTACATTAACAGTTCAGGATTATAAAAAATAATTTTTTTTTGAGGTTTATCTAATAACCCAAGACGGAATGTTTTAATTAAACTTGTATGGTTCACATTTTTAACAAGCAAATTAAAAGTAACTGAAACCGGTTCTAATGCATAGATTATTGGTTTATTTAGTAATGAAGCAAGTGGTAAAGAAAAAAATCCGAGATGTGCTCCGACATCAATAATAACCGGTTTTTCTATAGAACTGAGAATGGGAAGTATATGTTTGTTTAGTGTAATTACCATTGATTGAAAAACAGCCAAACCAAACACTGAACCGTAAAAATAACTTCGTTTTCCAATAAATATATTATTTTTTTCTGGGATTAGCGCAATTTGTAAAAAGTGATGTTTTAAAATTAATAAATATTTTTTAAAAATAAATTCACATCTATACAAAAAAATTATTGGGAAATTAGATTGGAGAAGTTGCCAATCAAGAATAAATGAACGCAGTCCTAAACGCAAAAACTTCATATATATATTATCGAAAACGCTAGTTCGATTATAACAAATCGGCTTTTCTCTAATAAAATATATTTCTCTTGCAAAGACAATAAAATCCTGTATTATAAAAGTGAATGAGAAAATTACATATTGGCATTGTCATCGATCAGTTACTAGCCGGAGGCGTACAACTGGCAGCCATAGCACAAGTCAAAGAACTAAATAAACTTGGCCACAATGCCAAACTCCTTATCATCATGCGCAAAATTTATCCTACCGACTTTTCTTATTTAGTTAAGAATGTCCCTTTTCAATACTTATCCGACTCTTACCCGAACTTTTTTCCGCAAAACTATAAAATTCCCTGTATTTAGTTTCTTATCAACCCTGCACCTTATTAGTCCTTTTTTCGCGCCCAAAGTTTTACGCAAAGATAAATATGATATCCTTATAAGTCTTGGCACAACTTCTAGCCTAACAACCCAAGCCATATACCGCACCCTTAAAATCCCGTATATAGCGGTAATTCATGACCCGATTGTTTATATTTTGAAAAAAGTTTATGCAAAAACCATATTGCGGTTCCTTTTTCCCTTGCTTTATCCACTCGCCCGGTATTTTGAACGCTCAATAGTCAGTGATGCAAAAAAAACAATAATTATTTCAAAAGTTCACTATAATTATATAAAAAATAATTATGGTGTTACCCCGGTTATTCATACTTTTGGTACGGAAGCTATCAAATCTATACCAAAAAAACGCGGCAGTCAATTACTCTCCTTCGGCCGCTGGCAAAACGAAAAAAACCCTTATTTCCTCTTAAAGCTTTTAAAAAAAATACCGGATACACATCTGACAATTGCCGGAACTTGGATTGACCAAAAAGAATTAAATGCATTTAGTACATTTATAAAAGAAGAAAAACTGCAAAAAAGAGTGTCTCTTGTCCCCGCTTACGACAAAAAAAAATTGCGGGCGCTTTGTAATGAGGCACGTCTTTTTCTCCATCCCCATTTTGAAGCCTTTGGACTTGCTGCCCTTGAAGCTGCTGGACATGGACTGCCAATTATTATTCCCAAATTCTCAGGCGTAACTGATATATTTAAACATGGAGTTGATGGATTTTTTCCGAGCCATGTTGATGTTACTGAATACACCGCATATATCCAAAAACTTCTTAATGATGAAAGAGAAGCATATAAAATGGGCGCGCATGCCTGGAAAACTGTTAAAGAAAAACTTTCCTGGGAAGCAAATACCCGACAATTGCTCAGTCTCATACTAGAGGTAGTTCACATCAAGCCAAAAATATTTGTAGTAGAAATAAGCCATGTTCACGGAACTTCCATTGCCGGCGGAGATAAGCTTATGGAGCCGATGGCAATGCATCTGGCAGACAATTACACCTTCTCGATTATTGTCTCGGGCGTAGGCGCAAAACATTGGCAACACTCCCCGTTACAAAAAAAAATTACCGCCTTAAATCATAATATATTTGACCATAGCCGTAAACCTGTTCAAATTCTTATAGCTTATTGTATAAGAATGTTTCAAACATACAATATTCTTAAGCATAAAATTTCGCCTGCTTCAACTCAAAATGTAAAATCTATTCTCTACTCATCTACCGATGTACTACCCGATGTACTACCTGCATTTTTTATAAAAAAAAGATACCCCAATACCCACTGGATCGCAAGAGTACATCACCTTATCGCGCCTCCTAATAAAAGACGAGGAAACATATTTGTGAATCTCATCTCATATCTCATGCAGTCTCTTTCACTTACCATGATGAGAACCCAAGCTGATCTTACTCTTGCGTTAAATGCTAATCTCCATAATGACCTGCAAAAAAAAGGTTTCAAAAAAGAAAGGTTAAAAGTCTTAGGAGGAGGTATAGAACTCGAAAAAATAGAAAAAGTAAAACAAGATAAAGCAAATTCATTTAATGCAGTTTTTTTAGGCAGACTTCATGTGACCAAAGGTATCTTTGATACCATTCCTATCTGGAAAGAAGTAACGAAAAAATTGCCTCTGTCTAAGCTCGCCATTATCGGCGATGGCTCTGAATATTTAAAAAAATCCCTGCGTCTCAAAATTAAGGAAGAATCTTTATCTAAAAATATTTCGCTTCTTGGCTTCCTTCCCTATGAGAAAGTGTATAGTATTATGAAACAGGCTGATATTTTTCTCTTTCTCGATCATGAAGCAGGATGGGGACTGGCAGTTGCCGAAGCAATGGCATGCGGCTTACCTATTATAGGGTACGATAACGGTGTTTTAGGAAGTGTATATAAAAACGGCTATCTCCTGGCACCTCTTGGTGATCACCAATCTTTTTCGCGACAAATTATAAAACTTTTGCAGAATAAAGCTATTCAGCAAAAATTGTCTATTGAGGCCAGAAATGAAGCAGCGAAACATGATTGGGAATTGACGAGCAAAAAATTCAGCAATATTCTTAAAAATGATATTTTATAATATGAGCAGTAATTGTTCTATTTGTTCAAAACGCTTAAAATCAATTATTTTTAAAGCCTTTCACAAAAATAAAAAATACACATTTTACAGATGCACCAATTGCGACCTCATACAAATTCGTCCTTTAATAATTCAAAGTCCTAACCGCTTCTATTCTTATGAAGATCCTAATGAACTAATCAAAGCAAAAAATCATCAAGTCAACGCATTACTCCATATCCCTTTTGGAAAAACAGTATATAGAACCTATTTAGACTCCTGTTTTAGCAGTAGATATAACAAAATACTTGCCCTGCATGTCTCTGGAAAAATTCTTGACATTGGATGCGGTGACGGTTCATTTTTAGAAAAATTTGCCGGTAATAAATGGCAGTTAACAGGTATTGAAATCAACAGAAACTTAGCAAAACAAGCAAAGTTAAAGTTAAAAAAGGCTAATATCCTGACCCAGCCTGTACAACACATAAAACTTACGGAACAGTCATTTGAAATAATAACAATGTGGCATGTGCTGGAACATCTACCTAATCCCAAAATTGTTTTGAATTCTCTGAGTAATCTAATAAGTCCCGATGGATACCTTGTAATAGAAGTTCCTAATGGTAACAGTATATATAGAAAACTTTTTAGAGCCCATTGGCAGCTTCTTCTACTTCCACAACATCTATTCTTTTGGACGAAAAAATCTCTAACACTAGTTTTAAATGAAGCTGGTTTTCAAACTACTTTTATATCTTATCCCGGCATCCTCAGTTTCAGCGGCTCAAGCAGTTTCGCCAACCTCTTTCGCTCAAAAAGAGTTAATTCATTCGTGGCGATTCTAGCAGCCTATCTCCTTTTTCCTATCACTTTACTTATCAATTTATTTTCATTCGCTTTTCGTGATAATATGTTAATAATCGCTAAACCTGTTAAAAAATAATTAATTATAAAACTCATGTTTCTCAACGTTTGTCATTCTGAGCGAAGCGATAGCAAAGTCGAAGAATCTCATACCACAGATTTCCACATAGGCTTGAGATCCCTCCACTCGTTTGCGAACTCGGTCGGGATGACAATTCAATGTAAGTTAAAAACTAAAATTTGTATATGAAAATAGTTAAACATACACTTAAAACCCTAATACACCTTATCGCCTTTCTCGTCCTATCTACAATTCTAATTTATATTTGGTGGTCAATTGCAGGAAAAACTTACCTTTTCAGTCAACAACCAATGGGAGGTGATTATTTCAACGCACTTACCTATGTCAATTTCTTTTATCATAATTTATCGCTTCCCCCTTTAGGCTGGATACCCTTATGGAATGAGGGCTCTCCCATAATTGGCGGTTACCCCTGGCTCGCTTTTTATCTCATGTTTCCATTGATGCCTTTTTTTGAACCCGCAAATACCATGGAAATTTTTGCCAGTATTTCTTTAGCTCTATTTTTTCTTGCCAGCCTTATACTTTTTAAACAAGTAAGCAAAAATTGGCTTGTGGCTTTCACTTTGACACTTATTCTAGTCATAACCAAAGCAACCTATTATCCCTTAATGACCGGCGGTTTTGTTATCTCGGCAACCGCTCAGTGGTATTTACCTTTAATTCTTCTATTGATATATAAATTTGCAGAAAATTCTAAAAAACATTATTTAGTTATCGCCTCAATATTTATGGGATTTGCTTTCTTAAATCACGCTCCAACAAGTTTAATAATGATTTTTTTACCCGTTCTTGCAGCGTTTTTAGTCATACCATTAAAAAATATTACATACAAAAAAAGAATTTATTATATTATTATATTTTCCTGTCTTTCTTTTGTAATCGGATCTTCCGGACTTTTTACAGTTTTTCTGCAAAACTTTCTCGGCTCCGGCACTGATGCCTGCAACAACCCTGAATGTTGGGGAATTTATCCAAAACATTTAATTCTCTGGATGACACCTTTAACACTTATTATTATCGCAGCTACTTTTCTTTTGGCAATATCGGCTAAAATCGTTAAACGATCAGTAAAGTTTTTTTCCTTCATGCCTGCGCTAGCAGGATTCACAGTATTTTTCTTGTATGGATTATTCGCCTACCTTCATTTAATAAACGGCCTCGCCAATGTAATTTTTCCCACGAGAATTTTTTGGGCAGCCAATATTTTTTTACTTTTGATCGCAGCACATTTATTCCGGTCAGTGCATAAAGTACTACCAAAAGTCTCTCTGATTATTTCCGTATTTATAGTATTTATAATAGGCATTTCACTTTATTATTATCCACCAACAATTCATAAAGATCGCGTCAATATCGACCCCATTGATAGTTACCTCTATACAATTCCAAAATATAAAACACTTGAATTGTCCAAGATTATTCCTGACTGGATCCCGCTCCGGGAGACAAATTGGCGCCTGGATACATTTAATCCTGGACTGACACAATGGTGGAATTTTATTTCCTCAATGCCCTCAACTCGTGGTTATTCTGATCATCCTATTGGAGTCCATCGGGATTGGCAGTATTTACTACAATACGCGACAAGAGATCCAAAAATCGATAATGAGGAACTTGTCAAAAACCGTGCATTATTTTTACTTGACGCGTTTGCCATTGGTTTCCACGAAAATTCAATTGCCCCATATCCGGAATCTATTCTTACAGACCCAAAAATTGTTACCAGGCAAGATGAACTGAAAAATTTTACCTGGTATCAATTTTCATCCAACTACGTCTCCCCAATTGTTTCTCCGACCAATAGTAATGCCCTGCTATTTATTGGCGATGATATTGGTTATGAGAATTTCATCCGCACAATTGCCATGACAAATCTAAATTCTTTCTCTTTTATCCCTGTGAAAGGCCCACAAGATATTAGCGATATTTCTGAGGAAGAATTAAAAAAATTTAAAGCTATTGTGTGTTATCAATTTACCGGAAGCGACTGGTCAAAAATCACAGATTTTGCGAAAAACGGGGGTCTGGTATTTATAGAAACCGCGTCCCTTAAAAATCATCCTGGCGGCAACCTTGCTGAAATTTTTCCTGTAAATTCACTCTCTCTTATTGAAACCAAAACCACCTTTGACAAAGGCTTAAATGAAAATTCAGGAGTTATCAGCGATATCAATGTAAAAAAATTCTCGCCGCTTTCCTATAATGGCGGCCCCTGGAAGCAATCAACCTCCACACAATCTGACCTTAGGTCATGGGCTAAGCCTGAATTACAACTTAACAATAAACTTCTACTTGCTCAAGGAAAATTAGGAAAAGGACAAGTCGTGTGGAGCGGAATGAATCTTATTTATCATACTGTCAAAAACGACAATTATGAAGAAGCAAAACTTTTTGCAAATATACTAAAGCCAATAACTACAACAGATTCTACTAAACCCGCGTTTAAAGTAAGCAGAATAGACCCAAGAATAATCGATATTACAGGTACAAATATTAATGGGGTTTACTTTAAAGAAAATTATGACCCCGGCTGGACTGCCACAGCCAACGGAAATAAAATTCCCGTGCATATTGCCGGACTAGATTTCATGTATGTTCCAATTCCTAAATCTTTAAATAACGAACCTCAGCAAATCGTTCTTTCTTATGAGGGAAGCAAAATTTCTTGGCTCCTTTTTTATGCAAGCATCCTGGCTTTATTACTGGCAATACTCTACCTTATAATCCCCCATCCTTTCCACGCTTTGCACCGCCATACCCACCACCACGTCAAACATAAAATAATTAAAAGAGTTCATTCCTGGTGGCAGAAAGAAGATGAATGAAACATTTATTCCTTCCAAGCATTCTAATTATTGGTTTACTTCTTCGCATTAATTTCTTAAACCAGCATGATATATGGTTTGATGAAGCATTTAGCTTTTTCGTCGCTAAATCGTCACTACATGACCTTCTGACCGCAACCGCAGCTGACAATAATCCGCCTTTTTATTATCTCTTATTACATAGTTGGATGGATATCTTCGGAACAGGAATGATAAGTTTACGAGCGCCTTCATTAATATTCGGAGTTTTGAGTATCGCTATTTTCTTTAAACTGACAGATAAGCTTTTTAATTCTAAAATCGCCATCTTTTCTAGCAGCATATTTACCCTTTCTCCCCTCATGATTTATTATTCCACAGAAGCCCGTATGTATTCTCTGATAGTTTTTCTCGGATTAGTTTCCACTTACTCATGGATTAGCCTCCTCAAAAAACAATCAATACACACAAGCTTAATTTTTCTTTTAAGCTTTACTTTAGCTCTTTATACTCATTACTATTCTTTTCTGCTTTTTTTGCCCTATATTGCTCTTTTATATATTATCCCTCGCAAAAAGAAACTTTGGCCATTTTTTTTGCTTTTAATTCCGGGATTATTAACTATTCCGTGGTTATTGGATTTTTTACAAAATCAACACCCTGATATATATGCCCAGTCAAATATTATCGCCATCCCGGCTACAATTGCATCTTTTGTATTAGGGGGAACCGGCAACATAGGACTCCGCACTTTTTTTTCCCAAAGCGTTCCAATATGGATTAAAACCATTTTTGTGCTATCTTTAATTGCTTTTTCTGTCGGTTTTCTCAAAGGCACATTACTGGCAAAAAAAACTAACGAAGGAAAAATTTTATTATATCTGTTATTAATACCCTTATTTACTCTAACTATTATCAATATTTTTATACCTGTCTTTTCAGTCCGCTCAACGATTCTGTTTGCGCCCTTTTTTTACCAGATTCTCGGACTGGGAATTTATAATCTCCAGCCAAGTAAACGTATTTATTATTTTATTCTGTTAATTATTTTACTCGCTTCAATATTTTTTATCTCAATCACTTATACACCCTTTCATGGTACACCTATCCAAGCCGCTTTAAAAAAAATCGATAATAACACACCTCTTGCACATACAAGTATCCTCACATATTATCCTGTGCTCTACTATTTTCCTGAATGGGAAAATAAAAATTACCTTATATCAACTAACCCTCTCTCCGATAAAACTATTGCTATAATAGGAGGGAAAAAACAATTAATTAAGTCTTCACTTTCCAAATTTTCACTTATGGATATTACAGGTGGGCTTGATGAAATAGAATTGCAAAAAACTAAACAATATATTGATAAGCGCTACAAAATAAATAAAAAAGTAACTTTTGATGTGTTAACCATTTCAAATTATGAAAAAAGATAAATATACTCAAAAAATATCCATAGTATTCCCCACATTCAATGGCTGGGATGATACCCAAATCTGTCTCTCGTCTATTCAAAAAGTATCCTATCCAAAACACTTGATAGAAGTTACAGTTGTTGATAATAATTCCTCAGATGGTACGCCTGATAAGATAAAAAAATTATTCCCTGAAGTTACTGTCATAAAACTTGCCTGCAACACCGGTTATGCAAAAGCAGTAAATATAGCTGTAAAAAAGTCAAAAAGTGATTATATAATGTATGGCAATAATGATGTTATCTATGAAAAAAACTTTTTTAATGCAATGGTAGATCTTGCGGAATCTGATTTATCTATCGGAGTCATAGGTGGAAAAGCCTACCGCATTGACTTACCAAAGGAAATTGCCTTTGGAGGATTACGGCTAAATCCCTATCTTGGCTATTTACCATTCGATCTTAGCAATTTAGATCAAGTAAGATCTTGCGATCTTGTTCCTGCTGGTGGATTTTTTGTGAGAAAAAGCATACTTACAACAGTAGGGCAATTAGATGAAAATTATTTCTTGTATTTTGAAGATGTAGATTTTAGTTTGCGGGCCAAACAAAAAGGATTCAAAGTCATGTACAATCCTCATGCAATATTTTACCATGGCAACGGAAAAACCGCACTAAGGGGGAATTTACAGGAAATGATCTACTATGGCTATAGAAGTAAATGGCGTTGCTTAATAAAAAACGCAACAGTTTTACAAATAACTACATCCTTGCTTACACATATATTTTTCTTTATACATCTTCAAAACATACGTTCATCAATTAAAACGTATAAACCTTTTATAAAAGCGTTGTACTGGAATATCAAACATATTAATCAAACCCTAAATGCAAGAAAAACCCAGAATAAAAATAATTTGTCATTCCCCTGGACAGGGGAATCCAGTAGTTAAAAATAATTTCCCCATTTATTTTTTATAAGGAATAGTTATTTGTATCTTCTGGATTCCCGCGTTCGCGTGAATGACGATATTTACCTAACACTAGTTATTTTGAGCGTATATCATGCACGCTCTTCCAAAAAGATTCTTCCTGCAAACCAGTTTTTATAGTTTTTCCAAAAACATTTTCTGCAATTTTTGCGACATTTGTATGTTTTAAGAGAAAATTCTTTATAAATGATTTCATATGTACCCTGGAATCAAAAGCATTTAACGCATTAAAGATTGGCGGATATGCTTTTTTATTTTTTACAAATTCTTCCATTTCCCCCCTCGTATTCAAGCTGGAATTCGTTATAACTTCTTCATACTTAAAATTATTTTCCCAAAAAAGGTAAGATACATGATCTTCTGGCTTAAGTTTTTTTAAATAAGATTTAGGTAAATGATATTTCCAAGAATGATGGATAAAATGATTTTTAAAGCGAAAAATAATCATATCATCTACTATATCTATCAGCCAACGATGATGAGAATAACCGGCAAAATGCTCGCCTTCCATCCCCATGATAGTTTCGACCGTCCTCGAAGGAAATTCAATATATCCTCTTTTTCCCACACGCATTATCTCTGAACAAACAAATATAGGATCTTTTATGTCTTCTAACGTATGGGAACAAATAACAAAATCAATTTCTTTATTTTTAAATGGTAGTAGCTTTCGGCTGCTAATGTCCTGCAAAATCCATGTTGACTTTGAGAAGTATTCCTTACGTGGTCCTTGGAAGCCATGTATGCCTCTTGTTGCATAGGGCATAAGATCAATTACGTAATTAGCCCTGTTGAATGGAATTGACCACCCGCCTATATCCAAAACTTTATCTGTTGGAGATATTAATTTAAGTATCTTTTTACAATTTTTCTCAAGCATATTTATTCCTTTACTTTATACAATGGTATAATATCTAACGCAACCCCGCTAAAGCGGAGCGAAATGGTGAATACTTTTATTCGTCAGCATCATCCTTACTCCACCAGGATTTTAAATGTCTAAGCGATTTTCTAAAAAGTGACTTATAAAATCTCCCTAAAATTGCGCCTTTTAATAATATTTCTTCCATAATCAAAAGCACAATTATTGCTGATATTACAGATACTATCCATGCAGTAATAGAGCCGCTATAAGAAAGCGTAACAGTTGCTTTTTGTTCAGAGTCAGGTAATCTTACATACATAAAGCCTGGATAAGCAGGCCCGGCTTTAAAAATTTCTAAATTTTTATTATATTGGTCACTGGACACCCATGCGCTCCAACCTGGATACGCCTGTTCTTTAAAAAGAACCCCTTTTGCCCCCTGAAGAGTAATTTGCCTTTTTTGGGGATTAATAAATTGAACTTCATATACGGGCTCTTTTATCGCTCCGGTTCCCCCGAGTAAATGTTCTATTATGACTTTGAAAAAACGCACCTCTTCAGCATTATGTGTTCGAATTGTATGATAAGGCAAGTTAATTCCACTCCAAATAACCTGTCCACTATTGACCTCATATAAGATCAGGACTGGTTTACCCTTGTTCTTAAGCAAAATATTACTTCCCTCTCTGACATCTTTTTCCTCTATTGGATAAGTAATGCTCCAACTTTGCTTATCAAAAATAGGCGGATCAAAAGCGGAAAAATCAATACCCGCGGAAAATTCTGAATCTGGTATTTCAAATTCCCATTCCTTACCCAATGGCTTTCTTTCTGATCTTCCCATCGGGAAAACTTCAGGCAGATCCCTACTATTTGCTTCTTTTACCTCTACGCCTGTGTCAATGAATATCTTTTTTCCTGTTTTTAAATAATCGCTTAGTAATCTATATGCGCTACCTTTATCTGAATAATTATAGTCATATACAATTAGAGCATCCATGGCTAAGAGATCACTTGTTCTAAGTTTATCAATATTCTGCCCAAGCTTTATAGGTACAACATGTTTTGAAGAAAGATTCATATCCGCCATGCCACGTTGAATAGTTTCATACCCTGTGTCAGTACCTATAATTCCCAACGTTTGAGCATTAGTTGCTTGAAAAATCGGACTGGAATATTCATCGTTCACTTCATAAAAATGAAGCGACATATCGCCTGTGTTATATTTTTCCCCATTAAAATCAAGCCGTTCGTCACGTTTTATATATGTACTATTATTAAATGATTTGGGTATTGGCGTAAAAGCCGCAAGCGTTGGACCTGATTCAATATATTTAATGCCGTACCAATCAACAAAAAACAAAGTATTGTTTAAAGCAATATCCGGTGGATAATTAAATTCTCCGACTAATTGATCTTCACCTTTCCCTCTTGTGCTCTGACTCAAAGAGGCATCTGTAAGAAAAAAATATCCTCTATTTTGTGCTGTTACCGGAGGATCAAAATACCCTCGGGCAAGAGGCATACTATATAGGCTATTCCACCAAATATTAATAGTCTGGTCACCCGCATACATCCGGTATTGCTTATCATCCCCATTCATCCACGAAGGGACAAGCTCTTTTTTTAATTCCAATCGCCCCTGCTCATTGGTACGTAAATTTAGTATGTTTGGAAAAGCAGATGAAGTGTTGCTGCGGGGTATAATTTTTTTCATTGTTTCGTCTGATGATTTAATTACCGTAACATACCCTGCAATCATTACAACAACATTGAGTAAAATATAAAGTGGAATATATACGCTTCTTTTTTTTATAAAAGCCTTAGCTTGTTCCTGCCACGCCCCCCATAATACCGCAATAAGCATTCCCACCCAAAATGGAACTGCCCAAAAAAGCCGATACCATCCTCCATGGAAAATAGACATGCCGTATGCAAACATCCAAACATAACCGGTAGAAAATATTGCCAGAACGGCATATGGAAATACTTCGAGTAACCGTTTTCCCCTATTTTTAAATACTAAAAAAAGAATGAATAAAACAAAAGAAACGCCGAGCAGTAGAAAAATAATGTTATTTGTATCAGTATATATGCGATAAGGTTGTGCATGATGAAATGCCGCCACATCTGCGCCGTATTCCGATGACACTCTTGCGGTTGAGGAAGCAACATTATTTATATCTGTCAAAAATAGGACTTTTAATGCGCTGCCCATACTCGAATATAACAACGGGAATCCGACTAAAAATGAGACTATGAGGAAAATAAACATTGATTTAATTCGCTGAAAAAACTTCATAGTACCAAATGAAAATATAAATAGCAGCACAGCTGAGGGATATATATAGGCAATTACAACCTGTGGATGAGCCAAAATTGCCAAGCCTGCAAGTAAGGCGGATAGAAATAGATAAATTTTCCGCCGGTTCCTAAGGTAAACAATGATAAAAAACAAAACCCAAGGAAAAAATGCTTGTGTTGCGTGACTTGGGAGGCTCCCCCCCCACATTAATGTCCCATATACGCCTACTGAATAAATAGCGGCAATAGATAATACAAATGAAACTGCGAAGTTTCGTGATAAGACAAAACACACCGCATAAATACCAATAAAGTAAATTGCAAGACTTGCCAGCATCCAAATCTTAATAGCTGCAATCAATGAAAAAAATGCTATTAAGGGAACAATTAAATAATAGTGCAAAATGGGATAGCTTGACAACGAAGGCCAACCGCTAAACCACGCGTATCCCCAACTCGCATTCGGAAGTACAAAATTATCCTTCAGAAGATTAACAAGGGATGCAGTATAAAAAAAATCCACACCCCATAATGGATTTGCCAGCACATTCTCCCGCGAAGGTGGCAATGTCGGATTATTAAAATACCACTCCGCCATTGGCCAAAAAACTCCAATAATCGCCAAAACAAAAATAAAATGAATTATTAACAAAATAAACTTTTGCATTAATTTCTTCATAACTTAAATTGGATTTTAAAATTTAAACATTTAGTATTAATTTGAACTTTGAACTTTGAACTATTTTACTCCTCCTCCTTCTCCCACCACGAACCAATTTTCTTTCGCGTTTTATGATACATCTTATGCGTTCTTACCCCCACAATTTTACCTTTAAATATTATTAATTCAAGAACAAAAAGAATTGCAATTATTTGCACAATTGTCACCGCCCAATATAACGGATCACCATTATACGAGAAAGTAACATCGGCTTTGTTTGCGTCATTCTTCTTAAGAGGAACATACATAAAGCCAGGGTAAGTTGGTCCGGTTGTATAAATTTTTTGACTCCCATTATATTTATCGTTCACCGACCATCCGTTATAAAATTCTTCCTTAAAAAGAATCGCCTTAGGCTTGCTGTTTGACTTTACGTGGACTCTTTCAGGACTGTCCCATACTACGTCCACTTTGGTGAACTGTCCATCTCCTAATTTGACAAGTTCAGTGATTATATTTTTGAAAAACTTACCCTCCGCAGCTATTGGATTTTGATTAATATGATAAAGAATATTCATACCGGACCAAATCACCTTGCCTGAACCGTATTGCCTTTTCATCAAAATCGGTTTCCCTGAATTTTTCAAAATTACTTTTACATTATCACGCAAGACCGCGTCTCCGGTAGGATAAGAAAATTTCCAGGGTTTTTCATTATATACTGGGAGACCAAAAAGACTAAAATCTATGTCGTTAATAAGTGGATCAGACGTCTCCTCTAAATCCCAGGTTTTTTGTAATTCTTTTCTCTCGGATTTATCAAATGGAAAAAGTTCAGCCAAAGAATCAGAATTTGCGTCAGCGATCTCCCCATCTGTATCAACAAAAAGGTTTCCTCCTTTTTGAACATATTCACCCAGCATACGAAAAGCTTTATCTTTATTACTGTATGTATAATTATGTAGAATTACAGCATCAAACTGAGCGAGTTCGTTAGAAGAAACTGAATCAATATTATTTTCGATATAAACTGGTACCAATAGACGTGAATGTATATTCTCTATTGCAAGCGCTCTCCAAACTTGCTCAAACCCTGCATCATCAGTAAACACAGCTATTGCCGGTGCATTGCTGCCAACGACAACTGGACTTGTATATTTTTCATTCACTCTATAATACATAAGTGATTGAGTTAGATCCATACGCGCTTCAGGCCGTCCTGACGGTGTTTCGTTGCGTAATATTGCACCGGGAACAGTAACAGTCTCTTTTTTATCAAAAAAATCATCCTTCAAAAGATAAGATGATGGCGGAGCATTAGAGGCAGGTGACACATGTCCCCCTTCATAAAAATATACACCATGCCAATCGGTAAGAAAATGCGCGTAGTTCACGGCTATTTCTTCAGGAAATTTTAAATCACGTACCAGGACATCATTACCAATAGAAGTATCCAATAAGAACAACCCGCTTCGTCTTGTTGTTCCAATAGGAGGATCAATATACCCCCGCGCAAGCGGCATATCATAGAGACTGTTCCACCATATATTTACAGTCGCGTCTGAATCATATAGCCTTTTATTTTTATCATTAGGATCCAAAAAAGATGGAATTAGTTTGCGTTTTAAATCGTCCTGATCTTCCTTATTTAGCTTCATACTCAACACTTCGGGAAACGCTGAAGAGGTATCGGAATGTTTATCGATCCTATCGATTACCGAAGCAAAGGAGCTATTAAAAATAAATAATGAAACTATAAGAAATAAAACTGATAAGCTAACAACCGGTATAAACACAACAATCTTTAATCTTGCTTTTATACGTTCAAAAAGGCTTGCCTGAAAAAACCCCCAGAAAAAAGCAATCAGCATTCCTGCAGCAATAGGAAATTGCCAAAATGCACGGTATGGATCGTGTTTAAAAAAACTAATTATACCTGACAAATTGAGTGCCGGATGCAATGCTGTATAGGCAGCAATAAAAAAAAGTGGGAAAAAATATAATGCTTGCCTTCTTCTTCTTGCAATTAACAATCCTAAAATAAATAATATAAAAGCAATTGCAAACAAGTAATATATTCTCTCATCAGTATCTGTATAGAGTCTTGCGACTTGTCCTTTATAAAAATCCACTATGTCTTGCGCGCCTGTAGTAGCATTTTTAACATCTCCGCTTTTTGACGTCTGGAAAACAAAAAGAGGTATCTTATCAATAAGAATTGCATAAAAGAAATTATAAGTATAAGTAAAAGAAATTAAGATAAAACCTGCTACATAAAAGAAAATCTGCTGCAAAATGCGGGCTACATTATAACGTGCACCGATTCCGCCTGCAATGATAAGTAGCGTAAGTGATGGTATGAGATACGCAACAATAGCCAATGGATGTATCAGTATCCCTATACCGGTTACTAATATCATGAGAGACAAATTCTTTATCTGCGGATTTTTTAGATACTTTACTCCAAAAAATAACCCAAGCGGGAATAAGCATTGTGAAGCAAAGTATGGAACTGATCCCGCCCATGTCAGAGCGCCGTAAATATTTACTGACAGTAAAACCAAAAGCGAAAGCAGGACTGACAAACCGTTATTTTTAGAAAGTTCATAAAAGAGAAAATATGAAAAAATTAGAAGCAAAACTAGAGTTGCCATAGCAAAAATCTGAACTCCTATAGGTCCACCAAAATATGCTACAAACGGCACCATGGCGTAATATGACAACTGTGGAAAATCCTGCATTACAGGATATCCTGCGTACCAAAAATCCTTGAAGCTGTTAAAAGGCAAAGAAAAAGAATTCAAATGGTACATTGCATGAGTAACACTATTATATAAATCGACCCCGTGAGCAGGTACTGCTGACAAATACCAGTCAGCAAATGGTTGTGTAAAATAGACTAGAAAGCATATTGCAATTATGTGGAATAGGAAAGTTAAACCTTTAGCAAGGTACTTCTGCATAAGAAAATGATAACACACCTATCATAAAAAATATAATTCACATATTATATTAATTACATTTGCTACTTATTTTATATAATACTCCTCAGATTTATAAATATTATACCTTAGAGTTGCCGCGCAGATCGGGGTTAAGTGGTATATAATAACTGAAACAATATGTTGAAAGCTAAGATTAAAAAAAGCAAACACTGTCTAATATGTAAAGGCAAAAAACTCACACGTTTTTTATCTCTGGGCAATCTGCCTCTTGCGAATTCCTATCTCACAAAAAATGACTTAAAAAAACCTGATCTAAAAATTCCGCTTAACATTTATTACTGTCACAATTGTCATTTGGCTCAATTACTTGATATCGTAGATCGTGGCCAACTGTTCAATAATTATGCATATTTTTCCTCCGCATCTTCCACCTTAATTAAACATTTTGATGAATATGCTCTAGATCTTATAAAAAAATTTCCGCGTCAGATAAAACAATTAACAATTGACGTAGGCAGTAATGACGGAGTTCTTCTGAAACCTTTAAAAAAACTTGGCGCGCGGGTATTAGGAGTTGATCCTGCAACCAACATCACAACAATAGTTAATAAAAAACATCTTGAATCAATTAACGATTTTTTTGGCACGCATATTGTCCCGCACCTATTTAATACATATGGAAAAGCAGGGATTATAACAGCCAATAATGTTTTAGCACATACCGATAAAATTCATGACATTCTGGCTGCAACAAAAAAAATACTTGATCCCAATGGGATATTTATTTTTGAAGTGCAATACATTGCAGACTTACTCCATAAAAATGAGTTTGATGCAATGTATCATGAACATATTTGTTATTTCTCTCTCCATCCCATCATTTATTTATTGAAGAAGTACGATTTACAAGTTTTTGATGTATTGCATGTAGCCAACCACGGAGGATCTCTGCGCATTTATGCCTCTCATAAGTCAGGACGTTTTCAGGTCAAAAACAGTGTTCTAAAGTTCATTCAGAAAGAACGTTTTCTTAAACTCCATGAGGATAAAATCTATAAAAAATTTGCCAGACAACCTCTTATTATCAAAAAAACACTCACTCGTATTCTTGCTGATATAAAAAAACAAGGTAAAAAAATTGCGGGTTACGGAGCACCTGCAAAAGCGACTACGCTTTTAAATTTTTGCGGCATCACAAATCAAACAATTGACTATATAACAGATAGTACTCCCTCAAAACAATTTCTCTATATGCCTGGAAACCACATCCCCATTCTTCCACCGCATACACTCAAAAAAAACATCCCTGATTACATCCTAATTCTTGCCTGGAATTCGGCTGTACCTATCATGAATAAAGAACAATGGTTCACAAATCAAGGCGGAAAATTTATCATCCCCATCCCCTTCCCAAAAATAATAGGCTGAATTAACAGCGAAATCGTTTAGGAATTGTGAAAATTAGTGAGTGAATAAAATTTTTTGCAGCAAGACTGTTTGAGCCCGCTCAGCGGGGCGAGTTTCGCAGCAAAAAAAATTTTATTCACGAACGGATGCATATCCACAATCAATCTTACTTTTCAACCCTTTTCCGTACCATCAATTCCTTAATAACTCCAAAATTCTCTACAAACATCTTTCTCCGCAAAATTAACACAATAAGGATATAAAATCCCAAACCAACGCAACCAGTCCCTATCAAATGCCAAATTGATATTATAGGAAAAAATAACGTAACTAAAAAAGTCGCAATACCGGTAAAAACCGAGAGCGCCAAAGTTTTGAGAAGATCTGTCAATATGTTAATTTTCACGCGTTTTCGTAATTCCAAATACAATAGAATACAATTGACCCCTGTCAAAAGCCACGCTATTGAAAAACCTATCAATCCAAACTTTGATACAAGAATAAAAGAAAATATCCATTGTAATACCACAGATAATAATGTGATATCACGAACTGCTCTTGAATTACCAATTCCCCACAATGCGTGAATTAAAATATCTTGTAAAATCGCAAATATTCCATAAATACAAAAAACATACAATGTCCCCAACCCACCAAGCCATTTATCGGTAAAAATAATATATGTAATTGGTTTTGCGAGTACAAAGATAAGCGCTATAAGTGGAAATGAAATTACAGTAGATAAATGCGTCGCCCTCTCAATCGTCTTTTTAAAAATCTCAGGATCACTCTGTGACCTGGCACCAAGCGTTAGCAATATACGTGAAATAATTTCACTAATAACTCTTGATAATCCGGCAACTCCCCCTGCCCAAATAACAAGCCCTAGTGCCGTAACGCCTAACATGCCGCCAACAATTACAGGAGCAACCGCCCCGCTTAATGTTCCATATACACTACTTAATTGAATAGGTATTCCAAATGATAAAAAACGCTTTAAATGTTGCAAAGAGAAAGAAATTCCAATTTTCCAAGGTCTAAGCCAAAAAAAGATAACAGCTATAAAAAATCTACTCACCAATAAACCCCAAATAAAACTGGCAACACCAAACCCGTTAATGGCAAGCACTACTGTACATATACTAAATATTAATACTTCACTCACTTCTGCAATAGTTATTCTCTTAAAATCGATCGCTCTTTCAAGTAATGCTTGCGGTATTAATTTTAAATTGAAAAAAATAAGGGCTAAAGAACTTAACTGAACAACAAACAATTTCTGTGCGTCAAGAGATTGATTAAATAAATTAAAGAGAACAGGAACCAAAAACCAGAAAATAATAGTTGTAATGCTTCCTAGTAGCACATGCAGTGTAAAAATACTTCGCAACTCAGGAGTTGAAGGTTCTTTTTTATCTTGAATGATAGACATATACAAACCAATATCTGTAAGTAAAAGGAATATCCCTTGAAAAAATAAAAGCAATACATAGAATCCAAAAACATCAGGAAATAATAATCTTGCAAGCAGTATGCTGGAGATAGTTTGAATTACTTGTACTAAAACACGCCGGATTGCCAAAACAAAAAAACTATCAACAGCCTTAGTCTTCAGCGCTCGTACATCCAAAGAAGAATTTGATAGAAGAGGCTGTACTTTTCTTAGCATAAACTTTATTAATTTTCAATTTAAAATTTACAATTTTCAATCAAATCACAATGTTACAATTATTAAATTTAAAATATTAAGCCATTAAAAATTTCAAATTTCGACGGTTTGCGCCAATCCCCTCGTGGGGAAAAACCTAGTCCCCTCGTAGGGCAAATTTCAAATTTTTTATATAACAATTTCCCATTCTTTTTTAATCTGTTTAGCAACCACTTGGAGACTATAAAGTTTCAAAGCTGTTTCTCTATTACGTTGACCGATTTTTTTACAAAGCTTAGAATCACGGGCAAACTTGATGATAGCATCTGCAAGTTCCCCAAACCGCTGCGGTTGAAGAAAAATCCCCCCCCCACGTCCAACAAGGTCTATCACCCCTCCATTTAATGTTGCGACAATCGGGAGCGCTGTTGCCATTGCTTCAGTAAGTACTCCACCACCAAACTGTGCATTCCATTGTCTGGTGGCAAGACTAGGATAGGCAAAAAGATTTGCCATGCGAAATACACTATTCATCATACTATAAGGAAGACTCGCAAAAATAATTGTCTTGCTTAGTCCAAGCCGTTGAGAAAAAGCCTCTACTTGCTCCCTCTCCGGTCCTGATCCTATAAATATAAATTTAACATTTTTTAATTTTTGATAAACTCGCAATGCCGCTGGTATCAGATCATACCATCCCTTTTCCCAAACCATCCTTCCAACAGCAAGAACAACAAAATCATCATCATTCAAATTATATTTTTTCCTCAGTTTTTTTAAATCCGCTTTATCGGAATCTGATGGCGGACGAAAAACATGAGTGTCTACGCTTTGCGGAATAACAGATATGCGTTTCTCATCAACCCCTTCAAGAAGAAGCATCTGTTTACTCATTTCATTAATAGCAAGAAAACGGTCTGCTCCCTCAATTACTTCCTGTTTTAAAGCCATTTTGGCAGGATAGTTATTGTAAGTGAATGGAATATTTTCATGTATTGTTAAAGTTACAGCTTTTATTATACCTTTTTTCTTTGCCCTCACAGCTTGCACTGAATAACCATTAAACAATTCAACGCTATGAACAATATCAAACCCTGAAACAACTTTTTCAAAACCATACAGCCACTGTGTATCGCCAAACATATTAAACATAATCGGAATAATTTTAGGCATTAAAGTTAAATATTGCGTAGGACAAACAAGTCGCTTTATAGGAAATTGTATATTTTGTATATCGTTAACCGGTCTGGTTGAAGCAATAGCAGTCAAATCAAACCATTCCATCAAAGGCTCATAAACCTGCATCTCCCATTTACTTAGCCCCGGCCCGCGAACAATTGCTACTCTATGTTTCATAATATTTTTGGATAGAAACTTAGAGAAATTATATCAGTTCTTAAAGTCAAAAATATCCTGCATTCTTAAGATTAAGTCTATGCTATACTTTACGCAAGAATTTGCATTTATAAACCACATATGAAATGTTTATTGATCGGAGGCGCAGGATTTATCGGCTCATGGCTCACGAAATATTTAACAGACCAAAATTATAAGGTGGTAATTATAGACCCCTTACTCGATTATGGAGACAACAAGTTACATATCAAAAAAATACGTGACTTTCGAAATAAATCATTGTTAAAAAAAGCACTTCTCTATAAAGGAAGATTCGAAGAGATCGGTGAAAAAATAATAAAAAAAGAAAAACCTCAAATCATAATTCACTTAGCAGGGTATCCACTAGAGCATAGCTTTGATTCCCTCTTTTCACTAAAACAAATCGCGGAAGACACAGTACTCACATATAAAATTGCTTCAGTAGTAAAAAAATACCCAATCAAGAAATTCATTTTTATGTCCTCCATTGCACCTTACGGTAACTTTGATTTCACAATAAATGAAAAAGCCGCAATTCAACCTGTCACTGTATATGGTGTTTCCAAAGCTAGTGGTGAGTTTTTGATTACATCTCACCTGGATAACTGGATGATTATTAAATCTACCAATGTATATGGTTTTGGAGATTTACACAAACGCGCAGTGAATTCCATTATCAATAATGCTATCAAAAATGAAAAATTCTGGATTAATGAAAATGCCTGGCTTGATTTTATTTATATCAAAGATCTTGTTGAGGGAATCATTAAGGTAATTTCAGTTGCTCCTACAAAAGAAATATTCCATATAAGTGGAGGCAAAGCACAAAAACTTTCAACTTTCATCAGTCACTTACGCCCATATTTCAACTTAAAATACGAAATAAAAACCCTGACAGACAAACCGAGACGGGGCACAATGGACAATTCAAAAGCGCGAATGATGCTTGGATGGTCTCCTAAAATGAATCTTGAAAATGGGATTAAAGACTATTTGAAGTACGTAAAAAAGTATAATTTCGCCTAATTTATATTAGAAAGTGAGAAAGTGAGTGAATAAAATTTTTTGCAGCAAGACTGTCTGAGCCCTCTCAGCGGGCGAGTTTCGCAGCAAAAAAAATTTTAATTCACGCCTGCCCGCCGACCAAGCGCTCTTCAAACCGTGTACGAATAGTACTGAAAAGGCTTGAAGTAAGCTTAGGCGGGAACGGTCTCAAAATACCTGTGCTATAATTATCCGATGAATTTCCCCTATCCTGAATATCACTTCGTAAAAACCGGACCTATCAAAAACTGCCAAGTCTGCAATTCTAAAAAAGTCCACCTAATTCTCGACTTAGGACATCAACCTTTAGCAAATACCTTGCTTTCCGAAGAATCTCTACGCCTTCCTGAAACAACATATCCATTGCGCATGATATGGTGCGAGAAATGCACAGGCGTTCAGCTCGATTACTGTGTTGACGGAAAAGAAGTTTATCACCCGGCTTACCCTTATAAACCAGGCATTACAAAAGAAGTTGCCGATTATCAAAAAATAATGAGCCAATCCCTAATTAAGCAATATAAACTAACTCCAAATGATTTAGTGATAGATATCGGTTCAAATGACGGTACCCTCCTGAACGGCTTCAAAAGCCAGGGAATTAAAGTGTTAGGAGTTGAGCCAACCAATATTGCAAAATACGCAAATGCAAATGGAATCGAAACAATACAAGAATTTTTCGACATAAAACTTGCCAACAAAATTAAGAAAAAATATGGTCCCGCCGCAATGATTGTTACAACAAATACATTCGCCCACATGCAAACGATCGGAGAATTTGTAATGGGCGCGCATGCGCTTCTAAAAAAAGACGGCGTTTTTATAAATGAAACTCACTATCTGCTCGATATTATCAGAGATGGACAATTTGACTCAATATACCACGAACACTTAAGAACATATTCTTTGAACTCACAAATCAACCTTTTCAAGACATACGATTTTACCGTAACCGATGTTGAACGGGGCGATAGATATGGCGGCAATATCCGTATCCATACCACCAAAGGAAAAGGAAGAACCAAAAATCCATCTATTGCAAATTTACTCAACATTGAAAAAAAATTTGGTTTAGATAAATTAGACACATTTCAAAAATTCGCCAATCGCGTCAAAAAAGCCCGCCTTGCCATGATGGAATTTCTAATTACCGCAAAAAAGAATGGCAAACTCATAGTCGGCGACGCTTGTCCCGCCCGGGCCGCCACATTACTGAATTATTACGGAGTTGATACAGAATTAATGCCCTATATAACTGAGCAACCCACCTCTCTGAAACTTGGAAAGTATTTAGCCGGCAAACATATGCCTATTGTAAATAATGAGAGGCTTATTAAAGAACAGCCTGACTACGTTGTAATACTTGCCTGGCACCTGGCCGCTCCAATAATGCAACGCTTAAAAGCACGTGGTCTTAAATCCGATTTTCTAATTCCCCTACCTGATTTCAAGGTTGTGAAGAATTCTCAAACCTAAGTGCCTATTTAAAAGGTCTCTTAGAAACTGAAATTATTTTTTGACTTTTCAATGGTATAATTTTTTTATGACATTTGGTGAAGGTGAGAAGTCGCCTGAAAGCCTTGAAGCAGTTCAAGAACGCTTAAAAAGCGAATATAAAGATAGAGAAAAACATGCTATTCGACTTATTCAAGCAGGTGAAACTGTAGATAACCCCATTTTAACAGGTGAAACAGGAGATGATAGGTATTCTGTAACCACCATCGGTTTTATTAAAGGACAGGTAGAGGAATATTTACAAAAAGTTGAAACGCAACTAAAAGCAGTTGAGCCGGATATACACTTTGTGCCGCGTAGCTTTCAACATGTAACGCTTCGTGATCTTGAATTTAACGAAAAAGGAAGAAAAGCAGCTGGGATAGACGCTGTTGCGGTAAGAACATACTATCAAGCATTGCAAAAAGGATTTACACATCCACCCGGATCTATAAATCTACAATTGTATCGGGTTATGCCATCTATCGATCGGCCTCAAAATTCTGTTTCAATTGTAGCAGCATTTTTACCCAATAAAGACACAAAAATACTCGAGGTCAAAAAACAAATGAGCGATATAATTGGGCAGACAGGTTTACCTATTGTAGAAAGACCGGGAGGATATGATGTGATATTTTCTACTGTTGGAAGATTTCCTCATCCGCCTAAAGCTGTTGGAGGATCAGTACCTTTTCTAGATACTCTACATAGAATAAATAAATCAATACCAAAAGACTCTGATGCAGCCATCGATACTATTGATATTCTGTCAACCGGGCCAGGAAAATGGTCAGATGTAGCGCGACACGTATATCTTATTCCTCCGGTTTCATTGATAGATGCAAATCCGCCAAATGATGGACATTTTGTAAGAGCCTCACATAGAAAAATGCTTGATAAGATTAAATAATATCGAGACTAAAACTACGCCGCGATTAGTCCCGTGGGTTCCAAATTACATCTCTTTACTGTTTCTAAAACCCCTGAAACCCTCAATGCTTTCTTTCGCTGCCTCAAGTGTAATTATTTTCCCCTCAGCAGATAATCTCATGCTTGCGTCAAGTGTGTACCCAAATGCCTCAGCTTTCTGCAGATAAAATGCACGTTTCATTTCACCATAAAAAGTTGGGTTCTCTGAATTACGCAGAGCCCAGTCAATAGCTGAAATCGTATCACCGTGAGATACATATGCAATCGATTGAAAATTTTTTTCTCTTACCTCAGCAATGATATCTCTTATTGTTCGCCTGGACCTGTCAACAAGCTGATTGAGACTTTCTTGTGGATCATCGTCCAATGGATAAGCATATATATCACCCCCAATTTTCTCAAGATCTTCCCATGGCTTACCGTTTGCGCTATTTGGAAATACATCCTTAAGCCCATCAATTTCAGAAACTTTATGAATATTTAAACTTCTAGCTGCCAAACCTGCCATTTCTTTAGCTCTCCTATAGGGACTGGTATAGATTGCGTCAAAAGTAATTCCCCGTATTTTGAATATCTTACACAACTGGTATGTTTGCAGTCTGCCTAATGTATCTAATGCAGAATCAGGAGTATGAATAAGTTTTCTTCCCTGACTATCAAATTTATCTTCATAAGCACCATGACGAATAGTAAATAGCTTCATCTTTAAACGCTATTATACCAAATGATACCTTTTTGCCATATAATACTCCAAATGGCTATTATAAAAGTTGGCATTATAGGTTCCGGCTTTGGCTTATATGGACTTCTTCCCGCTTTTTATTCACTAAAAAATTGCACAATAGTTGCCGTCTGCGCAAATAACCCGCAGCGCTTATCCAAATATTATTTTAGCCTGGGATTAAAAAATACTTATACCGACTGGCGGGAAATGCTTGATAAGGAAAAATTAGACGCGCTTGCAATAGCAGTCACCCCAGCCGCGCAATACACTATTGCAAAAACCGCGATACAAAAAGGAATTCATATATTTGCTGAAAAACCTCTTGCAGACACCTATGAACACGCAAAGATTCTTTATGCTCTGGCTGTTAAATATAAAATTACCCACGCGGTCGATTTTATTTTCCCCGAAATAGATGAATGGATAAAAGTAAAAAAATTACTAGATAATAATAAGTACGGAAAACTAAAACATATTACAGTCAACTGGAATTTTCTGAGCTTCGATCTTAAAAACAAAATTTCAACATGGAAAACTGACCCATCCATTGGAGGGGGTGCCTTGTCTTTCTACTTTTCTCACACTCTTTATTATTTGGAATATTTTGGTGGAGAAATAAACGATATCAAAAGTAATTTCTCTTATTCTAAAAAAAGCTTAAACAAAGCAGAAGTAGGTGTAGATCTTTTATTCGGTTTCAAAAATAAAACTCGCGGCATGGCTCACCTTTCTTGCGATACAGTTGGACTTAACCGACATCAACTAATATTTAAATGTAAAAGAGGAACAATAATACTCGAAAACAAAAACGGTTTTGTCAAAAACTTTATAATCACAATTTATACCGATAATGGAAAAAAACCAATTATTTACGCCTTACGCAATCGTCATTCCCGCGAAGGCGGGAATCCAGAATCTAAAACTAATATTTCCACAAAGACTGACGAAAAAGCAAGAGTTGAGGTTATAAAAAAGATAGCCGAAAGGTTTACGCTTGCGTGCATAAATAAGCAACAAATGAAACCGTCTATAAAGGAAGGCTTGAGGGTTCAGCAGTTAATAAAAATAATAAAAGGCACTAAGCCCTCGGAAGAAAAATTCTGATTTTCAAACTGCTCAATACTCTGTAAAAGTCCGGAGAGGTCTTTATCATCTTTATAGGCAACGGTCACATTACAGATAAGAGGGCCATTATTTTTACTTTTTGTCATACTGTAAAAATATTACACATAAAATAAATCCTGCTATAATAATTTAATAATGCACTCGTCTACCTCTAATCCTCTTGAGAAATATTTTCGAAATAATAAAAAACGTGGAATAATCAAGTGGGTTCATTATTTTGACATCTATCACCAATACTTTTCAAAATATCGCGGAAAAGAAGTGACAGTACTTGAATTTGGTGTAGCTTACGGCGGGTCACTTCAAATGTGGAAACACTATTTTGGCAAGAAAGCCAAAATAATTGGAGTTGACATCGATTCCCGGTGTAAGGATGTAATAGAAGACCAAATTGAAATCCACATCGGAGATCAGAGCGATAGTTCTTTCCTAAAAAATCTAATTAAAAATACGGGGGAGATAGACATTGTGATTGATGACGGCGGACATTTCATGAAGCAGCAAATTATTACTTTTCAGAAAATATTTCCCGCAATTAAAAGTAGGGGTATTTATGTTACAGAAGACTTACATACCAGTTACTGGAAGGATTTTGGAGGTGGATATAAAAAAAATGGCACATTTATAGAATTTACAAAAGATCTAATAGACCAGATTCACGCATGGCATGCGCGTGATCATAGATTAAAAATTAACGACATTACGCGCACTCTGAAAAGTATTCATATTTATGATAGTATGATTATTTTTGAAAAAGATGAAGTAAAGCAATCTCACTCCAAAGCCACAGGTTCTCATCAAAGATGATATAAAATTTAATTATCTCTTTTTTTCTCCACTTCTTTTTTACTATTTATCACTTTTGAAAAATGCAGATATTTCCTCCCGACAACCCCATACCACACTACAAACACCACAGTTCCCAGAGATACTAAATACCCCACCCATTCATCTAAACTCTTTCCATGGGTCAATGTAATGTCAACAGGACCGTCCCCAATCCCGCTTAGCGGGACTTGCGGGGTAAGTACCATAAAGTCCATAGGGTCTGTCTTAATATTTATTCCCTTTCCTGTCAAATTATCTTTCGCTCTCCAACCGCTATCTGCTGCCATTTGAACCAATATCCCCTCCCCTTCTCCAACTGTTCCCTCAATCTTATATGTGTCATTATTCACAATAGTAAAGTGCGTCGTTTTTACAGACGAATTCTCGACCCAATCTGCATAAGCAAGAAGCGCTTTTTTATCATCACCTTTCTCCGGAGTAGTTAGTCTTGCGAGTTGTGCCAAATTTACCGGCTTCGCAACTGATGATCTTTTGAGGGGCACTTCATAAATTATATCTCCATTTTGATCATAAACTACTTCATAATTACGGAACCTCTCGGGATACTTTATTTCGTGATACATCTCCCTGGCCGAAACTACAACAAATTTCGCATTTGCTATAACCAGCCATGCGTGGGCGATTTCGGCATTTTTTCCGGTTGCCATTTGATAATGCATATGTTCAGGCCAGGAATGAATTGCCGCCTGGAAAAGCGCACCTCTATGCTGCCATAAGTTTGTAAAATAATTCAGATAGAATCCATAATTGCCCGGCACAAAAACCCTCGTTCCTATCTGCGTTTCTACATGAGCATCAAGCCATGTAGCAATTTCGTATTCACCTGTTTTTTTAATATCTACAACATTACTTGCGGCTTTGTAAGCAGTCGGAATAAATGGTTGAATATACCCTACGAAACCTAAGATACATAAAAAGCCTATCCCTTGAACCGCATACCCTAATACTCTTGCTCTCTTAGCTAACAAATCCACTATTCCCGCAAATCCAACCCCCAACAACAGCGACAAACTCATATCAACTTCAACATTGTAACGCAGCGCCTGCGGCAAAAGCTCGATTGTTTCCGTAGAATAATAGACATAAACAACTGTGAAGAAAATCGCAAACCACAAAAGTGACACAGCCAGACCAAAATGCCGTATAACTTTATTAAATATAAAATAAACAAAAATAATAGCGAAAATCCCGGCGATCCAACCCCAGGGAAATAACTCGACCAGCATTTTTCCGGTCCCCCCACCCTCGGCAAAAAAATTTAAAATAAATGACAAATTGTACCAGAATGAAATAAGACCAAAAGCCAAAACTCCTGTGAAAAATCCGGCACGCATAGTTGTGTTTCGTGACGCCGGCTGCTGTGCGTATTTAACAAAACTCATCACAACAATAATGAGAATACTCGCAAAAAGCCCAATGGCATTGGTCAAGCCTGCCAGACCCAAGCAAATTGCCGCAAGCAGCAACCAGTAAAATTTCTTTGTCTCCAGATATCTTGCAAAACAAACACCGACCAATGGTACAAACACCAATGACAATATATGCGGCCCCTCGCCCCATCTCACCAAAATTGTAAATCTCCGCGGATCCCAGAAATCAGACGAAAACTTATCACCCGCTACCCCGCTATTCAACCAATAAAAAATAGTCGGGCTTACCGAAAATAACATACCGGCAATCGCCCCTCCAATTACCCGCCTCGACAACAGCCACCCCAGAAAAAATAACGAAACAGGCGCGAGAATAAAACCGAGCCCCGTAACAAATCTGTACGCAGCCCACAAAGGTGTGCCATTTAACAAATGCAGAAAAACTTCTAGAAAAGGTAGAAGAGGCGTATAAAACAAATGCGTTGGAAATCCAAAATACCATAACGGATTCCAACTGGACCCTGTAAATGGCGAACCGAAATCAACTATAAACCTCGCCATCGAAACATACGAAACCTCGATCGATCCCACATCAGCCGGCCCATTCTTTCCAAACCATCCGCCAATAATTTGAAAATTAACCCAAAGAATAGCGGCAATACTCGCCAATACAAGAAGTAACCCCAATAAAAATTTTGCCGCCCTCACAACCCCATCTTAGCAGGTTTTGCAAAAATTATTAATACTTATATTCAACATATCGCCAAAAGATAATATATGAGTAAAAATAAAGCGAGGAATACACTTTTTCGTAGGAATGAATGATAGGCAATATTAACTTAAATGTAATAAGCAACTAATTCTTAGGCATCATTTTCACAAATAGTTAAAGGTCCGATGACTAGAAAAAGTGTATTCATCGCGAAATAAAAAGAAGCAATATTAATATTTCACCTCTTCACAACCGAAGGATACTTACGCAAAATATATACTAAAAAAGCAAAAGTAATCAAAGACACTAAACTTGCGCCAATTGAAGTTATATCACGCAAATCAATAAACCCTCCCAGCCCAAAAACACCTTCATTATAACTTCCAATAATTTGTTCTGTCTGTATAAATGCATGCACTGTACCGATCCCTGAAAAAGTCATAAAACCAACAATAGCAACTCCAAAAGTAATCAAAAACATAAAACCAAAAAACACATGTCTCGCGTTCATTTTCGCATACGCACGCCTGATAACAAGCTCTAGTAATAGCACAAAAAGTATCGCCAGAATCAACGATGCGGACAAAGTAAGCTCCGGCAAATATCGCTCCGCGCTAAATATTCCAACTATACTCAACTGGCTATTTACAAAGTACAACGAAACATATATTAAAAAAATAGACAAACTTAAAAAAACCGGCTTCAATTGCGCCCGTCGGTCAAAAATAAGAAATGACAAAGCTCCGGCCACAGGAATAATTGGAATTGCGGCCGGCAGTATCCCTAAAAACTTATCCATTGTGGTTTGAATATAAGGCGATTCCACAAATTTTAACACCGTACTCGGATAATACCAAAAAATGGACAAGCCACCTGCAGTTAGCAATAAAATGAAAGCCCGGATAACTTTAATACGCAAATTCCCCTGAAATCCTTCCGCGATTATCAAAACGCCAAAAATAATAATGAAATTAAATGCTGCGAAAGGCGATATAACTGCGATATATGAAATCCCGATCGCGGTCAGGAAAAAAAGTACCGGAACTCCCGTCGCAATAAACATTTGCACATAGAGAAGAAAAAACGGAATAAAAGAAACCGCCATAACATGTGCCCCGTCTCCCTTTAAAACTGCTGCTACAAGAATAGGTACATTTCCCAAAAATGGATTAGGCAGAATAAAAAGTAAAGTTGAGATTAAAGCAGTTATCTCATTCCTCATTGTTATTTTCCGGACAAAAAGATAAATGCTGATTGGAGCAAAAGTCAAAGAAAAAAAAGTCAGAACAGAAAAAAAGGCATGTTGCGAAAGATTTAACCTCTGAAAAAATTCACTTATCAAAACCAAAAATGAACTCGATGAATACGCTGAAGTCAAATCACGCCCAAAAATCGGAAAAACAATAATAATATTTAATATACAAACAGACAACAGGAATAAAAGAGTCCTCTTATTAAGCCGCCCCCCTTTCCACCAGGCAATCGCCTCACTAAGCGACAAAGCAGCATCCACCCGCGTCTCAAAATCCACTCCCCGCTTAATATCCGCATTTTTTTCCATACTAATTAATAATACCGAGGAGAAATCCCAAAATGCAAGTTATCCTTTCTAGATTTTTCAGATTTACCCTAGGGAATGATATAATTAAATTATGGACGGCCTAAAAGAAGGGTTGGAACATGCAAACGGTTTGAAACCTCTAGATAGAAAGATACTAGGTAACTTTTTTTGGTCGTTTCACCATTCTCAGGGTAACCCAACCCTTCAGCTATTAATATCAATTCATATCGCAAGACAGTACGATAGAGATGGTATAGGCTCTGTTGATGCTCTTGAAGCTCGGATGAAGCCACAAATTGAACGGCTACGCGTTCCTGAAGAACATATGAAAGAACAGATTGATGAATCGACTGGCGAAAAACTTGTATTAGATGATAAAGCTGCTCTAGAAAATAATGCAGGCTTTCGATCCCAATGGGGACGCTTAATGATGGTATTCAACCGGGTTTACCAAGATAAGCCAAACCCACGGGATATGTCGTGGTTTGGAGGATATGAAGGGAACATATATGATGCAAATGAATTACCTCAGGATAAGTTTGTCTATCAAGTCGCTTCCCATATAATGGACGAAGACCTAAAGTTTCAGAAAAAAGAAAGAAAAAATAGAAAAGAAGAGTCAGATCCCCATTCAAGCCATTTACAAATGTATATGTTAGCTGACAAGCCAATTCAATCCCCAGAGTTTAAAAAATTATACGGGGATGTCAGAACGTTAATGAATAAATACGAGATTATACCAACAGAAGGTAGCAAAATATCAAATGGTGATGAAATACAATTGGGAGAAGCAGAGGTTACATCGCTCCGCGATAAATTTCAGACCTTATCACAATCATGGGAGCAAAATCATCCAGGCCATCAATTCATTCCGAAACAAAATGCTGCTTAATTGAAAGTAATTGGAACGTCCCAATACTTGCATTTACTCCTCCTTACCCAACCCCAAATGAATCTTCGGCATCAATCTCCTCAGCCTCGGATAAATATATTTATATTTCCAAAGAAACGCGCTTAAAATCAAAATAACTAACAAGGTTTTCCAATATTCATTATCTTTTTCATACTTAAGCACAAACTCCTGCACTCCTGTACTACTCGGCACGATAACCAAATTTCCCAAAGAATCACCTACAATTCGTCCTTCGCCACTCTCAATTTTCCATGACGGATCATATGACAACGCCAAATTAATCACTTCCCCGCTGAGAATATTACTCTTTACCGAAAAAGTATCACCCGACAGATAGTTAAAACCAACCTCACGCTTAAATTTACTTACATATTCACTAACTCTTTTTTCATCTGCCCCGCCCTTTGGTTTCTTTAAATCTAAAATGCTCCTGTCTGCCACACGGGCAATATATGCCTTAGGAATCTTGTACAGCATATCCCCGTTTTTATCAGCCAATAAGTCTAAAAGCTTAAATTTCTCCGGATGTTTAAAATCATGAAACGGATCGGAAGATTCAGGCTTGTGAAGCAAGATATATGAACTCCCAAAAATCTTTAACCAATTCACGGCAAGCGCTGCTTTTTCCCCTTCTCTAATTTGATAAGCACCATGCGACCAATACGGATGAATAGATCCTCCCTCATTCCCGCCCCGGACTTGCATATGCGGCAAAAATGAATTAATCCAAAAAACATCCGAACCCGACAAAAAAACTCTTGCATTTTTATCCTTTATATGCGGTTGAATTACAGTAAGTATTTGTTTCTGATAGTCACTTTTTGAATAATAAAATAAACTATAAATCAATAGTCCGGTTATAATCACCAATATTGCTCCAAACCCAAACACCAGCCCCCTCGATAAATAAATTTTAATTTTTTCTTGCCCGCTGAAACCTCGCTTACCTCCTAACAACCAAACACACAATACACCACCTAGCATACTCGCACCAAACTGCAGTTCCGGAAAAAATCCGATCCAATCTATAACAAATTTTGGATCAGCCAATAATCGGACAATGGTTAAAAATAAAAAGGACAGGAAAAACAAAAATGCGAAAAAGAAAGGTCGTCGCCCGCCAATTTCACGCAGATTTTTAGAGGAAAGAGACCGCCATTTTACTACCAGTATTGCTAGTATCAAAGGAAGAAAATTTAAAGCCGCATGAAAAAGATTAACAATTAAGTTCCACAAAGGTACACCACCCAGTGAAGGATTTGTAAGCAGCACAAACCAAAACCCGGGTGTATACCAAAAGGTTGCGAAACTCAAAGCCAGAAAGAAAACAACTATAGTTTGCACTATTTTCTCCTCTCTCCATGCCCACAACGCACTGTCATTACGGGGAAATCCCTCTTCTCCGCCTTTATTAAAGGGTGTAATTAATTGAGTTTCCCTCTTTATTAAAGAGGGGGCCGGACGACCAAAGGGAGGAGGCCGCCTGCTTGACAGGGGCGGAACAGGGGAGATTTTTGCGCGGTTAAGCAATCTTTCAACAGTAATAAATATTGCCGCCACGCCAATTATAAGCGGCAATAAAACATTTATCGTAACCAGCAAACAAACAACAATTAATAAAACCAGAAAAAAATAATTAATAAATAAAGATTTGGCATGAGCAAGCAAAAACCTTCTATAAAAAATAAAAACAAAAGGTATAACCGCAAAAGCCACCATCTTCAAACCATTTTGGTAATACAACCCAAACCACGAAAACGGCAACAAAACATACAACAATCCCGAAATAAATGCAGCCGGAGCAAATTTGTAACTTTGATCCAAAGCCACGCTATGCGAGTTTCCAACCTTAACTTTAAACTTTGAACTTTGCGACCCTTCGAAGAAGGTAGTCCCCTTGTGGGGAACTTTGAACTTATCTTCCTCCCACTCCCTAACAAACAAATAAATCCCAAATCCTCCAACCAAAACACTTATTACAATAAGACCAAGATATAAACAATACAAAGAAAAAGGTGTAATTCCTGTAAAAAACATAAGTAGTACCGGCGCCACAGGGCCAATAAGATAATGAAACGGATTTCCCAAATACCAATATGGATACCAGTAAATATGAGGAAAATTATCAATAAAGAAGCCCGATAAAGCCAGGACACTTGGCATCAAAGAAGTCTCCGGACGAAAAAGCATATTTACAATGATACTACAAAATATCTCCTGTCCCTAAACCCCTTATTCACAACTTATCCACAAAATACCCATAGTAATAAGGATATCTTTATATAGTACGAAAATTTACACTTATAAGGACGCAACTATTATATCAGTAATTAGTTCTGCTTGACAGTACGATCTCTGAAAGTTAGAATGAATTTACTTTTCTGCCCCCTCCGTCTGCTGACGGATTACTGCCCCATTATTCTTCACTATGATGTTAGATTTTGGAATTTTTACAGTAGGCTTCTACATGGGCATAATTTTCTTTTTAATGGTTTTCAACCGGAAAGAAGAGGATAATTAGAAGCTTAATCCATAAGCCTTATCAATCACCCGTATTAGGAGGATTCACTTTTGAAACAAAATCATATACCAACTTCGAGACTGCAAGAATCTTTTCTGCCGCCACTTCCGGGCGCTCCTTCACCATCACGCACAATATGTATGGCCGCTTAGGCACATATACAATCCCGCAATCAGAGGTGACAATCTCATTTTCTCCCTCTGCATTGACACCAAATTTATCAGCAACCTTTATCTCCTTTGGCACTGCAGCAGAAATCATATTGAAGCTTTTAGCTCTCTTGGACATAATATCCAGTATCTCATTCGAGCTTTCAAGCGACAAATATGACGAAAAATGAAGACTCATGAGCATTGAACTAAAATTTTTGGGAGATATTTCCAAAGTATTCTGATCAGCCTCTTTCGGAATATCCAAATACTCATAAACAGACAATATCTCATTATCCGATCCTTGCTCTTTATTAAACATTTCATTAATTTCATCTCTGAGCACATTATAGGCAGTATTATCTGATTTTAAAAGTATCAAGTCTATTACTTCTTCTACAGTAAGTTTTGTTCCCACGCCTTCTTTGTAAAGCTTACCAAACCCTGAATCTAAGTGCTTTTTTTCGACAATTAGAACTTGTTGTTTGGACAATTTCTCTTCCTCTATTAATTTATATGCCCTCATTACAGTCGGCACCTTGACAAGACTTGCGCGCCGAAACCCTTCCTCTTCATTGATACCAATTGTTACCCCGGTTGGAAGATATTCAAAAAATATTCCCATCTTTCCTTCTTCTTTCGCAGCCAACTCGCTGAGATCCATTCGGAGAGAAATAAAATTGATGATAACATCATTGCGGTCTTCAATAAAAATCCTTTTGGCGAGTAAAGGATACTTATTCTTCGTCTCTATAACTTGAACTTGGTCTTTTTTTTGAGGCTGAAAAACATTAAATGCCCACAAAGCATTTCCTGCCAGACTTAGTATCAATAACAAAAAAAACATTTTATTCATTTCGAAAATACATTGGAAAAATAAATCATAACAGAAGCCTACTGCATATTGCTATCCTTCTCTTCTAGCACAAACGAGTACACAAACCCCTGCCCCGAACATGCGCTCTTGCGACGCGAGGACGTAGACCTCGGGAGCAAGTAAGCATTGTATGGGGAACAGAACTCAACCTTTGGTTGAGAAAACGGCTTAAAACTAACTAGAAGCATCCCTCTCCTCTAGCACAAAACTGTACACAAACCACCAGTAGAAAAACAGCCAGCCAATGCTCACCAGAAGCGACCCGTAATCATGCACAATAGCAGCCACAAATTGCCCGGCATAATAAGCGATTAATATAACGATAACAATCCGGAAAATATTAATAAGAAAAGTACCAAGAAGTCCTATTACAAAGGCTTTAAGTTTTGAAAAATTTGTGTAGCGGTCTCCTTGTAATCCCACCCATGAAGTCGTTATGAAGAAAAGCAGCGACTGCCACCCGATACAATTCCACATAATCTCCGCCACAAACGGCTCAGCCTGCCCGATTACGACATACTCCTTGGTCAACGTAACCTGCATGCCCATTAGCGAAAGTATCGCCCCCACCATCTTCACCTCAAACGGCACAATAACCTCCCTAATAAACCAATACCCCTTAAAATTAATAACAATCCTCGTCAATACATCATTAAACGTCGACATGAAAGGAAAAAGCATAAGCATCAAGACCAAAATAAGAAAGATAGTGATAAACATCTCCTTTGAAGGATGAAGTCTGGCCGCTTTCAAAACATTTTTCATACAATATTGACAGATATCTCTAAAATCAGTAGAGTATTTTTAATGAGAAAATTTTTTGGCAATAAGTCACTCCTGAGAGTCCTTTCTGGTCTATCTACCAATTTAGCAGCAGCAGCTCTAGGCTTAGTCATAATCACACCTAATTTCGTACCTATAAATTCACTTCCAGGCTTCTTGTCATTGACATACGATATTATCGCTGCTATCATATTTTTAGTTTTAGCCGTAAAACTGGACGAGCAAGTATATATATGAACGAAGCATTTTTTCTCGATATTAATACTAGATTCCTTATCATAACACTACTTTTAGCAGTGACAATACTGCTGATTTATATTGCTTTTTACAAGAAGTCTACCAGGTCTCATAGATAATCTACCAAAAATCTCCATCACATTAGATAAAAACTTCTTCTTATTTATCATTTTATTGTTCATATACAATGATACCAGACTGGAAGCCTGATCGATAAAGCATACAATTTGGTAAAAATGAATAATTTCTGGGAAATCAGTATTAATGTCCAAATTCTTCTCGCGCTGACCTTGATCGTCATGCTTTTGCTGTACATTGCATCAAAACTTTCATCCAAATCCCACCGCGCTTGACAGAATATATAAAAAAGATATAATTTTACTATATGAATACAGTATCTATACTCATAAAAACAGACCGGAGGGTGAAAGATGACGCACAAAAAACTGCCAAAGAGATGGGGTTGAGTCTAAGTGCTGTTATCACTGGGTTACTTAAAGAGTTTGCGAGAAGAAAAGCAATTACGTTTACCGGTGAAAAACTTACTCCTTATGCAAAAGCACAACTAAAAAAAGCAAGAGAAAATAGAAAAGCAGGAAAAGCCTCGCCAATATTTGATTCTGCAGATGAAATGATTGCCTGGCTGCACAAGCAAGGTGTATGAAAACACAGGTAAGCCCCCAATTACTGAAAAAATTGAAGAAACTTGACGTGAGAATCCGCAAGAGTTTCCTTGAAAGAATTAAAATCTTTGAGAAAAATCTCCAAGAGCCAGTCCTCAATAACCATGCACTTCAGAGGGGGTATGAGGGGTATAGAAGTATTGATATAACCAACGACTACCGGGCATTTTACGAAGAAGTACAATCAGGTGACGAGACGATTGCCTATTTTTCACTCCTCGGAACACACAAAGAACTATTTAAAACATAACCCATTGTCATCCCGACCGTTCGAAGATTATAACGTAATACCCCAAGTCCCGAAGTTCTCGAACCCACTGCACCGCTATCAGATCTCAAGCGGTATTAATGTCCAAATTCTTCTCGCGCTGACGTTGGTCGTCATGCTTTTGCTGTACATCGCATCAAAACTTTCATCCAAATCCCACCGCCGTTAAAAGACTAACTACTGCATATTAAAGAAAAATAATTCGCAAACATTTCGCACATTTGACATTTTTCTGAATTACTGTTAACCTAACAATATAAATAATTATGGTCCTCAAAGTATACAAAATTGTTATTTTAATTTTTGTAGCTTTCTTCTTTAGTCTATATTCACCTCATGCTTCAGCACAACTATTTCCAGGACTCAATGGCTGGAAACACCTTGGCCTGACAGATATTCCTACTGGATCTGTAGCGTTGGCACCGACATTGCTTTTTGAACGGACATTATTTGCCAATACAGCTGAGGGAATTTACAAAAGTACTAATGCAGGTGGAACATGGACACAGTTGACCAACGGCCTACCTCCTGCCAATCCATCTTCATTCGACCCTTACCGTCCTTCGATTGCAGTCTCTCCAAATTATGCAACAGATCAAACAGTCTTTGTAAGTTTTCCTCATATGAGTACTGTCTATCGCAGTACAGACGGAGGAGCAAGCTGGCAAGTTGTTAATTCCCAATTGGCACAAGATTATCCAACGGTTACTGGATTGGAAATAGGCATTTCACCCAATTTCGCAGCTGACCATACGGTTTTTATCGCAAGTAGCATTGCCTCAACAACAAGTCTCTTGGCAAAAAGCACCGATGGTGGGAATACCTGGCAAGTAATTCATCCCCTTCCAGACGACGCATCATGGCAAGGTATTACTGATTTCGGATTTTCTCCAAACTACTCAACAGGCCAAACGGTTTTTGCGACTCTTCATATGCAAGCTCCGCCAAGTAGCGTTGGTGTTATAAAAAGCATTGATGGTGGTGCAACCTGGACTCTTTCAATACCGTTTATCGAAAACACTATAAGTGCATGGTCTGTAGTCCTTTCTCCAAATTATGCTACAAACCAAACGGTTTTTGTAGGAAGCGACGCGCTTGATGGAGTCAATCACCTCATAAAAAGTCTGGACGGAGGAACAACTTGGCAACCTGCAAGTAGCGGTATCCCACCAACAGATGTACAGGATATTGTCTTTGGAATTGGTCAAAGACTTTATGCAGGCACCGGTGGTGACGGTTTATACCTAAGTAATAATTCCGGTAACAGTTGGACACGTCTCAATGGTAACCCTCCATACAGTGATCTCTGCGGTGGATACTACTCAATTGCTGTTCCTAGACTAGCTCTTAATCGCACAGTATACGGAGCATGTGGAGGTAACGGTATATGGAAGTACGGTCTAGTTTTCCCATAGTTTAGTTTATACTTCTCCTCCCTCGTCCAATATAAAATCAATATCATTCAACTGCAAATATATCTTCATAGCAATTCAACAATGGAACAATTGATTAACAAAACAATGAAACAATCACCATTCTCACCTATACTCCATATCTCAAGTTCCTAAATCTATCATTTTGACTATAATCAGCCATTATCAGTCGTCTCCGCCGCTGAAGCCGTTTCAAAAGCTTTGGCAACAACGGCAGAATTGCCAGAAGCATTAGGGAATATTCAGGAAGCGGAGCAAACTCATAATTATTCCCCTGCCTCAGTGCTACCCAATCAAATCCGTAGATGTTTAGCAATCTTGACAATTAAAAAATTACTCTTTAACATTAATATTATAGCTCTTATTTATAAAAAATAATGATAAACTTTAGCCAATTATTTAGATTTGTAGTACAGTCGATGCAAATATGCCTGGTCTTAGTGATGTTAATAGTATTATCAATGACAGTGGGAATTTCAACTGTAATGGCCGAGATAACTCAGTTAACATCTAATAATTATAATGATTATTCTCCCCAAATAAGCAATGGAAAAATTACATGGTACCATGGTACTGGATTTAATTCTTCTGAGATTTTTCTCCATGACATTGCAACTGGGACAACCACTCAGATAAATAGCAATAACTTTTACAATCCAGATCTTCGAATTAATGATGGAAAGGTTGTATGGACCGGCTCTGACGGTACTGATACAGAAATTTTCCTCTACGACATTGCCACTGCAACAACGATCCAGATAACTAACAATATTTATAGCGATGGTGGCGCTCAAATCAACGATGGAAAGGTTGTGTGGGCTAGCTCTGACGGTATTTTCCTCTACGACATTGCCACTGCAACAACGATCCAGATAACTAACCATGGGAGTACCTCACCCCAAGTTAATGATGGGAGGGTTGTTTGGTCTAGATATGATGACACTGATAGTGAAATTTTTCTCTACCACATTGCAACCGGAGCAACAACTCAAATAACCAACGATAGCTATGATGATCGTTCTCCTCAAATAAGCGATGGAAGGGTAGTTTGGTCTAGATATGTTGGCTCCCATATTGAAATTCTCATCTACGACAGTGCAACTGGCACAACGAGTCAGATAACCAATAACAGCAGTATTGACTATATTCCCCCGATAAATGATGGAAAGGTTGTGTGGACTGAAAACGATGGCACTGATAATGAAATTTTTCTCTATGACGTTACTACCGGCATAACAACCCAAATAACTAACAATAATTATAGTGATAATTCACCTTGGTTCAGCCACGAAAAAGTTACGTGGTATCAATATAAAGGCACTGATCCTGAAATTTTTCTCTACTATATTTCAAGTGGAGTAACACTTCAGATAACGAGTAATGACTATCATGATTCTTCACCTATTATTGATAATGAATATGTAATTTGGCCTGGATACGTGGATAATGATGCTGAGATTTTCTTGTGGGATGGGATCATCCCAAATAACCAAGAGCCTTTTCTTACTTCAGTCAGTGATAAAATCATAGATGAAGGACAAATTCTTCAATTCACTATTACAGCAACTGATCCAGACGGTAACAACCTTACCTACAGCGCTAACAACCTCCCGGAAGGTGCAACATTCGACCCGCAAACTGCAACATTCTCTTGGACTCCTAATTACAGTCAGGAGGGCACATATACGAATATAGAGTTTACAGTCACAGACGATGGTACGCCGATTGAGTCTGATACTGTGGCGATCACGATCACTGTCAATAATACTCCACCTACGACACTTACGCCTATAGCGGACTCGTATATAAAACAAGGATCACCAAATGAAAACGAGGGATCATCCACTTTTATGAGAGTACAGTTACAAGGAAAAAACCGGGCTCTCGTTCGTTTTGACCAATCACAAATTGAAGAGGCTGTCGGAAACAGTCAAAACTTTAGTGCAAAATTACAATTAACAATATCTGATAATGGAAATAATTGGGGAACTGGAGGAAGAACAATTGGAATACATAGATTATCATCAGATTGGGCAGAAGGTAATGGATTTAATGATAATAATACGCCTCCTGTGAAGGGAACAGGCTTGGGAACGACATGGAAGTGTGCTACCGATTCAAATATTAACAATACTGTTGATAACTGTAGCGGACCTACACAGTGGAATATGACGAACAGTATTTTTTGGCCTTTTATATCAACACCTACTGTAACAACTGCAATCTCCAATAATCAAACAGGCATAGTAGAATTTGATGTAACTACAGACATTCAAGAGTTTATCAATGGCTCAAGCGAAGACTACGGCTGGCTTATCAAAAAAACTGATGAAGGAGAAAATGGAAGAATAGAATTCGGCTCTAAAGAAAGCCTTAACAGCCCCAACCTTATCATAACTCCAAATTAAATACTCAATTATCTAGTGACCTAAACGCTGGTTGTTTATTAAAAACTATCCTCTGTTTAGAATGTATATGACCGTGCTAATCTCTACTTTAAATAGTATGTTTTGCAAGGTTATATGTCTAGGAAGGTATAATTTACTCAATTAATTGTAAATTCTAAATTCCTATAAAATCTTTTTGTTAAGATTTAACAACTTAGCGTTATTATAAATAACAGTTACTATAATTTAGATATTTGGCGAGCTCGAGCGATCTAATACTTTTAATACTTCTCCTGCTATTCGCACTATTTCATAAAATATGATCTAATTATTTAACAATAAAAACAAACAGACAACTTATTAACTCAACATCTCCGTCTATGTATCTTCCTTAATAATCTTGGCAACACTGGAAGGATGACTATTAATATCAACGAGAAATCAGGCAGGGGTGCAAACTCAAAATTGTCAACAGTAGAACGGCGCAACACCACACCAATCAAATCCGTTGACGTAGCCTTTATAGGCGCAGACATCTCAGAGAGCGATCCCACGGTAGTATCAAACGCATACGAAGTCTCTGCCCCCCAGGAAATCGATGCTGCATCAGTAGTCTTCCAATATGCCTGCTCTGTAGTATCCTTAATAATATGCGCGTACAAATCAGCATTTGCTGAATCATATGTAATTGAAACAGATAACACATTTGTCGCTCCTGTAAACGGATCAGCCGCATCAGTCCAGTCAGGCATACACTTAGCTTTACTGCAATCTGCGAATTGAACAGTCGGAGCAGTGCCGGTTGTCCCCTCATAGTAGGCCATTTTGCAATTATCGGTTGCCGGACAATAGATAGCTCCGCCGAAACGCGGGTTTGCGTTCCCCAAATCTGCAAGCGCTGATCCTGAAGTACAGGCCGCGCTATCGCAATCAACGAAATACGCAACTTCAGATCCTGATGTCAAAGTCCCCTCGTAAAGGATTTTACAATCAGTTGCAGTCAGACAATGCATATCGACTCTCGGCGAAGTATTTGTCGTCGCACCACCAGTAAGATCAATATCAGTCCGCGTCGGACTATCACAATCAGTGTCATTACAATCTGCGAAAGTCAAATCGTCATCGGTATCATCCCCATAAGCTACCTTACAGTCAGTAGGAGCGCCTGCGCAATCTATTGCAACCGGCACACGGTCAGCAGTGGCACTAACATTACTGGCATCAATAATATCTGGCGCCGGAGGCACTGCACATGTCTCAGTTGTTACGGCACCACTACAATCAACCAGTACAAGTGTCCCAGCGTCAATATCCTGCGCCACCACCTTACACGCTGTTGGGCTTGGACAATCAAGAGCCACCTTTGGGGCAACCACCGAAACGCCAAAATCAATAACTTCCGTTATTACATCGCTCGCGATAGCGCACTGGTCATTAGCGCAATCGACAAAATCCACACCATTTCCTGTATCATTACCATAAATAAACTTACAATTGGTACCGGTTGGACAATCAATTGCAAGATGGCTTCTCGTAGTGGCACCCCCAATATCAGCATTTGTATTTACTGTCGCGTTTGTACTGCAAGCATTAGTATTATCAGCCCCGTCGCAATCAACAAATCTTGCCATAGGTATGGCATCCGTAAACTGAAATACTATATGACAATCTGTTCCTGAAGAACAATGAATTGCCGGATTACAGCCCGCGCTTGCTACACCGCAATCAGAAGTTAGTGTAACTGCGGTACTTGAACTACAAACAGCATTATTACAATCAACAAATATCAAATCCGGCGCCGCGTCACTTATTAAATCGGTATAAACAATTTTACAATCAGTATCCGAAATACAATACATATCAATATCTGATACATTGTCCTGGCCATTGGTTGCTGACGCCGCGCTATCAATTTGCGTCTCGGTTATATCTGAAGTTGAAGTATTAAGACTATACAAATTTGCAGCAGTCGTTCCTGATTTACTCAAAATCCAGATCGTGGTCCCGTCAGTCGTTACTGAGTAGACGGAATCAGCTACATTGGCAATTTGCTGATTATTCCTGGTCCACTCATCAAGCGCCACGTCATAATAGGAAAACGACAGATCCCCATCCTGGAAGATAACTGCTGCGGTTGTTGATGAAAGGCCGACAAGTACAGGTCGATCTCCATCGGTCAAGCCAGCTCCTTGTGATCCAAAGGTTATATTCCCAGGATGAACATCAGTCATGGCACATGCGCCATCAAGACTAGTCACTTCATACACATCCACTCCGGCAGTACCTCCTGATGTGTCAGAAAAAGCCACCATGGCACTCGTATCGCTAAGCTGTGCAACCGACACCATATAGTTGGAACTGATGTTTGCCGAGCTAGTCAAAGTAAGACATTCTGTGCCTAGTGTATCCGAGTTGGTATCTAAGCGCCGTGCATGAACCTCGTTATCTCCATCATCAACCCAAAAAACATGGATAAAATTATTTGAAATTGCAATGGAAGGATTATGATTGTCAGTATCAGACCCATTTGACGATACAGTCACAGCACTCCCCCACGAAGCACCCGCATTAGTTGACTTTTTATAAGAGACTACCCCGGCATCATTATAAAAAGCATAGAATGTATTAATATCACCTGCGCTTGTTTGTTCACCCCCAAACGAATTAATCGTATCCGCCCCTGATTTAAACTCCGCCTCAACCCAATCAGCCGAGCGGTTGGTTGCTGCAACGCTGACGTGGTCAATGATACCGTTCAAGAAAGTCGCCGAATCGTCGTCATATGAACCCATCCTTACCGGAGAATCCACTGAGGACATTCCGGTGTAACTACCTAAGGTTGAATTTGTGGTATCAACCCGCACCCCGTCAAAATATATAGCAAACCCGCCGACTGCTTCAGAGCCGTCATATGTGGCAACAACATGCATCCATCTGTCCTGATGAGCGCCAGCATTAAGAGCAACAGTGCGGCCTCTGAATATATTGGTAACATCAAAATGATAATTTTCAATAAGCATTGTGCTTCCTGTAATATATAATACCCACTCCGCGTCATCAGCGGCATCCGCCCATTTCGATACGATCCCCGCTGTTTCCGTGATATCCCTCATAAAAACCCATGCCGAAAGCGTATACGGCAGATCAGTGCCGCTTCCGTTTGTAAAGCTGAATATCGAAGAATCGGGAACGCTTATAGTATCATTCGTCCCATCCAAATCCAAACTCCCGTCAATTTGTCCTCCTACCTGATCACCGCTAGTCATAGTACCGGCTGATGTACCATCACCATTATTAGTTGTACTATCAAGCATCTGTGGTGCTCCACCCGCCGGATTCTCTTTCAAATGCCAAACACCTTTATAATTAGTCTCCCACACATTCGCTGGATCCGATCCATCCCCAATACTACCATTCCCATAATACATCCATATATAATCTGTTGTTGACCCTGAATCAATTTGCGGCACCTTCACCCACACAAAGTCATCCCCTGTCTCATTAAACTCCTCAACCTCATGCGGGAGAACAACCGTATTGTCTGTTGGATCAACAAACCTCAGATCCTGCCCCGCGCTTTGTGTATCTGCGTAAGTAATCCGGCTTGAATTCAGCTTTACCATAATAGGAAAATTTGTTAAGTTTTCAGCAGATGCAGAATTATTAAAAGTGATCTTTCTCCGCTTCGTCCAGAAGCTAGTACAGGTTATCCCGCTTGTGTCATTGCACCATGCATCAGCACTTCCAGTATTTACCGCCGCCAATTTCCGCTGCAGCCCGCCAAATTGCACCTCGCTATCAGCCCCAATTGATCCCGAGACAATAACCGTCGGATCAATCGCAACCGGATAAGCCCGTTTCGGATCAACAAGCCAGCTTCTAGCCGACCCGCCCAATGTTTTTGTAAGCTTATGCCCTATATTGCTCTTTTCTAAACTGATCGAGATATTATTGTTCACCTTCCCATCGTTATCCTTAGCAAACGGACTCGCAAACTTAAATAACTCTTTCCCTTCATCAGTAAAGAAACCAAATGTTTTCTCGTTTTCAGGAGAAACAACTTTTACATCAACAGTCTGCACCGTCTGCACGACAGTGCCCCGCGAAGCCTTGGCGAAGTGGGGTTCAATAAATGTTTTGGCCGCCTCCCTATCTTTAACGATAAACTCTTCCGTCATCAGATCTCCATTGATTGTATATTTCAGATCAATACCTTTTACAATTTCTTCATAGATTACTTCCTGATCTTGATATACCTTTGCGCTCTTAGGATTAATTCTTTGTCCACCAATATAGTTGGTTTGAAACTCAATTTCCCGATGCCCCAGTTTTACCCGAACCTTTGCTGATTCATGAAAGATAAATTCAACTAACTCTCCGCTGTGAGTTTTTTTGGCAATAGAGCGATAACCTGAAATCTCTTTAGCCAAAGCATTTTTGATAATTGTATCCTTATTCTTCGGTTCTTTTTTTAATGTCTCCTCAGATGAGATACCCAAATCTACCTTTTCTTCATTATCCGTAGAAACATTATTATCACCAACTGTCTTCATAATAGGCTGCGACGCATAAGCTGACTCAGAGAAGCTCATCGTATTTGCAAAATTAGCCAGTAAAGTGGATATTATCAAAAGCGCAACCACGCTTAAATTTCCAGCCCATCTTATATTTTTCCTTCTGATCTTGAAATCGCCAAACTGATTATTCGCCGTAGCCAAAGCAAAGTAAGTATTTAAATTTCCAAGCTCCTTCGGTTTATTTGACTTTTTAAATTCTGCAGGCGCATGTCTGCCAAAAATCCCTCTCACAAACCTCGCGATCCTCCCCGGCATAAGCGTATCTGTAATACGCCCCGTCTTAGGTGTCCTAAACCATGGCCCCTCCACGTCTTCCAAAAATCCCTTCACCGCCGCATATGCTTGGAATGGTGCCACAATATATGAAAGAACTACAAAGGATATAATGCCCAAATAATCCTTCTCATCCGATTCCTCCATGAACATACCTATCATATTCATAAGAGGCAGAGCAAAAAGATTAGTTGCGACCAGCGACCAACCCCAGACCTCGGTCCAGAAAGGAAGTCTGACTTGAAAGATAACTTCCGCTATAAACCAGCATAAGGTCCCCACAATGAATAAAGCAGCCTGCAGATAATAAGGAGCCAAATAGACTAGTTCCATCTTTTCCGAACGAGTCAGCGGTGAAGGTATGAAAACCCTTCCCTTTCTGTCATTGCGAGGAGTCCCGCTCATCCGGGACGACGTGGCAATCCCGACCGGCATCTCATGTCTTCCAAACAAAAGCGGAATAAGCATCCTCTTAATATTAAACGAGTGTCCCTCCGCCCATCTCATTCTCTGCCTGATCAGCCTCTTTATAGTTGACACCGCCTCAGCCGGTGCTTGGATATAAGGTGTATAGACTACTTTGAATCCTGCCTCATAAAGTTTCAATGTCAGTTCAAAGTCCTCCGTAAGTGAGGTTCCCCAGCCAATTCCCTGCAGCACATCGCGCCTAATCATATAGACCGATCCGGATATTTGTTTCAGTCCATGATAAAGCTCCGCTCCTGACCTCTCTATAACATAAGACCCCGCGTATTCACTTCTTACCCCGCGCGTTATCCAGTTCTCCGATTTATTTAAAACATGCCACTGATAACCTTGGACTGCAGCTATAGGAGAAATCCCCCCATCCCCCTTTAGAAAAGGGGGAGATAATTGATTTCCCCTCTTTATTAAAGAGGGGTTAGGGGAGATTTTATCCAATCCGCCGGTAGCGAGTTGAAAATACTTCAAAAACTGAACTATAGTATCCGGGTATGGAATGAAATCCGCATCAAATACCAATATAAACTCTGCCCTGGAATCGGTAACCCTGAGCGCTTGTTGAAGAGCCCCCCCTTTGTACCCTTCCCTACTATCTCTGTGGGATATTTTAATATGTGGGTTATGCGCCCATTTCTCAATCAGCCCCACCGTCTCATCATTTGAATCATCGGCGACAATCACTTCATAGTTGGGATAATCAAATGAAGTGCAGGCACTCAAAAGCCGGTCAATCACCCGTTTCTCGTTATAAGTTGACACATGCACAGAGACAAAAGGATTCCTCTCCAGCTTCACATTAGATAAATCAGCTTGCAGCCCAACCGCAGTATTATTATAAAAAGGAACGTTTGACGTTCCCACCTTTGAAGAAACCGCGTCTGACGCAACATTTTCAACACTGATAGAAACTCCAAATATCCCGGCTAAAAATCTTGCAAATCCTGAGCCTGTCGAAGGACTCCCATCCTTTTGTCCGTCTTCCCGGCGTGAAAAAGAAAGAACATAGGCAATGGAAAGATAATACTTGAGCGAGTAGAGAAAGAAAAACAGACCGCAAAGAAGAGAAATAAAAGCAATAAAGTAAGCGATCCTCTGCCCAAAACTATCTGCCGGAAGAAAAGAAGAAAGAAGAACTATGGGTATTAAGATAACAATCAGACAGATACTTGCGGTAACTCCAAAAGAAGAAGAAAAATAATTCCGGAGTGGCGGGGAAAGAAAAGATAAAAAGGAATATCTTGGCTGTGGAGGCAATGATACTTCCGCAATTTGAGGTTTTGGAACCACAATTGGCACTTGTGCCCTGGCGTATGCTAACCTTTTTTCATATGTATTTAAATCAAGACGTTTTAAAATATTATAAATACCATGCCTGCCTAGAACACTCATTACTTTAGCCCCCTTTTCTAAAGGGGGTTGGGGGGATTTCGCTCCTTGCAATTTAGATTGAATCTCCTTAGTGAGCTTATTTACAGAAAATTCTGGACTCGCAACAACTAAATCCAATACCATCCCGGTTGCCCCGGGCACAAAACGCCAATGCTTCTCTCCTTTCGGCCTTATATCATTCAATGCTGCAATATCATTATTAGACTGCCTGTATCTCTTAAGCCATTTGTAGAAAATTGTACGTGAAACAGCAAAATCCTTACAGATTATATGAGCTTTCTCTTCTTGCTCATAGCGTGTAATCATATTCAGTTTATCATTATAAGCCGGGCATTTAATAAAACTTCTACCATATTTAGAAATATACAGGCCCCGATCTTTCCTGGTATTCAATGAGTAACGCTTTAATACATTCCAAACTCCATGAGTACTTACTTTGGTAACTGAAGCAATTTTTTGGGCTGAATACGTAGGGAATTTTATAGCAAGCTTTATTATTTCTTCCTGCTGCTTCCTATTCAAAGATTTCCAATGGTTTTTCCCTTTAACTATTTTTGAAGCCAATATATCCTTATTTTTGAGGCTATGACTAGACCTATATGTCTTCAACCATCTATAAAAAATCGTTCTTGAAACATTAGCATCTTTACAGATATTCGAGGCTTTTTCTCCGGAGAGATATTGCTGGATATAAACTATTTTTTCACTATTGGGCAGGCGCCTATACATTTTATGATTACAATTACCTGCCTATAAAAATGTTAACAATATAGGGAATTAACTGTCAACAATGCCTATTTATACATTAACAAAGCCAAAAAAGGCAATTTCAAATTGTGCGTAAAGATATAGTAATGAAGCTAAAAGTACATTTATCAAACTTTCTACAGGTCTAAAGTTACTGTTAACATTAATGGGAACTGAAGCTGAATGAAAAATATTACTGTCTTGTCGGGGCTTTTACTTATTTAGCACAAGACAACCGGTACTGACAGGGACCAAATAGTAGTTTTAATAGTCATCTATAGGACATCAAAAAAGTCTTATGGGTCAAAAAATGTATTAAAAACCGTGAAAAAGGTAGAAAAAAGTAAAAAAATCGCCTTTTTAGACCTGTCCGTCTTATGGGTTTCAACTATTTAAGGCTATACTAAAAAAATCTATATTTTATAAATTATTAATTCTTGAAATTAGAACAAACTTTATGTTCTCACGCTTTCCCTAAAGCGGCAATCTAAACTACTAAATTTATAATCATGAAGCGAAAACGTTCTTAGTGGCACTACACCGCTCAAGATAAGAGCTTCCCCTAATAATTGTAAGTTATAAGATAGATTCACTCTATTATTCTCTTATCATTAAATCCTAACTCTGACTTACGCCATAGCTGAGAGTGTTTTTATGCCTTAAGTATATAGTCCTTAACAGAAGAACCGTGATTATACAAAAGCCTATATTCAATTATTTTCAATGATGTTTTACTTATAAGAATTTGTTAACTTAATTTCATCGATCACTATACTGTTTGCTTGAATTAACAACTCATCTAATCGATTAAATTTCTAACAACTAATATTTTCTAAATTTTCCCTCTTGACATTCTCGCTATCAACTTTTATATTAATATTAACTCAACTTTTATACCATGAGCACAGAACAACCAATTTTAACCATATCTGTCGCAGCCAAACTTCTGCACCTCCATCCGCGTACTATTATGCTTTATGAAAAAATAGGTGTATTTCTTAGTCAGAGAACAGACACCAAAAGAAGAATGTTTTCCATCAACGACTTGGAACGCTTACAGTTTGTTAAATATTTGACTCAAGTGAAAGGAGTAAACCTACAAGGGGTAAAAATACTTTTTGAAGCTTTAAATATTGCAGAAAAAGAAGGCATCGAGCTAAAAAAACTACTCTTCCCCCAATTCAAAGCAGAAAAATTGATCTAACACACGTTCTTCATCGCCCCTAAGGCATTATTGACGATCCTTCTCTGGAGCAGTTCTGTAATAGTTCGGAGTTTGGCAAAAGCGTTAATCATTAGCCTTGTCATTCCCGCGAACGCGGGAATCCAGTAGGCACAAATAAATTACCCTTTGGCAACTCCTTAGCTATTTTCCAGTCCCAGCTTGACAGCCAAGAGATAAGTGAGATAATCAAAATATGGAAATTATGATTTTTATCATTCCCCTACTCATCATCCTCCTTATCTCAATAAAGCAAATTAACCAATATGAAAGAGGAATTAAATTTTCTTTTGGGAAATATACCGGCATGATGGAACCTGGATGGCGGTTAGTAATTCCCATCATACAATCCTATATCAAAGTCGACATAAGAACAAAAGCTGTCGATGTACCCGATCAGGAAGCAATTACCAAGGACAATGTTTCAACACGCATATCGGCAGTTATCTATTACAAGGTCGTTAATGCATCAAAAGCAGTCCTTGAAGTGGAAGATTTCTTTTTTGCAGTCCATCAATTAGCTCAAACCACTATGAGAAACGTTGTAGGAGAAGTAGAATTAAACGATCTGCTCGCCAATCGTGATAAAATAGCCGAGCGGATTCGAAATATTGTGGTTGAGACAACTACAAGCTGGGGACTTGAAGTCCTTGCAGTTGAATTAAAAGATATCATCCTCCCCGAAGACATGAAGAGAACAATGGCCAAACAGGCGGAAGCGGAAAGAGAGAAAAAAGCAACGATTATTAATTCCGAAGGAGAAGTCATAGCCGCCGCGAATTTAGCCAAAGCAGCAACACTCATGGCAAAATCACCCGGAGCGCTCCATCTGAGAACCCTAAACTCAATAAATGATATCTCCTCCGATCAATCCAACACCGTAGTTTTCGCCGTCCCGCTTGAAGTTCTCCGTGCTGTAGAAGGTCTTACGAAGAAAAAATAATCTTCCGCATACACTTTTACCCATTACCTCCCCTCAGATCATAAAAATTAGCTTCATTTAATATTATACTTTGACTGGTTACTATAGTATTTGATATATAACAATTATTTAAATAATAGGTCTTAGCCCCATCAGGATTTTTCTTTCTAATCACTTTATTGTCAAGAATAAAATTATTTATTATATAGCAATAAGATACAGAAGATCTTTCGGTTTGACTTGTCTCAGCTTCATACTTGAGAAAATTTCGCGTTAGAGGAGGTTGTTACTTCGACCGACGTTATAAGAGTCGTAACATCTTTCTCGACAGGTATCTCATGCCCCGCTTGAATTAAAGATTCAATATGAAACTGCATTAAATCGGTAATTCACTTGATTGCCAAATCAATTGTATTCCCATAATCCGCGATCCCCAGTGTTGGACAATATGCGTTATATACATATTTTCTTTTACTAACATTCTCTTTCTCCACAACTACTCTATAATTAAGCACTTTCTTATTCATATAAAGGTATTCTATTATAAACAAGACTCAAAAACAAGAAACATCTCTCTATTTCCACCCAAGCTCGTTTTTGATCTCTTTTAAGGCTTGTGCATATTGTTCCTTTGTTAGCTGATTATTCAAAATACAGTACTTTTTTTTAGTTAGCCCTACAGACCCGAAACAATCGGAGCAGTTCGTAAGGTATGAACCATAGTAACAATTTGAACTATACCAACAGTTGGATAAAAAGGCACAATCGTAGAGTGAACGTCCTGAATTAACAAGCTCGTAGCATCGTTCGGCATAAAGACTTTTATCCCCGCTCCCGGAGTAATATAAATCCCAACAGTTTTTTGCGTTTGAGCTTATAAAATTATATCCCGAATTCTCAGCGTAATAACTATTAAAACACCAGTAACTGTTCTTTGAATCATAAATATAGTTTCCAAAAGGACAGTTCTCGCTGTTAACCTGTTGACTTGCGGGATGCGGAATCTGCTGTTTTAATTCAATCATTTGCGCCAGTATCTGTTCAGAATTTTCTTTTTTCAACTCCTCCACCTTTTTCAAATATTCTGCTTTTGCATACTGTTTGTTAAAAATACAATATTTTTTATGAGATAATCCCACACAACCAAAACAATCATTGCAAGCGTTCAAAAAAGCGGAAAAGTGGCAGTCGGAACAACTATTAGAATCTATAAGGTACGTGCAGTTATGACATTTTTGGGAATCAATACATTGATAACATTTCTCCGATTCTGTCACAGAAGTACAATCGACCAGCTTATTACTCCAAACACCAAGCGTTGTATACATGGCATCTTCAAGATAGGATGAATTGAAACAATAGTAACAATTTTTGCTAGTATAAACGATATCTACATACTCACACTCAACATTATCCTCCTTTATCATAACAGCCGGAACAGGAATAGATTTTTTCAGAAGCTCATATTTTTCCAGAAAGTTCATAAGTCTTAACCATTTAATATCTTATTTTTGATATTTGATTTTTGATCTTTGATTTTTTCTTACCTCGCCACCTGCAACGCGTCCCGTAGATTATTATACCCCCACTCATAAACATTCTTTTCCTCAAGCATCGTTGCCATTTGTTTTATCCGTTCAATCTTATCCGATTTTTCCATCTCCAGCCCGCGCTTTATCGCTGCTGCCACTTCATCGATATTATAAGGATTCACAATAAGCGCCTGGTTCAAATCTATTGCCGACCCGGCAAATTGTGACAACACCAACATACCCGGATTGGATGCCTGCGATGAAGCGATTACGAATTCTTTTGAAACCAGATTCATCCCGTCATCCAGCGGCGTCACCACACATACATCAGCCTGCCTATAGAAATTCAAAACATCTTCCCTCTTAAATAGTGCGTGGATTAGATGGATCGGCTTCCATTCCTTTGTGCCGTATTTTGCGTTTATCACGTTTGCCAAAGTCATAGCTTCCTTCTTCACTCGCTTATAAGAATCAATGATCTCTCTTGAAGGCGCGATAATTCCTAAATAAACAACCTTACCCACATACTGAGGATTTTTTTCAAAAAATATATCTAATGCCTGTAGTCTATGACCGATACCCTTAGTATAATCAAGTCTATCTACACCGAAAATAACCTTATACTTTGTAAAATACCAATCTAGCGGATGTGCCTTAACTCCTTCAATACCCAAAAGATCACGTATTGTTTTGCTAAGCGCAGTCTCTTCCTCTTCCTTGTGAACCATCGACTTAACTACATCAATATCAATTCCAAGCGGATAGCTTTTTACCAAAGTCACATGTTTTTTGTAATGGACTTTTTGTGTCTCATCATCTATTCGGGTCTCCAATTCTTGCTCTACTGTATTCAAAAAATTCCGTGCTTGATAACCACGGTGGAATGCCAAAAAATCACAGGACAATAGGCTCGTCAATATTTCTCGCTTATATGGCAGGATCCGGAATACTTCCCAGGTTGGCCACGGAATATGCCAAAACATAGACACAATTGTATCTTTTTGTCGGCCAAGTAGAAGCGGCACAAGTGAAAGCTGATAATCATGGATCCAAACCAATGTACGCCCGTTTATCTCCTCACGAATTGCGTCAGCGAAATGTTGATTAACCTTTTTATAATTTTGGTACCATCTGTCATTTATCTGTGGTTCTTCAAATGCGACATGGCAAAGCGGCCAAAATGTTTGGTTGGAAAATCCAAAGTAATAATCATTAAAATCCGCGTCATTAAAAAATAATCTTTTGAGAGTATAAGCCCCATCTGCGTTCCCAACCAGCATCTTATCATTTTTATCCATTGCAGCTCGTTCTTCGGGCTTTTTTCCACGGGCTATATAGAGAGCATTCGTCACTCGTGCAATTGGATCAAGCGCTACAGATACTCCCCCTGCAGGCACTGAGGATACAACTTTCCCCTCGCGCACTTGAGAAACCACCGGCTCCCCGTCAGCTACAACTATCAATTTATAGCCGCTGGATCGAAAAATATCCTTAATATCTCCTCCACTAATCATAACTTTAAAAATTCGAAATCCGAAGCACGAAAATCGAAACAGTTTTCAAAATACAAATTTTAAAATACCCAAAACGTTTTGAACATTTGTATTTTTGTCATTTGAATTTGTTTCGGATTTCGATATTCGATATTCGAGTTTATTTTCTAACTTTTCTTTCGCAATAATCTCTTCTGCTTCTTCATATACTCTCCCCAATTAGCAATCGCTATCTTGTACGCTTTCTCATATCCCAAAACCATTTGTTCTATTGTAAACTTCTCCTCAACCCACTCACGGCATGCTCTACGTGAAAGCGTATCCACATTCTTTATTTTATCAACCATCTCATCTACATGGTCAACCAGGAAACCGGTCTTACCATCCGCAATCACTTCCGGCGCGGCTCCTCGGTTAAATGAAATTACAGGAGTGCCTGCAGCCTGTGCCTCTACCATTACCAATCCAAATGGCTCCTCCCATTGAATTGGATTAAGCAGTGCTTTTGCTCCTGAAAGTATACTCGTTTTTTCATTATGCGAAACCTCCCCCAGCCACACTGCATGCTTATCATCAAGCAGGGGTTTAACTTCATTTTCGTAGTATGATAGCATTTCCGGCACTCCTTTATCAACTGCTCCCATTATATAAATCTTAATACCCGCGCGTCTTGCCGCCAATATCGCCTCGCGGGTTCCCTTCAGTGGATTAATTTTCCCCAGCCATGTCAAATAAGTTCCGGGCAATTCGGAAAAAGGAAATTTACGCAGATCCAAAGAATTATAAACAGTAGCAAGATAATTAAGAACCAATGGTTTTCTTTGGGCATTTGAAATTGTAGTAAAAGGTAGTGCTCTATATTTATTTAAAATTATATAGCGGTCAGCCTTTATCTTTTTATCCGGGAGTTGAAAATGAAGAGTAAACAATACAGGCGTCTTGGAAGCAAGTGCAAGAGGCAAACCGATATAATCCGAAGATTTATTTAAATGCACATGCAAAATATCAAACTCATCAGGACCACCCACTTTTGACTCGGCCCGATCAAATGCTTCGGTAATATGAAATAACGGATAGTTCGAATTTTTCCACTCAACCCCCATATCTCTGAGTGGTTTTTTGACAGTTGGAAAAACTTTCGCCTTAACTTTCGACGTACCCGGACCGAAAAGAACCACCTCATGCCCATGTACTGTTAATCCGTTTACCAGATTATAAATAACATCCTCAGTCCCTCCATACTTCTTCGGAGGCGTATTAAGCCAAATCGACCCCACAATTCCAATCTTCATGACTCTAACATAATACCACACCCACGCCCCAGCTTCATATGAAATGAATTATTCACCTTTCCCATGTCATTCCTGCGAAGGCAGGAATCCACGTAAAATTGTTTATATAGATTCCCGTTTTCACGGGAATGACAAGGAAGTTTTGTAACATAAATGAATTATAAATGCTAAGCAGCTTAAAATGAGTGAGCAGCTGTTTCTCCGCCGTATATCTTCTTAAGCACCTCTCTTCGTCTCCTTCGTCCCTCTTGCGGATCAAGCCGGAAAGCATAATTGGTAGGAAAAGCAGCTTCGATTTCTTCCGGCGTTATCAAAAGTTTCGCGTCTGGTATCCTACGCGTTGCTACTTTATCAATTCTTCGTACCCAATCTGGCCTCGAATCAATTACTTGTTCGGAAGCCATGTCTCTACTCTTTCTCTCCCTCTCAATATCCATCGTTGAACTAATAGTCCACGTTTGAGTAGCATCAGGAATTGACTCAACCGGCACCACTACAGGAATTACAGTTTTAGGAAGTTCCCGTTTTCTTTTAGGATCATAATCGACCCTACCCGCGTTGTCTACATAAACTAACTCAAGATTATCTCCTGCTATATTTACATAATTTGTAAGGAGTATATCCAATTTATCAGCAGACTCAGTAAATCCCCATTTCCTTCCTGCTCTTGCTGCATTATGACTTGCTTTGATCCACACAAAATTTTCATTGTGATACCCTGCGTATGTAATGGGTGTTCTTTGATTAAGGTCTCGACATCGAAGACCGGCCGGGGTTACAAAACCTTGGTCTATAAGATTAAGCCATGAATTTCCGACAAAATACTCCTGCAAATCACCTTTTACATCATACTTTCGTCTAAACGTTGCTGACAACACCTCAGGAATAGTATCAAAAATCCGGCTCTTCAAAAGCTCTCCGACATTTATAGATTTCACCTCTATTTGCCTCACCGCGCCAGTTTGCGGATCATGATCAAGACCCATAGCAAAAAACTTCTCTCCGGACATCCAGAAACGCTCAAATGTTTCTCGTTGAATCGTGTCTGCCATTTGTTTCCAAACTCTAGCCTTATCCGGCTCTTGCTCGCCAAATACATCAAAAGAATACATATATGCATCATAAGCATAACCTTGCAGCTCAATTGCATATATGGGTCCGTCGTAGTTTGGCAGTTCTCCGTTAGGCCGCATATATGAAGCAGGAGAATCCATCCAAACTTGATTATTATGTCCTTTAGGATTGACACGCTTGAAACCCAGAAGACCTATAGACTTAAACCCTACCGCAGGAGTTTGGATCCGGTCGGTAAGATGTTCAAGACCTCGAAAAATACTTTCCCGCCTGGTAATTGTTTCTTCATCATGATTTTTTATTTTTCCATCAAAATAATCCTCACCGCCATGCTTCTTCTTATACCATGCGCCTAGTTCCAGGTAAAATTGACAACCTCCAATTATAGTAAGAGGTGTCGTATCTTCCGCGCCATAATACAATAACTCTTCCTCTGTTCCTCCCCAATCAGCTGACAACTTTTTTATTATGGTTTGCATTTCTGTAGAAACCTCTTCTCCATCTACAAACCGTGTTCCGTGTTCATGGGGAAATCGACCACGTCTCGCCTCAGTAAGAACATTCTCACCCGTCGCTTGAAGTTCCAAACAATGATCAAGCCCTCTCAAAGCTATTTCAGGATATCTTGTCTGAGTATGCTCCCGCGCCACCTGAAAATCCCGCACAAAAAAATGCCTATACCTTGCATCATTACTGGCATCAGGCCCATAACTCCGCTGAACACTCCTCCACTCTCGAATTAAACGGGGAGATAAACCATATTCTGCCAATCTCCTATCCTCCGCTGCGTTCATCACACCAGTTAATATAACAAAAATCATGCAGTACAACAACTAACCCAACGCTGCGGCAATTCCTTGAAGAATTTCTGCGTGAGCATCAACATCAACAACCTGTAAGTCTGACTTTTTTTCTACTTCCTGGGCTTTACTGCCGCCTTTGGTCCAAACTCCAATTGATCTAACCTCTCCCCTTGTTAAGCTTTCGATTAACCTTGCCGCCCGCATCGCATAAGCATCAGGGTCACTATCGCCGGCGTAATAAATTAGGCCAATCTTCTCTACCTGTTCACCTTTCTTTTCTTGTTCTTTCATAACAGCACGAATTAGCTTTACCATGGCATTTCCTTTCCCACGTTCAATAATTGGTTCAAAACCCCTGGAAAATCGCAGGTCTGCATCAGGATCTGCTGAGCGGGAATTACGAATTCCATCTCCTCGCATCGCCCAAATACTTAATAGCTCATCAGGCAATGAAACCTTTTGAAACGTCTCCTCTATTCGTTTCGTTAGAAGTTTCCGAATCCCAGTATCGCGCGAAATAAGATTAAAATTGTAACCATTTGCCAATCCTAACGGAAATTCATGCGAGACACCCTTTTGTTGAATGATCATAGGTCCTTGTTCTTTTGTTGTTTTACCAAGCGGATTAGTCGGAACTACGATATATGCTTCATCACCTGCGACTCTCGGGTTTCCTAATTCTTCAAGAAACCCCTCCCGTATTACTTGAAGTGTTTGCGTGATCACGTTTGCGTAAGGGAGAAACTTCTTATCAATTTCTACACGCCTGCCATTAGCATCATCTTGCTTATACAATTCCCAACCAAAAGTGCCAACGATTTTTGTCTGGTGCAACCCGATTGCCGCCAGTTTTCCGGCCACATCTGCTCCACCGCGATTGGTAATAATACCATTGTAACCACCGGATTTAGCAATTTCTATTAGTGCCTTACCTGCTTTAGGATGTATAATTACCCTTCGCGGATCATCACCCTGATTATATCCATCCTGCGGTGGTTCACCTTGTGAAATAGTCTCATCAAAGTCATTGACTATAAGTACATTCTCGCCTCGCCCCCTTATTTCGCGCGTCAAATCATAAGCTCGCTCTGGCGTAATAATTGGCTTGCGATCGTAAGTTTTTAATCGTTCACTCATAATAAATTCACTTAAAATTTTCTTGGCAGAATTCTCCGATATAGCTTCTCATAGTCTTCGACCATTCTTACAAGTGTAAACCTATCTTCAACACGTTTCCGTGCTGAAACCCGCATTTCAAGATACGCCAGCTGATCCATTGTATATATTAGTTTTATCGCTTCCATAAAACCTTCAAGGCCTGTTTGTTTTACTATCCATTTTCCTGTTTGCTTATCTTCCGGATCCACAAGAAATCCTGTCACTCCATCATCAATCAGCTCAGGTGTAGACCCTTTGGCAAATGCAATGACCGGCGTACCGCAGGCCATACTCTCGGCAATACTTAACCCAAAAGATTCAGGCACCTGCACCGGATGAAGTGTCATCTTTGCCTTTTGATAATAACCCACCGTCTTCTCACGATCAACATGCCCAACCAGTTGGATATGACTTGGATCTTTATCAATATCATCCATAACCAGATCCCAATATGAATCCCTTCCCCATGTTTTAGTTGGATCTCCCCAGTTTGAACCCACAAGCTTTATATCCATATTCAACCTTTGGGCAGCCGCAACTGCAACATCCGGGCCCTTACCCCTTTCCATCCGGCCCACCATCACCAATCCATCTCCGCCATGAGGATCAAATTTGAATATTTTCGTATCCACACCATGATAAATATTCTCAGTAAATAACTTTTTTGGATAATCTTGCCGCTGTCCGTGAGAAACTGAAACAAGGCTTTGACCCAGAGCATAAAAAGGGAAAAATTCAGGCTTAATATCTGTAATAGGAAAATGAATTGTCGCGACCGTTGGAGTCTTAGAACCCATAGCGGCGCCGGCGGTTTCTAGTGGTAGAGCAGACTGATAAATTTCGTATTCTCTGGGATTGTGATACGCCGAAACTATCAGCGCCTGTTCATGCTGTCTATTTCCCTGCAAACCGATTTCAGGATCTTCATAGCTTGATTTTTGCCTAACGAATCTAAGTGTTACATTTGGATCAGGTTGTGTCTCACCGGTTGCAAATAAAGTAACTTCATGCCCTCTTCCTGCCAAACCATTTGCCAGCTCAAAAGTAATTTGCTCAGGCGCCCCCGACCAACCCGGCGGCACTCTATCTCGAGCTATAGGAGTGGTAATAACCGGAGACGGTATAACCGCTATACGCAATGGCCCTTCACGCTCGGTTCTTAACATAGTGGAAGCGATTATAGCTGACTAGCTCCAATTGGGCAACAAAATGCATCAACAAGTGATAATGCCTCTTATTCGTAGTACCTATCAAACAAAAACAAGCAAACAAACGCCAAAGTTGCCATCACGAAAAACAAAGCAGTAAAACCCAGGTAAGTAACAATAAAACCGCTTAATATACTGGCCACAGCCACCGCGGGATTTTTAATTAACTCCCATACCCCCCATTCTCGTATGTGACTTTTTTTGTCCAAATTCTCACCAAAGAGTGAATTAAAAGCCGGCGTACCCAAAGCCTCACTATAACCCAAAATAACTTGAACCAAAAAAAATGCAGGTATAGTTTGAAAAAATACTAATAATAGCCAGCAGAAGCCTTTGATTAAATAATTGTATTTAAGCATTTTAGCATCCAAAAAATTCTTATCTTTTACCCGAACAATAAATAGATCAGCAAGAAAACTGCTTAGGAATGTAACAGCAAATAAAATTCCGGCAATTTCAGCACCTCCCCCGATCTTGGTAATAAATAGTGCATACATAGGAGTCAATAAAACAACAGCGAAAGTAAATAGCGTATTTACCAGCACAATAACTTTTAAATTATGATTCATATAATTAGTATACCACTCACTCCTATAATATCTAATATCGCTTGCGCCTTATCCAAATCTCCTCTTTGAATCATTAAGAAAGCCGGATGAAGTAAGCCGTCAGAACTAGCTGTGTCAGGGATGGAAGTAAACTTATTCAAACGCTCCGAGGTCAGGAGCAGAACCGGTGAATGGAATTCCCACGTTCGTGCCTTTGTCTATCAAATCACTGCCGGCCACGAGGTGCAGGAATCCGCAATTCGGCAACGAACCGTCTGCCTGGCGTGGGCCACGTGCACATGAGTCGTCTACCGATTGGAAGTCAGCGTCATTAGCTGTGACCGGGAGAGTCCAGGAGTTGGATGTGGCAGATCCTGTTATGCGGCCAAGATTCCCAACACTGATGTTGTTACGATAGATAGTGGACGGATTCCAAAAAGCAAAGTTGTTGCTGCCATTATTCCATGAAGTGTTGTTGTAAAGCTTCATCGGGAGTTTCCCGCCATTTTCATGGAATCCCGTTACTTTATTTTTCCACGCCAGATTGTTATTTAAAGTATGACCGCCGTCATTTTCAGTACCTGGACCTCCGCTATATGTTCCTCCAAGCTTATATCCCATCCCATTGCCACCTGTCGCCCTGCAATTAATGCCTTGCCCGCTAGCCCAGACCCAGTTATTCTCGATCAAAGCAGGCGCTGAATTCCACATATCAATCCCGTCATCGGAATTGCACCAGAGGCGGTTGCTGCGGATAATATTTCCGGTACCGCTCGTTACTAAGTTGATACCATTGGCGCCGCCACCAAAACTCAGCTGGTCCTCATTATCATGTAAATCGTTGTCGAGAACGAGATTATTACTGCCGGTACCATAGATCTTTAACGCCGTACCCGTACCTCCCGCGCTTGCAAGACGGCCCGTATGATGAATATTCAGCTGCTCAAAAATATTGTTACCTGAATTCCCTGTCACTTCGAGCCCTTCTACCGGTCCATTCTTTATCTCAAGCCCCTTGATATGCCACCAAGAAGCACTCGTCAGGCGGATTACAGCAACAACACCCCCGCCCGGTTGATTGATCGCATCGATCACCGGCTTTTCCCCCGGATACGCGAAGACTTTGATATGATTACCGCTTGCTCCATTGCGGGTGATTGTCGTCTGCCCGTTAAACGTGTAGGTGCCGCCACGCATGCAGATTGTATCGCCTGGTACGGCTCCATCGTGGGCTTTCTGAAGTGTGGCAAAAGGAGCGGCTTGGGTGCCGGGACTCGCGTCTGAACCATTGGGGGCTACATACTTCATGCAGGTTACATTTGCTGTAGAAGGAGGTGGAACTGCAGGCGCTTGTGCATCTCCCGGCATTTTAAACGTCATACAAGCCTGTCCCACATCAGATGGATTCCCTCCGTCATGGAGAACGATCTGCACTCGGTATTTATGTGCCTGTTGAAGTGCCACAAACTGGCCTGTTGTAGGATCACGTGCCGTAAGGCTTGCGGTTGTCCAGACAATTTCGCTTGTAAAATCTTCTCCATGGATCCCGGCCGGTCCATTGGCAGGCGGCCAGGGAGCGGCGCCTTGTCCCCGCTCCTGTCCATTTGCTTCAGGGTCAGCTGTGCCTGTTGCTTTCCATGTTCCTTTGAGTTCACTGGGTTGTTTTGCTTGTCCTCCGGCTTGTGAGTCTCCTGATACGTCCTGGGGAAGATTGGTAATGTCTGTTATGAATACTGCAGGAAAAAGAGGGAAATTATCGCTGTCGCGTGCAGCGCTGTTGCCTATGGCAGGATTTACTACTGAACTTGCAGGGTGAGTGGTCATCTGTGAGACAGCTCCCGCGCCGAGTACAAGAGCATTTTTATTGGTATAAAACACTCTTAAGCTGGAAGTGACCGGGTCAAAGGTAAATCCCCAGATCATCTGTGGTTCTGCGTTTCCCGTTATCTCCCGGCGGCAATCAATTAGCTGTGGATCGCTGTCTAACTCGGCTGGCAGAGGTGGACGTGTGGGATGGGGAGTGTTAGTCACTCCGTAAAAAGTATAGAGCTGCAGTCCGGCTTTTGTGGGATCCGGAGGTGATATATTCAGTTGAACGAGTTCCGAGCTGGCTTTAGGAAGTTTGGTGGGAAGAGTTCCTCCCACAAAGATAAAACCTCCGAAAATGAGTATTGTTAAGATGACAACTACGTAAATCGCTCCTTTATCAATAACCGAGCCGCGGGAAGAAAAGATATTTACTATCCTTTTTAACTTGTTTCTTAGCATTTTATAATCTACTACTTTAGCCTATTAGATATAGTAAAGAGTTGTCAACTAGAGGCGGGATGAAATTTTGCGTTGTTCTATATTTTTTCCAAATCTTTCTTTCAAAACCAGCCACACAAATTTTGGTAACACCAACTGTCTCCGCCAGCGCCACGGCTCCACAATCAACCGAAACAACCACTCAAACCCCATCGCGCGAACCATAAAAGGTGCCCGGACTACTTTGCTGCTAATGTAATCAAATGCCCCTCCCACTCCCATAGCCACCCTCACCGGCAGGCGTTCAAGATTTTTATAAATCCACTCCTCCTGCTTAGGATGCCCAAACGCCACAAAGAGAATATCAAGCTCTAACTTTGAACTTTTAACTTTGCGACCCTTCGAAGAAGGTAGTCCCCTTGTGGGGAACTTTGAACTTTTTGCCCATTCCTCTCCCACAAACCCCACTTCTATCCAAGGATATTTCGCCTTTAAGCACTCGGCTGTTCTCTCTGCTACCCCATCTCTACCCCCCAAAAAGCCCACTGTTATGGGCCTTTTTACTGATCTTTTACAGATCTCGTCCATGAAATCTACCCCGGCAATCCTCTCTCTCATAATGTTCCCCATCAATGCGCTTGCCAAAAACACCCCAATTCCATCAGGTAATGCTATTTTAGCCTCATTTAGAATCTTTTTATAATGCGGATTGCCAAATGAATGAACCAGTATCTCTGGATTAGGAGTAACAATATAATACTTTTCCCTTGCACTTTTTAGGCCCAATAACAAATACTCCAAGATTTTATCTTCGATTTCGTTAGTTATACCAACACCAAGGATGTAACTTTTCCTCAACATATTTCACAGATGTACTATAAGATTTTTAAAAAAGAACTAAAATTTTCTAAACCACATATTTAGAATATAAAACTTAAACAATTCTCAGCCCTAATTCTCATGCCTCGTGCTTTCAAAAAAACTAAAAAAATCATATTTGTACAAAAAAATATTATAAGACACAGAGATTATATGAAAAATTTATGACAGACAATTTCCAACCATATAATAATTGCAAAAATTTACAACTTACAGGGCTATATAAAAATTTATTCATTGCGACGGTTTGCGCCAGTCCCCTTGTGGGGAAAAACCTAGTCCCCTTGTGGGGAAAATTGATTCTAAATTATAAATTGTAAATTCTAAATTTACTTCCTATTTATAGTTCTCTTATAAAGCTCAATATTCTCCATCGCGACTCCGGTTCCTCGGGCCACACATAAAAGTGAGTCCTCCGCCACATGACACGGCACACCTGTCATTTCCGTCATCAGTTTATCAAAATTTACAAGTAGTGACGTCCCTCCGGACATTACGATTCCCTTGTCGATAATATCGCTTGCGAGCTCTGGCGGACATTGCTCTAGTACTTCTTTAACCCCCTTAACAATTTCCATAAGCACAGGTTTAATTGCTTCATTCACTGTCGTCTCATCCAAAACAAGAGTTCGCGGCAAACCGTTTATAGTATCTCGTCCACGCACCTCCATAGTCCGCAATTTTGCTGCCGTCACGCTTGTTGTAGTCGCATTGCCGATTTCAATCTTTATAGTCTCTGAAGTGGTCTCTCCGATCAGCAAATTATGCTTCCTCTTCACAAAATTAGCAATTGCCTCATCTATCTTATTACCTGCCACTCTGACCGAACTGTGAACAACAACTCCGCCAAGTGAAATTACCGCCGATTCTGTTGATCCTCCGCCTATATTCACAATCATATGCCCTGCCGCCTGAGCAATTGGTATCTTGGCTCCGATCGCCGCAGCCAATGGCTCATCAATAAGATAAGCAATTTTTGCCCCTGCCGACATCGTCGCATCAAGAACAGCTCTGCGCTCAACCTGGGTAATACCGGAAGGAATACAAACCATCACTTCGGGCTTAAAAAAGCGAGTCCGCCCGCAAACCTTATCAATGAAATATGAAAGCATTGCCTCTGTAATAGTATAATCAGCGATCACACCATTACGCAGTGGCCTGAGTGCCGTAACATTGCCGGGAGTCCTGCCAAGCATTTCTTTGGCATCTCGCCCAACTGCAACAACACGATTTTCTTCAGCAGTAACCGCAACTACCGTCGGCTCATTAAGCACAATCCCCTGCCCAACTACATAAACCAAAGTGTTAGCCGTTCCTAAATCTATTCCTATTCGCTTCGTAGTAGGCAGTTTAAAATTAAGCATAACTTTTAAAATTACAAATAAATACAAATATTTAATTTCAAATATCAAAACATGTTTTGGATTTTGTTATTTGTATTTTGATATTATTTAGGATTTGGTGCTTTGAATTTTGAATTTATAATTTTTACTTTTGTTGCCATTATTATTTGCCCAAGATAAATATATCATAATACTTATTTACCACATCAAAATCTCGATTTTAGCTTCACCTATTATTGATTATAACCAGACCTGAACTTAGTTGCAAGAGCATGCTTAATTAAAGTATAATTAGGCTTGCTGCATGAAAAAACAAATCATAGTCCCTGCATTAATTTTACTGTTTCTTATCATTGCCACCACACTCGTTATCCTATATGGAAAAGGTTATAGAATAGCTTTCAAAAAAGATCTTCCTCAAATCTCCAAAACCGGACTTCTTGTAACCAACAGCATTCCTAATGGTGCCCAGGTATTCATAGATAATCACCTAACAACTGCTACCGACAATACCATAACTCTACCACCCGGCACATACAATATAAAAATCCAAAAAGAAGGTTACTTTCCCTGGGAAAAAAAACTAATAATTAAAGAAGAAATCGTTACGAAAGCTGAAGCTAGGCTCTTTCCCGTGGCTCCAAGGCTTGAAAGTATTGCCACCACTTCAGTCCAAAACCCCATGATTGACCCCTCTGGAACAAAAATTGCCTTCCAAATAGCCTCAGAATCGGCAATTCGTAAGAATGGTATTTACATTTTAAATATGACTAGCAATATCCCGGTTCCCATACTTACCTTACAAAGTTCTTCAACTCAAATAGCTGATAATACAATCGACCTTTTCTCCGAAGCTAAATTAAAATGGTCTCCCGATGGAACACAAATACTTGCTCAAATTGACAAAATACCGGGTAGCCCGACAACCTACCTACTCTTAACTAACCGTTTCAATGAAACACCTCAGGACGTAACTGCGATATTGCAAAGCGTAAAAGATGAGTGGAATCAACAAAAACAGGAAACAGATAATAACCTGATCTCCGGGCTCAAAAAAAACATGCGCCAAATGATCTCTGATAATTTCTCCGTTATCGCTTGGTCCCCTGATAAATCAAAAATTCTCTACGCTGCATCAACATCAGCTCAGCTGCCCCTTATTCTCAAACCACGCCGGCTTGGTATTAATACACTGGTTGAAAAAAGACAGCTTACCAAAGGAGATATATATGCATATGATACAAAAGAAGACACAAATATGCATATCCCGGTTAAACTTCCCGCTTCATGTTTACCCGTCGTAACTATAGCGAAGGAAGGAGTGTCCCCCACTGAAGCTTCCGCAAATGATGAACCCTTAGCTTTAGAGGACCTTCCTCTACCTAATCGAGATCAAGAAGCGTTCGTTGATTGCGCATTACCAATATCATGGCTACCTAACTCAAAACATCTACTATATATTAATGATAAAAAATTAATCATAATGGATGAAGATGGATCAAACGACATCACCGTCTATGCTGGTCCTTTTGTTGATACGTTCGCAGTGACCTGGCCCGATACATCCAAATTAGTTATTCTCACCAATCTAAGCAACCCCAACGTCTCCCCCACCCTTTATACTATTGGATTAAAATAACTAATGTCCATATCAAACAAACACAACAATCTGTACGGCGGTACTTCCTGATCCATCCTCTAACAAAGATCTATCTAACACCTTACGCCTTCTGGGGAAAATCTGCGCCATTTGAGGATCTCTTATCATCTCTTTCCTAACTAGCTCCGTCTCTGTACTTTTAGCTGCTAATGCGGGTTGTGTTCTATAAACGTGCGCTAGCTTGCCGGCCCTCCTATATTTAGCTAAAATTTGCGTTATATAACCTGGACTCAATTCTAATATTTCTGCTATTTCCTTTGCCCTATTGCCTTCTTCTGATAACTTTTTTATTTTCTCTAAATCAGATTCAGTATGCTTTCGCTGGGGTATTAATCCTAATCTTCCGGCATAAGTTTTATAACTCCACACTGAATTCACTGTTAGATTAAGCTCAGTTGCGATTTCCATATTGCTTTTTCCAGCATTTACCATTCGAGCTATTCCATACATTGTAAATCTGGAAATTCTTTTCCCGGCCAAATAAGCATCTATTTGAGCATCGCCGTTCACTGGAACTTTCACACTCTCTTGCTTTATAGACGTGGCTTCTAAGATAGTGCCACCTGGGCTTCTTTGATCTTCATGCAGTTTCTTTATAGCCTCAATCCCTTTTAACTTTTTAAGCACACCCTCTAAAATAGCCTGATCTGCTGGAGATAACCGCTTCGTCTTATCAATATTCTCTTCACTCGAATCATCACCTATTCCTAAACCACAAAATTCACTAACTGCTTTCTGCTCCTCATCTGATAGTAGTCTTAACGCGTCAGCTAAAGTTTGTTTTAATTGTCCCTGATAAATATCTTCCTCAACGCTATAGTCATTATCTGAATCGACTTGGCCATTGAAAATTATCCCTTCAGAGTTAAATTTATTTGCGGAAGACTTGGGCTCCTTTGCTCTTGAATACATAATCGAGAGGGCGGTATCTATGTTTTTCATAGATATTTTTGTGTTTGCAAGTAGCTGCTGCCTCAACTCTTCTATTGAGGGCTCCCTCTGAAAAACTTTTATAAAAATTGCCCTTACATAACGAGCTTTACTCAAGCCCTTGTATTCATTCTCGCTCATTCCAAGTTTTTCTCTTACAGCTTTAGTAACTCCGCGTCTTACCTCCCAGCCGGCTATATTACGTAATTTATTACCCCTCTTGGGATTAAATTTTCGTATCGCTTTTATTAATCCTTCATTTCCTCCCGCGACTCTATCACTCAGCTCAAGTCCTTCCCCGTTTATTTTCAATGCTATCTGAGTTACATATCCCTGATGAAGAGCAACAATTACATTCTCAACACTTGACTCATGTGAAAGAATATAATCCCACTTCTCATGGTCTTCTGGAGATATAGATCGCCTAAAGTGAGGATCAACCATGACCTCTTGAGGATGTTTATCCCTGTTTTGTATAAGAATCAAATCATTCTCCGGAGTAACCTTTATGTGAAAAGCCCGCCGCCGTATATTGTCTGACCCTTTAAGACTTTGCCTTTCCTCAGGCTCTCCATTGTAACGTAAAACCTCATTCCTCAACATATGTGAAATAATAACAGAAATTAAATAAAAATTCAAACTACTATAAGTTATAGCACTTCGGATTAATTTTTCAACGCTAACCTTTGACAACTAAACCTATGCATGCTAATGTGTATACATATGTTGACGAAGCGTACAAATATACTTTTTGACGAGGAAACGTGGAAAAAGTTAGCCAAGCTCGCAAAAGAAGAAGAGAAATCTGTAGGCTAGTTAGTGCGCTCCGCTATTGACCAGTATTATAAATTACATGATGACACCTTGAAGCGGATCAAAGAAACATGCAACTCCCTAGAAAAGAAGAGAAAACATTATAAAGGTAAAATTGATTATAAGACGCTTATTAATTATGGAAGAAAAATTTGAAGTAACCGATGTTATTGACGCGTCGTTTATGCTCTGCTATTTGCTGCCTGATGAACAATTAGAAAAAGTTCAGCCTGTTTTTACAAGATAAAAAACTCGGAAGTCTTATATCAATCCCCACTCATTTTTGATCTTTGATTTTTAATTTTTACTGTATCCCCGAGAGGAATCGAACCTCCATTGGGCCCTTAGGACGGGTCTGTTCTATCCATTGAACTACGGGGACAAATTATATCAATATATAAATTAATGAGTCATTAAAATCCTCGTTATAATCTGCCTCAATTTTATTTTAACACAATTTAACTACAATAATTAAGTGCAGAGATTCGTGAATCTTTTAATGGCGTCAGTTTTGTAGAACTTTAATTCTTACCTTAAACTTGAGGTTTTCTTCTTCTATCTAGAAGTTTAGGTACCCAGTTTCCAGCTGAAGTCATTATTTTATTCACACGACGAGGATTAGTTCTCACATACACATCCCATCCATGTGGAGTATGACCTGAGTATATCCCAATAGCCATATATGCATCTTTAACTTTATCTGCTAATCTTCCTGTAAACATATGCTCAGTATCATCTGGTGAAAAAAACGGAATTTCCTTTACACCCATCGGTTCAGTCAGACGATAACCATTATAAGCAGGTGCTATTAATTCTCCCCCGCTATGATTGCTTGAAAGAGTAATGCCGATTTTATCATCTGTAATCTCATCAGGTTCAATTCTTAGCTTAAAGGAAGAACCACTCGGAGGAAGAGTTAATCGAAGTGAAACCGGATCAGAATCGTCCAATCCAATATCTTTAAAAACTTTTCTTAATTTTGTTGGGGCTGTCTTTAGCTCTTCAGGCCTTGCTCTTAGACCGATAACTCTTTCAAAATCTTTAAACTCACACCACTCTTCTCCTTGTGTTACAGTTACGCCTTGGTATTGATCAGCTAATAAATTCCTGTAGGCATTTACACGACCTATTGCTGCTTTCAGCTTTTCATCATCTAATCGTAAAATCTCAACCCAACCTCTTTCTTGAGTGTTTGATCCTGTTTCAATAGTCATATCTTCTGAATCTGAATAGGATTATATACCATCCGATATGATCTAGCAAATAATATTTTTAAATTAGTTTGACTAAACAAGCTTTTATTTTTCAACGGTTGTCTCCCCAAGCTGAATCTTCACCACATTCTACCCCAAGATGTTTGACACGGCATAAAAATATCAAATTTTGTATAATAGTCTGTATTCTGCCGCAGCCGTTTGACACGGCTCTGCATCAACGGGGTGTAGGTCATCGGTAGAACGCTCGGTTCGGCCTGCCCGCCATAACTTACGGAGTGTAGTGAATCGGTATCACGCTTCGTTCGGGACGAAGAGACACCGGGTTCAATTCCCGGCACTCCGACAAGGCAAATGCAGGCGGGGACCGAGAGGCAGAGGGTTCAATTCCCTCCACCCCGACCAAGCTAAGCTTGGTCATGGTGAGCTGAGCTCCCCGACCATTTATCCCGGATTCAAAAAATCAAACCATCTGCTTCAATACACACACATTCTGGCTTCAAACAAAATTGAAGCCGCCAGTCTTTTTCACTCCCAATAAATAATGTCCCCTTTTTCAACATTTGACACAAGGTGTACAATATACATGTCACAATAAATCGAGGTGATAAAAAATGACAAGACCAGAAATCAATGTACCAGAAGGAGCAACAAAAAATTTCAACGCCGTTGAGCAAAGAGCCAAATTATTAGACACTGAACCAAAAGATGCAAAACCTAACCTAACAATAATAGAAGGTGGCAAGGGTAAGGAAGGACTAAGAGTTGATCAAAATACCAAACTAGTCAGAATGGCTACACCTAATGATCCAGCAGATTTCAGACTAGGCGGACAGGATCCAAGTTACAGACTAGGTAGCGGAAACGATCCAGAATTTAAAATAACCACAAACGTAGAGGAAGACCAAGCCAGATCTGATGAAATAAGCTTATGGAAAACATCGTGGCCAAGTCATAAAAGACCACAGCCTGAGCCAAGTCCCCAAAGGGAAAGTGGCAAGCCTCCGATCTGGACAGTACCCACAAAGGAAGAATCAACCAAAAAAGCAGCCTAACTGCAGAATAACTTGCTACAACTAGTTTCATAGTTGTAGCTTGTAAATCTAAAATTGCAAAGTTGTAATCCTGACTAAGTAGGGATTACAGAAAAAATCTTTTGTAAAAAGAGTAAATAGCCTCCTAACTAAAAACACTGAGCCAGTGGAATATTCCACCTCAGGGTTTCCCCTATTTAAACAGTTGACACAAGGTGTACAATATGAATATTCTAAAAAGCAAAGGAGGTGGAATAATGCCAAGACACGAAATAACAACTCCCGTAGGAGAACCAGATTTTAATGTGAAGCCTAGTGGCTTTGACGCCACTAGACAACATACAGATCCCAAATTAAGTCCGAATATAGAGTTTGTCTACAAAAAAGGAAATTTAAAAGTCAGCTGGAAAGAAGAACCTGGCAATGGAGGTGGCAGTAAAGATGGCGAAATTGGACAGCCTAAATCAGATAGCAAACTTGGCCCAACTTTAACTGCAAGCCCAGTTGCTTCCAGCCAAGAAAGGCCAGCCCAACAGCCGGCGAGAAAAACGACCTAAGCACAGATAAACTTGTAGATCTATATTTACAAAGTTGTTGTTCCCCCGCTCAGCGGGTGCGAAGCCATGAAATGGAAGTACTTTTGTTGTAAATCCATAACGTTATTTGTTATAGATTCCCACTTCAGGACAATCTAAATAGCATTTTCGCAAGATTCATGAAGCTGCTTTTTATAAATAACACATTATTTTTTTACATTAAAAAACTTCTTCATCTACCAAAGCAAAACCCCCTCTTTTCCTCAAGTTTTAAGACAGCAGCATTGCTCTAATCTATTTGATTCCTTAATCTGCACCTGAATTATCCCTACTTCTTCGCCTTTTACGTCAAATCGTGAGATAGACAAAAATATCTCATGGGTGATACAATTTCTATTGATGGAACAAGCTGCAGAATTACCAATTCCTTCAATAACGGAGGGTCAACAAAAAATTAACGACTACGGTTTTCGTGAGGTCAAAAACACAGGTAAAACAGTAGGAATTGATAGAAAAGTAATGCCTTGGCTCCCCGTGGATGGTAAAATCCTACCTCTTGCTGAAGTAACCTTGCAAAGTAGTGAGCAATTTTTTTTAGGCTCAGCCATTGAAGACAAAACTTTGCAAAAAATGGCAGAGGAATTAAGCAAAGATGATAGTGAAAAGGCAAACAAGCTTTTTTATGCCGAGGTACAAAGATACTTAGAAAACCCGCGGAGAACAAAAACGTTGGACAACCAAACATCAACAAACAAAATCAGATACGCATCAAATGGCCAAGGTAGTATTAGAATTTATTTCATGGAATTGGGTAAAGACCCAAATACTGACCTTCCGGTCATACTTCGTATCGCAGCATGTAAAGGTAAAGGAAATGAGATTGATGTACTTTCAGTATTAACAACAGAGAATAGAAAAACTCTTACAAAAAAATGTTTAGGTAAATAATATTATGACTGAAAAAGAAAGTTTACATACTGGTTCAGGATGTCACACCTTTGGACGCATCGTGGGACCTGAGGGCAAGCCCGATTTTCTAGATATAGCTATAGGTAGAGGTGGAGTTTTATATACTATTTCCGTAGCAACCCCTCGGTATATTTCAAGGATAGAAGCAGAAAACACAAGTATCACTGATCCTGATCAGAAACATAATACCAATATATTTTCACTTAACGACCTATCTGATCCTGAGAGAGTATGTCAACTACTTACTTCTGAACCTATTGAAAAACTGAGACCCTTTTTACGACCTCAAAATCCGCAAACAGAAGATAATAATCAGTAAAGTTTTTTAATTCTGTGTCTCTTGCTCCAATATACCCAGAAGCTGCCTGATCAATTCTATTAATCTCTCAATTTCTTTTATTATTTCCTCATTACCCTCAATAGGTATTCCGCTTATACCCGGAATACTCGGTATTCCACTTATACCCGAAATGCTTGGGTTTCCACTTGGTTGAACATTAGTTGGTGCAGCTGCCTGGCTCCCATTATTGGGCACCTCATTTATATTCTGAGCCAATGTTCTCAATCCCTTAATATTTACATTTGATATTCCGTTTGCATCAGTCACTCTTCCTGATTGTAAACGTCTTCTGTCCGACATGAGCTCTGGTTTAAGAGCGAATGTATAAAGCTGTATAGAATCTTTCGATGCTGCCCCATCGGCCTCACTGAATGCAGGAACAGCAGAATTTGGGTAAATCCCTATGTACTGTAAATTTGTATCACTAATGGGAAGCTGTATTGCCTGCCCGTTTGCAGGATTAATTATTTCAAAGTTACTATTCAAAAACTGATAAGTTTCTCCCAAATTCCCCATAGTCTGGACTGTTACAATAGGCGTACTTACCAGTACCTGACTATCAGATAACACAGCGATGCCGCGCTTATTAGCAGTATTAGGAATAGTCACTGATGAATTATCTGCTAGCTTATATAGCCTAACATATGTCTTGAACTGATTATTTGCAAGTCTAATTTGATTAATAAAGAGATATTGACCGCTTTTATCAAATCGCACATCATCAAATACACTTGTATTTGATAAGTTTGGTAATTTAGTTCGCTGTAATGTCTCAGGAGATAATATTTCGACTGTATTGGGATGAATTATTGCCCTGCGTATCCCTTCTACTTGCTCTGTCCCTGAACCATTTGTACCGTCATAACCTACAAATGCAAGTTGAGTGCCGTCATCTGAGATTCTGGGTTGCCGACCGTATGTTCCATTTGTCATGGATGTACTATCCTTCTTTTGTGTTCCCGTAAAGTCTGAACTGCCCATCCCATACCCCCATCCTGGTCCGGTATTTGGTAAAAACATATCAGTAATTACAACCCCATCATTTGTAATTCCTCGTGGATAATGAACCGGCTTATCAGCATCCTCATTATATATCAGATTTTTGTTAGAAGAATCATTTAAATCAACTGTATACACCCTGGATTTTCCCCCGGTAAGCACTCTCCTCCCCTGTGGCACCTGCACTTCCCATGTGGTCAAATATTTCCCGTTCGGCGAAATAAAATAATCATCCATACCGAATCCTGCTTCCGCCCTAACCAACAGCGTTTGTTGCTTACTGCCAATAGAATATTTTACAAGCTCCGTACCATGATCATTCTCATCTGTATTATTTATAAAATAAAGCGTATCAGGCATTACCGATGTTACCCTTTTAATATTTTGTGGTAATTCTGCAAGAACATAATTTTTCTTATCTTCCAAATTATATGCTTTTACCAATGAACCATTACCCGCCCATACTCCATAAACAACAGTATGAGGAGAGGTATTTTCAGGAGCCTTTGTCATTAATTGTTTCTTTATTTCTTCGACCGTTTGAAGCTTAGTGATTTGACTAAATCCCACATACGCACCAGCAACCAAAAGTAAAACTCCGATCACAGGGAGAAGCATATTGTTTGTACTTCCGGCTTGCTTGCGTTTCTTGGATATTTTCTTCATCCAAATTAACTGTAGACTACGTCTTGAAACCTGTCAAGTAATTCTTGAGGAACCTAAACTAACTCATCCGACCGTTTATATTTGAAGATCTCGTCAGGACGGAACCAAACTGTCTTCTCAAAATTTGCCTCTTCTATGCTTCCGGAAACATGTATAAGATTTGTCACTCCCCGCCTCTCAGTATTCGCGTATGCAGCTGAATCAGTGGAATAATCCCCGCGGATTGTTCCGGGAGGAGCAGATACAGGCATAGTCGGCCCCGCAAGATTTATCATATTCTCAACCGCATGTTGACCTTCAACCAGGATTGCTAAAATCGGCCCCGATTGAACATAATCCAACAACCACTTTATAACCATCTTTCCGAGTTTTGCGGGATCATCGCTTCCCAATTCCTTCTTCGCATCCTTCCCATACTTCTGATAAGTCGCTAAAGTCTTGTTTCCAAGACGCAATATCGTGCTCTCTTTACTAATACCATAATGCTGATGCAGAAGCTCCTCAGTGGGCCACACCATCTTAATAGCCACAATCTTAAGCCCCATCCTCTCGATCCTGTGCAAAATCTCCCCAACCAATCCCCGCTTCACTCCATCCGGTTTAATAAATACAAATGTCTGCTCCATATTTAAATAAAATTCTAAATCCAAAGCACCAAATCACAAATAATACCAAAATTCAAATATTTAAATCCAAATTATATGTTTTGAATTTACGATTTTGAAAATTTGAATTTATTTGGAATTTGTAATTTTGTATTTTGAATTTATTTTCTCTATAATTTTATCAACTTCTCAAGTCTTTGTCTATCTTCAAACTTACCTATAACAGCCAAATTCAGCCCTGCGTTTTTGAAAAACTCACGCCCCACAGCTTCTACCTCCTCGGCAGTAACCGCATCAACCTTTTTAAGTACTTCATCCGGATTTTCGATCCTGTCCTCCATAATTTCCTGAACGGCATAATACACTGCCACTGATTTGCTGTCTTCCAAATCCAAAACCAGATGCCCCTTCAAAAATTCCTTCGCTTTCCGCAGTTCATCAGGCTTCAGATCCATCTTCCCCTCCGAAATTTTCGCGTACTCCCCCATAATTACTTCAATCGCCTCCACAACCCGCTTTGGATCAATGCCCGCCGTCGAGACCAAAGTTCCTGCATCTGAAAACTCCTCTGAAGACGAACGGACGTAATAACCAAGTCCCCGCTTCTCCCGTACTTCATGAAAAAGCCTGCTGCTCATTCCTCCGCCCAAAATCGCAGACAAAACCGAAAGAGGATATCTTTTCTCCGAATGAAGCGACACTGTCCGTACGCCCAAAGCAACATGGATCTGTTCCGTCTGTTTTGATTTAATAACAACTGCAGGCTTTTTTTGTTTCTCCACAACCGGAAGAGGCTTATCCGTTGCAAAATGCTTCATTCCTGAAAAATATTTTTTCGCTAAGTCTACAGATGTCTTTTCATCGATACCTCCCGCTGCTACCACAGTAATATTATCCGCGCTATATAAGCGGCTCATATATTTTACAAAATCTTCATGTTTAATCTTCCTGATTACATCCTTCTCCCCGCTAATATCCCACCCCATAGGCGTGTCTCCATAAAGTAAGTGCTCATAAATATCCCCGATCTTCCGTGCCGGCATATCCTCATACAAATTAATCTCCTCAATAATAACCCCCCGCTCTTTTTTTATTTCACCCTGGTCGAGCTTAGAATGCATTAACATGTCAGAAAGTACGTCAAATGAGGTTTCAATTCGTGCTTTGGCGGATTTAATATAATACCCTGTATTTTCTTTACTGGTAAACGCGTTAAACTCGCCCCCCATTCCATCAATAACTGAAGAAATTTCCATAGCGCTCGGCCGCTTTTCAGTTCCCTTAAACGCCATGTGCTCCAAAAAATGAGAAATACCGCTCGTCTCACGGGTTTCATATCTGCTGCCTGCACCCACCATAACCAGCACCGTAGCACTCTCCAGTGAAGGCATAGGAATAGTCAATACGCGAAGTCCATTCTGTAAAAGAGTTCGGTTATATCTCATAAGTTAGCCAAGCAGAACAGGCTCAACAATAAATAAAGGTTCGTTCATTCTACCACGCCTCCCCCCTTTTGCCAAGCTACCGCTTATTCTAACAGCTCACACTTCTGACACGATTTTGTTATTGCGAACCTAGCGAAGCTATCTTTAATGAGAAAAAACAGTATGTAGAATTAATTGGAATATTAATCGAACTTTACACCCAAACCAGCGTATTTAGGGTCAATAATCTCTTTAAGACTATTATCTGCCAACTTTTTTCTTAACTGTTCGAGAGTTGATAAGTATTCATTTGCTTCACTGATAGAAAAACTAATTGAGCCTTCAGTTCTTCCATGCTCCCTCATTGCTTCAACCGAAGCTAAAGTACCTTTATGTTTTATTACTTGATAATTTATTGCCGTTTCGATCAAGGCTCGCTTGTGAGCATCGGTGACGTTGCGCCAAATTAATGTCTCTGCTCCCTCATTTGTTTTATCCAATCTGTAAAGTTTAGGTGTGACTGGTTGTGTATGTGTGTGTGTTGAAAGCCTCGGCTGCACCCAAATTCCATTTTTGAAACTTCCGGCACCCATGTCATAACCAAAACTTACGCCATCATAAAAATCTTTTGAAAAAGGTTGCCTCGCGTGTGCAGATTGAGAAACAATTTTTTCAGCTAGTCTACTCTCTACTAAGTTCCTATAAATAATCCCCCCTGCTTCATGGACAAGCTCCTCTCTTGTTTTTTCTCTTTCTATACCTTCCTCCATACTAAAATTTTACCAGGTTATAATTGAAAAATCATGAACCCTGAGCCTTATATAATTGATATTACAGCCCTTTGCCAAGCCACCCCTCTATTTATATTCATCTTTCACATCCTGACCATATTCTTTCAAAAGCTTGTGAATCTTTGGGTCGATCACAAAATTACAATACGACTTCTCCCTATTGCTATCAAAATAGTCCTTATGATAATCCTCCGCAATATAAAATTTGCTAAAGGGAACAATTTCAGTAACAATTGGATCTTTATACAACCGTGATTTTCCAAGTTCAGCTTTAGATTTTTCAGCAATTTCTTGTTGGCTTTTATCATGATAAAAAATTGAAGAACGATATTGTGTACCGATATCATTGCCCTGCTGATTAAGTGTAGTTGGGTTATGGGTATGCCAGAAAATATCCAAGATTTTCTCAAAAGGGATTTTGCTTGGATCAAATTCTATTTGTATGGCTTCCGCATGTCCTGTACCACCTGAGCAAACCTGTTCATATGTAGGATTCTCTATATCTCCACCTGAATAGCCGGGCACTACAGACTTAACTCCTTTAAGCCTCTTAAATATTGCCTCCGTACACCAAAAACACCCGCCTGCCAATGTTGCTATCTCAGTACTTTTATTCATGTAATGTTTCCGGCAACCCCTTTCCCTGAGGAACAAATCGAATTGACAATGAATTAACGCAATGTCTTGTATCCTTTGCGGTCATTTGCTCACCCGTAAATACATGACCTAAATGAGCCCCGCAATTAGCGCATTCTATCTCAGTTCTAAACCCATCAGGATCAGCAATGCGCTTTACAGCATTTGGAAAATTTTCATCAAAACTCGGCCACCCGCACCCTGCATCAAATTTGCTTTTTGCCCCAAATAAAGGGGCATTACATTTGCGGCAAACAAACGTCCCGTCCTCATAAAAATTATCATACTCCCCCGAAAACGGAGCCTCCGTCCCCCGCTCTTCGATCACCCTCTTTTCCTGAGCTGTTAGCTTATTCATATTTTTAAAAAAATAATTATTTAAACCAAATATTAACACACTTCTAAAGTATTTTCTAGAATCCGCCTCACCTTGTAAATTTATCAGACCCATAGTATAATATCGGGATGGAAAGAGTAATATCTAGTTATTTAACTACAGATGTTCAACATGAACTCTTTCTAATGGGACTTTCTCCTGAACCGCCTGCCTCAGACTTAGGTAAGACCTTAGTAAATTCTAACGAACCAAAACCAAGACGGCTTCTCGCAACTATACAGCTTGCCATAAAAGCATTAAATAGCATAGGAGTTAATGCGAAACCTGCTATATCTAATTTTTATTTCAATTCAACTGGCCTTCCTTTTGAAGAAAAACCTGTGCTTCAGGGATATGGTGGAGAAAACTTTGTCTTCCTGCTAAAAGGAGAAAATCCAACAGTTGTAAAAATGGATAAGACATCTATTGAATTACCTTTAGTGCAGCAACTGGAAAGAGCTAGAAAAATAAAATCTGACCATGACCAAATATCCGAATGGTTTCGGGATGTGAAAGATTTTGTCGTACCAAGTGAATTCTTTATCGGTCGTTTACCATTTAGAAATCAGAAGGCCGTAGGCACTGTACAACCATATATTGAAAAATTTCGGGGTGTTTTTGAAGATTTTACTGATAACCAACTTACTATATTTTTTTCACAAAATCCTTCCGTACGAAGAAACTTCATAAAGGTTGCAGACAAAGTTTCCCATGATGTGACTAGATCTGACCGTACTATAGATATATTAGGAGTAAAAAATCTTAGCATCGCAGATTACAAAGGATCTCCTAGGCTTGTTTTAATTGATTCGTGTGACATTAAAGATCTTACAATTATGAGAAAAGATAAAAAAAATGAGGATTTTTTGGAACGATTTGATATTCGAATGAAAAAATTACAACAACTCCGCAACAGAGCATATGAGATTGAAAAATCAGAAGCAACAAAGGTTTCTTCTATTGTCTTTATAAGATAATAAGAAATTATTTTTTTTCTACATGCGTGTTGGTGCCTCAATCCCCAATAGCTCAAGCCCCAATTTTATAACTTTTCCTGTCCCCTCAGTCAAAGCTAAACGCATATCCCTAATCTCCCCTATTTCTTTCATCCCCGATTTGATTGGGGTCAATATCGGCAACTTCTGATAAAACAAATTAAACGCCTGTGCTAAAACAAACAAATAATTACAAAGAATATTCGGCGCATACTTCTCCGCTGCCTCGAGCACAACCTCCTCGAATCTCACAAGCGAACGCAATAGCAGTAACTCTTCTTGTTCTAATTTTGAATTTTGAATTTTGAATTTTGAATTTGTTTCGTATTTCGATATTCGAATTTCGGATTTACGCAAAACACTTTGTGTTCTTGCGTATGTATATTGTAAATACGGCCCGGAGTTCCCTTCCATATTCAATGCCTCTCTCCAATCAAATGTAATATCCTGCTTGGAATCCCGCTTTAGATCGTTCCATTTCAGAGCACCAATACCTACCACCGAAGCATTATCTACAGCCTCTTTTCTCTCTAAAATCACATGCTTGTTATCTTTCTTTTTCACGTTTACTTTGTCGTCTATGTCAAATTCAAATTTATTACTCATCAATTGCAAAGCCTGGTGGTTTGCTGCATAAAGAACATCTTTTAACCAAATCACACTCCCCTTTCTGGTAGACATCTTTTCATCTTTAAAACGATATAAGCCATGTTTTATATGAACCCTCTTTGTTTTTTTGAACCAACCAAGCATCTCCTCAACTGCAAAAAGCTGTTGAAAATATAATGACTGCTCAGCTCCGGCTTCATTGATAACCAAAATATCTTTACCATACTTATCTAAACGAAACTTATCAGTCGCCAAATCCCGAGTTGCATAAAGGGTAGCACCATCTTTTTTAATAATCATAAGTGGCGAATATTTATCGCCAGGAAAAAAAACAAGCTTTGCCCCTTCAGATTCCTTAAGAAGTTTCTTTTGTTCAAGTTCCTCAACAACGGATTCCATCTTGTCTTCAAAAAAAGATTCGCCATATCCACGCCCCTCATTTTCTGTAAATGAAACCCCGAGCTGTTTATAAATTGCATCAAACTCCCTCCATGACCAATCAACACATTTCTGCCATAGTCTTTTCGCCTCTATGTCCCCCTCTTCAAGCCGCTTAAACCATTTTCGAGCCTCATCCTCAATATTGGCAACGTTTGACATTGCATCAACTTCATTTTCCTTTCTAACCGCGTTTGACGCGGCCGTCTCTGCATGAAATCTCACATATAATTCCACAAGCATCTTTACCGGATGTTCAGATTCATCAAGCTTCTTTTCATCCCCCCATTCTTTAATTGCATAAATTTGCTTCCCAAACTGAGTTCCCCAATCCCCCAAATGATTATCCCTATAAACCTCCCAACCTGTAGCTTGTAATAAATTAGCAATTGCATCCCCAATAATTGTTGATCGTAAATGACCTATTGTGAAAGGTTTTGCTATATTTGGACTGGAGTATTCAACAACCACTCTCCCCTTTTGATTTTTATTATTTGAGAAAAAATCAACTTTCTTCAATCTTTCAAGCTCTGTATTAAGATATCCCCCGCTAAACCAAAAATTAACAAACCCCGGCCTCACCACCTCTATTTTTTCAATAATTTTGAACTTTGAACTTTGAACTTTGAACTTTGAACTTATTATCTCCGCCACTTCCATCGGATCACGCTTTAACGTCTTCCCCAGAACTAGAGCAGCGTTAGTAGTAAAATCTCCATGCCCCAAATCCGCCGGAAACTCCACCACCGGAGTAAAATCCCCCCCCAGTTTTTTAACTATCGAATGTAAATCTTTTACCAATTGTTCTTTAACCGTCATAATTCTCTCCACCCTAGCTCTTTCTTAATCCCACTAACAGCCTTTCCATATTGTTCTTTGGATAGCTGATTATTTAAAATGCAATACTTCTTATTTTTTAGACCTACGCACCCGAAACAATCGGAGCAGTTTATAAGATTTTCACTGTAGTAACTATTCGTGCAAGAATGACAATTGTATATAAAAGCGCATTCGTAGCAATTTGCAGAATATATATATTCATAACATTGTTCAGAGAAAGTTTTTTTAGTCGAGTCTCCGCCGGAGTACCAGACATCCCAACAATTCTTTACATTATTACTCACGAAATTATAACCGGAATTTTCAATAGTGTAATTATTAAAACACCAGTAACTGTTCTTTGAATTATATATAAAATTACCATATGGACAATTCACGCTATTGAATTGCTGGCTTGCCGGATGCGGAATCTGTTGTTTTAGTTCAAGCATTTGGGCAAGAATCTTTTCGGGCTTCTCTTTTTTCATTTTTTCAACCTTTTTAAAATATTCATCCTTGCCGTACTGAATGTTCAAAATACAATATTTTTTATGCGTGAGAGCAATACAACCGAAACAATCAATGCATGAGTTTAAAAAGGCAGAAAAATGACAATCTGTGCAGCTATTACATTCTATTAGGTATGTGCAACTATTACACGCGTTGCTATCAATACATTTGTAACACTTTTCCGACTCCGTAACTAAATCACAATCTACAAGCTTATTTCCCCATCCCGCATTTGTATAAATTCCATCTACAAGTTTGTGTCCATTAAAGCAATAATAACAATTTTTACACCAATAGCAATAATCCACAAAATCACAATTAACCGAGTTTGGAATCGTCACTGCCGGAACAGGAACAGATTTTTTCAGGAGCTGATATTTTTCAAGAAAGGTCATTATTTATTTTATTATATCTTATATTTTACCATCTCCCGGGAACCTAAAACAAGCTTCATTGGTGCCTTTTAATTGGATTTTAATAAAAAGTAAAATCTATACCGGTCCCTACTTAAAATATGACTTCTATTTTATCACCCAAATAATGTCCATTTCCTATTGCATTTTAAATAAATTCCTGTTAGCCTAAATAGAGTATGAAAGTGTTAATAATTGACGATGACGCAAATATTACAGAAATCTGGAAAATTATGTTAAAACAAAACGGCTTCGAAGTATTGAGCGCTATTGACGGAAGGTCAGGCATTGATCAGGCAAAATCACAAAAACCGGATTTTATCCTCATAGATCAAATTATGCCCGATATGAAAGGCAACGATGTACTCAAAACCCTCAAAGAAGATCCAACAACCAATATGATCCCAATGGCAATGGCCTCAAATTATTCTGATTCTCAATTGATGCAGGAAGCAATTCAACAAGGGGCACTAGACTACATCCTTAAATACCAGGTAGAACCGATGGATCTTGTAAACAAGATAAAAAATCTCTTACAAGAAGTCCAAAGTAAATAACATGCAACCGACCGACGAGGAATCCCAAAAATCAACCACCACCCCACCTCCAGCCCCGCTGAGCGATACCCCTCCGGCAACTCCACCTGACCCCGATTTAATCGGGGCTGACGAAACCCCGTCAGTCCCACTGAGCGGAATACCTGCACCCTTGCCCCCCGAAGAAGAGAGCCTCCCTTCCACAGAACAACCAACTCCTACTGCCAATCAAGAAAAACTATCAAATATCAACAAAGATTAGAAGCTAAAAATACTTTATAACTTTTCACTTAGAACTTTTAACTTTGAACTTTGAACTTATCATGGACCTGCCCATAATCATTGCTATTTCTGCAACATTATTTTTTGGCATACTTGCCATTTTTTACTCTATTAAAGAAGAAAAACTTAAAAAGGCACTCAACGAAAATGAAAAAAAGTTGCAGGAAGCACTGGTTAGAGAAAAACACGATTTGACATCATTAGTTGGGAACCTTGATGACGGTCTCTTTTTGGTAGATGTTAACAGCCGTCTAACTTTGATAAACAAAACCGCCAAAGATTTCCTGGGACTGCAAAAAGACAACCCGTCAATAATAGATGTATTAAGTAGCCTACCCAATACCTATAATTTCGGTGAAAGAATTGAAAAAGCCATAAAATTAAACCAAAAAATTGAAGAAAAAAATATACTCCATGATAACAAATCCTTTAATGTAACAATAAATCCCATCCTGGCTCCCAACGATGTTTCCAGTGTCTTGGGACTCGCCCCGCGAAGTCCCGCTGAGCGGAACGAACAGGAAGTCAAAGTTACTGGAGCCTCATTTTTAATCCATGATGTTACTTTGGAAAAATCACTATCAAAAATGAAAGAAGATTTCACTAGCATCATCGTCCACGAATTGCGCAGTCCCCTCACCTCCATCAAAGCCAGTTCCGAAATGTTAACAGGAGGAACAAATCTTACAGATGATGAAAAAAAGCGCCTGATAGGGATCATCAGCGTTCAAACAGGCAAAATGCTCGATGAAGTATCTACAATTCTAGATGCTGCTAAGCTAGACAACGGACTTTTTACAATACAGAAAACAAACGGAGATGTTAAAAAAGTCATTGCAGAAGCTGTAGAAGCATACAAACATCTTGCTGAAAATAAATCTATCCATTTAGTATGCCAAATTGACCCGCTTGTGCCCGAAGCCAGCTTCGAAAGCTATCAGATACGCAAGGTAATAAACAATCTACTCACTAACAGTCTTAAATTCACTTCAAGCGGAGGTACTATTACCATACGAGCTTGGATTGACAATGAAAAAATTTCTATTAGTGTAAGCGATACGGGAATCGGAATTCCCAAAGAAAAACAACATCTACTCTTTTCAAAATTCACACAAATCCGTAGCCCAAATGCAACTGTAGGAACCGGACTTGGATTATATATCTCCAAAGGAATAGTTGAAGCCCACGGCGGTACCATCGCCCTCGTTTCCGACCCCGACAAAGGAACCACAATCACCTTCACCATCCCAATCAATTCCACGACAAAAAATCTCGCATCTACACCAAACCCAACTCCGAGTCCCCCCGATATAATCGGGGTTAAATCGGGACCAAGCGAAAAACCCATCAACCATCTAGCCAACTAACTAATAAACCTTTTATATTCCACTCGTTACAACCCGTTAATATAATTCTCCAAATTGGAGTAACCGTTTGCAGCAATCGTCGGCCCATCGCTTGGATCGTTGGGATTAAATCCTTTGGCTGTCTCCCACTGATCCGGCATACCGTCATGATCGGCGTCAGCGCAGGGTGTGCCGTTTGCGATTGACGGATATCCCCCATAACCCGATTCGTTTTGCGGCAGAGCACCGATGCCGGTATTGGTCTGGTACTGGTTGATGAGACTGGTATCCAGCGAATCCCGGTTGGCCACCCAGTTGCCATTGCAGTCGAGCCTGCGGGACGCACCGACGATGGGAAGAATGCTCGCTTCAATATTCCCGACCGGTTCAGCAATGACCGGGTAGGCAGTGTTGGGCATGGGAGAGGAACGACGCCAGGAGGTTGGCATGGGTCCGGTATCCGGACCATTCTCTCCTCCTATCTGATTAACCATAGCCCACTGATCCCCAGCAGGGTTAGGCTGATGCCATCCGACATTCCCGCTCATGTAAACAGACGGCATGCCGGGCGCGGATAATCCAGAGTAACCGGAAAAAGCTCCGACCTCGTGCCACGTTGAGTTCCCGGTCAGCGGACCTCTCTTGTACTTGTTCCCAATATTGTCCAACTGCATGCCGCCGCTCACGTGGGTGACATAACTCCTCTGGTTGTACCAGATATTGTTGACAACACGGCTCGACTTGTTTCTAAGGAGAGGATTGCGATGGCTGTTATTCATTACAAGATTGTGATGAATATCTTCATTCACTCCCGAAGCACCAGAATCGGAAAGTATCCCTGTAGGATGCGTGTTAAACCCGCAACAGATGAGGCTGTGCGATATCGTAGTATTGACGTGCGGGTTGATCCCTTCATCCTGATTCCAGGACAGACTAAGGTGGTCGAATATGGCAGTGTGAGCGTCCTTATTCATGCGTACGTTTGATCCGCATTGGTTAGAGCCCCCGCAAGATGAATGCTGTCCCTTGCGAACTCGTATATAGCGGACAATAACATTATTGGCTCCCCTCAATAAAAACACATTTTCGCCCATACTCTTCCCGCTCAGGGTAATGCCTCCCCCGGGAGCGGTCTGTCCTGCGACGGTGAGAAATGAATTCGTTATGCCCAGCGTACTCGAAAGATTGATCGTCCCTCCCACGCGGAAGACGCAGGTACGAGGGCCGGAAGCTTCCACGCATGCCCGAAGACTTCCTGTACCTGAATCGTTGAGGTTAGTGACTTCTATTGCTCGTCCGCCCCGACCTCCTTTGGCTTCTGCTCCTCCTCCTTGTGCACAGGGAAATGCAGGTACCGCTAGGGGATTAGTGGAAGAAACGTCACAGGAATTGGCTTGCGATTGAGGTGGCGGTGCGTCCCCGGGCATATTAAACTGCATACAAGCTTGTCCGACATCACTTGGGCTTGCTCCGTCATGGAGAACTATTTGAATCCGGTATTTATGTCCGGGCTGAAGGGATACAAACTGACCTGTACTAGGATCACGTGCTTGTATTGACGCTGTTGTCCAAACAATCTCAGTTGTAAAATCTTCTCCATGGATCCCCTGTGGTCCATTGGCAGGCGGCCAGGTTGAAGCGCCTGGTCCCCGCTCCTGTCCATTTGCTTCAGGGTCAGCTGTACCATTTGCCTTCCATGTGCCGTAGAGCGCGCCGGGTTTGTTTGCCTGTCCTCCCCCTTGTGAGTCTCCTGATATGTTTTGAGGTAGATTTGTAATATCTGTTATGAATATTGCAGGATAGAGGGGTAAGTTATCGCTGTCTTTTGCACCTGCGTTACCAATGGAGGGATTTGCAACTTGAGACGCAGGGTGACTTCCCATCTGGGTCACAGCTCCTGAACCGAGAACAAGCGCATTTTTATTGGTATAAAATGCTCTCAAGCTTGAAGACGCAGCATCAAAGGTAAATCCCCATATCATCTGAGGCTCGCTACTTCCTGTTATGTCTCGGCGGCAATCTATAAGCACAGGATCGCTGTCTGACTCGGGAGCAAGAGTTGGCTGCTGCGGACGTGGTGTGCTTGTCACTCCGTAAAAGGTATGTAGCTGCAGACTGGCAGTTGTAGGTTCTGGAGGTGAGACAACAAGCGCAACCAATTCTGAGCTGGCCTTTGGTAATTTGGTGGGAAGAGTTCCTCCTACAAAGATAAATCCTCCGAAAATGAGTATTGTTAAGATGACAACTACGTAAATAGCTCCTTTATCAATAACCGCGCCACGCGGGGAAAATATGCTTTTTATTCTTTTTAGTTTGTTATTAAACATTTTAGAATCTACTTCTTTAGCCTATTAGAAAAAGCGGAGTGTTGTCAACTAGGGGCGGGATGTGTGCGTCATTACAAACTGTTAATATAATTTTCCAGATTAGAGTAACCATTACTAACAATCTTAGGTCCATCACTTGCATCATTCGGATTGAGTCCATTAGCTGTTTCCCAAGTATCTGACATGCCATCACTATCGCTGTCCGCCGGCGGAGTGCCGGCTTGAAGAATCGGCCAATTGTTATCACCTCCGATGGTTCCTGTACCAGAATTGTATTCAGCTACCAGCCGAGCATCTACCTCGTCTCGAACAGGCAAAGTGGCACCGGCATTATTCAGGACATCCGTAATGTTTTCCTGAACGCTAGAAACGCTGATGGGATAATCGGATGATGGCCAGGGAGTACTCCGCTGGAACGAAGTAGAAGCAGGTATCGTACAGTAAGTTGGGCCTCCTGCCCCGCAATAGCCAACTAGAGCCCACTCAGGTTGGGCGCTGCTTGTCCGATGCGGGCTAAGGTTGTCACTTATATATATCATCTCTGGAAGTTGATCCAGAACCCCCGCGCTAGCGCTACTTATGAGCACCTCATAACGAGACAAACCGGTATTAGGTCCCGCCTTGTAATAATTACCGATTATATTCATCTTGGTCCCATCCGTTCCGCGGTTCTGAATCTGAGTGCCGAAGGCTCCCCAATTATAGATCACGTTGTTCACGACCTCGGTCGGTCCATGGCCACCAATCGATGGATTACGCTGATGGTTGCTTGCGAGAAAGTTGTGGTGGATCGAGATAGTCCCCATATCGTTGCCCTGACCCGGAGGCGCCCCTAATAAGAGGCCTTTCCCGCTTATACCATTATTGAATGGTGAATCCGGATTGTTTCCCTCATTGATAAAATTCCACTGGAAGGTAATATTTCGTATCTTCCCCCAGCCAGCGTTGTCGTCTTGCTGCCATCCAAGAGATGAATGGTCAACAATAACGTTGTAGACCGCCAAGGATGAGGAATTGCCCGCATTAGATCCAGACTCCACCGAGAGTCCTACATCGTTAACGCCCGGGTTAGTTATCCATCCGCGGCGGATCCGTATGTGACGGATAGTGATATCGTGGGCCGGAGGCTGGACCCTAAGCCCTTTGCCACGGAACTGGATGCCGCCCCCTGGAGTGGTTTGTCCGGCAATTGTAAGGTATGGTTCTATAATATTGATATCCGATGCCAAAGTGATAGTACCCCCAACCCTGAAAACGACCGTACGCGGTCCGCTCTGCGTAACAGCATCGCGAAAGCTGCCAGGCCCGGAATCATCCAAGTTCGTCACCTGGATCACACGACCTCCACGCCCGCCAACCGAAATTGCCCCGAATCCTTCTGCGCCGGGAAAGGCAGCAACACTCGCAACATTCCCGCTACCAAATACAACATACCTCCCTCCGGAGGCATTCGAATCATTAACCATACTCACATTTCCTGCAAAATTCCCGTTCTCCGCTTCAACATTAATAGTATAAGTACTTAGTGCATAGCTTTGAGATTTGGTATCTTCATACCTTATGTTATTTATTGCAAACAACATAGCTACAGTTAATACTATTGTTAAAGTGACCAATGGCAGATCAGCCCTCTTGTATGGAGGTATTAGTGCATGTATGTAGTCTATAAAGAATTTTTTCAAAATGTTTTAAAAACTATATAATCTACTCTGAGGAATAATCTCTTTGATCTGAGCCGAGCTGCTCCAGCGAAGCTGGGCAAGAGCGCTTCCATTATTCTCATAATATTCCATCCTGATTGTATATTTTCGTCCTGCAATAAGAGTTATTGACCCGCTCCGCTCAGTCGCGCTCTGATTGATCCAACTATTTATCAGTTGTTGACCATTTACCCATAGACGCACACCATCGTCTGTTTTTGCATAAAAAGTATAAGTTTGGCTATTACGGGGAACTACAAAACCTGTCCAAATGGTGCTAAAGGTATCGCCAGCAATTGATGAATGAGGAGAGCCCGTGCCCCAATTGAAATTAATGCTTGGATCAATGCGCACTATGGAGATGCCGGTGAAATTTGTATTGTTGTAATAGACTGCTTGCAAACCATTGCCTGTTGGGGTAGGCGTAGGAGTCTTAGTTGGTGTTGCTGTAGGCAGAGGTATCGGCGTAGGTGTTGAAGTGGGTGTTGGGGTTGGAAGTGGCGAAGGAGTTGCTGTTGGTAAAGGTGTCGAGGTAGGAGCTGGAGTTTTAGTCGGTGTAGGTTCGGAGGCTGAAGTATTGAGTGTAGCGTATAAAGACCAACGCCAGTGTGTAGAGCCTGGAGCAGTTGAGTAAGTGGTGGGCATTGGGCCGTAGGCATGTGACATCTGCTTGGAATCTCCTCCGGTAGATTCCGCTCTGTAGCCAAGAGTGTTATTGCTCGGCAGATAGGCCAGCCAGTAGTTCCCAGCCGGCAGGGAAACTGGAGTGACGCCCGCCGTGTTCCAGCCCGTCGTGGGAGTCAAACTAGCCGTTTCGGCTTTCCTGGCACCCGGCGCTCCACCGGGACCGGTCGCGTCAAATATGCCGAGCCGGAGATTGCCGGTCGCTGTCGTGACATAGAAAGAGAGACTCTGAAGTGTGGCCGTCTGTGAGAGGGTCGTTTTTGTAGCGAACAGCTGATTACCATTGCCGCTGTCGTTCCTACTCAAAATGTTCGTTTCTCCGATAGTTATTATGTTGGAAGGTGGAATTGTTGGCGGAATGTTTGAAAGTGTTGGAGATGGCGTATCAGTGACGGAAGGACAATTATCTCCTGTCCCCGTTGGAACACATTGCATATCCGTGATAAAGAGCAATTTATCAATACCCACTCCTCCTTCACGTTCAGTTATCTTGACTGTGTGATCTCCTGCCGTAAGGTTAACACTAACTGAATTCGTCACTACCCCATCCTGATAATCAACCCAGGTAAAACTATTGGCAGGGATTGTTGTTTGGTCACCTATATTAATAGCGCAATTATTATCAATTTGAAGATAAAATGAATTGCTTGCTGAATCAGGAGCCAATATCCTGCTCCATACTTTATAATCTCCGGCCACAGTGAATGCGACTATGCTTGTAACACTGTTAGTACTTGTAGGCGTATGGGCACAAGTTTGCGCTTGAGTTTTATTAAAAGAGAAAATATTAAAGAAAAATAGAAATATACTAATAGATAAAAACAATAAGAGGGATTTTCTGATCATAAATAATTGCTTCTATAATCAGTAGACACTAAATTTTAAGCCTTGTCAATATGTCCTCAACCAGATTTACTTAATCCAAAAACTCATTCCATCACTCAAGATCTCTACATCCCCATCCCTATCAGTCCGCAAAATCTTTATCCTCTTTTCATCGAACAAACTCAATGCTGCTTTACTTGGATGCCCATAACGATTCTTTGCTCCGACAGAAATAACTGCTAGCTCTGGAGCAAGTTGTTCAATAATGCCCCTATTCAACCCGGTCTTCGACCCATGATGAGGAACCTGAAGCACTTCGATTTTGTTTTGGTTTTCTGATGCAACTTCACCCAAAGCTTCAGCTTGTGCGTCACCGGTAAAAATCACATCAAAGTTTCCATAAGTTAATTTCAAAATAATTGAAGCAAATTCGCGACTCTCGCCGATCACTCCATTAGGACTTGAACGCTGCAACAGTTGATGCGAAGGTGATTCAATAGCTATAAATAAATCTTCTCCGATCCTATATCTATCCCCCGCAAAAACTGTCCTCTGAGCTATCTTCTTCTCTCCAATTTTTCGATTAAGATCCCGATAACTCCCGGTATTATTATTCAATCTTTCTGTTGCAAAAGATAAAGTAATATATCGATCTAATACATAATTCAGTCCAAAAAAATGGTCTTGGTGCGGATGCGTTAGCACTACCAAATCAATAGTCCGTTCCCAAAAACCCATATGCTTTGCTAAACAATCCAGCACTTTTTTATCCGGCCCTCCATCAACCAAAATATATTTGTTATTTGGCGCTCTTATAAATATTGCATCTCCTTGCCCGACATCACAAAAAACTACATGTAAACGGCCATCATGAAATAGAAAATATTGATATACTCCAATACCCAACAACAAAATAAAAGCCAAAAAACTTAACAATATATATTTTTTCATTATTTATATAGAATTAGTTAGGGGTGGCGAGCCTAGGGCTCCCAGTCGAGCGCCCGCAGTGAACGTAGTGAGCGAGGACGTCGGACTGGGAAAAGGCGAGACAGGACCCCATTGGGACAAAAACACTACCTCATAGCCTCTTTTTTCGTAAATACAATACTATCGCCAAAAGCACTAAATAATACCCAATACTCAACTGCCAAGGAAACTCCTCCACTTTCCAAACCCAGCCGAAACCCCCAAAAAATGAAACAACCTGCTCAAAAAATAAAAGGAAAGGCAGGCACAAATACAAAAACACCAGTCCAATAGGTTCAACAACTAAACCTAAAACCAAAGACAAAGCCCCGAAAGCCATAAGAATTGGAATTGTCCAAAGCACCAGGGCATTTACCAATATAGACAAAATCCCAACCGACCCAAAAACAGACATCAAAACCGGCAACGCAGCAATCTGAGCTGCTATAGTCGTACCAATATCCTCAGACAAAATTGTCATACCGGGGATATTACTAAGCGAACTCCCCTTTGCATTTTCAGTGGCGTGGGGCCTGCCCCGCGAAGTCCCGCTCAGCGGGACGAAGTGGGGTCTGAAAATCACTATCCCAAGCGTTGACAAAAAAGACAACTGAAAACCAACATCAAACAACAAACCAGGACTGTAAATTAACATCAAATAAAAAGCAACTAACAGTGAATACATTCCCAAATACTGCTTTCCCAAAAGACTCGCCCCAAAAGCCAGAAGAGCCATGATCCCGGCACGCACAATCGATGCTTCAAATCCTGCTAAAAACATATAAAAAACAATACCAAACCCAGCTATAACTATAGCAAACTGTCTGTTGAATATTGAACCCAACACACCTATTAAAGCTCCAGCAACAAAAGTTACATTCATCCCCGACGCTGCAATTACATGCATTACTCCCGCAACTCGCAGATGTTCCGAAAACACATCCGGCATTCCATGTTTCCCTCCGAAAAGTATACCTAAAAGCAAGCTGGAGGACACAGGCGGAAGATGCCTTTCATAGTCATTTTGCGCTTTATTACGAGTCCAAATAGCCCATTTAGTTAAAATATTATCATCTAATCCTAGAGTTTGGATCTTTGGGAAATATAAGACTAGATAATTTTTACCTTTATAAAGTTTCTTCGTGAAAAACCCATCAATAGAAACTCTATCACCGTAACTTAAAAGCGGCGAAGAAGCGCTGACAACTCTGATACGGGTCCCATATCCATCTCTTATATTAAAATTCTGTCTCCCAAAAACGATTTCCGGCTCGTCTGCGATCTCAGCGATCAAAGAAATCTTCTGCCCATGATAATATTCCGGTAAGTCTTTATAAAAGTTCCAAAATCTTAAACCTAGAAAAATAAGAAGAAAAACAATAATCAATAAAATCCTAAAACTTAACATGCTAGTTCAAAAGACTCAATGATAACCCACAACCATTGGCCATTCGCTATTTTCTATTTGGCATACACTACTGAGCGGTTATCTTATCCTTTATCTGCTCAAATACCTTCGCGCCCACAACCTTTTTTTCAACCAACCCATCTATTCCTCCGTAAGGCCGGTTATTAATAATCTTCTGTGAAGTCACAGGCCCTACTCCTGGTAAATTATTTAACTCTGATTCGCCGGCACTATTAATATTTATTAGATCCTTGGATTCAACTCCCAACATCCCCGCCTCAATTGATCCTCCTGTTTCCACGTCCCCAATAAACGGAATATAAATCTTCCCTCCGTCTATAATCTTGCCCGCTAAATTAATTCCTCGTGCAACTCTCTCCATATCCGCATCTTTACTCATTCCTCCCGCCGCAATCAAAACGTCTTGAACTCGGGCTTCAGTTGCAAGCTTATATACCCCCGGTTTCTCCACTGCTCCTTCGATATCAACTACAACCTGCTTTGAATCTTTAACCCCGACTATACGAGACTCGGCTACTTTAGTCTCGTCCACTGCAAGATTGGACGAGGCTTCAAAAATAATATCCGATTTATCTTTTTTCTGTTCTAAATCCTTTTGAGAGGTATACGGGGCAAAATACTGGATCATACCATAAACTAAGAATATCAAACCAAGCGCTAAGAGAGTCAATGGAAGAGCATATTTACGAAGTATCGGAGAATATTTTGCTCGAAGGCCCGAAGTATCCATATCATAATTATATACTATTCTCTATAATTACTAAACCCCAATCTCTAACTTCCTACCACAAAGTTAATCACCTTCCCAGGCACATATATCACTCTCAAAATCTTTTTCCCCTCAAGATATTTTCTGACGTTATCACATTCTTTCGCCATCCTTTCTATTTCACTTTGCGACCCTTCGAAGAAGGTAGTCCCCTTGTGGGGAACTTTTAACTTTGCCTGCCCACCGAGGAGGGAACTTTGAACTTCTATTGTCTCCCGCAACTTCCCATTCACCTGTACCGGAATCTTCACAACAACGTCTTTAATATACTTAGGATCAAATTTCGGCCATTTACTTGCATGAATTGACCAATCTTTTCCGCGTAGTTCTGCGCCTCGTTCTGGGTAGTTTAGTGCCTGCCACAATTCCTCAGTTATGTGTGGCGCGAACGGTGCCAAAAGCTTCAAATATATTTCCATCTCTTCTCTACTCACAGATTCCTGCTTGGCCAAAAAGTTATACCAACTCATAAGCTTCGCAATTGCCGTATTATATCGCAAATTCTTAAGTTCCTCAGTCACCCCCGCAATCGTCCTATGCATCATCCTCAGATTTTCTTCTGAACTTTGAACTTTGCGACCCTTCGAAGAAGGTAGTCCCCTTGTGGGGAACTTTGAACTTTGAACTTTTTTGAAAAGAGTCCAGACCCTTTTCAAAAACCTATGCATTCCCTCAATACCGGTATCCCTGAAATCTCCATCCTCATTAAAAGGTCCCAAAAAATGCAAATACGCACGAAGCGCATCCGCGCCGAATTTTCGGATATAATCATCAGGATTTATCACATTTCCCCGGCTTTTGCTCATCTTTGCACCATCTTTGATCAAAAGCCCATGCGCATAAAACCTAGCGAACGGTTCCTCCCAGCCCAGAGGCTGGTCCGCCTTGGGCGGAAAACCCAATATGTCCAAGATCAAGAAGAACTTTCCATATGAAGCGTGCGTACAACAAATGCAATACCGAATGCTCTGCTCCGCCAATATACATATTCACAGGCAGCCATTTTTTTGCTCTCTGCTTATCGAAAGCACGGTCATCAAACTCGGTCGACGTGTAACGGAAAAAGTACCAAGCACTATCCAAAAAAGTATCGGATACATCTGTCTCTCTCCTAGCCTTGCCCCCGCACCCCGGACACACCGTCTCATAAAACTTCGGGTAATTGGCAAGTGGCGATTTTCCCGTACCCATAGGCTTAAAATCCTCAATATACGGCAATTTCACCGGCAATTCCATTTCCTCAACCGGATACCACCCCGCACTTTCCCAATCATTATTTTCACTCACATTTCTCCCTCCCCTTTTAGAAGAGGGTTGGGGTGAGGTCTTCGGTTTCAGACTAAACCAACTCTTCCCCTTCTTCGCACAAGCCTCACAATAAATCATCGGAATCGGCGGCCCCCAGTAACGTTGGCGAGAAATCAGCCAATCCCGCAAATGGTAATTCACCTCTCTCTCCCCAAACCCTTTATTTTCCAACCAATCTAAAACTTTTTTTATATCTTTCGGCACTTCTAACCCATCCCACTCCCCTGAATTTACCAAAACCCCAGAGCCCGTGTACGCTACTTTTTTGTCATTCTGAGGCAAAGCCGAAGAATCTTTAGATCCTTCACTTTTGTTCAGGATGACAGTACTAATCTTTAATTTATACTTCTGAGCAAATTCAAAATCCCGCTGATCATGTGCCGGTACTGCCATAATCGCCCCTGTTCCATACCCACCAAGCACATAATCCGCCACCCATACCGGAATTTCCTCATTAGTAACTGGATTAACTGCTATAACACCTGTAGAAACACCGGTTTTTTCCCGATCGGCTGCTTCTCTTAATCGTGGGTCAGATCCCATTGCCGTCTCTATATAATCAACTAATTCAGATCGAGCTTTCCAGCCAACAGACAACCAGGACTTTGCCAGCTCAGGAGAAATAACAAGAAACGTTGCCCCAAAAAGCGTATCGGGACGTGTGGTGAAAACATCAACAAAATGCTTCCCGTCTTTTTGACCGGAAACTTTTAGAGCAAACTTAATCCGAACGCCTTCAGATCTTCCTATCCAATTCTTCTGTGCGATCTTCACCTTCTCAGTCCAATTCAATTTAACAATATTATTAAGCAGCCTCTCTGCATATTTAGTAATTCTAAAAAACCACTGCTCAAGCTCTCTTTTCTCAACAATTGATCCGCACCTTTCACATTTTCCGTCAATAACCTGTTCATCAGCCAATACCGTCTTACATGAAGGACAAAAATTAACCGGAGACTTTTTTCTATAGGACAATCCAGCTTTAAAAAGTTCAACAAATAACCACTGCGTCCACTTATAATAATGAGGATCATAAGTCTCAACTTTATGCTTCCAATCAAACCCATTCCCAATCAATCTAAGCTGCCTGTAAAAATTCTCCTCAGTTCTCTTAGCATGTTCTATAGGATGCATTCCGGTTTTAATCGCATGGTTCTCCGAGTGAATCCCAAACCCATCCAGCCCAATTGGTTCAAACACATCATATCCCTGCATCCTCTTAAACCTTCCATATATATCCACACCACTGAAAGTAAACACGCTGCCCATGTGCAAGCCTTCAGCCGACGGATACGGAAACATCATCAAGTTATAAAAAGGGTTTTTAGCACTCTCAAGGTCAGTCTGATAAGCTCCAGCGCTCTCCCACTTAGCCTGCCAATACGGTTCAATGCTTGAGGGGTCATATTTCTCCAAACTTTTTTCACTGAATTTAGCCTCATTTTTCCTCATCTTCAGCAGTATAGCATACAGCTTAAAAAGAAAAAAGCCCGTTGTAAATCCGTTACATTTACACTTCTTAAACAAGTTAGGTATAATATTACTCTTAAAAAAAGGCGTCAGGGGTGGCGGGCGTTGGGGAACCCATCGAGCGCCCGCAGCGATCCGCCAGCTGGCGGAGAAGGAGGACGTGGCGACCCTTCTAAGAAGATAGTCCACTTGTGGGAGACTGGGGGCGGACGACCGAAGGAAGGAGCCCGCCTGCGAGCGAAGCGAGACAGGGGTGGGAGGGAGAAAGGACCCCGGCCATATAAATTTGAGATTTCAAAAATAAGACTATATAATAATACATACGCCTCTTATGAAAATTTTCACCATAATATTTCTATGTTCTTTAATATTAATACTTAATTCGCACCAGTCAAAAACCTATGCCTCAATATCAACCGATGATAATTGGACAATTCAAGTGGATGATATAAATATTAATTCTGAAGTACCCACTATTAGTATTAAAAAAAACCGACTACCAAACGAAAAAGCCACCCAAATCCCAAAAGAAACCACTGACTCCAAAACCCCATTCTCATTCAACATCTCCAACTCGATAATAGATTATGGCATCCTTACTTCGACTAACCCAGTCTATAGGACTACAAACCTTTCAGTGTCGAATATAAAAAATAAGTTTATAGTAACATTATACCAGGACCATCCTTTACTCATTAAAGGAACTACTACAACCATCCCCGACTCAACCTGCGATAATGGCTCGTGCTCTGAAATTACCACTGCCTTATGGGAAAATACTCTCACCTATGGACTCGGATATCGTTGTGATGATGTAATTGGTAAAAACTGTCCTGTAGATTTTCAGATTAAAAATTACTACAAACAGTTTTCTGATTTCACAAAAAACGAAACTCCCCAAATAATAATGTCAAACAACAACATGCAGGAAGTTCAAGAAGCAGAAATAACTTATAAAGTAAATATCTCCAAAACCCAACCCGCCGGTTCATATACGAACAATATCACCTACATCGCAGCACCGGGATACTAAAATGAAAACTCAAAACTACAATTCAAAATTAAAAATTATTTATTTTTGTTTAAACTTTGCACTTTGCACTGCAACTTTGAACTTTGCTCTTTTAACTTTCAACTTTAGTACTGTAAACGCAGACGGAATCTCTCTCTCCGTTTCCCCCTCACTACTTCAAATCCATCTAAATCCACCAGCAGAATCTAAAACACCTTTAACTCTACAAAACCAAGGAACTGAACCTATTAATATCCAAGTACTCTTCAAACCTTTCCGTCCATATGGCGAATCCGGACAAATTGAATATTTCAACGACCAAACACCCGATTCCTACAAAAATATCTTTAGTAAGATTAGCCTCACAGACAATGGAATCGTCACAACCCATTTTGAGCTAGGTCCAAAACAGAAGAAAAATCTTGAACTCCATTTCACTATCCCCAAAAACGAAAAAATTTCTGATTATTATTTTTCTCTAATATTTCTTGCATCGCCGAAGCCTTTGGCGGAGGCGGGTTCAGTCCCGCAAACCCCCTCTCAGCCTGAAGAAGTAGGTCCTGCCCCTGAAGCTAATACACAAGATCAAAATTTCTCAACCATAAATGCGGGAATTGCAGCCAATGTATTGCTATCTATTAGATCCAAAAACCAGCCTCAAGCTGCAATCGAAGAATTTTCTGCTCCCAACTTTCTCCAATCCGGCCCGGTTGAATTCACGGTAAGAATTAAAAACACCGGACCACACTTTATTACCCCCAAAGGAATAATTTTTATCAAAAATATTTTTGGCCAAACCATTGCCAGGCTGGATATCTCGCCTGCCAACATTCTCTCCTCCAGCACTCGCTCTCTCACCGACGAGGCTTCAACGAAACTAGTCAACCTGGGAAACAATCAAACACGTTCAAATTCATCCTTTTCCTCAGTTCAAAGTTCCCTGCCTGCCGGCGAGGCAGGTAAGTTCTCAGTGCAGAAAATTTTCTGGAATGAAAATTTTCTGCTTGGTCCCTATACAGCGACTCTCAACCTTGCTCTTTCCGAAAAAGGACCTATTTTTAACCAATCAATTGTATTCTTAGCACTACCATTACAACTGATTATCGTTATTACCCTGGCATTGGCTATAGCCATAACTATTTTTCTCCGCGTCAGATACCGCCTAAAAACAGATAGATAACTAGTACTCTTAAAATTTTAACTGCCCTTCTAGGCCTCTACAAGGTCAACAATTTTTCAATCTTAATGTTAAACAAATTAACAATATAGCAATTCAACAATTGAGCAATCTTTTGATCATTTCATCCGCTGAGGCGGCCTTTTCCTTTTAGATAAAGAATAAATTAACCCACTCCCGAATTAACAAATGTAGGAAAGCTTATATGAACCGGCTGTGCCACGTACCGGATAATTTAGGATCTGACTCAACACTGATCGATACCCCAAACACACCAGCTAGAAATCTTGCAAAGGCTGAGCTAGCCCCAGGGTTTGACGTGGTCAAATGGCCTCCTACCCCTCTAAGTCTGGACGGAGTGGAATCTACTTGTCTGGAGAATGACAACACAACCGCAATAGAAATATAATACTTGAGGGAATAAAGAAAAAAAATAAGACCCAGGAATAGTGAGATGAAAGCAAAAAAGATTCCAATTTTATAGGGTATACTTTCTCCTGAATAAATATTAAATATATATAGTAGTAATATAGCGGACAAAAAAGTAGAAATGGAGATCCCCAAAAAATAAGCAAAGGAAGAAATTATTTTATTATATGGGGAGGCGGACCAAGGAGCACGCCTGCTTGACAGGGGTGGGGGGAAGAAAGGAACGAATACCTTGGAATTCGAGGCAATTCTAAGTCTGGCACTGAGTACAATTGTCTGCTTACAAGCTTGTGAGCAGCTGCATATTTAAGCCTTTTATCAGCAGTATTATGGTCCAAACGTTTTAAAATATATTATAAACCGGATCTACTGACATTAACTCCTTTCTTCTCAAGAATTAGTTAATGTATTTGATTTAATGAACATTCCGGATGAATTGTTATAAAATCTGCTACTATTTCATTTAAACCTGATATAAACCTCCAATGTTCATTGCCACTTGGCCTCCTGTTCTTTAAAACTTCAATATTACTATTAGATTTTTTATACTTTTTTAACCAATTATAAAATATAGTTCTGGATATTCGAAAATCCCTACAAATTGTATTAATTGAATCACCATTTTCAAACCTCCTAATCATCAATTCCTTATCGCTACCTATAATCGGCCTATATATATTTTCCCATAAACATCAAGGCTTTTATTTCTATCAGATTTAGTTGCAAGTGATTTATTATTAAGTAATTCCCACACAAAACCAATACTTAATTCTGAACTTGTAGCAATAGTTCTTATACTATAATCAGGATGACTTAATGCTAATTTTACTATCCTGCGTGATAGTTTGCTTTCGATTTTCCTCCAGTTTTGATTTCCTTTTGGATTTCTTGCTGAAAGATCCTTAATAATACTATTAGGAGTGCCTCTAGACTATTGCTTTAACCACTTATAGAATATCGTTCGTGAAATTCCTGCATTTCTACAGGACGAGGATATAGATTTACCTCCTAATACTTTCTTAATTATAATAATCTTATCCCCACTTGACAGACGAAGGGCAGATTTCGTCATTTTCATCCTAATAATATGTTAACAATAATGTGAACAGCTCTGCAATTAGAATAAAGTAGGTTAATACTTTTCATTGCGACTAACCATATCTAAAAGGTAATTCACAGGTAAATAATATCTTAAAGCATAAATATATATACCATTTAACCTATAATATTAAAATAGGCATAAAAAAGCCAAATATTATAACTATTATAAACAAAAATAGAAGTACTATTATAAGATTAAAATGAAAACTACAAGACTTAAAAATAGCCTGATGATAAGGGATAGTTTAGTTTACCTAGAATTGATTTAATATATGTAAAAAAGAAAATATAATAAGGGAATAGATAATAGATTTCCAGTACACAATGCCCCTATTTAAGAGAATTAAAGTCCTATATGGCCTTTCAGAGGCCCTGGCTAGAAGAAAAGCTGCTACTTAAGATGAGTTAAATTGATGAAAAAATGATATAAAGCAAAATTATAAGATAAATTTAATTACCTAAATATATATAGGTAATTGATACTATTAACATAAATACCAATATTAGTAAGCAAAAATTGACTTAATTAAGAAATAGATAGACTTTTAATTAGCTGAAAGCTAATTGAACTCTAAAAAAACAATATAATATATTAAAAGACCCCGGCAAACTCATTATACGACCCAATAATTGAGTTGAAATTACCAATAATTATACTTAAAAAATAAATACGAACTAAAAACTTATAATATTAAATGTATTTAAATAAGTAAAACTAATAACCCTCCAGATAAAATTTTAAGAGCTATTCTATACCTCTATAAAAGAATAGCCCTATTAGAGATATGCTTATAAACTGACAAACGAAATTAGCATAATTAGTTAACAATATAGTCCAAATAATAATATTAATAACCTAGCACTCAACAATAGCTACTGATAAATAGTAAATTAGAGTTAAGGACAGTATATAAGAAATTAATACTCAAAAGTTGACTATTACTATAAGATCTAAAAACATAGAGTTAAACTAATTAAAAATAAGCCCATATTATATAATATTAAAGTTATAAAAATAGATCTAAAACGGGTTGAAATAGACATTTACTTTACCTGATTAAATTTTTGCCCTACTTTATCATCCGTATAAATGTTAATAACTAATATACTTTTCAATATTAATAAATTTAGACTGTTAAGACAAGCAAATTTAAGATTTAAGAATATAAATAAGTAAAAATTACTTTTTAATTTATGTATATTTACAAAACTAGCCATGTTAACTCCACTTTAGATCCCTATCCATACCCATATTTAGTACTACCAGGCTAAATTAATGATTTTCACGGTTAAAAAAAACTTTTCACAAAGCATTTGCTAATAGTTCGTCTTATTTTCTATATATAATAATATATATAAATATATAAATATATATCATTTATGCCTATTGACAACTCTTCTCTAAAGGTTATAAGCTATTATTAGGTATAAAGTTCACGGTATAATCTGTATAATTTCAAGGCTAATATATAGGATACGCCTATGAATATTTTAGAACAATTCAAAATACATTTACTATCCAAAAAAAATAAACCGTCAAAATTTACAGTTAAAAATTATATCTCTGACGCCAGAAGATTTATAAGATGGAGCGAAGAATACTCTAATTCCGCCTTCATTCCAAAAAAGATAAGCATTGAGACAATTAAACTTTATAAAATGTCTTTGCTGAAAGATAAGGCATCCACAAGCTCAATTGAACGCTATTTATCTTCACTTAGAAGCTTCTTCTATTTCTTAAAATTTAATAAAGTAATAATTAACAACCCATTCGACCAGGAAATTGACACTAAAGAACTCCCAATTGACCGGCTTATGCTTAACGAATTCAGGCTATATCTATTAAGTGATAATCTGTCAAAGTTAACTACGAAAAACTACCTTATGGATATAAAACAATTTCTTTCTTGGTTCGAAAAAGTTACACCATCTAAGCCTATTGCTAGCCAGAACACAGAAATAATAAACAACATAGATCAATTCGTCATCAATGAATATAAAAACAGGCTGTTATTAGTAGTCCACTTATCTCCTACTTCAATAAACCGTAAATTATCCTCCATACGCAAATACCTTTCATGGCTAGGAAAAAAAACAGTCAAAATAAGCCAAATACCAAATCTTCAAACAGAAAAAACTACAAGACATAAAATAAAAACTAATCTAAGTATTTTCAAAGAAATACAAGGCCAAAATATCCAAAAAATAAACGAAAATGAAAATATAGAAAAATCTCTAGGATATTTAACAATATTAGACTTTCTCCTCACCTTGCCTATTACAAAACTAATATCTAAAGCTGAACATTTTATCTGGTTATTAAGTGGAGGAAACGTTTTTAAGCCATTTCAGGTAGACATTCACGCAGGAATTGATGAAAATAAAAAAACTATTCCCCTTTTATCTATATTTAATATATCAAAAAATATCAAAAAACATGATATTCAAAATATTCCAAAATCAACATACGCCCCCTTAAGCATATCCATAAATGGATTGCCAAAACATAAAAAAATATTTCATCACCTTAAACATACAAGACCAAAATGGTACAAAATATATCATTCATATCCTATAACAACTTACTTGCATGTAGGTATTCTTATCATTTTTACAACCCTTTTTGGGTCTGCTTTATATGGTTCGTTTTACCCGGATTTAAGTAAACAAAAACCTGTATTTGCAAGTGCTTCTATACCTCCTCCAAAAACTATCAGATTTCAGGGAATAATATCAGACGAAAAGAATAATCCAATAACCTCAGTCACTCCGCTGAGATTCGCTCTATATAATAACCAATCTGCCTCAGGTTCTGCATTACTATGGCAGGAAGTGCAAGATATCAGACCAAATCAAGAAGGTAAATTTTCCGCAATTATAGGCAGAAACAATCAACTGCTATCTTCTATTTTTTCAGAAAACCCCAACCTATATCTTGGTATGACAGTTGGTACAGACAATGAACTGGAACCAAGGCAACAACTAGCCACATTATCTTTATCAAATAATTCAGAAAAACTACAGGGATTAATACCTATAACTAAAAATGGTGCTGGAACAAATAATGTTGTACTTGCATTGGACTCTGCTGGAAATCTTACTATAGGTGGAAAAGCTAATCCAATCTTTCAGGCGAGCGGAGGTAAATTTACCATTTCCGGCAAAACTCTTGTTTTAAATTCAACAGCAGGATCGGATGGCAATATTGAAATCTCTCCGAACGGAATTGGAGTAATTGATCTACAAAAACCATTACAAAATACAACAAACAATAATAATATAACTTCAGCCCAAGGTGCAGTTGAAATTGACGATTTATTTGCAGTTCTAGCCACCTCAAGTGGCCAATCAGCATTCACTATCAATCAAAACTCTACAGGTCCCATAATTAGCGCTTCGGCAAGTGGGACTGCTAAGTTTACCCTCGAAAACAATGGTACAGGCATATTTGCCGGGAATCTGGTCATCAATGGTAACAACTTAACATCGGCAAATACCTCCTTTGATCTACTTAACACTAATACTATCAATCTAAATATCGCTGGTTCTGCGAGTTCTATTTCTATAGGTGGGCCCTCAGGAGCGACCAAAATAAATAACACGCTTATTGCAAACGGAGGCATAACAATAAGCGCAGATCGCTCCCTAATTATCTCAGGCAATGTAGCCTCGAATTTAATCCCTTTTACTTCTGGCACTTACGATCTAGGATCTGCCACAAAACACTGGAATAACGGCTATATTGACAATATATATACCAGCCCAACCGCGACCGTAAGCGGTTTCTGGCAAAGAAACACTACTGGTGATATCTTCACCTCATCTTCATCAGGATCCCCCAGTTTTACCATAGCTCAAAACGGGAATATAGGAATTGCCGATAATAAACCTGAAAATACTCTAAAAATCGCCGGGTCTCTTTGTGTAAAAAATACTACAGGACCATGCGCAGGGAACACATCTGGCACAATCTATGCAGCCAACACAATAGTACAAAATGCTGATGTAGCGGAAAACTATGTATCAGCTGATTCTCTGGAACCGGGAGATGTTGTCATGCCTGAAGAAAATAATAATAACCCTTCAGTTATTAAAACTGTGAAAGCTTATCAATCCCAGACCATTGGTATTGTTTCAACCCGTCCTGGTATAACGTTAAATTCTGATGCATTGACAGATAGTGCTCATCCATATATCATTCCAATTGCGCTTTCTGGAAGAGTACCGGTTAAAGTATCCTCGGAAAATGGGATAATACAACCAGGTGACTTTTTAACCAGCTCCTCTCTGCCTGGTGTAGCTATGAAAGCCAGTAAGTCAGGCACAGTTATAGGAAAAGCTTTGGAAAGTTATACAAATCCCTATCCAAACCAAACAGGCAAAATTATAGTCTTTATTAACCTATCATTTTTTGACCCTTCTACTTCTACAGGTTATACTGAAAAGTATAATCTTGAAGATAATTTAGGTACTAGTTCCAGCCTTATTCAAGCTTTAACAAAAAATATTATTACTAATATTCAAGTAGGATTTATACAGGCCGAAAAAACAGCGACGGATTCATTGCAGGTAACTTCAGATAATATCACAATAGGTGGCCAAACTCTTCAAGAATACATAGCTGCAATTATCCAGGAATCGATAGATCAATTTATCAAAGAAGAATTATTAAGTATAAAGTTAAATCTGATAGCTGATAGCCAGGAGCTGAAAGCTAACAAGCTTCTAAGTCCTCTAGCCTCAACCTCAGCCTCTCCAACACCCCTACCCCTAACCCCTAACCCTGTTGCAAGTACTTCAGGTCAACTTGCCTCTGATAATAATGTATCTGCAAGCCTTTCAGCTGCTTACATAACCAATGTCACTAATATCTTTAATGCCTCAGGTTCTGCTTCGGAGAATGCATCAAACTCTGCGGAGCAAGGTGCAGGCTTATACCCAGCCTCACTAATAGCCTCTTCTCCTGCAAATTTCAACAGCCCAACCGCGACTACGTCCGCATTACAAAATACATCAATCACCAACCACCAACCAGTCCCGATTATATCGGGATTACCAATCATTGAGAATGTGACTCCCCCGGCTCAACCGGATAATTTAGAATTATTGCAGCTCATAAACAACAATCAACAATTAACAAATGATTACGCCAATCTTTCTTCCCTATCAGGACAACTGGCTTATACACCATCCTTAAAATCAGACCGTGCCCAATTTTCCAAAGGAATGATGGTGCTGGGTCCTTCAACTCTCTCGGATGTTGCCATAGCCGGAAATCTCAATGTAGGCGGAAACTTGATTTTAGCAAATAACACTATAAACACATTAGGCAGTGACTTAGAACTACAACCACTTCGTCAAGGCAATCTTTCGATTATGGGAAACTTAGTAGCCATTGACACCAACGGAAATCTTAAAGTTAGCGGCAACGCAACCTTTGCCAAAGATGTTGCTGTCAAAGGCAAACTGACAGCCTCACTAATCGCGCCCATCCCAAATCAAGACCTAATCCTGGAGCTTAACAATGGAACAATGGAACAATCGAACAATCAGCAGTCAAAATTAATAATTCAAAACTCTTCAGGTAGTGGAATTCTTGCTGTTAATCAGGTAGGTGATATTATTGCCTCCGGCTCAGGAATTTTCGCGCGCGTCGCCGCAAATGGATTCAACATCATCCGAGGCGCGCAAGCTGACACTTCCCTTGTTCAAACCATAGCCTCATCTTCAGCCGGAACTGCTATTATAACGGCATATGAAACTGAAAGAACAATTATCAGTCCGTATGTCAAGACTGAATCTCTAGTCTATCTCTCAGCAGCATCAGACACCCAAGGACTCAGCCCATATATAGCCCGCCAAACCGGTGAATCATTTACTATTGCAATTCCCTATACAATCAACAAAGATATAAAGATTAACTGGTGGATTATAAATTAAGTTAAAAGTTTAAAGAACAAAGTTCAAAGTTTGTCTTTTATTATATATAACTTTTAATTTTGAACTTTTAACTTAATTTAGCCTATTATCCCCAAATACACCGTCGCTTTATTCTCATGTACTCGCAATATCCCTTCTTCAATCTTCACCTCGCTTGTAGTTCCATCTGTCTTATGAATCAAACAATTCTTATTAATTATTGATATAAAATTAGCGTGTTCATAAAGTACATCAAAAACTCCACGTTCATTATAAGTAGTTAGTGCGCGAACCTCCCCCTCAAAAAGCACCTTCTCCTTCCGCCTAATAACCAACATAATATTCCCTTTCGTTAAAGTATTCATAAAAACAATAAAATCTACTCTTGAGAGGGGTGGCTAGCGTAGGGGGCGGACGACCGAAGGGAGGAGCCCGCCTGCGAAGCCGATTTATCGGCTGAGACAGGGGCGGACAACGCCCCACGACCCCGGACAATTCATAAAAAATTAGCTATTAAACAACTACGCCGCCAATGCTTCCTTTGCGCTTCCCACATATAGCAACTTCTCTTCAGATAAACTATCATATACCCCACCCAAAATATCCGCCACATCATGAATAACTGTCTGCAAAGGAACATATGCTCCTTTCTTACCCGTCTGCTTTTCGGTAACAAAAAAATTCTGTGTCATGTAGCTTCGCAATAGCTTAAACCGCCGGTACTCAATTTTATCCGCGTTTGACAATTCTGACTCCCCGACGAGTGATACTAGCCTTTCAAGTGAAACTGCCTTCTTAAGAAGACTCTGTGCCCCCACAAGAGTATTAAAATGCAGCTCCCCTGCAACTTCTACATTCAATGCCGCAGATGTCGAAGTCAACATATCAATCGCCGGCAATAATCCCTGTTGATATCTGCTTCGGGAAATTACAACCGATGAATCAAGATATGGCAAAACAGATTGAACTGCCTGATCAAGAAGATCATCATTTGGCACATAAATTGCCTCAATTGTACTAATGTAATTTTCTTTATTAGACGAAAGCCTTTCATGAAAAGCCGCCATTTCCGAACTAAGCGTTGCTTGATAACCATCCTCTGAAGGAATAGTATTCATAAGCAGAGACAATTCGTTTCCCGCCTGAGCAAAACGAAAAATATTATCTATAAAGAATAAAACATTCTTTTGCAATTCGTCTCGAAAATATTCGGCTACTGTGACTGCTCCATAGCCTGTCAAAAAGCGGATTGCCGGATTCTCGCTCATCGGACCAAAAATTAGCGATACATTTTTCAAAACCCCACCGTCTGCCAAAGCCTCACGCAACTCATGTCCTTCACGAATGCGTTCTCCAATCCCCGCAAAAACAGAAATACTATCGTTCTTCGAAACCATCACTACATTGTGAATAATCTCAGTCAAAAGAACTGTCTTTCCCACCCCTGCTCCTCCAAAAAACCCCAACTTGCCCCCCTTAATTAGCGGGCTAAAAAAATCAAGAGCCTTAATCCCTGTCTCAAGAATTTCCTGATTGGTTGAAATATTTGCGTAATCTACCGCCTTCTGATAAATCGGACGCTCCTCTAACGAATCAATTGTACCCAACCCATCTACCGGCTCCCCAAAAACATTAATAACCCTGCCCAAAATCCCGTTCCCTACGGCAATATGAACCGGTCGCTTTGTATTAATTATCTTACTGTCACGGTATAAATGCTTGGACTTAGTTAGCAAAATGCAAAAATAAGTCGTTTCGTCTTTTGAACCATAGACCTGCATTTTGACAGTTGGGTCATCTTCAAGAATCAAAACATCCAGCATCCTTGGATGATCTACCACAAAAGAAACCTCAACAATATTCCCTTGTACACTTTTAACCCTACCCACTGCGTTCAACATAAATTTTCCTCAACTTTTAACTTTGAATTTTTAACTATTTCTCTTCCACATCACCAGTCTCGTTATCGAATTAAGTTGTTGCTTATTTATTATTTGATGATGTAAAAGTCTCTCTTTTAAATTTAATTCTGACAGTCTACTTTTAATACTATCAGTAGCCTGATCCAGAGTCACCATGCGTGATGCAAATTTCGAGAGTTGTGATTCATGCATTGTTTGCTCAAATATAGAACTGAAAATTTCTTTCTCAAAATATTCCATAATTTTTTCCATTGAAGGCTCAAAAATATATTTAATATCAGTTGAACTGGCTGTCTCATCTATCTTACTCTCTGAAATCACAAATGCGGTAGGAACCTGACGTACAAGTGACTGAAATTTTGAATGGAAAATAACGACTTTTTCATATTGAATGATATGAAGAGCAATTGCTTTCAAAAGCGTATTGTCCATAGTCGTATCTGGAAAATCAAAATAAGTGAATTTTACCCCCGGCTTATCCGCCTCAAAAACCCGCCTGCCGACCTTTCCCACTATAACCGAGTCGCCATTTTCCTTCTTTTGGTAATCGTTAAAAAGATCGTAAGTATTTCTCACGATATCTCCATATAAGCTGGTATTTGTAGATAACAAAACGCATACCGTTTTATTAATTTTCTTAAGTACGCTCAGTTTCGCCTGTCCACCTAAGCCTTTGGTATTGTGGGAACCTTTAATCTCTTGCTTATAGCTCTTCTTAACCTCATTATAAAGTTGAATAAGCTCTGCGAGAAAATCCCGTCTATTTACAACCGCATCCCGGATCCGCCGCATGCTGCTTGCCGCGATCTCTTCATGGCTGATGATAAACTCCTTCATCGACAACATCGCCTCAATATCAATTCCAACAGTTTTCTGTGAATCACTCATAAAATAATATCTTCCTCATAACCCTCTCCTTTTAGGAGAGGGTACTGCCGACAGGCAGGGGGTGAGGTCATCTCAATTTAACTCCCCCTTCACCATTCACTATTCACCACTCACTATTTGCCTTTCTGCTTTCACCGCTTCTTCTGCCAAGTCAGCCCCAGGAATCACTTTCTCAGCCGGCACTTCAGGCTTCTTCTGCAGCACTTCCAAATTGCTCTTTATTATCTTATTCAAAAAATCATTCAAAGTCTTAGATTCGGAAACCATAAGGTCAACCGAGCTCCGGACATTTGTATCAGTCTCATAAACCTTAAGCAGTTGCAGGATTTCCTTTCTCATAGTCTCTATAGCTACATCCTTCCATCTATTCTGCCAAATCAGTGCAAAAACAAAAACCTGAAAAGCAGAAGGAATAATCAAAGATATTGGTTGAGTAAAAAATTCATTAATCTTAACCTCCATCTCCAGCACACTCCGAACAGATTGAGTAGCCTCCTCGCCAAAGTGAGCGAAATTACGCAGACGCTGTGCGTAGGTAAAAAACGAATTGAGTTCTCGGCTAACATCTCGTCTTAATGGCTTCTGAACCTGCTTTCCTACTCTGGTCACCGAAAGGAATGGATTAACAGCCGGACGCCGGCCCGACATAAAAAAATCATTATCAAAAAAGATATGTCCATCAGTCATTGACATGATATTTGTCTGAATATAACCTGAAAGATCTCCCTGTGGAGTTTCCGCGACTACAAATGCTGTGATCGAGGCGTCACCATTGGAAGTAACAAAATTTCCCGCACGCTCCAATAATTGCGAATGGGCATAAAAAATATCTGCCGGATATGAATTCCTGCCTGGAAATCTGCCCGAAAGAAGGGCTATCTCGCGGTAAAATTTTGCGTGGGTTACCAAATCATCGAAAACCACAAAAACATCTTTCCCCTGATCACGAAAATACTCTGCGATTGCCATTGCGGAATAAGGCGTCAAATAAATTAAACTTGCCGGATCATGGGAAGATGCAGCCACAATTATAGTATTTTTCTGTATTTTGTTCTCTATAAAATATTCCTCGATCCTCTTGATATCTGCTTTTTTACGACCTATTCCGGCATAAATACAGATTGATCCTGCCCGTGCCTGCAATAATATTGTCTGTAACACAAAAGAAGTTTTACCTGTTTTTCGGTCCCCAATAATAAGTTCTCGTTGTCCGCGTCCCAAAGGAACGGCCAAATCAACCAGGCTCACTCCCGTTTCAAAAGGCCGGTCAATTCGTTTCCTTCTGGAAATGCCCCAGGCTTCGGTCCAAAGCGGAACAAAGGCAGTAGACTCATGAATATATTGATCTGGATTTAAAGACGCTCCAAAAGGATCGATAACATTACCCAGGAGTGATTCCCCAACCGGAATAGTCAAAAAACGGTCTGTCCTCGAAACCCTCGTTCGTGACTTAAGCGCAGTTCGGGAGAAAACCATAACTTCAATATAGTCACCGTCAAACGACATAACTTCACCGATACTATTATCTTCAAAAATCACCAGTTCTCCAACACGCGCAGATGGTAGTCCCACAATAAAGACTATAAATCCATTGACCTTCAAAACAAACCCAATCTCCTTATACTCATTAAGATATTCCGTAAAAGATTTCATACAATAACATGTCCCTATAATCTAACAGCTGATAGCTCATAGCTGATAGCTAAAGGCTAAGGTCTCCCTTTTGAAAAATCTCTTTCAGCTTTATTCGCAGGGAATAATCATAAAATTTTCCTTTATACATAATAATAGCTCCTCCTAATAGACTACTGTCCAAAGATAAATCAATTAGTATTCCTTTCTCTAGATTATTCCGTGCCCAATAGGAAATATTATTAATAACCAATTCGCTTGGTTCAAAAGCTAATGTAAGTCTAAGTATTGGAAGTGCACAAATAGTTTTGTATCCAGTGGAAAGAAGTGCTTTTATCTCCTCTTTACTCATATGTATATTTGTTTGCAGAAGCTTGCGTATCTCCAAAGCAACTCGTATGCGAATCTGATTTTCCAAAATTTCTTCGAATTTTCTCTTGTCAAAATGAAACAGACTCTGCAAAAGCAAACCAATTTCTTGGTCAAGAATAACAACATCATCAGTTGTTTTAGTAAGTTCGATCAAAGACTTGTATTTTAATAACTTCTCTTCCATATTCCATGACTTAAGACTTATGATATAAGACTTTAAGATATAAGAAAATTATAGTCTTAAGTCATACGTCATAGGTCGTACGTCTTATAGCTAAGTATTCATCTCAGTCTGCATCTGTGCCAATGCTTTTTGCACCAGTTCTTCATGATCTTTCAAGGACAACGACTTACCCAAAACATCACGTATCAGCGCGTGCAGAATGTCAAAAACTTTTTTATCAACCTTCTTCATTTGATCTATTTTGTAATCTTCAATATTCTTTTGTGCCTTTTTGTACTCCTCTTCTACTTTTACCTCAAGCTGCTTCTGCATGTATAACTTCTCGCTTTCCAATGCCGTTTTGAATTCTCCTATTCCGGTTATTGCATAGTTTTCCATATTTTTTGCAACACCTTTAAATTGCTCTGTTGTCTCGGCATGCACATCGTTAGCAAACTGCTCATACAGCTTTGAAATTTCCTCACTTCTTTTATTTAATAGTTCATCTTGTTTCCTTCGCGTGGTGTTAAGATCAGTAGCAAATTGAGTCTTTGCTTCATCGCTGAATAACTGTGTATTATTGATTATTGTTCGTGCTGTTTCCGTGGCCTCTTGAAGAATTCTTAAACGTTTCTCATGTGCATCCCGTAAAACATCCGATGCATGATCTCTGATTTTACTTTGCAGAAATACTTTATCCTTTTCACTCTTACCCAATTTTATAAGCAAAAATACATAAGAAACTGCCACAGCGGCCAAAGCCAATGAAAGAACCGCGATCGGTCCAATCGTCAAATATAATTCCGCAGGCAGTACATTACTCATAATTAAAATTATAGTATAAACTAAAATCTTACATCATACATCTTAAGTCATATTTCATACGTCTTAAATCACCAGTGAGAAATAAGCAACTGCGACTCCAACTGCAACTATAACAAGAGCTAAAAAAACATGTAAAACTATACCAATTGTAATCATCTTGCTGGCCAAAGGATTTCTTCCCAGCGCTTCAATACCTAAACTTGAAATCCTGCCAAAATATCCTACAGCAATTACAAATGACAATATAACCATCACCGCTGCAAAAATATATCTAACCACTGCTAATGGCGCCAGATGAGGCGCGCTCATGACAGTTTTAAATACATTAAGTAAGCTACCGGTTGTATTCGTTGATATATTTCCCTGCCCCACATTAAGCACCACAAGAATTTTGCCGACGTCTTTTGTAGAACTAGATCCATAATCCTCCAAAGCTGAAGCAACAATAAAACCCGTTTCTGTAGCTTTCTGTCCTACTCCTGGAATAACTGAAGTCGTAATCAAATCCCCCTTTTTTATCTTTCCGTTAATTGTTGATACCCGCATGAAAACTTTCCCATGTGATATCACCGGGTAGGAACCTGGTTGACTACTCTCAAATGCGATTGCCGGATCTTTGACAACCACACCAAAAATATTAGGGTCATATGGCACAGTACCCAATGCATACCCCTTTTGTGCAAGAGTAATTATATCCCCCTCTTGAACCTTTTTATCAACCACCTGTATTGAAACTGCTATTCCTGAGGAAGAAGTATCACTTTGAGCGTAAGAAACGGGAATAATTTGCCACAACGGCACCACCAAGAAAAAAAATAAAATCACCATAAAACAAGCGAACACTCGCCTCATAATAAACCTCTATGTTTAGAATAGCCAAAAAACATCGCTTTTGTCAAACCCTCAATAACCTGACTGCGTAGTTCAGCGAATATTACAATCCCGGAGTAATAACTCAACAACCTATCAAACTACTACTCAACCAGTACAACAACCTACCAGTAGAACAATTAAATTATCTATTTATTAGCGATTGGCCTTTTATTCTTGCATTTCTATTGCATTCCCTATCTCTACTATGTTTCAATTAAAGTATATGAACAATTCCCCATAATACAAAACAGAAATAAACAGAAAATACTATTAATCACATTTTTCAAACGAAGATTGAATTCGCTTGCTTACTAGGTAGGAAGTAAACGAATCTTATTCGTGTATTTGATATGGATTATTAGTATGTTTAAACAAATAAACCGAAAAATATGGCTGCTCAACACAAGTCTTGTTGTGTTGTTTTTAGTTGGTCTGGCATCTGTCAATGCCTCTTTCCTCTCCGGTACTATTAAAGCTCAGTTGAATGAGCTCTGCCTAAAGCATGAGTCTCTTGCCTTTTGCTCCCCGCTTAAATCATGGTTGTCTTCCCTAAGTAGCGATGAGCAGTCTAAGATTCCCTCTCCTCTTACTGATCCCCGCAATTTGGCCGCGGTCTTAGCAACCAACTCAATTAGTCCCCGCTTCATCTTTACAGTTAACGTAGAAAGCTTCTTCCGGGAAAATGCGAGGTTCAATAAAAATGTAGATATCAAAGGAACTCTCACTGCGCCCAATCTATTCCAAAGTGTAGTCGCAGGAAATGGCATAGCAGTTTCAGGTGCTAAGGTAAATCCTGTGATCACTAGTACAGGAGTACTATCTCTCCAGGGCCAGACAGGAGCTGTAAGCTTTACCGGTTCGGGCATAGATATAGTAGGTACCACATTTACCAATACAGGTGTCACCAGTTTCCAGGGGACAACAGGCGCAGTAACCCTCACCAATGGCTCAGGAATTGCAATCAGCGGCACAACTATAACTAATAGCGGTGTACTTTCTCTTCAGGGCCAGACAGGCAGCATCACTTTGACCCCGGGAACAGGTATCGCCATAAGCGGCACAACTATCTCCAACCAGGATCCGGGCTCTTCTCAAAATATATTCAAAACAATAACAGTCGGCAATACCAGTTTCTCGGCAAGTGGTAATACAGATACACTTACCTTTGCCAGTGGGTCAGGAGTTATCCTCACCTCAGATACAATGAATAAAATAGTAAGTACAGGTATAAACCTGACTTCATCAGGAAATGCAGGCGTTGCCTCCTCAAGTTCAGGTCTTGAAGTCTCCTCTGCAGGATTAACTCTTCTTAAGGGCTGCGCGAATAATCAAATTCTCAAATGGAATACTACAACTTCTTTGTGGGAGTGTAAGGTGGATTCAGGAGGATTAGGAACTGCAGGAGTTATAAATGTTGAAAATAATGAAACGCCTGTTGGTACAGATGTAGACACTATGGACTTCAGCACCGATTTTCTGCTTACCGCAAGCCCCAGCAATGAAGCAAATATCTCAATCGCCGATGATATTCTGAGTTTCACAGAATTCTCAGACACTTTAAGTCTTGATGCCTCAACAGACTTTCTTGCCGACAACGCGGAAGTATTCTCACTCACCAACGTCGGCACAGGTAACTCCTTCCTGGTCAATGATGTCGCAGGTGACTCGACTCCATTCGTGATTGATGCGGGTGGCAACGTGGGCATCGGGACAACCTCCCCCTTAACTTCCCTTCAGATAGGTGCGGAAACCAACCTGGGAGGTAATACGTCCAAATTTCTTATAAGTGATACAACTGTTGCCGGAGCATCTATCTTATTTACAGACTTCAACAACGATGCCGCCTCTATCGGAATCAACCGCACAGACGACTACTTTACCCTTGCCAGTGAAGACAGTTCCAATGGTATTAAATTCCGTGTCAATGCTCCCTGGGGAACTAATCCCCTCATCCAAGGGGGCACAGAAGCCATGGTTATCCAATCAAACGGCAGAGTCGGTATTGGCACCACAACCCCAACCGCCCTCCTAGATATATCAGGAACTGCCTCTATCTCAGGAGCACTCAAACTCTACACAACTCCAACCATTCAATCAACCGCCAATCAGACACTAACTCTGGGAGGAGATACCACAGGCAACATTGCCCTTGCAGACCTTACCCTCTTCAACGCGGGAGCAACAATTGCCTCAGGACAGAATCTAACTCTTGCAGGTCTAACTGCCAACAATAATCAAGTGCTTTATGCAGCCAACACAACAGGAGTTGTAACCTCCGCCAACACAGCGACCCAAAACCTCTGTCTTGTCTCAGGAGCATCTGCTCCAACCTGGCAATCCTGTGCTCTAGGTGCAGGCACCAACTTCTGGAACTCAAGTAATGGCGCTCTCTACCCGGGCAACTCAACCGTTGATCTTCTGGTTGGCGGTACGGCAACTGCATCTGCCAAATTCGGCTTCCTCAATGTAGCAGGAGGTACTCCAACTGCCTCTATCTCAGCCAACTCAAGCAATAACGCAGCCTATCTCACAGGCGATGGTACACTGGCAACAACCAACAGGCAAACGTTTACCATAGGCAACTCTTCCGCCTACAACACAACCGGCAACATCCTCCTCAACCCCAACGGCACAGGCAACGTCGGCATCGGGACGACAACACCTGATTCAAAATTATCTGTAAGTGATTCTTATCAAGGATTTTCAGACAATATAGGCAATCTGCGTATCTTTACCACAGATGCTACGGCAATAGACAAAGGAGGAACTTTAGCTTTTGGCGGTAATGCTGATGCAACAAGAACATTTACAATGCTAGGCGGGTTTAAAGAGAGTTCAACAGGAAGCGACTTTGCGGGATATTTTGCACTAGGTACACGACCCTCAGGAGGATCAACAACAGAGCGCCTAAGAGTTACAAGTACCGGCAATCTCGGCATCAACACCACCTCCCCCCTCGCCACCCTCGACGTCCGCGGCAACTCCGCCACGACTCCTGCCGCATCTATATCTGCTAACTCAAACTTTGCCTCCCTAATTGTTGACAATCGAGGCTCAGGCGACCTCTTCACAGCGTCAAAGTCCGGAGCTAGAAAGTTTGTTGTTAATCCCGATGGGTATCTGGGTCTTGCCGGATCAGCTACTCTTTCCAACAGATACATCACTGCTCCCAATTTTGAAGTTGTAGATAATGGGGACATTTATGGACAAAGTTTAAGAAATTACAGTACCGTTAACAATGCGTTAGTAAATACTGCCAGTACAGGTACAACCATCAGCAGAAACATCGCAGACAGCAATGTTGCCTTAATTGTCCAGCAGGTAAATTCATCAAGCACAGGAGACATTTTACAGGTAAAGAATAACTCCGCAACTGTCTTCAATGTCCTCCAAAACGGAAACGTACAAATCAATAACTTGAATGGCCAGAATGGCGTCATTTACGGCACCCAAACTACAGGACTTCTAGCCCAAGCATCCACAGCCACCCAAAACCTCTGTCTTGTCTCAGGAGCATCTGCTCCAACCTGGCAATCCTGTGCTCTCGGTGCAGGCACCAACTTCTGGAACTCTTCAAATGGCGCTCTTTACCCCGGAAACTCAACACTTGACCTCTTAGTTGGCGGTACAGCCACAACCTCTGCCAAATTCGGCTTCCTCAATGTCGCAGGCGGTACTCCAACTGCGAGCATCTCAGCCAATTCAGGAAACAATGCAGCCTACCTCACAGGCAATGGAACACTCGCCACAGCAAACAGGGGAACACTAACAATTGGAAACTCCTCCGCCTTCAACACAACAGGAGACATACTCATAAATCCTAGCGGTGTAGGTTGGGTTGGTATCGGAGGCAACGCCTCCCCCGCCGCAGCATTAGCCGTACGCGGTGACATTAGAGCGGATGGAAATATCCAAACTAGCAACCTCGCCCTCGGGACAACCGGCCAAGGATTCTACGGCTTTGGCACTGGAACCGGAGGCACCGGCCACACCCTTGCTTTGAGTTCCGGAAACGGTACCTCCGGTTACACTGGCACCTCATTTGACCTATCCGCTAGCGGAAATGATAATTCCGAGGGCATAATCTATTACAACGGCTATTTCTGGATTACGGATGACATAGATGGCGAAGTCTACAAATACAACACCGACGGCACTTATACCAACAGCTCCTTTGATACAGTCGCCAGCGGAAACGACAACCCAAAAGGCATAACCTACTACAATGGCTATTTCTGGATTCCTGATGAGACTGACGATGCAGTCTACAAATACAACACCGACGGCACTTATACCGGCACTTCCTTTGACACAGCTGGCAGCGGTAATGCCGATCCGGAAAGCATAACGTATTATAATGGCTATTTCTGGATAGCTGATGATGGTGATGACGAAGTCTACAAATACAACACCGACGGCACTTATACCGGCACTTCCTTTGACACCAACGCCATCGGAAGCGACGATCCGGAAGGCATAACCTACTACAATGGCTATTTCTGGATTCCTGATGATGGTGATGACGAAGTCTACAAATTCAACACCGACGGAACGTATACTGGAACATCCTTTGATACAACTGCGAGCGGCAACGGCGATCCGGATGGCATAACCTTCTACAATGGCTTTTTCTGGATTTCTGATGATGCTGACGACGAAGTCTACAAATATAACTTCGACGCCTACACAGGCGGCACCATCGCATTCTCAACCGCAGGCTCAGAAAGAATGAGGATTAATAGCAGCGGCAATATCGGCATTGGCACCACCACCCCAACTGCCCTTCTCGACGTCAATGGTACAGCCTCCATCTCAGGAGCACTCAAACTCTACGGAACACCAACTATCCAATCTACCGCCAACCAGACCTTAACTCTGGGAGGTGATACAACAGGCAATATCACACTCTCCCCTCTCAATAATACCGGAGGTGTTGGAATTAACAGAGCAGCTCAATATGCTCTGGATATTAACCGCGCCAACCCATCAACTGCCGCCTTCTCTTCTTTCTCGCATCTGGGTATTAGAAATAGCGATTCAACCACAAATAACTTTACAGAACTTTCTTTCCACGGCTCCGGCGCTATTACCTCAGGCATAGCTTCCAAAAATATTGATCAATCCAACGCCTATGCTCAACTGGAATTCTATACACGGGGAACAAGCGGGTTTAATAACCGAATGACTATTCTCTCAAACGGACAACTTGGTGTTGGAGAAGGTAGTCCTATCAGCCAGTTGCATGTATCCCGACCTTTGAGCTTTGGGACAACAGGCAAATCCCTGGCAATATTTGACCAAATTGAAAATCAAGATATTTTAACTGCTTCTGCAGGAGGAATAACCAAGTTTGTCATCACAAATGGAGGCGATCTTAGAATCGCAGCTGCACAGAACATTGATACTTTGACAGCCGGTACTCTTGGTATCGGTACAACTAATGCCACCACTCTCACCCTTGGCAGATCAGGCCAAGGAATTACTCTTCCGGGCTTCACAGGGCAAAATGCTGTGCTCTACGGCACCCAAACCACAGGTGTCTTAGCCCAAGCCACCACAGCCTCACAAAACCTCTGTCTTGTCTCAGGTGCTTCTGCCCCCACTTGGCAAAGCTGTGCTCTAGGTGCAGGAACCAATTGGTGGGATTCCACAGCTGGAGCGCTTTACCCCAACAACAGCACCAAAGATCTCCTGATTGGTGGAACTGCTACAACTTCTGCCAAATTCGCCGTTCTCAATATGGCAGGAGGAACTCCAATCGCCTCAGTCTCCTCAGGCCTAAATGGTGTAGGTGCATACTTAACAGCCGATGGCACACTCGCAACAACCAACCGAGGCACGCTCACCATCGGCAACTCTTCAAACTACAACACCACCGGCAACATCCTCCTCAACCCCAACGGCACCGGCAATGTAGGCATCGGTGTCACAAGTCCTACTTCACCATTAACGGTAAAAGGGAATGGCGCAGTCACTAACTCCGGGCTGGAAGTGTACAACGGCAAAACCTATCTCTATAACGGCTCTACTCCAGCCACATTAAGTCAATTCTCAACTAGTGTTCTAGACGTTTTTTCCACTACTGGTTCAGACGATTCTCTGATTCGCTGGGGACCGACTTATGTTGATAGTAGTAGTATCAACGGAAGATTGGGTTACTCAGGGGCTGGAGAGATTTCATTAGCTGCCTCGAACGCGAGCTTAGTCTTCAAGACATCTTCGAGTAGTGAACGCATGCGGATTGACACTTCCGGCAACGTCGGCATCAACACCACCTCCCCCCTCGCCACCCTGGACGTCCGCGGCAACTCCGGCACCACCCCCGCCGCCTCCATCTCCGCCCAATCCTCCTTCGCCGCCTTAGTAGTCGACAACAAAGGCCTCGGCGATCTCTTCACAGCTTCCTCCTCCGGCCTCAACAGATTTGTCATCAAACAAAACGGCAATGTGGGCATTGGCACGACATCTCCGGATACCAAGTTGCAGGTTTATGCACCAAATGCCTTTTCCGGCACGTCAGTTGTTGCTTCAACTACCAACCTCGGCAATATCACAGCATTCACAACAGACGCCCATGGAACAGATGTTGGAGCCATGGTTTCTTTGGGTGGTAATCGTGCTAGTAATGATCCTGGTGTCTTTGGAGGTATTCGGGGCGCTAAAGAAAACAGCACTAGTGGAAACAATAATGGCTATCTTGGATTTTACACCGTTCAGGCAGGAGTTGCCTTTGCTGAACGCATGCGTATCTCAAGTATTGGCAACGTCGGCATCGGCACCACCTCCCCCCTCGCCACCCTCGACATCAGAGGCAACTCCGCCACCACTCCCATCTCCTCTCTCTCAGGCTCCACCAATTTCGCCACTATGTTAGTAAACAACAATGGTTCAGGCGACCTCTTCACAGCTTCCAAGAGTGGAGCCACCAAGTTTACCATTCTAAACAATGGCAATCTCCAACTTGCCGGAACCACAAACTTCCTAAGTACCCTAGCCTCTGCCGCAACAAGCGCTCAAACCTGGACTCTACCCGATGCAACAGGAACTCTCTGTATCAGCGGACAAAGCTGTGCGTCCTCCGGAGTAGTTGGCTTCTGGCAAAGAAACTCAGGCGCTCTCGCTCCCACCAATATAACCGATGATCTTCTACTCGGATCAACAGCCACAACCTCAGCCAAATTCGGCTTCCTCAACGTCGCAGGCGGTACCCCAACAGCCTCCATTTCTGCCAATTCCGGCAACAACGCAGTCTACATTACAGGCGATGGCTCACTCGCAACCACTAACAGAGGGACACTTACTCTAGGAAACTCCTCAACCCACAACACCACTGGTAACATCCTCCTCAACCCCAATGGTGCAGGCAACGTCGGCATCGGCACGACGAACCCATTAGCCAGATTGGACGTAAGGACTACAGGAACTGCTATTGAGAATGTTGCTTCATTTCTTGGTGACGGTGGTGGAACTGTAGACACAACCATCACCATAGGCGCAAACACCGGAGGAGACACTGGTGAAAAATACATAACATATAGAAATGCAAATACAGGCGCAAATGCCTGGATGGCAGGAATGAATGACGGTGATAAATTTTCATGGGATTATACAACAGCAGGTGAAATCCGTAACACCAATCCTCTTATGACATTGGATCAAAGTGGGAACTTAGGTATTGGAACAGATACAATTCTCGCCACCCTCGATGTCCGCGGCAATTTAGCCACAACTCCTGCCACCTCAATCTCAGCCAACTCCAACTTCGCCGCCATGGTTGTCGACAACCGCGGCCTCGGTGACATCTTCACAGCCTCCTCCTCAGGCCTCAACCGCTTCGTCATCAAACAAAACGGCAATATAGGCATCAACACCAACACACCTGACGCCCTACTCCAAATTGCAGGATCTACCACCACTTTGGCCACCCTCTTAAATATCACAGATAACGGTTCCACCGTCTTCAAAGTAGATAAAACCCAAATCACCTCAGCTGCCCCCCACCAATTCACCGCCGCAGGCGACGTCTCAATCGCCTACGACCTCCAATTCACCAACCAAACCGCCAGCTTCATAAAATCCTACGGCCCCCTCACCCTTGAAGCAGGCGAAATCTTTGAAAGCAACGACCTCACCCTGCGTACATTCAACAGAGGTAATATAAACTTTGATTTGACAGGAGAAGGCAGCAGTGTAGGCATCAATGCCCCATTAGCCCTCGCCACCTTCGATGTCCGCGGCAACTCCGGCACCACTCCTGTTGCCTCACTCTCCGGTCAATCCTCCTTCGCCGCCTTAGTCGTCGACAACAAAGGCCTCGGCGACCTCTTCACAGCTTCCTCAAGCGGCCTGCCCAGATTCACTGTGGAACAAAGCGGAAAATTAGCCCTCTTCTCACCAGTTACAGACATTGCCAATGGCAATACTAAAATATTTGTCGGTTCATCACCTACGGTTACAGGCAGCCTAGGAGGAGGAACTCTAACTAATTTGCAGAATTATGGAAATAGCGGAAACGGTCTTATACTCCAATATGGAGGATCAGATGACTCCGGAGGCATAAAACTAACCGACGACGGAGTAGCCATCTGGGGCGCCGGCGATGAGGATTTGTTCAGAGTTATTAATGAAGACAACAACAACATAGCCTTTTCGATCAGTGACACCGAGGCTCTCTTCAGTGTCGCCAATAACACTACGCAATCGTTCCGTATCCTGGATGCCGCTAGTACGACCTTTTTTAATGCTGATTCAACCAATCAACGGATTGGCATAGGAACAGGCACAAACTCACTCTTCTCCACCCTCGACGTCCGCGGCACCTCCGCCACCACCCCCGCCGCCTCCATCTCCGCACAATCCTCCTTCGCCTCTTTAATTGTTGACAATTCAGGTGTCGGCGATCTCTTCACAGCCTCCAAATCCGGAAAAACCAAATTCACAATTCTTAACAACGGCAATCTCCAACTTGCCGGAACCACAAATGTCTTAAGTACTTTAGCCTCTGCCGCAACAAGTACTCAGACCTGGACTCTACCAGATGCAAGTGGAACTCTCTGTATCAGCGGACAAGACTGTGCCACCTCCGGAGTAGTTGGCTACTGGCAAAGAATCTCAGGCGCTCTCGCTCCTTCCAACCTTACCGATGATCTCTTACTTGGAGCAACTGCCACAACCAGTGCCAAGTTCGGCTTCCTCAACGTCGCAGGCGGAACACCAACTGCTTCAATCTCAGCCAATTCAGGCAATAACGCAGCCTATCTCACAGGAAATGGTACACTCGCAACCACAAACAGAGGAACTCTTACTCTCGGCAACTCTTCAACCTACAACACCACAGGCAACACCCTCCTCAACCCCAGCGGTGTAGGCTACGTCGGTATCGGTGGGAATGCCTCCCCTGCCGCGGCATTAGCCGTACGTGGTGACATTAGAGCGGATGGGAATATACAAAGCAACGCCCTAGCTCTTGGGACAACCGGCCAAGGATTCTACGGCTTTGGCACTGCAACCGGAAACGCCCACACCCTTTCTCTGAGTTCTGGAAATGGTGCCTCAGGCTACACTGGCAGCTCCTTTGACACAGCCGCCAGCGGGAATAGTGGTCTCTTGGACATAACCTATTACAACGGCTATTTCTGGACTGTTGATGTTGGTGCCGACGAAGTCTACAAATTCAACACCGATGGCACCTATGCAAACAAATCTTTTGACACAGCCGCCAGCGGGAACGGTGATCCATTTGGCATAACCTATTACAATGGCTATTTCTGGATTGCGGATAATGTTGACGACGAAGTCTACAAATACAGCACCGACGGTATCTATACAGGCACCTCCTTTGACACCGCCGCCAGCGGGAACGGTGATCCTACTGGCATAACCTATGCCAATGGCTATTTCTGGATTACTGATTTTACTGACAGCGAAGTCTACAAATACAGCACCGACGGTATCTATACAGGCACCTCCTTTGACACAGCTGCCAGCGGGAACACCCAAATCCATGGCATAACCTATTACAACGGATATTTCTGGACTGTTGATGGTGGTGCCGACGAAGTCTACAAATACAGCACCGACGGCGTCTATACTGGCACCTCCTTTGACACAGCTGTCAGCGGGAACAATGATCCTAATGGCATAACCTATTACAACGGATATTTCTGGATTTCTGAAAATATTGACGACGAAGTCTACAAATACAACTTTGATGCCTACACTGGCGGCTCCATCGCCCTCTCAACATCAGGCTCTGAAAGAATGAAGATTGATACTAACGGCAGAGTCATCATCGGCACCACCTCCGCCGCCCTCGCCACCCTTGACATCCGTGGCAACAACGCCACTACTCCTGCAGCATCAATATCAGCCAACTCCCACTTTGCAAGTTTGCTAGTCGATAACACTGGTACAGGCGACCTCTTCACCGCCTCCAAATCCGGAGCCAGCAAATTTGTTATTGCCAACAGCGGTAATGTGGGAATAGGAACAACCAGTCCATTAGCCGCATTACAAGTGGGCAATAATGGAGATACAAACTTTCCCAAATCTATCTTCTCCAGCGATTACTCATCAGGAACTCCCTTCGCAAATTATGTTGGAAATTGGAACAACTCAGGTGCATGGGGTTTGGGTGCTGCGACAACCAGTGGAACAGATAATACCCTTCGTATCGGTAATGTCCCTACAAGTGGAACATATAATAGCTGGTCACCAACCCAAAACCTGCGCTTACTCCTTGGCGGCAGCACTGCTAACTCAGCGCAGGCTACCTTTGATGTAAGAAGCAATCTCGGCACTGAACCCGCTGCCTCCATCTCCGCCCAATCCTCCTTCGCGGCAATGGTCGTTGACAACAAAGGCGTAGGCGACCTCTTCACTGCCTCCTCCTCCGGCCTGAATCGCTTTGTAATCAAACAAAACGGCAACGTCGGCATCGGCACGACTAATCCGCAAGAAACATTGAACGTTGTAGGCTCAATAAGTCTTGAACATCAAAGCACAGTTGCAGGCAGTTTAGGATTGACTTTTTCTGATCCCGACACCAGAGAAGAATCGCATTCTATTTACATGAACAGCACGGACAACTCGCTTCGGTTTGCCGGTTGGAATGGGAGTTCATGGGTTGATCGTATGACCATGACTACCGCCGGCAACATCGGTATCGGAGGTAGCGCCTCCCCTGCAGCTGCTTTAGCTGTACGCGGCGACATTAGAGCCGATGGAAATATCGAGGCCAACAACCTCGTCCTTGGAACAACCGGACAAGGATTCTATGGTTTTGGCACTGCAACCGGAAGCGCCTACACTCTTGCTTTGAGTTCCGGAAACGGCTCCTCAGGTTACACCAACAGCTCCTTTGACACGGCAGCCAGCGGAAATGGTAACCCCACAGGCATAACCAATTACAACGGCTATTTCTGGATTACTGATACTTCTGACGCACTGGTCTATAAATACAATACCGACGGCAGCTATGCCAACTTCTCCTTTGACACCGCAGCCAGCGGGAATGGGGATCCCAGAGCCATGACCTATTACAACGGCTATTTCTGGATTACTGATGCTTCTGACGCCGAAGTCTACAAACACAACACAACAGGCACGTATACAGGAACTTCCTTTGACACAGCCGCCAGCGGAAACGACACTCCCAGGGGCATAACCTATTATAATGGCTATTTCTGGATTGTTGATGCTGCTGACGAAGAAGTCTACAAATATAACACCGATGGCACCTATGCAAACTTTTCCTTTGACACTGCCCCCAGCAGTAATACCAATCCCAATGGCATAACCTATTACAATGGCTATTTCTGGATTACAGATGCAACTGACGACGAAGTCTACAAATACAGCACAACAGGCACGTATACAGGCACCTCCTTTGACACTGCCGCCGGCGGAAGCGACGCTCCCGTTGGTATGACCTATTACAATGGCTATTTCTGGATTACAGATATTACTGACGCCAGAGTCTACAAATACAACTTCGACGCCTACACCGGCGGCAACATTGCTCTCTCGACCGCAGGCTCGGAAAGAATGAGAATTGACAGCACCGGCCTCGTCGGCATCGGTACAACAACACCATTATGGAAACTGCATGTATCAAACAATCTAGTCTCAACAGCTTCAGCCATGATTGAAAATACAGGTGCCAATAACACCGCAGGTCATACAGGTCTTATCATAAGAATGGGCGCAGCCAATTCGGCCACCAATCCAAATGCCAATGACGCATTCATCAATTTCATGCGCGGAGACTCAAACAGAAGAGGACAAATTATAGGCAACGGAGCTACAGGAGTTACATATCAAACAGGCGGAGCCGATTATGCCGAGTATTTTGCAATTGATGAAAGCATTCTGCCTATAAATTACACAGAAGAAGATAAGAGAAATCTATTCCCAAGTGGAACTTTGGTTTGTCAAAGTGATCATGGAGTTATACCATGCAGCACAACTTCATATCCAAGAATACTAGGCATCATCTCCGATGCTCCTGCTGTAAAGGGAGGCGAAGAAGGGCCTGACAAAGTAATAGTTGGCTTATTAGGACAAGTTCCTGCTAGGGTCTCCGCTGCCAATGGACCAATCAAGTATGGAGATTTACTTACTGCATCAAATGTGCCGGGCATCGCAGTCAAAGCTAGCCAAGCCGGAGAAGTTATTGGCCGGGCATTAGGAAATTATGCAAGTTCTGACTCGAGTAGTATTGGTAGTATTCAAATTTTTGTCAGTCGAACCTGGCACGACCCAGGCATATCCATTTCAGAAACAGGCGATATCGCAATCACCCCCGATCCTGCATCTTCCGATGGCAAATTCAAGATCGCCGATCCAACCGGCGAAATCAAAAGAGTCGGCATCTTCTCCGACGCTGACATCGCCAACCTAACCGCAGGCAAGATTGATGCCCGTAAACTCAGTATAAATGGTATCGATATCGCTGACTTGCTAAATCAAAATACATCTTCCTCCTCCGCCCAAGCAGTCTTAACCGCCAGCGACACTGCTCGCTTCGCATCAGTTGAAGCCCAACTCTCAACCTTGTCCCGCGAAGCTTTAGCCAAGTGGGATCAGCTTTCTACTCTTGATAACAAAATCAGCTTACTTGAAAACATGACCAAACAAATCGCATCAGACGCAGCATTCTTAAATGATTTATTGAAATCACCCATTCTCTCTACAATAAATGCCAGTCAATCAGCCGGGTTACAGCTCAGCCTTGAAAACCTTGATGTAAATCTCGCCACCATCTCAGGCGATCTCAACGTTCTCGGAAGAACCACCCTCTCCGATCTCTCTGTTACCGGGAATATAACCAACGGCCTCCTCTCAATAAACGGTCTTAATGATGACGGATTTGCTGCGATCAACACCTCCGCAGGCTCCCTCAAGCTCCAATCCCACGGCCTCTACGGCTTGGACATCCTGGACGGAAAAATAAAAATCACCGAAAACGGCAACATTACCACCAAAGGTGAAATAACTGTCAAAAAGATAAATACCGACAAACTCAATATCGCAGCAGATACTACTTCCAGTCCATCTGCAACATTATCAACAGCTGCCGGCTCTATTATCATCCCGGCAGGAGAAATCAGTATAGACGTCAATACCAGCCTGCTAACTACAAAATCCCTCATCTTCGCCACACCTGACCAACCCATCGGCATCGGCGCGCGACCCAAAGACAACAACACCTTTTCCATCAAACTCCAAGAACTCCAACCCAATGACGTGAAAGTAAACTGGTGGATCATAAATTAATTTACAATTTTCAATTTGAAATTTTCAATTAAATCACAATGAATAAAATTACAAATAAACAAAGCGGAAAGTATGATTTAGAAGAAAGAACAGCATTGTTTAGTGAAAAGATTATAGAGCTTTGCAAAAAAGCGCCTAAAAATGACGTTACCAGACCCATTATTGGCCAACTAGTGCGATCAGGTACCAGTATGGGAGCAAATTACTGTGAGGCCAATGGTGCAAGTAGCAAAAAAGATTTTAAAAATAAAATTTTTATCTGTAAAAAAGAATCAAAAGAAACAAAATACTGGCTCCGAATTTTAGCAAAAGCAACAGATGAAGGAAAAGAAGAATATAGAATATTGTGGCAGGAAGCACACGAACTTACCTTAATTTTTTCTAAAATTGCAAGTAATACATTATAATTATAAATGTTTTTAAATTTTAATATTTAAACATTAATATTTGATTGAAAATTAAAAATTTCGAATTGAAAATTATTTTATACTTTGAACTTTGAACTAATATGAAACATATTGTCATGAAAATTAAAAACTTCTTTCCCAAAAAAACTCTCTACCGCCGCTCCCTGGCCGTCTTACTCGCCTTCCTCATCCTCGTCCCCGCCATCCTCATCATCTTCCGCCCCTCTCAAGTCGCGGCCGGCTGGTTTGACGCGAGCTATGGTTACAGACAGAAAATAAGCTTCACCCACAATGCAAGTATCACAAGCGATAGACGGATAACGGTAACGGTAGATACTGCCACCTTTATCTCAGCTGGCAAAATGCAGTCCGACTGTGACGACACCCGTTTTACCGATATCAACGGAAAAGCATTAGACTACCAACTTACAGGCACCTGCAATAATGCCTCAACCACCTATGACGTCGTCTTCCCGGTGATTTACAATGGTGCCAATACAGGATTTATCTACTATGGCAACCCCGATGCCAAATCAGCCAGCCAGAATGTCTCATCTTTCACTTCTCTCGCTCCCTCAGGCGGAAGCCCTTTGGTGGGAACTGAAGAAAAAGGCAAAGCCCCAGTTGGCTGGTGGAAATTCGACGACGGCAACGGTACAACCGCCAAAAACTCCGGCACAACAAGCTCCGCTAATAATGGTACCCTTACCGGGATGGCCTCCCCGGCCACAATTTCATCCGGCTGGAATAATCAAGGCAAATTCGACAAAGCACTCAACTTTGACGGGGTGAATGATCATGTGAGTGTTGCCAACGAATCCAACTTCGATTTTACTTCAGACTTCACTCTTTCTGTTTGGGTAAAAACCACATTTGCCGGCTACAGCCCTATTATCAGTAAGGAAGTTGGCGCTAATACTGGATGGTCTTTGGGAGTGTTCCTCGGCAAGCCACGGATTTTGTTGCGGGGAACGTCAAATATTGATACTAATAATGAAGCCACAGTGCGGATAGATGACGGCAACTGGCATCTAGTGACTACAGTTAATACGCCCACTTCTGTCTCAACCTATATAGACGGAGTATTGAATGTGACGACGAGTGGTACATGGACGTCAACAACCAATAACGAACCGGTAACGATAGGCACTCGTAATGCTGGTGATTTCTTTCCCGGCCCCCTCGACGACGTCCGCATCTACAACTACGCCCTCACCAACAGCGACATAAAAGCTATCTACAACCAAAGCGCTACCCTAATAGGCCAAGACCCCTCCGGCACTCTACACGAAGGCCTCGCCGGATACTGGAAAATGGATGAAACTGCTGCGAATACCTGTTCCGGAGGTGTGAATGACAGCTGCGACAGTTCCGGAAATGCAAAAGACGCCGCCTGGAACAATGGTGCTGCTAATATCACCGGCAAGTTTAGTAATGCTGTCACGTTTGACGGGACAGATGATAATGTCAGTGCCTCAGTCACAATACCCTCAACCTTCACCATGTCCACCTGGGTAAAGTTTGACGTGGTATCAACGATCAAAGGCATTTTCACCACATCAAGCTCCTGTGGTGGATTAGTCCTCAACAGCAATAATACCGTCAGTTTAGTACCCAACGATGGAGGTAACGCGAATGGGGTTAACTCCGTAAGCACTGTTTCCACCAATACCTGGTATCACATTACAAGCACATATGACGGCTCTGCGGCAAGAATGTACGTCAACGGAGTATTAGAAGCAACCAACTCAAACACATTTGAAAGGCCAACCGGATCAAGTGTCGAATTCGGTCATTGTCTTGGAGCCCCATCACGTTATCTCGATGGTATTCTCGACGACGTCCGCCTCTACAATCGCGCCCTCTCCCCCTCCGAAGTCGCCGCCCTCGCTGACTGGGCCCCCGGCCCCGTCGGCCACTGGACTCTCGACGAACGCACAGGAATAACCGCCAACGATATCAGTAGCAACGCCAACAACGGCACTCTCACCGGCGGCCCCTCCTGGGCAGCCGGCAAACTCGGACAGGGATTACAGTTTGACGGGGTGAATGATTATGTGAGCGTGGCTAATGAATCAAATTTTGATTTCACTTCAGACTTCACTCTTTCTGTTTGGGTAAAAACCTCAAATGCCGGTTTTCGGCCTATTATTGGCAAGTATTTATCTGGGGTCGATGGATGGGATTTGGGAGTGTGGCAGTGTATGCCGCGGATGACAATACGGGGAACGTCGGATATTGATTCTCTCAATGCCGCCCAGCAGTGTATAGATGACGGCAAATGGCATCTGGTGAATGCTGTTAACACACCCACTTCTATCTCGATCTACATAGACGGTGTATTTAAGTCGACGACGAGCGGCACATGGACATCAACGACCAATAATATACCGGTTCGCATAGGCGATCGTGGTTCCGATGAGTTCTTTCCCGGTCTCATCGACGACGTGCGCATCTACAACTACGCCCGCACCCCCAAACAAATCATCCAAGACATGAACGCCGGCCACCCCGCCGTCGGCTCTCCTGTCGGATCAGCTCTTGCCCACTACAAATTCGACGACGGCTACGGTACTACCACCAAAAACTCCGGCTCACTTGGCTCCACCGGCAATGGCACCCTCACCAGCATGGCCTCCCCTGCTACAGTCACCTCAGGGTGGACCAATGAAGGCAAACTCGGTAAAGCACTACTATTTGACGGGACTAATGACTACGTCGCAACCAATAACACTATGTCATCCCTTATGACAGCGTCTGAAGCTGCGATTTCAATATGGATCAAGCCAACCGGTTCATCTCCTACTATCTCTGGAGCTTTTGAAGGAAAAGGTGCAATAGGAGATGATGGTGGCTTTGCAGGAATATATCGGGGAGTTATCGGCGGCTTAGACAGGATTTGGGTGTATAACTGGGACGGCAACCAAGATAGAATCGGAATTACATATTCAGCAGACGAGTGGACCCATATTGCTTGGGTCCACAGCAACGGCAATCTATTCGCATATAAAAATGGCAGTTTAGTTGGTTCAACCCCAAGCGGTGCTACTCAAGGCATGAGCAATAATTTCTTTATAGGATTTCCCTACAGCAGCGGGCTGCCATGGACAGGTTCAATTGACGAAGTCAAAATCTACAACTACGGCCTCAACCCCGACGAAGTCAAAGTAGAATACAACCAAGGCAAAGCCGTCGTCTTTGGCACCCTCTCCACCAATCCCGATGGCATCACAGCCTCCAACTCCGCCGCCCGCGCCTATTGCCCCCCCGGCAACACCGAAACCAACTGCGCCGCCGGCCTCAACCCCGCCCCCGTCGGCCACTGGACTCTCGACGAGCGCACCGGCACCACCGCCAACGATATCACCGGCAACGCCAACACCGGCACCCTGGGAATCGGGGCATCATGGACTTCCGGCAAAATTGGGCAGGGACTCCTTCTTAAAAGTGATGCGGGAATTACTGTTAGCAACAGCCCAAGTATCAATCTAAATACAACGATGGCAGTTTCATTTTGGGTTAAAGGCACGGCAAACGGTGACTTCGATGGACTTATGTACAAATCGGATTTCGCTACCACCGGATGGGCTATACACAACAATGCGGGCAGCCAGAACAAAGACTTATACATACGGGTTGATACATCAGCCGGAACTAACCAAGATCCGTGCACTGATTATGCTACAAACATACTTAATAATGCATGGCATCATGTCGTTTTTATTTTGGATAATGGCACCTGTCAAGTATATAAGGATGGCCTACTGGCCGGATCGGGCTCATATAATGCCGGAAGCGGGTTTGCTAATTCCGGCCAATCTTTCTTAATCGAGGAAATAGAACCAGATACTACTATAGACGATGTTCGCATGTATAACTACGCGCCCACCCAATCCCAAGTCGCCTGGATCTACAACCGCGGCAAACCAATCGGCCACTGGAAACTCGACGAATGTACAGGCACCACAGCCTATGATAGCTCAGGCAAAGGCAACAACGGCACCATCACTCCTGGCGACACAAGCGGTGACAACGACACTGCAGGCACCTGCAACTCAGGCACAAGTACAGAGATGTGGCATGATGGTACTTCTGGAAAATTCAACAGTAGCCTAGGATTTGACGGGACGAATGACTATGTATCAATGCCGAATTCTTCCTCATTACAAATTACTTCACAATTGACTATTTCAGCTTGGGTGAAACGGGATGTGCTAGATAGCCAATTCCGGGAGATTGTTCGCAAAGGGCAGTTGTATTTTCTACTAATTAATAATGAAAACGAATTTGCAATGGGGATCGCTAATTCGCAATATGATCAGGGGTATCCTCTTTCTGGTACAAATGTGTGGGAACATTTAGTGGGAGTTTATGACGATGCAGCAGACTCTATCTATCTCTACTTAAATGGAAATTTAGTCAAGACCGTTTCTACGGGATCAGTTTTAACCACGGATACAACTGAGCTTCGTCTTGGTTCAACCGAAGTTGACCAGCAGTTTTTTGATGGCCTCATCGACGACATCCGCATCTACAACTACGCCCTCAATGCGACCCAAATTCGCACCCTCTACAACGAAGACTCCGCCGTGAGGTTTGGCCCGCTGACTGGATCACCATAGTTCAAAATCCAAAGTGCAAAATGCAAAGTTAAAGTTAAAAGCGTAAAATTATGAATAATCACGAATTTAGAAAACAACTTATACACAGAGCTTTTCAACACTCTCGTCAAGTACTTAAATTGATGGATAAGTTTCCTCAAAAAAGATCTGCTCGGGTAATATCTGATCAATTACTCAGAGCAGTAACTTCAATTGGCGCAAATATCATAGAAGCACAGGCAGCGTCAAGTAAAAAAGACTTTATAAACTATCTCAATCATGCTCTTAAGAGTGCCAATGAGACAAAATTCTGGTTGGCATTAGCAAGAGATTTGGATAGAGAACTTATCACAGAAATTAATACTTTATTAAAAGAAAGAGAAGAGCTTGCAAAGATAGTCTGATCAAGTATCGCAACTTTAAAAGGCAAAAACAAACTTTGATCTCTTATCTGCAACTTTTAACTTTGATCTTTGAACTAATTTGCTACCTCCCGCCCCTTAGGCTCAAGATTTTTCTAACTTGACAATATATAGAAAAAATTGTTAAAGTTATTAGATATCCATGCCCGAAAAAACTAAAAAACAAATTATTTATTATCTCGAAAATTTTACCTTGGCTTTGGTAGCGATTTTTCTCCTTTTCCTTCCCATATTATTTCTGGCTACAACAACAGACGCCTTCATCCTGCCCAAACAAATGCTCCTGACCGCAGTCGTAAGCATATCTGTTATTCTTTTTGGTTTAAAAACACTTATTGAAGGCAAGATCAGATTTCGTTCCACACCCTTCGATTTACCCGTAGCTCTTCTCGCTATATTGATATTAGCCTCATCTATATTTGCTGTAAATAAGGCCGATTCCCTAAATGCCTTCCTTCCCTTTCTCTTCGCAGCACTCCTCTATTTTGTAATAACCAATACCGTGAAAAGCGCCTCTCAGCTTCTTTTCATCCTCTCAAGCCTCGTACTCGGCACGGTTTTGGCATCTCTGCTCGCAATTCTTTCTTACCTTAAAATCTACCCTCTTCCCTTCCCATATACCCAAGTCCAGTATTTCAATACCTTTGGTTCGCTGCTCGATCAGGCAATCTATTTAGTTCTCATTCTCCCGATTACAGGCTACTTCGTCCATGCCATATTTACAGCATTAAATTCAAAAAGGAAGTCTCAATCTCTATTCGCAGCAGACCTGCCTGACCGGCAGGCAGGACAAAAAACTCCCAATAACAATAAATCAGCCATCACAGCCGGCTTCTCTATCGCCTTCATTATAATAGTCTCCGGTCTGGCAATAACCGCTTATCAACTGGCAACTTCTCAGAAACCCCTCATTCTCCCCCTGGAGACAGGCTTTCAAACTGCATTTGCTTCAATCTCCCAAGATACCGGCCGCGTATTCTGGGGATTCTTATTCGGCAGCGGTCTTGGAACCTATGTAACAGATTTCACAAGATTCAAACCCGACGCGTTCAACCTTGATCAAAATCTCTGGTCTTTCACTTTCTTCCGCTCCTCAACTTTCGTTTTAGAATTACTCGCCACAACCGGTATCGCAGGCTTTCTGGCGTTCATCTTCCTGGTATACAAAATAATCAAAGAACGCGTCTTCTTTTTACCCCTCATTCTTGCTATTATCTCGGCCTTTCTTCTCCCGTTCTCATTCACTCTTCAAATAGTATTTTTTGTCTTACTTGGAATATCCGCAGTCATCCACGCGCACAATAATCCAAACAAGTTTACCGAAGTAGAGCTCTACTTTGTGGCTTTAAAGCGGGGGCTACTTGCTGCGCGTACCGATGGAGAAAATGCCGAGCATGCAGCATCTCGCAAATACAATAGATTACTCCCGCTATTCTTCTCCATCCTCTTACTTGTTTTAATCGGATTACCTCTATACTTTTCCATAAGATACTTTATCTCAGACCTTCTTTATCAAAGATCTCTGGTAGCCTATTCCCAAAACAACGGGCTGGAAACATACAATTTACAGTCAGCTTCTATTAATGTATTTCCATATCGTGACCTGTACTATAGAGGTATTTCTCAAACCAATATTGCCCTAGCCAACTCACTTGCTCTACAGACGCGTGAGGCCAGCCCAAGTGCTCAGGACCAACAAAATATTCTTACCCTGATTCAACAATCAATAACAGCCGGTAGAAATGCGGCAATAATCGCACCCCAATCTTCATTTAACTGGAGCAATCTCTCTAGTATTTACAGAAATCTAATAGGCTTCGGTGAAAACGCTGATAGATTTGCGATTCTAACCACCCAGCAAGCCATTGCTCTCGACCCCAAAAATCCACAGGCATATCTCGACCTGGGAGGAATTTATTATCAACTTGGCATGTTTGATGAAGCCATTCGCCAATTTCAAACCTCTATTAGTTTGAAAAACGATTACGCGAACGCCTATTACAATCTTGGTCACGCTCTCGAAATGAAAGGCAACAATACTGAAGCGCTAGCAGCTTATCAAATAGTCAAAACACTAGTGGTAGACAATAAAGAGAATACTAAAAAAATAACAGAAGAGATCCAAGCCCTGCAAAACAAAGTCAACCAACAAGCCAGTCAAGATTCGGCTCCGCAAAATGCCACATCCAGTGCCGCTATAGAGGGCTCAACTACCGAAACTGAGCCACTAAGGATTAACGAACCAGGAACCCAACTACCGGAAAGAGACCCCAAAGTCAAAATCCCCGGCCCCACCATTTCCCCCACCCCAAAAGGCAGCCCCACCCCGACTCCTGGTAAATCAGAACTTACCCCAACAGAAAAAATCAGCCCAACCCAAACCCCGTAGCTAATATTACTTACGCATTTGTCATTCCCGCGGAGGCGGGAATCCAGTAGGTATAAACAAATTTCCTTATCGTTAAAAAACGAACAAATAAACATAAATGAATAGGCAACTATAGCAAAAGATATATAAATATAAAATTAAACTTCTTTATTATATTTAAATGAATAAAACAGAGTCTTCTCTTGCCCTCTTTATTTGATTAGTTAAGACTGGGCAAGAGACTAGTTTGACTAACAACGATATAATTTGTTATAATTTTGACTGTTATATGAAAGAAGACCTAAAACCAACAGAGTCAGTTAGAGAAAGATTTAGAAGTAAATTAATAGAGTTTGCAGATGATGCAACTATTGGCTCAACTAAGCTGATTGCTATAAACGATTGGGCTCATTTTCTGGATGCAGAATCAAGACTACTGGCTCTAAAAGAATTATTAAGCCATCAACCTACTACAGAAAGACGACAAATAAATCCTCAAATGTCTATGGAGGAGTTTGAAGCAAGACAGATTTCTAGAGAGATTAATCACCGAAGTGTTGCCTTACTAGGCTATGACGCCGAATTGCAAAAATTATCCAGCATAACCCTAGATTATAGAAAAACATTGAAGGAAAGAACTCAACGTAGCTATTCACAAGCTAGCTCATTTGTCACAAAGGATCTGTTTAATATTCGGGATATAATTGTTGAAAGAGACTCCTCAAGTCCTAAAGCTCCACGATAAATGTCCAAAGTAATTAACATACCTACTCAGACTTAATCAATATCTCAACTCTCACGCACAAGATACTCACAATATTCAGTCGTTTTAAGTTTTGATTTGTAGTTTTGAGATTTGAGCTTTGCGATTTGAGATTTATTTATTATCTCCCTTCCTAAAACAATTTCTACAAAGAACCGGCCTATCGCCTCTTGGTTGGAAAGGTACAGTATCTTGTGCACCGCAATTAGCGCAAGTTATTGGAAAAGATTGCCTTGCGCCTCCTGCGTTTCCCCCGCCATTAAATCGGGCTCGAGCCTGTGCACGACAATTCTTGCATCTTAAAGGAGCGCTAAAATTCTTTTGTCTGTAAAACTCTTGTTCGTCAACTGTCCAAACAAAACTTTGCCCGCAGTCTTTACAATTAAGAGTTATATCTTGAAGTTCTGCCACTTAAGTCCACCTACCTTCTTGCCCGCCTTTAGCGGGCCTGCCCGCCGATAAATCGCTCCGTGAGCCGCAGTAGAAATCTACTAAGGCGAACGGCAAGATTAGGCGGGTTTCCGTTTATAATCCTAAGTGACCTTGAGGTTAAAAATTTATCCGCCCACCCGCGGAATACCCGTAATGCGTTACCTTAGAATACCCGGAATAAAACTAGAAGTATTATACCACGATTTAAAAGAAGAGTAAACACCAAACTACACCCTATCCAAACACCACCTAAGCATAACAAACAATAACAAATATGCTAATAGTTAATGAGTGGACCCGAGGGGAATCGAACCCCTTACTCTTCCATGCCATGGAAGCATGTTACCGGTATACCACGGGCCCAAGCTAACTTAAAAATTCAAAGTTCAAAATACAAAGTTAAATTTAATTTTTTAAACTTTTAATCTATAATTTTGAACTTTGCACTTTAAACTTTTAACTTACTTTGTGGACCTACCGAGAATCGAACTCGGATCTCTGCAATGCGAATGCAGTGTGCTACCGTTATACCATAGGCCCGCCAAGTTTCCAAATTATACTACACTTCATATTATGAAAAAAGGGAAAGGGATTGACTCACTGGAGCAAATGGATACAAAATTATTATTAGATAACTATTGGGCTATTTCATCTTTCATCAATTCCTGAAATAAATTATCTTCCCCTTTCAACACTTCTTCCCATGCAGCATTATCTTTAGCTGCAAAAACAGCCTGTTTTGCTTTATAATTATCACAGATTTTTCTTATCCAATTGGAATCCTCAGCAAAAAGTTCCGCTAGCGGCTTAAGCTCTTCATCTGTAGTCCTCAATAGAAGTTCAAGAAATTTATCCTGCTCTTCTGCAGTCAAATCAGAACTAGATATTAATTTTTGAATTTTCTGAAAATTAGTTTCCATAGTCGATCAAATTTTACTCACCTCCCATTATTATTTATCGGCTATTCAGCATATTTTGTCGTCGCTTCTTCATCAAGAATACCTTGCTTTACTAGAGAGTTAACCGTGTTATCATCCACGCCTTGTAGTCCAAATTTCCTAAGACTTTCTTTTACATTACCATTAGCTTTTCCATCATTTTCCCTAGCATATTTTGCCGCCTCATCTTCATCGATAATTCCCTGCTTTACAAGTGAAGATGCCATATTGTCATCCACGCCTTTTAGTCCAAACCTCCTCAGATTTTCTTTTACATTACCACCTTTCTGTTCAAGACTCATGCCTGATCCGGATTGCGCCAACCCCTGCTTATCTTGCTCGTTATTTGAATCACCATACAAGCCAAAAGTCAACACCGTACCCAGTGTAAACGCAGCTACGAATCGATTCATATTTTTATTGCCTGCGTTTTTAAAGCTTTTGAACAAACCGGTCTCTAGACCAACCGCCCTTTTTGAATCAAACCCAGCCCCCGTTTCTTTTGATGCCGGTGTTACTTCGTTATTCCCTACTCTTCTTTTAGAATCACTCATATTATGATCTATAAATACAATTTAACAATCAATTATATATTAGCATAAATTACTAAATTAAAAAATCAATTTTTTTACGGATGCACGTAGTTCAGAGGATTAACTAATACTCCATTAACTTGAATCTCAAAATGTGTATGCGGTCCTGTTGAACGCCCGCTATTTCCCCTCCACCCGATAACTGTCTGGCCGCCAACCACACTCTGACCGGCCGAAACATTAGAGCCGCTTAAATGTGCATAATGTGTCTTAATACCATCTCCATTATTAATCCAGACATTATTTCCAAATCCTCCATCCCAACCTCCGATTACCTGCTCTACAGTCCCGCTATGAGCTGCATAAACCGGCGTGCCAATCGGACCCGACACATCTACAGCCATATGATACCAAGCAGGATATTGCGAAACCCCCCCTGTTACCGGGAAATACCAACCGCCTGTGCTCACAGGCATTGGCCCGCTCGCCACATACACCGGTTGTTTCTTTATATACTGTGGCTGATCTGATGGAGGAACCCCACCCGGAACTATAACTATCTGGCCTGCCACCATAGCAAAAGTCTCAGGATCTGCAAAAGTATTAAATGGGAAATCAGCAATCCCCTGCGCATTAGTTTTATACTTTTCGGAAATTGAATAAATTGTCTCTTGAGGCGCAACCTTATGAGCCACACCGGTAACCGGCAAAATCTTAAGCTCCTGCCCTATACTCAAAATTTCTATACCATCAATATCATTTTCCCATTTAATAGTATCAGCTGAGATGTCAAACTTTTTCGCTATGGTTACGATAGTATCGCCTTTCTCAACGCTATATGTAATAATTTTATCACGGGGCTTTTGAGATCGTTCAGTTTCAAAAACCTCCTGTCCAACCTCTATAGTTGATTGACTCACCTCGTCTGACTGCTGTGCAAATACCGGTGATTTAGCCGCAAATATTGGATAAGTATCCGTAAGATATGGTGCGATAAGAATACCAACTGCCAACACCCCCATAGTAGCCAAATGCAAAAAAGGCCGATTGTATCGGCCCCGTTTCATTATAAAAAATTTAACTAAGTAATTCTTATTCTTTTCAAAACGCACGGAAAAACGCATTATTTTCCGGCAACTATAATAAACAAAAAAAGAAATAAAAGCTCTAATATCTTTTCTCATCTTTCTCCAGCCTCTAAATTAACAAATTCAGCATCAAAAGTCAAATTAAGTGGGTAATCGCGAAGCAGAAATTAAGCAGTTGAAATCTGATAGCTAATAGCAAAAAGCTGAAAGCTAATCTACCCTTTCCCCAAAGTTTCCAGAAACTCCTCATTAGTCTCGGTTTTTGAAAGCCTCTCGACCAAAATACTTGTCCTCTCATCCTGTCCAAGCATATCCATCATACGCCTCATTGTCACAATCTTTTTATACGCGCCCTCCGACAAAATCCGCTCTTCCCCGCGTGTACCCGATCTTTCAATATTAATAGCCGGATAAATACGCCTCTCAGCGAGTGCCCGTACCAAATGCAATTCCATATTCCCGGTCCCCTTAAATTCCTCATAAATAAGATCATCCATGCGTGAGCCTGTCTCAACCAAGGCTGTCCCGATAATTGTCAGAGAACCGCCCTCCTGGCAATTTCGTGCTGCTCCGAAAAATCGCTTTGCCGGGTATAAAGCTGCGGGATCAAATCCTCCGGAAAGAGTTCTTCCCGATGGATCAACCGAAAGATTATACGCCCTAGCCAAACGAGTAATCGAATCAAGAAGAATAATAACATCCTTTCCAAGTTCTACCAACCGTTTTGCCCGGTCCAATGTTATCTCTGCAATTCTCGTTTGATTTTCCGGCGGTTCATCAAAATTAGACGCCACAACTTCTCCCCGTACAGACATAGAAATATCTGTTACCTCTTCCGGCCTCTCACCTATAAGTGCTGCCATTAAATGCGCTTTCGGAAAATTCTTTGATATACCGGCTGCGATATCTTTAAGTATAGTCGTCTTCCCTGCTTTTGGTGGAGAAACGATCATCCCTCTTTGTCCAAACCCGATCGGCGCTATGAGGTCTATCATACGCGTTGACACTATATCTTTACCAGTGGACAGAATAACTTGCTTGTTTGGGTAAATCGGTGTCAAATCATCAAAATACGGCCGTCGTAATGAATCATCGGCAACAATTTCATTCACCTTCTCAACCTTTAATAGACCGTAGTATCGCTCCGTATCTTTCGGAGGTCTTGCCACTCCCTCAACTTCATCACCTGGCCTGAGCATGAACCTTCTAATTTGTGATTGTGAGATATAAATATCTCGCGCTGACGGAACAAATTTAGGCCGTAAAAAACCATGACCTTCAATCTGAATATCCAAAAATCCCTTTACCATGTCTGTAGGTGTTGCCGCAGCAGCTGTTTGAGCCATAGGCTGATATCCGTTAGTCCCGTTGAGCGTAGCCCCAGCCACACCTTGCCCTGCAGAGCCTTGGTGTAGTGGAGAACCGGTCGTTGGGTTTGCCCCAGTCGCGTTTGACGCGGACACAGAAGTATCGTTATTCCCACTTAGCGTCGAAGCAGAATTTGGAACCGGGGTAATAGCGGTAATGTTAGGCTTTGAAACTGTCGTTGGGTTTGAAGTGGAGGTAGAATCTGAAATATGAATCCGTCGCCTGGCTCCACCGGCTGGCTCGGATTGAATCGGAGCTGGCCCCGATTTGATTGGGGCTGGCGAATCATTGGTAGGGATAGTTTGAACTTTTGATGTTACAGATGGCTTTTTCCCCACAAAATCGTCAACCGTAACTGCTTTTGCTTGTCCCGCCGAACGACTGGGAGTTGTTGTTTTTTTATAAACCATATATATACTTCCTTCTTACTGAAATTACATGTGAATTGGTGAAATGTTTAATTATTAAATGTCAGAATGCATGTATCGCTGTAGGAAAATAAATTACTTACTGAAGCTTGCTACAACTAGTTAGCTAATCGTAGCTTGTGTTTCTAAAGCTACCGCCATTACACCACACTCCTACCAATTTGTCAATAGCCTGAAACTGTTCTATATATTCTACTTGACACGCCTTTCCTACCCTATTAAGATAATTGTAGAGTGAAAATTTCCTTTGCAGCCTTATCAGCCTTCATATTAAACCTTTTCTTCGTGCCTGTCTTTTTTGCAGCTTTTGCCCAGGCAGGGCCCTGTCCCCCCGGATTTGAAAGCCTTTGCGGTATAAATTTCGACAATACCAAAATCCTCGGCAATCTCATTCAGCTTTTAATAATTATAGCAATCTTAGTATCACTCATCTTTTTAACTTGGGGCGGTATTAAATGGATTACATCCAACGGAGACAAAGCCAAAGTCGAACAGGCAAGAGCGGGAATTATCGCATCTATAGTCGGTCTGCTTATTGCAATTCTGGCGTTTTTTATTGTTCAAGTACTCACATTTTTGTTCACCGGAAGTAGCAGTATAAATCTTCCTATTCCTAAATTGGTCTGATAACATTTGACAATCCCTCCCACTTATGCTATTTTTACTTCTATCTTCTGCTTTTACATATTCTATCTGCCTAACGTCTAGCTCTAACTTAGTAATAATTAGAGCCTGCTACTTTTTTTTATTACATTTACAATTTTATAATTCTGCCTGCCACAATTATGAAAACTACTTGTGGCCTGTCCCGAACTTGAGCCCCTCATGGGCTTCCCGCTGAGCGGGACGGCATGAGATATGCATAGTTAGGGGCCTCAATAAACTTCTTATATGAAATTAAAACAATCATTAGTTTCAATTATCATGCCTGTATACAATGCGGGAAAGTTTCTCCCGCAGTGCCTGGAAACCCTGGCTAGTCAAAGCTATTCCAATTTGGAAATTATTGCTATCAATGATAACTCCAAAGACAACTCCCTCAAAATCCTCAAAGAATTCCAAAAAAACATCAATAAAACTTGTCCTGAGCGGAGTCGAAGGATTCAAATCCTACAGAATAAAAAGCATTATGGCCCGGCCGTGTGTTTAAATAGGGCTCTCCGGCTGGCTCAAGGTCAGTTCCTAGCCTTAATGAATCCGAATGACACAATATCCCTCCAAAAACTTAAAAGGCAGGTAAATTATCTGTGTGATAATGCCAAAACTGTTGCTATTGGCTCCCAATATGTCACAATGGATGAAAACAACAAACCACTGGAAAAAAGCAGTCTCCCGCAAGAACACGAAGCGATTTATCAGTCAATACTCCCTTCCCGCTCACTCAAGCCCGAAACAGTCATGATCAACCGTATGTTAGTCCCCAAAGACATCCTTCACTTCACAACGAATAAATATCCATTAGTATTTACCGAGGTTTTTATCAAACTTCTCCAGTATGGAAAAATTGCCAACCTGAGTCAATCATTATACAGACACAGAGTCGGCATCCGTCGTTATACCCGCAAGTCGGGCAAAATCAGGCATACATTCTCTTTACTGAAGTTATTAGTCAAATCCCGTTCGTCTTATGACTACCGCCCCTCCCTCCCTTCCTCCCTACCCGCTTTAAAATCCCTCTTTGAACCGCGCTATGAATAGCTTATTCATATCCCAAAGTTATCCACATAATTTAAGTTTTAAAAATTACCTTGAATTTACAATCCAATCAACTTATTATATACTCTAGGACATATGATATTATTTGTATTACTTATTATAGGTTGACATATTAAAAAAGATGTGTTATTATTCAGATAATCTATGAAACTGTTCATCTCTCTATTAGGCTTAACCGGATTCAATCGGAACTTAAATAAAAAAAGGATCCAACCACTCGGACTTGATCGTAACCCACAGACTGACTCAGGCAAAAGGGAAGCATTAATTCAAACAGGCAGACAACAATTTAAGAAATTACAGGAACTTGGATTACAAATCCCAATCGCTGTTCTTTAAAATTGCAAGAAGAATCTTTATTCGGATGAATTCGGAGTATTGTAATTCGGATACATTCGAATCCAAAAAAGAGCATCGCTTTCGTTACTCAAATGATAAGTTCTAGTACGAGAAGCAATGCTCTTAAGGTAAACAGCAATTAGTTCTTCAGGCAGGAATAAAACTAAGTGCTTATAAGTAAAATACAACAAGCAAGTAGGTATTGTCAAGAAAAAAGCTGAGGCTGAAATTAAATTTTCTATTTGACAGATCAAGACTTTTCACGAAGATTTTGCATCAAACTCAGCAGGACTGCTCGTCATTTATGATGAGGTAGGAGTATAGGGCAGGTACTCTTACCTCTTCATAGAAGAGGAGCGGATCCCGCTAAGCGGGAGAGCTGGCCTGCGAAGCCGATTTAATCAGCTGAGACAGGGGTGGACTAAATTTAGCTAACTCAAATCAAATTCGCGATATTTCAAATCTTCTTCGCAAATAAAATTCGTCCCGTAGCCGTCTGTATTACCCGCGAAACAACCACATTAACTTTTTTTCCAATCAAATCAACACCTTTATCAACTACAATCATTGTCCCGTCATCCATATATCCCACACCCTGCGTAGCTTCTTTGCCCTGATGAGATACTTGGATATATAGCGCTTCGCCGGGAACTGCGATAACTTTCAAATAATTTGCCAAAGCATTAATATTAATCGCCCTAATATTCTCAACCACTGCTTTTTTCTCAAGGCTATAATCACAGGTTACTATCTTTCCCTTATATATTTTCGCAAGACGTATAAGCCGCTCGTCAACCTCTATATTTTCCATTTTCGCCTCGTCATCAGCAACTAAAGTAATAATATTAATCTGTTTTTCCTTTCGTAAATTTTCAAGTAATTCAAGTCCCCTTCTTCCCCGCTCCCGCTTGACCGTATCTTGAGAATCAGCCAGATGTTTAAGCTCCATAAGAATACTTGATAATATAACGATATTTCCATTAAGAAGACCGGTAGAAATTACATCGAAAATCCGCCCATCAACAATTGCCGAGGTATCAAGTAAAATTGCATATTCTATTTTTTTTATCTTTTTATTTTTTGCCTTTCTTTTTGGCCGGCGCATCATAGCAGGAAGCCTGCTAATTAGCGTCCTGGAAACCTCCTCCGCAATATCCCCTATCATTTTTGAAGAAAAAACAGGAGTTTTCTTCTCTTCTGGCTTATCTTTAACTAAATCTTGTATATCTCTTTGTTCTTTTTTATCCATATTAGTCAAATCTAAAATCCAAAATTACAAATTCCAAATAAATTCAAATATCAAATTTCAAATATCAAAACACGTTTTGGATTTTATTATTTGTATTTTGATATTATTTGGAATTTGATGCTTTGAATTTTGAATTTTTAATCTCTGGTTTGTTTAATGATTCTATTACTTCTCTCAGTGTCTTATGTGTTTTTGCCGATATTATTTTTTTTAATCCCAGTTTTCCCGCTTCGCGAATTCTCTTTTCAAGTCCGGGAATCACCCTCAATTCCCCTAGTAATCCAACCTCCGCAATTCCAACAACCCCATTAAGTGAAACATTTGAAAAACTTGAAAATACGGCCAAACATACACCTAAATCCGCGCCCGGATCAGAAAGTCTTAATCCCCCGGCAATATTAACAAAAACATCCAGTGTGTCCAATGGAAGTCGTAAATGCTTTTGCAGCACCGCCAATAAGAGCTCAACCCGTCGAGGATCACATCCTGAAACCACCCTACGGGGCATTGGCAGTCCTGACCTGACAACAAGTGCCTGTATCTCAACCAGAAAAGCTCTCGACCCCTCTAAAGTCACAACAAGAACGCTTCCTGGCGTAGCCGCATTTGACGCGGTATTGGAATTTAGAAAAAGTTGCTCCGGATTAGTTGCCTCATTCATTCCGGAATCGGTCATAAGAAATATCCCAACTTCGTCAACCGGACCAAATCGGTTTTTAAGCGACCTCAAAATTCTTGTCTCAGTAAATCTTTCTCCTTCAAGGAAAAGTACCGTATCTACCATGTGTGACAAAATCATCGGCCCGGCAACCATCCCTTCCTTCGTTACGTGCCCTACAATTATAATTGGTATAGAATTCTGCTTTGCACAGCGCACAAACTGCAATGCTCCATAGCGAACTTGTGCAACCGAACCAGACAATCCTGATACATTTTGTGACTCAATCGTCTGTATCGAATCAATAATCACTAAATCAGGCTTTGCCTTAATAATTACTTCCACTATTGCATCCGAATCTGTTAGCGATACCAAATACAAATTTTCATCCAACTTATTATTTCTTTTCTCCATTCGGCCTTTGCTGTTGGCCATAATCCGCTCAGCCCGCATCTTAATTTGTTCCTCAGATTCCTCGCCCGACACATAAAGCACTTTCTTCCCCTGCTTGGCGAGCGACAAACACAACTGAAGCAAAAGTGTCGACTTACCTACTCCGGGGTCGCCTGCCATAAGAGTAACAGAACCCCTCACAATTCCTCCACCTAAAACAGTATTCAACTCAGAATATTCAGTTTGAATCCTCAGCTTTTCTTCATACACAATTTCTCTTAATCTTTGAGGTTTTGCCGACTGCCCCTTACTAATACCTCCTTGGTCAACTTTGAACTTTGAACTTTGAACTTTGAACTCCTTGAGAGAGTTCCAACTTCCGCATTCTGGACATTTACCAAGCCAGGAAGGACTATCATAACCGCACTCCTGGCATACAAAATTTATTACGGTTTTATTCTTTGGCATAATCTTATTATACGCTTAGGCAGAAAAAAAATGAAGCTGAACAGAAACTGTAGTAAGTAGAATGTATTATGTAGTATGCGTGAGAAATTGTGTATACATAATACGTACTACATGATACATACTACCTATATCCAATCGGTTTCTCAAGAAGAACTGGCGCAACAAAAATTCTTTTTCGCTTTTTATCGTACTCTGATACCAAAACAGTAAGCTTCTGTCCAACAGCATAAGTAACTGTCGGAGGAATCTTCTCACGTCTTATAAATCCCTCAACTCCTTCACCTATATCGACGCCAATTCCTCCTTCATCGACCTTTGCCACAGTACCGGTAATCTTCTTATCAATAGGATATTTTGCCATTACCGAGTCAAATGGATCTTTAGTTAGTCGTTTAATAGACAATTGCACTTTCTTAGCATCCTTATCAAATTTGAGAATAACCGCCTCAATCTGCTGTCCGGTAGTAAACAAATTACCTAACTCCGCTTGTCTTTCCCAAGAAGCCTCTGATATATGTATAAACCCCTCAAGGGGAATGGTGCTGCCGTCAACCGGTAAAGAAACAAACATACCAAAAGAGGCAACATTAGTAACGTGAACCTTAACCTTCTGTTCTGGTTTAAACTTTGCAATAAGTTGCGTAAAATCTTCGTCTGTAAAAGACGGTTTCTGTGAAAAAATGATTTTGCGCTCTTCCCGATTCAATTCAAGCACTGTCACAGAAAGAGTATCTCCAAAAGATATAGCTTGGCTTCCTGTAAAAGATACATGCGATTGAGGCAAAAATCCTGAAATACCAAAAGATGTTGATACAATGTAGCCGGCTTTGCCTATATCACTCACCGTAACCTCGATCGGCTCGCGGCTTTCAATGAGTTTCTCTAGCTTCTTCCAGGCAATATTACCCAAATACCGCCTCAAAGAAACAATTGGCTGCCCCGTTTCCGATTCGGGAGTTAGAACAAGCACTTCCACTGTTTCTCCACTCTTAAATACCGAAAGAAGCGTATGCAAAATAGCCTTATCCTTCTCAAGGACGACCGCCTCTGTCTTCGCGCCAACATCAACCAATATCTCAGATGCTGTCAACTTAGTAATTTTCCCTTTAACTGACTCTCCTTTTTTTAGTGAAATAAACGAATCTTTATGCGATGCTAGAAGTCGCGCCATCGCGCCCGCAGGTTTATTTACTTGAAGTTTTATTTTCATTGCTCATCATAAGCCTTTCTTAGAAAGATAAACTAAGTATACCACCCTCCCCCTCCCCCTGCAAGTCAGCGGATTATTCTCCGTAGAAATCCGACAGTAAGCGGCAGAGAAAAGATATACTATGAATATGCAACAAATAACGAAAGTTTCTCTCGCCTGGGAATTGTTTGAACAAGGGATGCCAAAGACTCATATTGCCAAGCAGCTTGGCATTCATCGGGAAACTGTTCATTTATGGATCTGTGGTATTCTCAATAATCCACAAGGGCTTATGGGATTCCTAGACTACTATCTTGTGGCTAAGAAAGGAGACCGTCCTAAACGGCAAGTGAATGCAATTCTAAAAAGGTGGGTCTGGCAGATTAGAGAGCGTGAGATGGATTGTTGCGGAGATAAAATACAATACTTTCTCAAAAAAGAACACGCCGTTTCTATCTCAATTCCTAAGATTTATGAGATATTAAAAGAGAAGTACGTTCTTCGGAAGAGACGAGGCAATAACATAAAACGTGGGCCGGTACCAAAAGCGGTAAAACCTCGGGAAGTAATTCAAATGGATACAATTGACTTTGGAGAACTCTTTGCCTTTACAGCAGTTGATATCTTTTCCAGAGAAGCAGATGTTGTCCTTCGCCCATCCCTAACCAGTAATGATGGTGTTATTTTCCTGGATACCTGTATGAGAAGACGCTTCAATGGGCATAGCGATTTAATACAGGCAGATGGCGGGCCGGAGTTTAAAGACAAATTTGCAGAAAAAGTCTATACTTACACAGATAGATTTCGTATTTCAAGACCTTACAAGAAAAATGAACAATCTTTCATTGAAAGCTTTAACAAAACAGTAAGAAAAGAATGCCTGGGGTGGAACAAGTATAGAAAATCAGAACTTTTAGAAGCAAAAAGCCTTATTGAAGCATTTCTTCAAAGATATCATTATCATAGACCGCATATTAGTTTAGGAATGAAACCGCCGCTTACCAGCTAAACTAAAGTGTCGGATATTTACGGAAACATTCCGGTCAGCAAGCACATCGCAAATGCAAAGACCCTACTAAGCAAAAGTAGCAGTTCCTACCATAATTGGCTCACCACTTACTTTAGTCGAAACGAAATCGTATGCATAGCTGCCATTTACCGGCCTCTTTACCTTTTTTGTAACTATTGTCTCATCAAAGAACGCCGCATTTCTAAAATTAACTTCATAACCCTTAAGCGTTCCTTTTTCTCCCATTTTTCTAGCATCATCTGCTAATAAAACAAGAACTTTGCCAAGAGTGATTAAGCCATGAACAATAGGCTCACCAAAGACTGTTTTTGCTGCATATATTTCATCTCTGTGTGCCTGATTGACATCTCCCGAAATATCATTTGCAAAAGCTTCAACCTCTTCTTTACTAGCCGTGACTGGTCCACCACATGCTACATATTTGCTATAATCCTCGGCTTGTCGGTCTTTCTTTGGTTTTGCTACATAAGGAAATCTTTGAAAAGAAATAACACTTCCACCATTACTAACTGCTTCACCATTTTGAGTACCTTCATGTTCCAAAGTTAAACTTGTGGTACCTTTATCTATAATTTTTACCCTAATATCCACCCTACCATCGCTATGCGGTTTGAGGATCTGCTTTTTCTGGACAATAAAAAGTGCTGTTGTCCTCGTAATTTCATTGTCTTTATTACCCCGTCTTTCTTCTTCATTTCCCATTGCATAATACAATGCTGATAGAGGCGCATCCTTTCCTATAGCTTCAGCAATAACATTGTGGTCCATATTCTGAGCACTACCTCCGATTATCCCCAACATAAGCCTAAACTTTTCCCTCGTAAAATCATAACGCAAGTTAATGGTGTGGTCTATTTTCCATTCATCAACCGTTCTAGGCATCTCCACACTCTTACTTACACCGGCTTCCTTATCTGGTGCATTTACAAAAAGTGGAAACCATAATAGCCCCCCATTCATAACAGCAATTGATGGGCCTTTATATTCACCTTGAATAACCTCGCCTTCCCGCCTTCTTAGTAATTGTTTTGATATATCCGGTCTTATTTGTAATGCTTCGGCTGACATAAAATTATAAAAATAGCTTACTTTAAATTAAAATGATAACTAAAAAAATAATGAAAAACTTACTCACGAGATTCTACATATGAAATTAGGCTATGTCAATAGACAAATCAACTCAGCTAAAGTTATTAAAATAAAAGGCTTTTATGCTGATTAATTTTAAATAATTTATTCTTTATCAAATCCTAAACTCTTGTACAACAGCGCTATGACCTTTTGCTCCAAACTATAAAACCACCTTCTGAACTTGAATATTCCCTTTTTATGACCCATAATGAGATAGAAGCGTATGTCTGATACAAGAATAATATGGCAGAAAGTACATCGGAAGACAACCAAAATATAAAATCTCCAGACAAGCCTACGCCTAAACCACCAGCAAGGCATATGGAACCAAGTGAGCAAGAAAAAACAGGACTAATGAATACACTTGGTACTCTTGACAGGAGTGTTTCTGAACGTGGCCGTGAAGGCCTTATGCTAATACTTGATGAACCAATAGATTTAGAAAGCCAAAAAGTAAATGGAGCTTCGGTAACTTCAAACCCCGAAAACCCAAATAGGTCTCAAGAATTGACGCCTGCAATAAACAGAGTTGAATCAACACGGCAAGAAACCCCGCGGCCACAATCACTTGACCAATATATGGCCGAGCACCAACGCACAGGATTTGAAGCTGTGAAAGAAAAAGCCCGCCTGATACGTTTAAAAATGCAGGGAATAGAAAATCCTGAGCAAGTTTTAGCACTTGCTCACTATCTTGAAGAAAATGCTGTAGAAACAGATTCTCAACATTTAAAAATAGATAAAGCAAAGATTAAAAAAATAGAAAAGGTGGCTCAAAAGTTAAGAGATCAGGGATATAAGGTTGAAGTTTATGAACATAAACCAGGGGATGAACAAACGAACGTGTGGGCGACAAAAGAAAATCCTTATTCATTTAACGCGAGTGAGTCCAAATGGCTTGCAAAAGACCTTGATGAAATAGTTAAATCGCCCAATGACCCGGTCAGGTTATTTGAAGCCTTGCAGCATCACGGTTATAAATTGGAGATTTATAAAGGCTGGCGGTTAGTTAACCATGATAAATTAAAGGAGATTTCTCAGAATCCCGATATTTTACCACTATTAGAAAAACTTAAATCCTTTGGAGGAACAAATATCACGCGTGACTTTATTAAAGATTATGATTCTCTACCTAGACTATCAAAACTTGCGACAAACGAAGCAGCAGAACATATTCTTACTCCTGATGCTGAAATAGGAATTGGGAAAATTTCCCTTTTATTAGGTAAGCCTGTAAACTCTGATTATCTAGAAAGTTGGGCCCGTCTCGCATCTGATAATACCGCATTAGGGATTCTATCTGCACTTATACAGACAACTAAAGATATTGACGAAAGAGATTGGATTCATAAACTGAATACATTTAAAGATGCCGGAATTGAAAATGAAGTAGCAGCTTTACTTAAAGACGGATTTACTGAAACATCCTTAGGCATATATTCTCGATGGGGCGAAGAAAACAGAGAACAGACTGCTAAGAATATTCGCGCAGCTGCTGAATCTATTAAGACCAATCCAGACCTCTATGAGCTGGCGCGCGGCGCCGGTAAGATTTTCGGAGCGGAAGACACTTTGAGCCCAGAACACATGCAAGTATTTCAACAAATAACAGGTAAAGTTCAGGAAGCCGGTCCTGCGCTCGCGAATATATCAGATTTGGGAGTTATTGCTCACGGTTGGGAACTGGATAAATATCTTGGTAAACCTGAACAAGCGGCCGCCTATAAAGAGCTTTTTGAAGTTGTGGCAGAACCGGATTTTAAAAAGTTCGCAAGCGATTGTGAAAAAGCAGGGTATAAATTTAAATTCAATGATTTTTTTAATGATTACCCAACTAATAATCAACTTATATCAAATTATCACAATGAATCATTTCGGTCAGCTGTTGAATCGGAAACCGGAGTCGCACTTGCAAAACAGCTTGGTATATTTGAAGTTAATGCAGGTATTTGGAATGGGCCAGCATTAGCCGAATTAACGAAAATTCCCGATTCCGCATCGACCCTTAAAAAATTAAAGGAAATTTATGGCTATAGTTATAATCCAAACGATGACCACGACAATAACCAATTAAGTAACTTACTTAGCACGCTTAGAAACCAAGAACTTTGCAGCAAACTTTTCGAACCTAAGACAGTTGAAACACTAGGTCATGTAAAGAATGAGTTTGGGATAAATTTTTCAATGCATAATGCCGCTGATCTGGTCAAAATTAGCGATGACCCTAAGTTTCGGGAGATGTTTGATAATCCGGAAACACTTGCTTTTGTGAAAAACGGACTTAGGGAAAAACCCAATAATATCAACACAGCAGCCGCACTGGTCAACAGCGATCCCACGCTTCGTCCCGCAATAGAAAAAATGATAAACCATTTCGAATACGTGCCTAAATATACATACGAAAGCAGTGACGAATATGACCCACTAACTGGGAAATATGTAACTAAATATGAGTTAGTTCTTGTAGATACCTCTAAATTCGAAGAACTTCGTGACAATCCAAGAATCTTTGAAATTCATCAGCAATTAGATATGATAGGTATGCATCGGAATCCGATAGAAGATTTTATAGCTCTTAAAAGTATTTCCGAACACAATCTTTTACCCATCTTTGAAAGATTTAAGGATTCTCCCAAATCTCAAGATTTTATGTGGCGCAACCTTGACGCCATAATCCCAATCTCATCAATGTCTCCGGAAAAAGTTTCTACATACCTGGAAATTTTTCAAAAAATTGGCGATTCTCCCTCTCAGGAAATACAGAGGCTTAAAGACTCATTGATAGCTCAGTTGGTTGAGTCTGATAACCCGGTCGAAAATTATCAAAAAATTGAATCAATTTTTATTAAAAATAATATTCCGACTGTTGGTAAAATTTTTGGAGTTTTTGAAACGCTATATGCTCCGGAAAAATTAGGTTCCCAAATTGACACCAATGCCGATAGGGTAAGCCCTATATTAAAACAGTCGAGCACCAGGAGGCGTTATAGTACTATTTATCAGGACTTACTAGATGTACACATCAAGTCGGGTAACAGGTCTTTAAAAGAATATGCAAAAACACTGCAAGGCGGCAGCCAAGTGATGGAACAGTATGAGAAAGAAGGATTATCAAGCCTAGATCCCCGTCAACAAGAACAGCTCGGCTATTTTGTGGGCAAACTAGAAACTTTACATGCTAGATCAGCATTGGAAACTGCGGACGACGCTTTTAAAAGCGCCGGGCTTTCCAATATACAGGAAAGGATAAACAGTGTGCGTAAAAGTTTAAAGGTTGGCGAAAATCAAACAGTTCTTGAGAGAATTTCCGAGATGTATCTACAACCGGCAGGCATAACAAGTCTTGAACAATTGCTTGAAAAAATGCGTACGGCCAAATCTTCTGCCGATCAAAGAAACAGGGCAATGATTGAAGAAGCCCAGCACAAAACCAGCGAAGGGAATGAGGAATTTACGCTTGAGTTAAAATCCGGCGATTTTCTCAAGGGGGTTGACGTGAGATATATTTCAAATATTCTTCAAAACGGCTCTGTGGCAAAAGAATTTTTAGGAGCAAGTTCGAACTCAGATTCTACTCCATTCGATACTGACATCAGCCTGGTCAAGCCAGAAGATACAGAAAACGGTTTTTCCGGAGCAATAGAAATGTCTCTTGCTGGAGGATATGGCCAATTGCTGTTTGCGCTTAAAGATCGCGGACAATACCAATTGACTAACCGTGAAGGTCAGATCAAGGGGGAAGCTGGAAAATTGGAACTTTTCCAAACCGGTGTACGTGGAGATCGTCATTATGGAATACGAACGGGCTTTCCTACCAGTGAAATAGATTTCATGATAACCTTAGACTCGCTAGCTTCGCAGCCCAAGGAAATGGAAAAAGTGTTCTTTGAAATCGCGCAAAACGGCTTTTACATACCAGTAACTGACACTAAGGGAAAAGTTCTTTTTACTCCGAAAATGTTTGATGATTTTCGTAAGGTTTTTGCAGGAATAGATAAGTACGAAGGCAATAAATTAGAAATCCACCCTACAACTCCGGATCAAGTATCTTATTCAAAAATTTCAGAAATAGTTGCCGGATTAGGTGAAGATAGTGAACGTGTAAGTCTTGCAACACAAATTGTTAGAAAGCAAATCCAAAAAGCATTAAGTGGACTTGGCGTATCCTTGCGTACAGAATTTGACACAAGTATATTAGGAGCTGACTTATTAGATACCGGCTCAACTGGGCGTCATACGAATATGCCTGGAGATTTTGATTTTGATTTTAGCCTTAATCTGGATGCCTTAGATTTCCCGCGTGCCCAACAGTTAGCCGAAGCCATAAAAGCAACTATGGTTTTCGAAAAAGATAATTCTAGCGCACAAGAAGCCGGCTACTATCAACTTAGAAATCAAGGTGTAACAGAAATTGGTGGCTTACGCCTGGATAAGCCTTTAGATATAGATATTGGTTTTGCAAATAAATCTGATATAAGTTCCTACGGTACACATGATGCCATTCGCGACAAACTAACTTCTATAAAAACACATAGTGGACAAGAAGCTTATGAACAAACTGTGGCTAATATTATTCTCGCAAAACAAATACTCAAAGAGGGTCATGCCTATAAAAAGCAAGAGCATGGAGGATTCGGCGGCGTAGGCGTTGAAAATTGGATACTGGCCAATGGAGGCAATATGGAAGAAGCATTTAGAAGTTTTCAAGAAGCAGCTTATGAAAATGGACAGCGTTTACCATACGATAAATTCAAACAAAAATACAAAATTTTAGACCCGGGTGTAAATATTAAATTTCTTAACCATGATAATTTTATTGAAATACTCAAACCATCAGGATACGAAGCAATGCTGGAAACTATTGATAGATATTTTGAAACAAAAACTAATGCCTAAAGCCATCGTTACCAAATCTCATAACTACTAGGCTTTTAATCTGGTATCCACAGTACAGGGTTTTAATTAAAAAGAGAAATCTCCTGGCGATGACCCATTTTCCCATGCAACCTATCGTGCTTAGTATCGTAGGCGCTGATGCGTTTCACTTCTCTGTTCGGAATGGGAAGAGGTGGTGCCACATCGCTCAAATCACCAGAAAATTTCTCTTTTCAATATATCTAATTGCTGACAGCTGAAAGCTAATTCAAGTTCCTTGAAAAGTGAAGAGAATAGGAAAAAAAATACTCCTCGACCATTAGTACGGGTAAGCTTAACTCCTTACGAAGCTTCCACCGCCCGCCTATCAACCTGGTAGTCTCCCAGGGTCTTTCCCCCGATAAATCGGGGATCGAGATCTAATCTTGGAGACGGCTTCCCACTTAGATGCTTTCAGCGGTTATCCGATGGGAATCTAGCTACCCAGCGATGCCCGATAATATCGGAACAACTGGCACACCAGGGATTCCCTCAATCCAGTCCTCTCGTACTAGGATCAAATCTCCTCAAATCTCAAACGTGTATACAGGATAGAGACCGAACTGGCTTACGCCGTTCTGAACCCAGCTCGCGTACCACTTTAACCGGCGAACAGCCGGACCCTTGGGAGCTTCTCCACCCCCAGGATGTGATGAGCCGACATCGCTCTATTCGTTTGTTACCAAACGCGTTGACTATACCTTCATCCTCTATTGCTAAAGGAGCTAGTGTTTTAGAAGGACTATAATTTTTTGCCCCGTTAAATCGGGAACAAAAGCCCCTTCTCTTTATGCCCATATTAACTGAACATAAAAGTCGATACGGTGCTGCCAGCAGTATCATAAAGATCATTCTGCTTTACAGAACCTCGGTATTAACCATTAATTGTTCATATCAATGGTATTCACCGATTTTGACTAGTATTTTTATTCACCGCACTCTCTAAATGCGTTATTGAATAACCAGACTTACAGATTGCTCTATAGGCGCCCCAATGTTACTTAAGGTGCCAAACCGCATCGTCGCTGTGGACGCTTGGATGCGATCAGCCTGTTATCCCCGGGGTAGCTTTTATCCGTTAAGCTCCGTGCTTGCCACCAAGCATCGGAGGATCACTAAGGCCTACTTTCGTACCTGCTCGACTTGTGGGTCTCGCAGTCAAGCTGGCTTTTGCCTTTATGCTATCATCTTGATTTCCATTCAAGATTAGCCAACCATTGCACGACTCCGTTGCGTTGTAGGAGTCTACCTCCCCAGTAAAACTGCCCACCAGACAATGTCCCTCTGCCGTATTTTTATGCGGCTAGAAGTGATGCTCGCTCATTTCAAAGAGAGGTATTTCACTGTTGACCGAAGTCTCCCTCCTATTCTAAACAATTAAAACGAGCTTGCAAATGCCAAGCTACAGTAAAGCTCCCGGGGTCTTTTTGTCCATGTATACCTAGGCCGCGTCTTCACAGCCATCTCAATTTCGCCGGATAGATGATTAAGACAGTTACTCAGTCGTTCTACCTTTCGTGCGGGTCGGAACTTGCCCGACAAGGAACTTCGCTCAATATGTTAATCTATAGACCCTTGTAATCTATATTTCTCTATATCGCTATAGAGTTCGGACTATATCTTCCCCGATTTTATCGGGGTCCAACGTATAGTCTCTGAGGGTTTCCCGATTTAATCGGGATCTTCCCTGCTGATCAACTCCACCGAACAAATTATTACCTCTGCAGGTATTGTCGGATTCTGAGTCTTTCCAGCAAATAGTTGGATTACTAAAACACTGACTCCTAGGGCAACGAAGTTGGTTACCTTAGAACAGTTCACATTGTTACAAGCTCTGATTGATTACAGAGTCTCATGGTCGCCCATGAGGTCGGACTATATCATCCCCGATTTAATCGGGGGTCGACGTATAGTCTCTGAGGATTCTTAAGCAAGAAAAACATCTGCTATTTCATATTTTCGTTTTCGTCCTTTTCCTTCGTTAATTATCTCCCGAAGTTCAAGGATTTTCCGAAGTCCTATCAAATTTCTATGTTCACCTTTCTCCATTAAATATGCTATTGCACAAAATAAAAAAAAGTTTCTTTGTTTAGAAACAGAAAGAACTGGATATTTTTGAAAATATGGAATAACTCTTTGGATTATATCCTTAGGATTTGTTACATCAAATGAATAGAGTTTATCAATCTTTCGTACTTTAATTATCCCGCATCCTAATTGCTCTTTTAATTGAAAAAGCAAAGTCGGATCTTTTTGAGAAACATTAAAGCTCATAACGACTTGCCATCCTACTTGATAGTCTGATTTTCGTCGTAATGAAACATTAAAACTCCCTTCTCCTTCAACAAATCCTGCTAGGAAAAATCCTAGTTCTTCTCGGCTCAAGTCTTTCCTGCTGATTGTCCGGTGCGTCTCATTGACGCTCAATGTTGAATTGTTACCTGGCATATTCTATTTATAATAGACCAAAGTATCAACATATACAACCGGGTATTCCAGCATTTAGTCGACTTTTACAACTACAAACTGTATTCATAGTTACTGCTGCCGTTCACCGGAGCTTTGATACCAAGCTCAGTCGCCTTGCGGCGACATCACTCAGCATCATTGACTTACCGGCACTGGGCAGGTGTCAGCCCCTATACGTTGCCTTTCGGCTTTGCAGGGACCTGTGTTTTAGATAAACAGTCGCTAAGTAAACTTTTGTTGCAGCCCCGCATAGCGGGGCAAGGCATCTCCCATAGGTTACGCCTAGCTTTTTTGCCGAGTTCCTGAATCATCCATCTTCCGATCACCTTAGTCTTCTCGACCTGCACACCTGTGTCGGTTTGCGGTACGGAAAAACATGTGTTTTCCAAATCTTACGATTTGGATAATGAGGCGTTTCTTGGAAGCTGAAAGAGATCAAATCGCTCCGTTTTTACACGCAGCTTTCATTCGCAGCTTAATTAACCAGAATAACAGATTTGCCAATTATCCCTATCTTACTGCTTAGACGGCAGCCTTGCGGCCCGCTCAATTCTTCCACCTTCGACACCCCCTTATAATACACACATCCTGTAGTCGAATATTAACGACTTGTCCATCGGGCTAATCCCCTTTAACGAGGAATACCCTTAGGTCCGACTTACCCTCCGCTGACTTACATTGCGGAGGAAACCTTGTGCTTTCGGTGTCCGCCGTTCTCAGGCGGATTACGCTACTCATGCCGGCATTCTCACTTCTAACCGCTCCACCAAACCTTACGATTCGACTTCACTGCACTTAAGACGCTCCCCTACCAAACTCATCCAAAGGACGAGAAATTCAAATATCAAAGCACCAAATCCTAAATAAATCCAAATATCAAAATTCTAAATGTTTTGAATTTTATTATTTGAATTTTGATATTATTTGGAATTTGTAATTTTGGATTTTGAATTTAATCCTGTGCTTCGTATTTTGATATTCCTTGTCCTCCGGACAAGAGTCTCCGATTTCGGCAAAAGGCTTAATCCTCGTTACATTTTCGGCGCCAAATCCCATCCGCCAGTGAGCTGTTACGCTATCTTTAAAGGATGGCTGCTTCTAAGCCAACCTCCTGGATGTCTCTGGAATTTGACTTCCTTTAAAACTTAGCCTTTATTTCGAGGCCTTAATCGAGAGTCTGGGTTGTTTCCCTTTAATCTCATCAGCTTAGCCCGACAAGACTGACTACTTGGATACACAAGACAGGTATTCGGAGTTTGATTGGTTACGACAGCTTGCGCCGCCGCGAACCATTCAGTGCTCTACCCCCTGCTGTAATTACCAAGCGCTATACCTTAATATATTTCGGGGAGAACCAGCTATCTCCGGGTTCGTTTGGCATATTGCCCCTAACCTCAAGTCATCTCAGAATATTGCTACATTCACGAGTTCGGGCCTCCTCCCGACTTTAGTCGGGATTCACCCTGCTCAAGGTTAGCTCACCCGGTTTCGGGTTTAATGACTGCTACTTTGGTAGCCCAATTAGGGCTCGCTTTCACTTCGTCTTCCCAATGTAAAATTGGTTAAACATGCAGCAATCAAAAACTCACCGGCTCATTCTTCAATAGGCACGACATTAGCCTGAGCTTTCGCCGAAGGCCTCTGTCTGCTTGTTAGCCAACAATTTCAGTTCTATTTCATCCCCCTTCCGGGGTGCTTTTCACCTTTCCCTCACGGTACTAGTTCACTATCGGTAGATTCTGGTATTTAGCCTTGGATCGTGGTCGACCCGGATTCCCACAGAGTTTAAATCGTGCTCCATGGTACTTAGGAACAAACTATCGGTGTTTTGAATTTCGCATACAGGCCTTTCACTTTCTTTGGAAGATCATTCCGGATCTTTCTGCTATTCGCAACACTCAAATATCGTCTGCCCTGCAACCCTCCGATAAATCGGAGTTTAGGCTGTTCCCCTTTCGCTCGCCGCTACTAAGGGAATCTCATATGATGTCTTTTCCTGGCGTTACTAAGATGTTTCAGTTCACGCCGTTCCCACCCTAATGCTATATGATTCTTGCGAACCATTTTTACGCTAGGGTCTCCATCTTGCGATGGAGGGATTGCTCCATTCGGAAACCGCCGGATCAGAGGTTGATGGCACCTCCCCGACGAGTATCGCCGCCGTCTGCGTCCTTCCTCGGCCAGAATCTCCTAGGCATCCATTGTTGGCATTAATAAATATTTACATTTCCACAATCCCGTATTTTGCCAGATAGCAAAACGCGGGATCTTCTCTTCACTTGTCAAAGAACCTCAATTGATAAGCTTTAAGTCCTTTCGTTCTGTCAACTCCGTTTAAATCGGAGTCAAGAATCAAAAAACCCTGTCTCATACCCTTGGGTAAAAAGACATGCCTCACAACGCTTGAAGAAAACCCCCTCTAACTAGGGGGCTTGCTTCAAACTGCGAAGCAAAATTTGCTTTAAGCTCTTAGCTTTCTGCTTTCAGACAAAAAAATCATAAATCCAAAAGCTGATAGCTGACAGCTAATAGCTAAGCTAGTGGACCGGAAGAGATTCGAACTCTCGACCTTCGCGATGCAAACGCGACGCTCTACCAGCTAAGCTACCGGCCCGAATGAAACGTTTGACGTTCCTCGAAAGAAACGTTTAACGTTCTCAGTAAAGGGCGAATATCCGATTTTAAAAGTTCTTCTTCCAATTGTCATTCCCACGAAGGCGGGAATCTATATTTTATGAGATGAAATTAAACCAAAAGAAGACGTTAAATATCTGCGGAATAACTAGAAATTAAAAGGTTAGTTGCAAACATTATCATAGACGACTCTTTTGTTTAATCGTGGAATTATATTATCATACGCTCCTCAAACCTGTCAATAGACCCAATTCATGTATAATGTACAACTGAATCTTGACTACATAAACGCCTATGTTAAACTGTGCGTAGATTAAACGAAATAAAAAAGATGACCTTTCTTGAAAAATATGAGCTCTTGAAAAAATCTATTCCTGTACCTGCAGTTTTTTCTCCTTATACTATAGATTGCGAATATGTAGATAATACTATCAGAAGCAAGAATTGCTACTACTGCTTCGACTCAGTTGCATTAGAAGATAGTATGTATAGTACTATCGGTTGGGGAAATAAACTGGTAGATTGTATTTTGGTAATAGAATCTGAAAAGTGTTATCAATCTATAGACTCAAACAAATGTAACAGTTGCTCGTATTTAATGGATTGTAATAGTTGTACTGCTTGTCACTTCTCAGCCTTTCTAAACAATTGTACTGATTGCTTTGGTTGTGTTGCTTTAACTCATAAAAAATACTGCATTTTGAATATTCAATATACAAAAGAAGATTACATTAAAAGAGTCCGGGAACTGAAAAAAGAGATGCCGGAAAAGATTCTGGAGCAATTGTTTGAGATTAAACTACAGACACCGCATCCTGCCAGTCAACAAATCAATAGCGAGAACAGTGCTTACGGAAACTATATATATAATTCAAAGAATTGTTATTGGTCATTTAACAGTCAATATTGTGAAAATTCAGGATATATGTATGTTGGTACTGCCACAAAGAATTGTTGGGATATCGCTAACTCCGGCAAAAAAGGATACCTTACGGGAGTTCTTGGTGAAAGGTGTTATGAACTTGTGCATTCAGGACCTTCTTTATACGATTGTGCATTTTTACAATATAGTGAGTTTTGTACAAATTGTTACTATGGAACAAATATCAAAAACTGCTCTGACTGCTTCGGGTGTGTAGGATTGAACAATAAAAAATATTGTATTTTAAATAATCAGTTAACGAAAGAGCAATATATAATAACCGTAAATGAAATTAAAAAAGAACTTGGTTGGAAGATTTAGTATTGGCTTCTTCGAACTTAATTCATGCATTTGCCTACTATGCCCGACTGATATCACTACATCAACTATTGCAATATAAGAAATATAACTTATAATATGTTAGCTTTATCCACTATGTTAAACTTTAAAAAACAAACATTATTAATCATCTCCCCTCACCCCGATGATGAGGTGCTCGGATGCGGTGGTTTAATTAAAAGAGTCAAAGATGAAGGCGGCAAAGTCTACGTGCTTTTTCTGACAGTTGGGGTGACATTGGATAATAGCAAAACAGGTATCTCAACAGGACACGAACGCGTAAAAGAAATTGAAAATGTGGCAAAATACTTGAAATTCGATGACTATAGAATAGCTTTCTTTGGCGATGATTTTCACCTGAAGCTCGATAAAATACCCCAAAAAGATATGATGAATGAAATTGAAAACGGAATAAAAATTTCTCTTAACACAATTAAGCCAACTATAGTGACAACCCCAATCTATCCTGACTACAATCAGGATCATCGCGTCTGCACTGAAGCAGTGCTCGCTGCAACCCGGCCCGCGCCTGTTGATACCAAGCCTTTTCAAAAAGTTGTTTTAGGTTATGAATCGGTACCCACCGCAAATTGGTGGAATACTAATGCCCCTAATTTGAATTTTTACTTGAGTCTTAAGGATGAGGATTTAAAAACCAAGCTAACTGCCCTAAAACTATACCGTTCACAGATAAGGAATGGCGCTCATCCGCGGTCAACACAATCCATGAAAAATCTTGCTCATTACCGGGGTATTGAATCAGGCGCTTCTGCGGCGGAAGCATTTTTCACTTACCGGATGATTGTCTAATTTATGAGGCTCTGCGGCTATCAACCACAATATTTTCCAAGACTTCACTATCTTAATCGCGTAGTCGACTCGGATATATTTGAGGTCTCTGATTACGTACAATTCGTCAAAAAACATGCATATCCTCTTCCCGATGGCACAACTAAACGGGGAAAATCATATCAGGCGCATACAATTATAAAGCAAGTTCAGGGAGAATTATTCCTCGCTGTCCCCTCCCATGAAAGATTACTTCCAATTAATAAAACAGTGATTGATTATTCGCAAAACTGGGCAAAAGATCATTTGAAAAGCATTGAAGTTGGCTACAGAAAATCACAGAATTTTTCTCGATTTTTTCCTGAGATAGAAGTGATTCTTACGAAACGCTATGATAATATTTCGGATTTGACATTAACAACTGTAATATGGGGACTAGCAAGACTTATAACTCAAGAACCGCTCCCCAAAGACGCACTCACTAAAGAAGGAATAAGTGAATTACTTAAAAAAGATCATCCATTCCGGCTAAAAACTATTTTTCTGGCATCTGAGTCTAGTGTCCCTCCGCCCGAGAAAAATCATACGAATGACTGGTGTATCGCGCTTTGTAAATACGCGGGTGCCGATGAATACATCTATGGCGGGACAAGTCACAGCGCTTATATGGACGAGGACGCCTTCCATAAAGCCGGCATTAAAACCATACTTCAGGACTGGAAATGCCAGCCCTATACCCAACAATTCCCCAAAACCGGATTTCTACAGAATTTGTCGATAATTGATTTGATCATGAATGAGGATTTAGCAAAGAGACAAAGTATTATAAGTGGAAAATAAAATCTAGTTCTTTCGACCCTAGCCACTACTTCCCTGTTGTAGGTCTGACAATGCCTTGAGAAGAGGAAGTCATTCTAAGGTATTCTCGAGTTAAATGAATAGCCGAAATGGTTGCGTCGTTTGTTATAATACCATTTCTTATCATCCATAATGCCTCAGTTAATGAAACCGCTAACAGGTTTTCTTTTTCCACTTGTTTTGCATTAATTTTAGATTCAACCAGTGCCGCGAACTTATCGGTCCAATTATACTGTCTGCTTGAAGTTTCATTGGTTTTTCCAACCTTTACTAGTTCTTTGATCCTCAATCCCTTGCCCTCAACAATAGTTGTTGCAGCCTCTTCGGCTGTCCTATGCTTGCCGATACGGCTGCCCAGGGCTTCAATTTCCCCTGCTTCCTCTGCCGCCCCAATTCCATACAGCATCAAATTTTTACCAAGATAAAGAATTGTCCTACTAGCTCTTGGTCTTCTTACTACGGGCAGAACCATAACCGCGCCATCAGGGTAAATAGTCAAAAATCTATGTCCTATTGAGCCATTAGGATTTTTTACGGTATCATCATAAACTCCCTTGCCAAAGGCTACGTCAGGGGACAAAATAGTACGCCGTTGTAACACTCGTAATCCTGCTCGTGTTACATCTTTGCCTTCTACCCGGTCTCCATTTAATACTTCAACGCCTCCAACTCTTCTTGATCGCTCAGTCATAATACAGGATTATAGCAAAAAATATGCGAAAAACAACAAGCGGATGTGCTTGGAGGCCTATTTCGCTTTCATGACAGCAAGAATTCTCTCCATCAAATTATCTATTTTCGCTTCATAATCAGCTTGTACTCCACCTTTAGTTCTCGCCGTGCCGTCGGGATTATAGAGAACCTCTTTGTATTTCTTCAGTGTAAATTCAGTAACAGACAAATATTTGTCCTGCCCCGGGTATTGACTCCAATCACTAGTGCGGTAAGGCTCGTCTTCCAAGTGCGCCATATCTACCCCATCTATATTGGCTTGCTGTATTTCATCCATTGTTGCTGCTCGAAAACCATGACGAAGCGCTGAAAGGCGCTCAAACTCAGGCGCGTAATTGCAAGCCCATACGATTAATGCATGGTCATACACTCCGGCATGTACGTACGGCTCGCCCTCCTCCTGATCCCAATTCGAGCCGTCCAAAATGATTTTATTCTCATGAATAAGTTTACGAATATAACCTGATTCCCATTTGAGTCTCGACCAAACATTCAGCCAATTTCCCCCGTCCCCATTCACAATAAAATGCCTTTTAAATCCTTCTTTCTCCACAGTCCTTGCAAGGGTTTGCTCCCATAACTGTTTAAGCAAACTCTCATAGCCAAGAGCTCCGGGGAATTCCCATGTTGCCGACGGAGTGCCGACATCTTTGAACGTATCAACAATGATCGGCTGAATGCCATGTTGCTCGTAAAGTATTTTCGCCACTTTATCTGCTGCTATTGCCGCTAGAAAAGTATCATTGGCAACTGCGTTCACCGGGCCATGGGATTCTATCGTGCCCCATACATACAGAAGCAACCGCTTCTCTTTTGGAGTGTTATTTTTATAATCTGAAATATGCTTCGAACTCATTCGTCGCCAGTAAAGAAGCTCTTTTGGCCAAAGTTTTTCAGGGGTAATTATTAAATCGTTTGGTTTATCTTGTTGAGTTGGCATTCCTGGCGTAGTCTATCATTGATTAAAGAGACAATCAATAGATAGACGTTTTTACACTTTTCACGTTATGGCGTTTGAGGGAAATCCAGCGGCCATCGGATTTTAAAAAATCACGGAATAAGTGATATGATCAAAAAAAGACGCAAAAAATTAGGTATAATATCTGCTAAGTATGAAAAGGGATATTATTAGCCTTACAATTCTTATATTGCTTTTGCTCGTGTTTGTTTTTATTGAAGGTCTTATGCAAAAAAATGTCGTCTCAGACAATTTAACTGTTATTGCCTCCATCCCTTACTGGGATCAGCAACGGGCAATGGAATCATTTAAAAAAAATGTTGAGCGCATTGATTTAGTCTCCTTTTTTTGGTACCACCTGGATGAATCGGGAAATATTGAAAAGTATAAATATGCAAATGAAGACGTTTCCGCGATCAATTTTGCCAAGAAGCATAATGTCAAAACCCTGATGCTCGTGGCAAACCTCGCAGATGATGATACGTCTGAAGAGAATTGGGACTCGCAACGCGTTGAACGCGTTATCTTAACAGAACAAGCAAGAAATAAGCATATCAAAGCATTAATGGCATTAGCTGAGAAAAAAAAATTCGATGGAGTTCTTATTGATTACGAAGCTCTTAAACGCAATCAAAGAGAAAATTTCAGCCTTTTTATCGAAGAACTCTCTGTTGTCCTTCATAAAAAGGAGAAAATACTTGCCGTTGCAATCCATCCCAAAACAGGCGAATTTAAGCCGGAAGAAGACAACGGTTCACATGCGCAGGATTTAGAGCGTATTGGGCGCTGGGCAGATCAACTGCATTTTATGACCTACCTTGAACACGGTTTTTTCTCAGACCCGGGACCTGCCGGCTCGATAGAATGGATTGAACGTGTAATGCGCTATGCATTAACCTCAGGAAAAGTCCCAAGAGAAAAAGCATTTCTTGGAGCAGGACTTATGGGAATAGAATGGCACCAAAAACAAGATGATTCCTATCAAGGTATAAATAATGACCTTCAATATGAAGAAGTTATGGCAATAACGCGGCAATTCAAAATTGACCCTCTATGGGACGACCCTTCGGGGAAGGTAGTCCCCTTGTGGGACAAAAAATCCGAGACACCACATTTTGTGTATTATAATGGTCCTGAAAGACGGCTTGTCTGGTATGAAGACCAATTCAGTATTCTTGAAAAACTAGAACTTACCAGAGATCTTGGCATTGCAGGTGTTCATTTCTGGCGCCTAGGTGGCGAAGACCCTGAAATTTGGAATAAAATACGCAAAGCAAAATAATTCACCTTACACAGTCAATCCTTATGTTCAACAACTATTAGTACCTTTCCCAGTTTCCTTTTAGTGTGTTACCTCATGCTACAGCTTCTTTTCTGACAGGACTACTCCAGGTGCCGTCTGATTTTGTGAGAAATGCAACTGGAATTGATCCAAGATAAACTATAGAATCAAGAATTCGAAGAAAAATAAAACCAAGCCCGTACATAAGAAGAATTGGTTTCTTCTCGACAATCGCAACAATTATTGTGGTGATATAATCTACTGCAAAAATACCTATGAGAAAATCAGTAAATGTAAGATTTGATGAGACAATTGGGATATCCAATGGCTGAAATGATGAAAGAACATACAGAACAAAAATTGTTGGAACAAGTACCATAAACAATGTATACAGTAGAAATTCAATAATAAATGACCCGGTAGATAACCAAAAAAGACTTGGCCAAATGCCATGCCTCTTGACAGTCTGCCAAAATCCGACATTCCAGCGTTGAATTTGCTTAATGTAATCTCTCAGGTTATACGGGTCTTGATGGATTCCAATGATCTTCGGGTTGTATGCTATTTTCCCAAGCTTTTTCTTATGCAATTCAAATGTCATATTGAAATCTTCAATTACCAATCCGGGTGCATCTATTTCAAGTTGCCTCAATACACTAGTTCTATAAAACGATAGGCTACCGGGAACTATATAACTGACGTTTGTAAACTTCCAGGTTTGCCCATACCGCATTCCAAGCTGAACAATTCTCCACAGCCGTATTCTATATGCCACAAAAAACTCTTCCCAAAATCCGTATTTCCTCCACCTTGTCACACCATGAGGCGCAATACATGCAACTTTTTCATCATTAAAATAAGGCAATGCCAATTTGACATAATTTATATCTATTTCAGAGTCGGCATCATTAATAATAATTGCTTTATATGCGTCTAGCATCCTGTATTCATACATAATAGATACTAGCGACTTTGCTTTTCCGCGGTTTGGCCGGAGATCAACTGATCTAACTCCAAGTTTACGAACAATCTCAAGGGTCCTGTCCGTTGAAAAATCGCTTGCAACATAAATGCGGTGCGGAGGCAAAATCTTCAAAAGCGCAGTTATGGTGCGTGTTATTGAAAGTTCTTCATTGTGTGCTGGAATTATAGCTGCAATATCATTGATAGTTATTGCATTTTTTATCGGTCTTGCGACCGGTGTGGCCGAAGGAAATACTCTTTCATAAACTACTCTGATCAAACCAACAATAACCCAAAAAGAAAAATTATATCCCGTGAGTGTTAATAACCCTATAATCCATACCATGCTAGTGCCCTCCTCAACCCATCCTCAAGGTTTATTTTTTCTTTCCATCCAATCTTTGATGCTTTTTCCAGCGATGGACGACGCCCTTGATGATCGTGTTTTGGCCGTTTGACAAACTCTGTTGTATTTTTGGCGTCTGCTAGCTTAAGAATCAGTACTGCTAGATCTTTAATTTGAATTTCCTGGTCACTGCCGAGATTATACGCTTCACCGCTTGTGCCTTTATCCATAACGATCATTAATCCTTCAACCAGATCATCGACATAACAAAAAGTTCTTTTCTGTGTTCCGTCCCCCTGGACTGTAAGTGGTGTGTGGTTTAATATTTGCTTGATAAAATTTGGAATAACCCGGCTGTCTTTTAAAGACATATGTGGACCATAAGTGTTAAAAATACGCACGATTTTTGCATCAGCTTTGTATTTACGAACATACATGATGACAATACTTTCTGAGAAACGTTTTCCTTCTTCATACGGACTCCGGACGCCTGTCGGATGGACATTGCCGGTGTATCTTTCATCTTGCGGAAACACCTCGGGATCACCATAAGCTTCACTTGAACTGGTAAATAACACCTTTGCACCTTTTTCCTTAGCAAGTTCCATAACATTGATCGTCCCTACAGAACACGTCCTGATCATTTCTTCAGAATGTCTTGTAACGTTGGGCACACCTGTTGGACAAGCCAAATGATATATCTCCTTAATTCTTAATTCTTGATTCTTGATTCTTGAAGGAAATGGTTTAGTAATATCATGTTTTACAAAAATAAAATTTGGATTACTAATGGATGCCAAATTCTGCCCTGTAGAAGTAATAAAATTATCAACCGCAATAACCTGTTTACCCATTTCTTGAAGTTTTATGCAGAGATTGGTTCCGATAAATCCTGCCCCGCCTGTAACTAAAGTATATTTCATAAGCTGTAAATATGGGGCTGTTTTGACCCATTAGAATAAGCATTCCGTGTATCAAGCACCGGTATGCCTTGACTTGCTAATTTTGCATAGTCCACCATACTATGGTTAGTCACAATAATAATCAGGTCCTGTTGATCAAGTACATCAGGAGTTAATGACTGTGATGCTGTACCTTTATACAATGGAACGTGAGGGTCATGATACGCTACACTACAACCCGACTTTTCCAGCATTCTCCAGATATGTAAGGCAGGTGATTCTCGTACATCATCAACATCCGGCTTATAAGAAAGACCAACTAACAAGATATTATGCTTACCCTTTTTGCGTACAGCTAAGCTCTTCCCTCCCTTTTGCCCCGCCAAGGGAAAAGTCTGCTGTGCAAGATTCAATACCGGCCTCATTCTAAACATCCGCAAAATTCGGGCACCGGTTTCAGAAAGTTTTTTATCAAAAACTTTTTGTCCTTTAAGTATTTCGATTGCCCTTTGTACTACTTTTTTAGGTTGTGCATCATTAATTTTTCCCGCTGTATCAATTAAACTCAAGTACACCCCGCGTTTTTTCGCGTCCTCAAAAAGATAAAAAGGGTCAATTGGAATACAATGCCCGCCAACACCCGGACTTGGGTAATGCGGCATAAATCCAAATGGCTTGGTCGCTGCGGCTTTTATAACTTCCCACATATCAACATTCCAACTTTTTGCATAAACTGAAAGTTCATTAACCAAACTAATATTTACCAGACGAAATGTATTCTCAACAAGCTTTACCATCTCGGCAGTCTCAAGCGAAGTAACAGGTACAACCTGCTTCATAATTTGTTCATAAAAAACGACAGTTAATTGGAGTGACAACCCATCCAACCCGGAAACCACTTTTGGTATTTGATCAAGCGTAAAATTTTTATTCCCCGGATCAACCCGTTCAGGAGAAAACGCCAGGAAATAGTCTGAACCATGAACCAAACCTACCTTTTCTAATAATGGAAATACTACGTTTCTTGTTGTTCCCGTTGCAATCGAACTTTCAACAATAACCAATTGACCTTTCCGCAAAAACGCAGCCGTTTGTTCCGTCGCTGCTATCAGGAAACGAAGATCAGGTAACTTATTTTCATCAACTGGCGTTTGTACACAAATAAGGATAACATCACAATCTCTCAAAAGTGACATATCTGTTGTTGCCCTGAGTAATTTCTTGCCTTGAAGCTTGAGAGTATCAACCCGTTTTTGGCTGATATCAAATCCGATTGTTTCTATACCTTTTTTGACAATGAGAGCTGCTAGGTATGATCCAACATACCCTAAACCAACAATACCAACAATTATTTTTTTTGTTTTTATTTTTTCCAATAAAAATTCAGCAACGTTCATTAGTGAGGAATTCTCAGAGGGGCAATAAGATCGATTCGTCTTGCATTGTAAATACCACAAGATAAATTGTCAAGGAGCCACATTACAAATTTACATATAAAATGACATCTAAGTTAACATTGAGGATAGTAAATTTAGTCTTGTAGAGATATCTTTAGAATTTCAAACCACCGCGCTAAATGCGATTACGTTCACGCTTCGTTTTTTAATTCAGTAATTGCTTCTTCAGCTTCGTTTATTAACCAATAATCTTTATTTTTGTCTGCTAAGCGAATAAATTTCTGGTATTCCTCAATCGATTCTGAATCGCGATTGAGTTCATAAAAGGTGCTGCCGAGGTTAAAGTGAGGATGGGAGTAATTCGGATCAAGTGCAATTGCCTCACGATATGCCTCAATTGCCTCCTCTTTAAGACGTTGGCGATAGGTTTCTGTTTCTTTTTCGTTATCCCCAAGCTCGGAAAGGGCATCTCCGATGCGGTTGTAGGATTTGGCATCTTTTGGATCAAGTGCAATTGCCTCACGATATGCCTCAATTGCCTCCTCATTTCTACCTAGATGTTTAAGGTCAATGCCAAGGTTGGAATAAAGATGCGGGTATTTCGGATCAAGTGCAATTGCCTCACGATATGCCTCAATTGCCTCCTCCATTAAACCAAGCTTTGAAAGGGCTATGCCTGTATTATTTAATAATTGAATTTTTTGACCGTATTCAGGTGCAAACATGGTTACGTATTGTCTTTCTCCTTTTTTGACCCATGGAAGTTTCCTTCGATATTTTCTATTGTCAAAATCGAGCATCAATCCCTCGGGTTGAGGCTTTTTACTAAATTCCACAATATCAGAAACCGTAAGCGTAGAACCATCTTTTCTTCTACTGCCGATCATCTTATCTGTTAAAATTTCGTTGTGTGAAGGTTTTTGCATATCCCTCCACTCTACATGCCCATCGCTTGTAACTAATAACAAGATCGAATGCCGCGGCAAATCGCCTAGGAGATAATTTAACCCAGCCTCCCGCATTAGCGCTCCTCCGAGGATAGAAGCACCCAAACAATTAATGTATTGATTCGCCAGTATTTCTGAGGGATTATTTGCATCATGACGCGGTAAGCTGTTGATTTCTGCTTGAATTTTATCTGCGATTTTTCGCTCTTTTGCGCTTATTTTGCTAACATCTCCTGATTGTCTGAGGATTTCAAGTTCTGTTCTAAGCTGTTTTATGCCTAAAGAATCAATAATTTTTTTCTCCCCAACACGATAATCAAACCCATGTCTTTCAAGGACGAAATTTATAAACTGCCCCCACCCTGGCTGTGTCATCTCATTTTTAACTTTTTCCAAGCCTCGACGAAAAAAACTATCTTCCAATTCTCTTTTTGGAGTTTCAATCTGTTGGGTCAATCCTTTTTCACTTTTGGCAACAAATGCACTGTGGACAGGAGTGCGCCTCTGCCACGGCTTCACGTCAGCTTTGGACTTCTGTAACTCTCCTCTTTCAGATTTACCTTTTAATTCAAAAGCTTTCTCTGTAGCTTTGAAAAATTTGCCGAGGGTTCTTCGACGTTCTGCTTCATAAAATTCATCTCTTTTTAAGGGATCCGTAATAGATAACTTCTCGGCCCTTGCCTGTCGTGATTCATACAGGCTGTCTCCTGCAAGAAAATGATCAACTGCTTCTGTTTCTTCGGGGGTTAAAGTAAGTTTGGCAATATCCTCAACAGTAGCATGTTCCTCAGATTTTTTACCCGTCTCAAGAGATTGACCATACTGGTAAAAATCCTCAGCAAGATTAGAAGCTATAGATTTTCCTTCATTTACGCAGTCTAATCGCTGAGCAATGTACACCCCAGCATTTCTAAATGTTTTTCCTAATTGTAAAATCTTTTCTTTTGCTTCCCCCTGTCGTTCTGGTTTATCGATAAAAGTATCATTTTCTACCACCTCTAAAACTCCGATCATTTCCCACAATTGTAAATCTTTGGGGATGAATAGAGTTTTCTTGTTGTCCGGCCTTTTTTCCAATATCCCCTTCTCACCTCTTTGTTCCCAATCATCGCGGCTGACAATTTGTGGCTGAATTGAATCGTTAATCTCGCACCATTTTGCAAAAAACCTTCGCACTGGCGGACTTTCAAACGGCTTTTGCTCGATGACCGGCTTGATATCGAATCCAGGCTTAGCTTGTTCTACATTATGTTGTTTTAAGGAGCTCTCCATATTTTATTTCGCAGGAGTTGCTATGCCAAATCTTTTTTTTCCAGCCACCACTGCGCCTCAAGTGCAGCAGCGCAACCAAACCCCGCAGCAGTAATTGCTTGACGGTATGCGCTATCATGAACATCCCCCGCCACAAAAACGCCGTCAATATTCGTCTTCGTATGCGCGTGCACAACAATATACCCTAGCGCGTCTCTGTCAATGCCCTGAAAAACCTTACTATTTGGCATGTGACCAATTGCCACAAAAACCCCTTCAATATTCATCTCCGTTATCTCATTTGTCTTAGCATCGGTAAGCTTAATACCTGTAACCCGGTCTTTCCCCAAAATCTCGACAATTCGCTTATTTAAAATAATTTTAATTTTAGGATTTTTCTGAGCTCTTTCAATCATAATTGGAGACGCCCGGAAACTTTCCCTCCTATGAATAAGTGTGACGCTTTTAGCAAAGCGTGTCAGTACGATAGCCTCCTCCATTGCGCTATCCCCTCCTCCTGCTACAACTATATCCTTATCACGAAAAAATGGTCCGTCACACGGTGCGCACGAAGAAACACCGCGCCCGATCTTCTCCATCTCACCCGTAACACCAAGCCACTTTGTATCCGCGCCGGTTGCTATAATTACAGATTTCGACTGAAATATTTTCTCATATGTTTTAACCACAAATGGAGCCTTGCGGAAATCTCCTGACGCGAAACTCTCCTCAACAAATTCTGCCCCGAATTTCTCCGCTTGTTTCCGCATCTGCATCATAAGTTCCGGTCCTTCTATTCCATCAGGAAACCCCGGATAATTTTCCACCTGAGTAGTAAGCATCAGTTGCCCCCCCCACTTTTCTCCGGCAATAATAAGAGTCTTCAAACTTGCGCGCGTAGTATATAAAGCAGCAGTCAGACCTGCAGGCCCGGAACCAATAATAATAACGTCATATAAAGTATCCATAAATAAAAAATCCGAAATTCGAATATCTCCCGACTATGAAAATAGCGGGATCCCGTATCTACGATTGCGGGAGAAATTCGAAACAAATTTCTTGATCCCCTTGCGGGGCTAATCTTCAAATACCAAATGTCCAAAACGTTTTGTATTTTGGTCATTTGATATTGTTTCGTATTTCGGATTTCGTGCTTCGGATTTACTCGCTGCTACGCAGCGAGCGCTTCTTCAATCATCTTCTTATAATTGTCTTTCCTCTGTGCCCCGATCAGACTCTTAACCGGCTTACCGTTTTTAAAAACCATTACTGTCGGAATACTCATAATGCCAAATTGCGATGCAGTCTCAGTGTTCTCATCAACATTCATCTTCCCCACAATCACCTTCCCCGTATACTCACTTGCTAATTGCTCTATAATAGGCGAAACCATCCGGCATGGCATACACCACGGAGCCCAAAAATCCAGGACTACCGGAAGACTATTTCCAAGAACATCTTTCTTAAAATTCAGATCTGTAAAAATGACATCTGACATAAATAAAAAGGGTTTATTAATCTTACAAGACAGCTCTCCCCCTGTCAAGGAAAAAAATAATCCGTCTTGACGAAATGTACACTTTAATATATATTTAAATATATGCAATACATTACAACTACCGATTTACGTACGAAATCTTCACAACTGGTTAAAACCCTTAGAAGTGGCGGATCAGTAACGTTGATTCACCGCTCAAAGATTATTGGTGAAGTTACACCGAAAAAGGCAGTTAAGCCATTTACTGAGGAAAGTGTAAAAACTCTCAAGAGAATAGCTGAAGAGCTTAATCTACCAAAAACTTCCTATAAGCAAAGAGAGAAAATATATAGAAAGCATTTAATGGATAAATATGGCAAAAGTCTTTCTCGACACTAATTACTTAATTGATTCAATTCATAGAAGGCCTGAAAAACAAATTCTTAATCACCTTTTAAATCATATTGTTTACACCTCATCCCTTTCATTTCATATTTATTGTTATGTATTTAAGATAAAGTTGCCAAATAAAAATATATTCACACAGATGCAAAAATTTCAAATTACAGATTTTACGCTGGAAATTTTGGAAAAGGCTCTAACCGGCCCAACTGCAGACTTAGAAGATAACATCCAACTCCATAGCGCCGCCAATGCCGACTGCGACTTTTTCCTAACCCAAGACAAAAAACTCCTGCGCCTAAAATTCTTCGGCAAAACCCAACTCATCCCAGCATTAAAATAAAATACCATCACGAACTATTTTGTCTTTTTGCTATTTATTTTAAGTATATCTTTTATCTCAGACATAACCATCTAGGCAGCCACAAGTCTTTCTAAAGAGGGACGCACATGCCAATCATAGCCGTACTTAATACCTAAAGCTAATCCTCGCTCAGCTATTACTCTGTCCTCACCAGCTTCAACAATATCAAGATATTGTTCAAAAATCCGCCTTGCTATTCCTCTCCCTTCAAAATATGTTTCTTTCTGCGGTCCTGCTTCTGGACTCCACCACCTATTCACCTTCTTCCCAAAGGCTTCCACTGCAGCCGCTGCGTGATTAAGACCAGCAATTATATCCTCTGGCACGTATTGTCCTTTTTGTTCTAGGACGGATTTCCTCAGATCCATAGTATCTTTAATAGCATGTAATTTATGATACCATGCATGAGCAAATACGGCTTTTACTTTCGTAGCTCTACCGCTGCCTTCCTGAAAAAGCTCTTCAAGCATTTGCCGGGGAGTAAGTAATACCCCTCTTTGTTCCTTCGCCCCTTGACCTGGTACAGGTATCTCTGCCGACATAATATCGCTATTATACTACAGGGATTAAATATATCACCAAATAACCCTCAAAATATCCCTTGACAAGTATTATAAGATGGAATTTCGGCAAAACCCAACTCGTCTCAAAACTTTACGCCTTAGCTATTCAGACTTTTTTATAATCAAATCCAAAAAAAATTGACATACCCCAGCCCATAATATACAATACTAATCTTAGTTATGTCATCAGAACGACTTAAAAAGGCGCCGAAAAGCTATACTACAGTAGAATTCCGGAATAATTTAGGCGATGCACTGGCTCGTGCCGCAGTTGGAGATGAAATTATCCATATTAGTCATCATAAAAGAGAGTATGCTGCCGTTGTACCACATAAAGCGGCTCAATTTCTCGAGGCTGCTCTGCAGGTCTCAGGCAAAAAAGTTTTGACGCCAGAAGCCTTAATGGAAGTGCTAAATGATGAGCATCGACTCAATAAACTAAGAGATAGACTTAGTGAGATAGGAAAGAAAGATCGCAATTCTACTCAGATTTTCCCCGATAAAAATAAATAACAACATTGCTCTTTTTCCCAACCACTATCTTAACAATTAATTACTACAAAATTTCAAGATGGGCTAACATTCTCTCTACAATTTTAATTGACAATTCAGGCATTAACAACTAGAATATAATTAAATGAAAAAAAGTCTACCCGACACGACTACTAAAGAATTAGAAAAACCAAAAACCCAGCAAAATGAATATTTACAAATCAAAATTCCTCGCCTCTCCTTCAAATCCGTCAACCTCTACCTGGTTATTGCATTAGTCATCTTCGCCTTTTTTCTAGGCATATTAACCCATAGAGTCTTCTATCTCCAGGACACGTTAAAAACTCAAAACAGCAATAATACTCAAACCGGACAGCTAAACAATATTGCAGCCAATGACACCGCGCCACTTATTCCCACCCTTCAACCAAAAGTTGACGTCGCTATTGGTCATTTACCTACTCTCGGTAATGATAACGCCAAAGTAACTGTCGTTGAATTCAGCGACTTCCAATGTCCATTCTGCAAACAGTATATAGACAACACCTACCCTCAGCTTTTTGACACTTACATCAAAACAGACAAAATTAAATTTGCCTATCGGCACTACCCCCTCATATCAATCCACCCTAATGCTCAGAAAGCTGCCGAGGCATCAGAGTGCGCTAATGAGCAGGACAAATTCTGGGATTACCATGACCTGTTGTTTAAAAATCAGGATACCTGGTCGCCATTAGCAGCCGCCGATGCCGCTATCACCTTCACCGATTATGCCGGAGAACTTGGCTTAAACACTGAACAATTTCGCTCGTGTTTAGACTCCGCTAAATACAAACAAAAGGTCGATGATGATATTGCCGAAGCCAACAAAGTTGGCGTAGACGGAACCCCCGCCTTCTTCGTCAACGGCTGGAGACTAACCGGCGCCCAACCCTTCCCCCAATTCCAAACACTCATCGAACAAGAACTAAAAAAGTAGCTCATATTACACAATTGTCATTCCCGCGAACGCGGGAATCCAGCAGGTAAAATAAATTTTTTCCATTTATCCTCTATTAAGGAATATTTATTTATATCTTCTAGATTCCCCTGTCCAGGGGAATGACAAATTATTTTTGCTAAAGGTGAAAAAATAATAGCTAGGCTTGAAGATTTATACCTCAACTGCTATAATCCTTTTCCTATGCCAGTAGAACGGCCCAGACCGACAAAAGAATCTGAACAATCGCAGACACCTCGTCAGAGGCTTGAAAAATTTCTCATAGGAGAAAAAGCATATTCAATTAGTAGCATGGCTATCGGTGATAGAGCAAGACAAGAATATGTAGACTTCAACCTTCGTTTATATGGTAATGATTTCAATCCAGGCAAAACGCATATTGAATTTATTGCAGCAAAAGCTGCTTTAAATGAAACAATGAGAAATCGAAGGCTTGGAGAAAGCGGGGGTCAATATTTAGATATATTTAATAATTGTGTAGATTTAATTCATCACTATACTGAAAAAGATATTTATAGAGTAATCCGTAAATCAGATGGAGCATCTGTTATAAATACGAGAGTTTTTAAGGAAGAAGTATTAGTTCAAATAGAAAAAGACCTATCTGATATAAACGAAGAGAAAAGATTGACTGCTCAGGGAAGAGAATAAAATTTTGCTGCACAGCTTAAACATTAACTACCTAACCTGAAAATCCCCAAACTCCTCCTCAGTTTCTTCCCATTTCACCTCTATATCCTTAACTTCCGCCAGAAACGAACCCTCTCGGCACTTTGTAATAAGTTCACCAATAGCCTGCCTCTCTCCCTGAAAAACTCCTTCCACCCGGCCGTCAGGTATATTACCGACCCACCCGGCAATTCCATATGTTTTAGCCCAACTCTTAACAAAAAAACGATATCCAACCCCTTGCACCGACCCGGATATAAAAACATGCGCTTGTTTCATAGAAATTAAATTACAAATTCAAAGCACCAAATTCCAAATAATATCAAAATTCAAATAATTAAATCCAAAACTTTTTGAATTTAGAATTTTGATATTTGAATTTATTTGTGATTTGTCCCCACAGGGATCCTAGTGATAATTTTGGATTTTGAATTTTTCCGTAGCTCTTTCAACTTCCACATAAATAACGCTCCTTTACTATCAGCTTTACTATCTGCTACGAATGACAATGCCTTCTCCAAAATAGACCTATGCACCGTCTTTGAGAGTTTTATATAAAGACTTCTATGCTTATAATCATCTAATTGCTCCGACAAATACAACCCAAACGTTTGAAACTCACGCGAAACATACTTATCCTTAATTGGATCAAATTTCTTGAGGACCTGCTTCACAGACTGCATAAAAAATTTCAATTTACAATTTAAAATTTTCAATTACTCAATTTTCAATGTTTTAAACATTTATAAATTGAAAATTTAGATTTGATTGATAATTGAAAATTAAAAATTGAAAATTATTCTTCACTTCGTATTATACCGGTTCATCGCCTTCTCGAGCCCCTTTTCCAAAGCTTCGGAAATGGCATCTGATGCATGCTTGATAAGCTCTCGGGCTTTATTATTATTCTCTTGACCAAATGGACTAAGGACATAATCATTAACATCACCTAAAAATTGTTTACTATTCTTATGCACTTTCCCGTCTTCCCGTGCTCTTCGTCCCGAATGAGGATGCTCAGTTCCAATTCCCATCCGGAACCTCCAAAAACGGTCAGTCCCTAAACTTTCAATAATTGACTCCACTCCGCGATGTCCTGCAGCCGCTCCGCCTAAACGGATTCGCATTGAGCCAATTGGCAGATCCAACTCATCATACACAATCCAAATATCCCCGGGATTAATTTTATAGTATGCCGAAATAAGTTGAACCGCCATACCGGAATTATTCATATACGTCGATGGTTTTGCAAGGATTACATGTTCCATAGGTCCTGTCTTCGGCTGCCAGTCAAGATCCACAATATTGCTTTTCAACTTCACGCTCTTCGTCCATTCAGTCTTTTGCACAGTCTCAAAATCCTGCATGAATCGATTTACAGTCTTAAAACCCAGATTATGCCGGGTATTCTTATACTTCTCCCCCGGATTGCCGAGTCCCACTATTAGTTTCATAAAGATAATCTGCGCACTAATTTATAGATAATTATAACACGGGTAAAATAAAATGCCACACAATCAATTTTAAACTCTCCACCCAAGTTCTTTTTTGATCTCTTTTAAGGCTTTTAAATATTGTTCTTTGGTCAGTTGGTTATTCAGGATGCAGTATTTTTTATTCGTCAGGCCAACACTCCCGAAACAATCAGCGCAGTTTCTAAGATATGCACTATAGTAACAATTTGTACAATAAGTGCAATTGGCAAGAAATGCGCAGTCGTAACAAGATGGCCCTGTAGCTATAAGTTCGTACAATCGCTCGCCAAGTGGATGTCCCTTTTGATTCCCCATCCTACCGGATAGATAAACATCCCAACTGTTATTCGCATAATAACCATTATAGATATATCCAGAATTCTCACAAGAATACATGTTAAAAGCCCAATAGCAATTCTTTGAATCATATATATAATTACCATATGGACAATTTTGTGTATTAAATTGCTGACTTGCGGAATGGGGAAACTTTTGTTTTAGTTCAAACAATTGGGCTAATAAATTTTCCGGCTTCTCTTTCTTTAGTTCCTTAACCGTTTTAAAATATTCTTCTTTTGTGTATTGTTTGTTAAAAATGCAATACTTCTTATTATTCAGAGCTAAGCAACCGAAGCAATCAGTGCAATTGTTTAAAAAGGCTGAGAAGTGACAATCGGTACTATTGTTGCAATCCAACAGATTTGTACAATTCTGACATCTGGTGCTATCAATACTTTGATAACATTTTTCAGATTCAAATACAGCGGTGCAATCTATCAGTTTATTTCCCCGCGACATCGTTGCATACATACTATCTTCCAGCGCTGCTGAATCAAAGCAGTGGTAGCAATTTTTGCTTTGATAGACATAATCTACATATTCACAATCAACCGTATATGAGCCATTCCACACAGCCGGCACAGGAACAGATTTTTTCAGGAGTTCGTATTTCTCAAGAAATATCATAGCATTGATATTTGCGACTCATTACTAAAACTTCCACCCCAACTCCCTTTTGATCTCTTTCAAAGCTTTTTCATATTGATCTTTGGTCAGTTGGTTATTCAAGATGCAGTATTTTTTCTTTGTCAGGCCAACACAACCGAAACAATCAGTGCAGCTTCTGAGATATGAGCTGTAATGACAATTTGTGCAATTTTCACAGTAGATTAAAAAAGCGCAGTTGTAACAAGTTTCCGTATATACCTGCTGATAACATAATTCTGAGACAGTTTTTATCCCGGGGTTCCCCCCAAATAGATATGAGTCCCAACAATTCCTTGCGTACGATCCGTTAAAAACATAGCCGCAATTGTCAAAATAATATATATTGAAAGCCCAAAAACAATTTTTTGAATCATGTATATTATTACCATACGGGCAATTCTCATTATTTGACTGCTGACTTGCTGGATGCGGAACGGTTTGTTTTAGTTCAAGCATTTGGGCCAGTATCTTTTCCGGCTTTTCTTTTTTTAATTCTTCAACCTTTTTAAAATATTCTTCTTTGCTGTATTGCTTATTAAAAACACAGTATTTTTTGTGAGTTAAACCCACGCAACCGAAACAGTCAGCACAAGAGTTTAAAAAGGCGGAAAAATGACAATCATTACAACTATTGCACTCTATCAAATAGGAAGAACCATAACATCTGGTGCTATCTATAGTCTCATAACATTTTTCAGATAATTCCATCTGTATACAATCTACAATCCATTTGTTGTACGCGCCAATGCCAGTATACATACAATTTTCATAATAATACCCATCAAAGCAGTAATAACAATTCTTACCTCTCATATTATTATCTGCATATTCAGAGTTTATACTATATGGCGCAAACACAGCCGGAACAGGAACCGATTTTTTCAATAGTTCGTATTTCTCAAGAAATGTCATGGTCTTATTTACTATAAATCTCAAATTTATAAGCCTTTTGTAAAGGTTTAAAATCTTCCCTGTCAAATGTCAAAAGTAAAGGTATATCTTCTTGCTCCATAATTGCCAATATACTACAATCTACAAAGCTTACATTTTTTCTATTTATCTCTTGAAATATCTCCCAGCTTTTATCTTGTAATACTTCTGTAACATGCAGTATCTCAACTTGACCTCTCAGCAATAATTCATTGCCTACACGCCTCGCTACTTCTCTATTTACTTTCTGTGATAAAACCGTGACAGTCTCTAAAAATATAAAACTGGAGACAACTAGGGTAGTATTTTCATTAGTAAGCTTATCGCTTATTGTCAACGCTTTTTCATGCAGACCATCCTTGATGTTAAAAAGAGCAATTAAATAATTCGAATCCCCAAATACCCTCATTTTTTGCCCCCGTATAAATATTCATCAACATTACTTGCCAAATCAGATGGTCCTTCTCCGCCTAATTGTTCAACCTCTTTTACCACAGAGCGAAACCAATTTTTGTGCGGCTGTTGCCTGTGAACCTTTTCTGCTTTCAATAAATCTTTATCAATAACCTTTCTCAATGCCTCAGAAAGCGTGACATTCTCTGCATGTGCTTTTTTCTTAAGCAGCGCATGTTGTTTGGATGTGATATAAACCTGTGTTCGTATCATATATATATTTATACATCATGATGTATAAAAAGTCAATTTATTTCCACCCAAGCTCTTTTCTAATATCTTTAATGGCTTTTTCGTATTGTTCTTTACTCAATTGGTTATTCAAGATGGAGTATTTTTTGTTGGTCAGACTGACACAACCAAAGCAGTCAGAGCAGTTTTTCAGATCTCTACCGTAATAACAATTCGTACAACCTTCACTATCGGTTAAAAATGCGCAGTTATAACAATTATAGTAAAGACCTGAGCCTACAAGTTGATAACAATTTTCGGTCAATCTATCTCTGGGGCCGCCGCACCAAAAAGTATCAAAACACTTCCTTATTCCGCCGTCTAAATTACTATATCCGATACTTTCACTATCATAAGTATTAAAACACCAAAAGCAATTCTTTGAATTATAAATATAATTTCCATAAGGGCAATTCACGCTATTAAATTGTTGACTCGCAGGATGGGGAATCGTCTTTTTTAACTTCAACATTTGTTCCAATGCTTTTTCAGGCTTTTCTTTCTTTAATCGTTCAGCCTGCATTAAATATTCTTCTTTTGTGTACTGCTTATTAAAGATGCAATATTTTTTATGAGTCAATGCAACACAACCAATACAATCACTGCATGAATTCAAGTATGCTGAAAAATTGCAGTCAGTACAATTATTGCAATCCAGGAGATAAATGCAATTATTACAATTATTGCTATCAACACATTGATAACATTTTTCAGATCCTTTCGTAAGCACAGTACAATCTACGAGCTTATTACCCCAACCCCAAGTTGTATATATACAGTCTTCAGATTTATAAATATAAAAAGAATAAAAACAATTCTTGCAACCACTGCAGTAATCCACTAATTCACAATTAATGCTTGTTTTATCCCTGATTACTGCCGGAACCGGAATAGATTTTTTCAGGAGTTCATATTTTTCAAGAAATTTCATTGATTAGTATTATAGCAGTAAGTTTATTCGCTAATTTTTCCACCCAAGCTCATTTTTAATAACATTTACAGCTTTTTGATACTGGTCTTTTGTTAGCTGATTATTTAATATGCAGTATTTTTTATTGGTAAGCCCCACACAGCCGAAACAATCAGTACAATTTTTAAGCTGAGTACCATAATGGCAGTTAGTACAAGTAAATGAATAACTAAGAAAGGCGCAGTTATAGCACCAGGACGTATAGAAATGCTCATAACAAAGCTCAGAAGTTGCTTTGGAATCTCCAAAACAAAAGACATCCCAACAATTTTTTGCATACCCGCTAAAAATATTATAGCCGCAATTTTCAATATAATAACTATTAAAACACCAGTAGCTATTTTTTGAATCATAAATATAATTTCCATAAGGACAATTTTCTGCATTTACTTGCTGACTTGAAGGATGAGGTATCTGCTTTTTTATCTCAAACATTTGCGCGAGTTGTTTTTCCGGATCTTCTTTTTTCAGCTCTTCAACTTTTTTTAAATATTCTTCCTTAGTATATTGTTTGTTAAAAATACAATATTTTTTATGAGTTAAACCAACGCAGCCGAAACAGTCAGTGCAGGCATTTAACAAAGCAGAAAAGTGACAATCGGTACAGTTGTTGCACTCTATAAGATAAGTGCAGCTATGACACTTTGTGGATTCAATACACTCGTAGCATCGCTCTGATTCCGTAGTATAAAGGCAGTCTATTAGGTCAGCACCCCATCCGTGAATTGAATACATACTGTCTACGAGTTTGTACCCATGAAAGCAATAGAAGCAATTTTTACTCATACCCATAAAATCAGAATATTCAGATTCTAAAGTATCCACCCTGGTTACAGCCGGAACAGGAACAGATTTTTTTAGGAGTTCATACTTATCAAGAAATGTCATTGCTTAGTATTATAGCACCTAATTTTTTAGCTAATTTTTCCACCCAAGCTCTTTTCTGATCACTTTAATTGCTTTTTCATATTGGTCTTTAGTAAGTTGATTATTTAATATGCAATATTTTTTCTTTGTTAGTCCCACGCACCCGAAGCAGTCATTACAATTCATGAGATTATCGCTATAAAAACAATTAGCACAGTATTCGCAACGATAAAGAAATGCGCAGTTATAACAACCGCCTGAATCAGCAATTTGATAACACAACTCTGAGGAAGTACCTTCTTGTATTGTTGCTCCGCTTGCAAACATATCCCAACATCTTTTTGAAAAACCGCTAGTATAAATATAGCCTGAATTTTCCATATAATGACTGTCAAAACACCAAAAGCTGTTTTTAGTCGAGTAAATATAATTACCATACGGACTGTTTTCACTATCGAATTGTTGACTCGCCGGATGTGGGATTGTTTTTTTAAGCTCAAGCATTTGTTCAAGAAGTTTTTCCGGTTTTTCTCGTCTCTTCGCTTCTACTTTCTTAAAATATTCTTGTTTTGTGAATTGCTTATTAAATATACAGTATTTCTTATGGGTAAGACTGACACAACCAAAACAATCAGTACACGAGTTAAGTAAGGAAGAAAAATGACAATCAGTAGAACTATTGCAATCTATCAGATATGTAGAGTTGTAACATTTCTTACAATGAATACACTCATAACACTTTTCGGATTCAGTTGCAGTATCACAATCAACAAGCTTAATGCCCCAACCAAGATACGTATATATACTATCAGTCAGTCTAAATCCATAAGGGCAATAATAGCAATTTTTACATCTATAAGCATAATCTACATACTCACAATCAACAGATTCTCTAGTTACAATAGCCGGAACAGGAATAGATTTTTTCAGTAGTTCGTATTTCTCAAGAAAGGTCATAATTTTTAATTGAAAATTGAAACATTGTAAATTGATTGAAAATTGAAAATTTCAAATTGAAAATTCTTTAGATGTCCAGCCCCAACTGCCCTTCAGAAATTTTTTCCCCAGCCTCTTTTCCCTTTAAATTCTGCTCTGCAGAATCCCAAATTTTTACAACCCCGTATTCCCCGTCATATCCCGGGTCAATTTTAAGCTTTCCCTTTCTCACTCTTCCCACACCCTCAGCAATTTTTGCATTAGTTATTTTTTCTATCTCAGATAATGTTGACTTAAGAAGAATAGTAAGCTCCGACCCAAATTCACGCATTAATTTGTCATACTCGGCTTTCACCTTAATGCTTTTTGCTCCAAGACCCATCCCGCTTCCTATAATCTGTTCAAGTCGCACAAGCTTAACATATGGAGGATGCCTCTTTGACCCATCCGTATACCACTTAACACCGCTTTCGCTTATTTTCTCTTCATATCCGTCTGCATTAGCCGCTCCGGCTAGTTGCTCAATGCGAAGCGCTACCCCTTCTGTAAATTCCCGTTTGCAGACTGGACAAATCTTTCCATGCTCTTTAATTTCTTGAGGCGAAAAGGAAATTTTGCATGTTCGGTGACCTGAATAATGATACTTACCCTCTTCAGGATAAAATTCAATTGTATAAGCTATACGATTGTCATTGCGAGGAGTCCCCTTATTTAAGGACGACGAAGCGCCACCTCGAAGAGGCAAGTACTCTTGGGGTGCAATCCCTTTCTCAACGGGATTGCCACGCTCTCCGCCAGCTGGCGGGTCGCTCGCAATGACAAGTTTAGATGTTCGCATAAATGCCTGTCTTATATTTTCATAGCTCGGCTCCGAAAGTTCAAAGGCCGTGGCCTCGCGTGCCATATTAGCAGGAGAATGTGCATCGGAAAATGAAAGTATTGACCGGTTACTAAGCTCCTCAACTCGCCAGTTCATTTCAGGATCAGAAGAAATACCTGTCTCAACGCCATATACATATTTTGCCAAATCACCAAATGCCTCCTCAAGTGAATCAAACCCACTTTTTGATCCATAAACCCCAAAATGCGGCGTCCAAATATGACATGGAATAAGCAACGACCTTTCATCAATAGCTAAAATCAGCTCCAATAAATTTTTTGCAGACAAACCAATAATCGGCCGCCCATCAGCCGACAAATTACACCCCCGCCGTAGTAGTTCCTTACTAACTTTCTCCGCAGTTTCCAAATTTGGTACAAAAATAAGATTATGTATCCGTCGTAATTTATCCCCCTGCTTATAGATGCTTGAGATTTCTGTAGAAAGCAAAAATAAAATATCTTTTTGTGATTTTGAGCTTTGCCCGCCCGCCATAGCTTTAACGTCGGCGTGAGTTGTAGTTTTGATCTTTGAACTTTGCGACCCTTCTTTGAAGGTAGTCCCCTTGTGGGGATCTTTGATTTTGTATACTCCTTCCCCTGCTTCCTCTAACTGTCCCTGTATTTCCCTAAACCAAATCGGATGTGTCCAATCCGAAACAGTCAAAATATCCAGTCCCTTTTGTCTCGCGAATTGCGCCATTACCGGAAGAGTCATACTCGGCGACACCGCCCGTGAATATTTACTATGTAAATGCAAATCCGCCACGTAATGCATAAGCGCTCAATTTTTATAGGAACTAAAACTTTCTCGCGGTTTTAAGTCTATTTCTTCCTTGACTAAGTCAAATTTAACTACAAAAATATCAAAAAAGCCCTTTTGACCTACAACGCCATAACTGTACTGTCCCATTTCTTTTAAGAATCCAATCCGTACTTTTTTATATAAATCACCTCCTACCCGGATATTCAAATCATGGAAATAAATATCACGACTTTCACCGGTAATTCCTGCTACTTCTCCCTTATCGCCTTTACTAAGATTTATTCCCAAGACTTCCGCAAGCTCTGCTGGCAAAATGTTTGAATCAGCACCCGAATCAACCAGAACTTCATAGATTACAAAGTGGTTTTTAGATACTATCGTAATTGGGATAACAGGACGGATGATGCCTTCGCCATAATCTTTATAGGAAAACTTCATATACGGGAGCCGACATATGTAAGCAATTTCTGAGGCATCTTGGTTAAGATTGGATTTTTATGCCCCGCATCGAGCGCTTTTTTAATTACCTGTTTAACGTCTGTCGCAACAGCCAGAACCGTCCTCTCATCATCTGCCAACGCTACCCATTTGCCTTTATGATTTTTATAAATATTGCTCCAGTCAACTGTTTTCATTAATTTATAATAACATAAAAAATAGCGAAATCAAACTCTTCTTCTCAAGGAATATTGCGCCATTACAGATAAGGTCATACTCTGCGACACCGCCCGCGAATATTTTGAATGAAGATGCAAATCCGCTACGTACTGCATATAATGCACCCATCAATATCTCATTAAAATAAAAAAGGGCATTTATTTATAGGGTCTTTTTGAAAAACGATTAGACTCGTAACCTGTCATCGCATGCTCCAGTATATTGTATGATGTAAGATTAGCAGCAATAAAAGCTTGTACATCCTTCACGCTTTCAAAACCTGCAAAAACATTGTAACCTTTACTATTAAGATCCCGTAGGGAATGTAGCCCTGATGCCCATGCTTCCCTTTCATTTTGTTCATGTACAGAAAGTCTCTTTTCCATCAGGTCTTCAGGATAGAGTACTTCTGGACTTATATTAATTATATGTAGGAGATGATCTAGTTGAGGCACTTCTAAATTGCCTTGGTGATTAATAATTCTAAAAAGATTTAGTTTATTTACAACCTCAGCCCTCACTTTCTCTATAAATGAATAACTTGGCATAACAAACGTTTTAGAATGTCCAATTTCATGAAAAAGCGACAAAAGAGACCCCCTATATTGCAGCTGATCTTCAGGAAAACCAACTACCTTCTCTGCATCATTATATAAATATTTATCTCTTATTTGAAATCTTACTCCTTCAGGTATAAAAGAATTGACGTTAATCGTTGCTCCATCATTTCTTCTTAAACTAAGACCTACATTATTTTCAACTCCTTTTTTAATTTCGAAATTAAAATTTCTATCTGTTGGGACTACCTCCTTAGTCTTTTTAACCCATTCATCTAACTCCTCTTGTCTCTGCGTTAAATCCTGAATCAGTTCCTTACTGGCAATTTTAATTATACGGAAATTTGATTCACCTGATGTTTTAACTTCCATAATAGTACGAGTATAATATCAGTATGATAAATTTACAAATGTAGAAGTATACTATTTCTTGCCTTGCATCTTATACATTTCAATTAACTCATCCACCGTAGTAGCATCCTCAGCCTTTTTATCCTTATCACGAAAGCTAATTAATCGCGGAAACCTCAAAGCATACCCCGCCTCTTGTAATTTATCCTCCACTTTGTTCTTAGTTCTAGGTCCTAAGTTCTTAGTTTGCATACCCGCGGTATGCAAAGGACTCCTCGTTATCTCATCCGCCAAAACCTCAATCACAATCTCAGGCTTTACCCAAACACTCGGCGTAATCAATGAATTTACACGTGCAGGCTTATGGTCAAGTTCGAGGCCTTTTGTTTTTTCTTTGATGCTTCTCCACTCATCATCATTTAACCCTGTTCCTATTCGGGAGACACTGACAAATTGATCAGCAGCTTTATCATACAATCCCACCAATAATGCTCCGGCTCCAAATGCCGTTCTTTTGCCGCGGCCGAATATATATCCCAAAATCACGCAGTCAATAGTATCCTGCAGTTCTCCGGAAGAATGTCTTTTCAGCTTCACCCAATTAAAATTCCGTCCGCCCGCTTCATACAATGAGTCAGGTTTTTTAACCACAACCCCCTCAAGTCCTTTTGAAATCGCATCGTCCAGCATAAATTGCAGATCTTTGGGATCTGTCAGAATTTCTCCGGTTGATGGAATCAAAATGTCCTTATTGGGAATAACTTTTTTTAGAATCTTCATCCGCTCCGTTAGCGGAGTATCAATCAGAGATTTTCCATCTAAATACAAAATATCAAAAACAAATGCTTTCAATGGCAAACTCTGGGCCATCTCTTCAATATTATATTTTCTACGCCGCTTGGTAGTTTCTTGAAACGGCAAAAATTCTTCCGAATCAGGCTGATATGCCAATGCCTCAGTATCCAAAATCACAGTCTTAGCTTTCACTTGCTTAAGCGTCCCCTCAATAAGTTCCGGAAACATATGCGTCATATCTTCTAGATTGCGGGAAAACATCTCCACTTTGTTACCATTTTTATGAATCTGCACCCGAAACCCATCATATTTAAAAGTCGTATGCACACCTCGACCGTAGGGAGATCCTGAGCCTGTCGAAGGACTCATCTTACTAAAAACTTTTTCTGGATTAGGCAAACGTTCACATAGTTCTGACCTGATCGGCCTGCCAACATTTACAGTCAGCTTTTGAACTTTTTTCAACCCACCCTCCACCAATGTCTTACCAATCAAGCCTAAATCTGAAGTCTCATTGTACGCTTTTTCAAGAAGTTTTCTGTTGCTGCGGTCTCCTAAAATAGCCAAAGCCAACCCATCTAATATTGTTGGGTCTCCTATTCCGAGTCTTGTATTACCAAGAGGGATTCTGACCAAATGTTTCGCCGAAACAGCATCCATATGTTCAAGCAATACTTTCAATGCGGTAATTTTCTTTTCAACACTACCGACTCCTCCGGTATGCGCAATCTTCAATAACTCATCAAAAACAGTTACGACCGACAATTCTTCTTTTTTCCCGCGTTTTCGCTTGCTCTTTGAAAGCTCAAACGCAACCAACCCCAAGTCGCCTTTTTTTGAAAAAACTGTGAGCACCTCGTCTTTAGTAAGACCAAATGCTTCACCGATGCTTTGCGCCACCATCTTATCCGCCATACCGATTTCCACAGGCGCGTAGAACGGCGCCACCCTCCCCTGCGTCAAATAAATAACTCTGTCAAACTCATCATTAGATACCTGCTTAAAAAGATCCGCAAGTATATCAATAAGTGCTAATCTTGAAGATGTAGCTTCTAATTTTTCAAAATAAATCGCCAATTCACTAAATTTCATACTATGTTAAGGTTTATAATCAGTTCCCGCGCAAGGTGGTTCGTTGGGTATCTGACTGTGCGGGACAAAGCGTATTTTAGTCCCATTCTGTACGTATGCTTCGCGTAACTTGGCATATTCTTCTGTTGAAGTCAATTGCTCAGGTGAAACAGTCAAAGACTTTATTCGCCATTTATAACTTGCTTCATCCATAACAAATCTTTTGTCGAAAATCTTAGTTTTAAAATCCTGCAGCAGTTTTTGTCCATCCGAATGGTCGGCAAGAAGTTCCTGCGCTATATTATATCCGAACACTCCAAATATAATCGTATTGATTATTACCTGGCGTTTTATTTCCTGCATTTCTTGTTCCGAATATGTATTATCTAATTTAGATTTGTAGTCGTATTCTGTGAGCTCATATAGTTTGTTAAGTTTTGCTATATCAAGACTATCAACAAGGGGCCTAATCGTATTTTCCCATTCTCGTAGAGCAACTCGGCTTTCCTCGAGTTCTTTATGAAAATTTGGGTATTGGTATCGAATCTCTTGATCTTTGAGCAGTCTATGATATGTAATACCGGCTGGATCAACCACGCCTTGGCTAATCTCAACTGTTATTCCCTTATTCCTGATTGGATCTATAGCCAATTCAAAAGCTTCATGCCTATAAACACTTATATCGCCCTGCCATATATCACCGCTTGGTGGTTTTGCTATAACTTGCTTCCCTTGTCGTATATCAAGTATTTCCTTATCCGATTGTCCGTAATATGTATTACTTAACGGATGGGTATGTATATCACATAGAGTGATTGATGACGCATCATGTCCGGCAATTTCTAGTTCGACGGGCTTAGTAATACCCCTAGGTTCAATATCCACAAAAGTAGGCTTACCCTCTTTTCCAATAATCCATTTTGTTCTACCGGTATCATTATCTTTTAAAAATAACCCGTATGATTCATTAACATTATTCAGCGATTCTCTATGTAAGGTTTCCACTCCATCAATCCAAGTAGCATTTGGCGAAATTTCAGCAGCTTCCAGTCTCTCCGTCTTGAAGGGAGCTACTACGGACAAAGCTGCAGTCAAATAGATAGGCAGCCCGCGATCTCTAAACCAGCGAAAAATCGCCGGTCGCTCACTCGCCGGAAGTGTTTTAGATCCTTCTGGTTTTTCTAAGGTTTTAACAGTAAATTTTTCAGATCCTTCCATACAAAAATTCAAAACGCAAAAATCAAAACCAATTATCCCATCACATACTTCGCCGCCTTAGTACTCCCCTGTTTCTTCACAATCCTGTGCTTTATAAGATACTTCAATTCATTCAAAACCGTATCCTCCGACACAAATGGGAAAAGCATCTTGAATCCATTATTTTGTAAATACCCTGTCTTTTGAATATACTCAATTATTTTCAATTGCCGCTCTGTTAGCATTACAGGTTTTCCCCCGAGTCTCTCTCGCAGTTTTACGTCAATTGATATTTTGCCAACCTTTTCCTTGATTTTATTAAGTTCAAGCGCCAGACCCTCGGTAAAATACTCAAGCCACGCAGTCAGATCGCCATTATTCCCCTCAACGCTCTGCAAGCTGGCATAGTATTGCGCAGCGTCGTGATCAAAATATTCCTCAAGTGAAAAAAACTTCCTGATATCATAACCGCTCTGAAATAAAATAAAAGTCGACAACACCCGTCCTACTCTTCCATTCCCGTCAACAAACGGATGAATTCGTACAAATTCATAATGCACAACTCCGCTCTTCAATACCGGATGAATATCTTCAGTACCGGTCTTATTAATAAACTCCGCAAGCTCCTTTAATTGATAAGGCACAACCATCGGTACCGGCGGAGTAAAAGTCACCTCCCCTGTGACACTATTACGCACCACCACCTGAGTTGTCCGAAACGTTCCACACCTCTCAGGTTCCAATATTTTCCCAACTATCATTTTATGTAAATTCTTTATAAACTCTTCCTCAACTTTTAACTTTTCACTTTTAACTTTAAACTGATCTATGTATTCCATCGCTTTTCTATAATTAATAACCTCCTGCACATCTCGCTCCCGTGCCACAATCTCCTCTCCAAACATTGCCTTCTCCGCCTGTGTCAAATTAAGCTCATTCCCCTCAATATGTGTTCCATGATGCACAGTCCGGACCATTGCATCTTTCTGAAATTCCTTTTCGTAATAAGGCAAAAGCGGCGCATGATCTATAACCTCCTTACAAGCCTCAATAATCCCGATAAATTTAAGAATCTTATTAGTAATGGAGTACGCTGGAGTATACATTTACCCCCCAATTCTCGCACATTTCCCTAAAATTGGCAACGCTTAAGTATGCATCTGCTGCCGCTTCTTCCTTTTCTTGTACAATTTATGCAAGATATACATTCCTATTCCAATCAAAGCGATCGTACCAAAATAAACAAGAAACATGTATATAAATGTCATACCAAATACATAGGCTAGTCCCCCAAGTATCAAGCTCCAAAAAGCTTGTATTAATATGGTTTTAAAAATAAATTCTTTAAATGGAACTTTTAAAATTCCCGAAGCCGTAGATAGCATAGAGCCTGTACTTGGCATAATATAACCCCAAAAAAGAGCTTTATTATAATGATGTTTTAGATTATTTTTTGCCCCCACTATTTGTTTTTCAAAACCAAACCCCTCTATTATCTTGTACCAGCCGAATCTTCCGAGGCAGTAATTAATACTATATCCAAAACATAATCCCAAAGTTCCAAAAAGAATAACCAGCGGAAAAGATGTAATACCTAACCGGGCAAGCGACACGCCTAAAAAAACAATAAAAGATCCCGGTATATAAAACCCGACAATAAAAGTCCCCTCAAGTAATGCTCCTAAAAAAATTAAATAGTATCCGTATCCGCCATAAATTTCTTCAGCGAATCCTACCATTTTAGATGCATCCGGTATTTTATTACGCAGAATAATAAATATAACAACATAAATAAGCACGAAAGCGCAAATCTGCAAAATCAATATAAATTTTTTATTATTTACTGACACATTTTTAGACATAATCTATAACCACCTTGCCCCGCGGCTCGTCCCGCAAAGCCTTGGCGGTGTGGGAAGCTTCAGCCTAGTGAGGTCAACTCTTTCATAACTCTCGGTACCTCATCAGCCAAATCCGACGCATTAAAATAATAACCCACCTTTTCAAATAGCCTCTCCCCCGCTTTCTTATTTATATAACTCCCCGCTTTTGCAGAAAGCCACAAATCATTATTGCATCCTAAAGCACCCACTAAACCAGCCAATACATCCCCCGTCCCCCCCTTCGTCATCCCCGCATTCCCACCCTTAACTACTATACATGCCGAAGACGAACACACAGTATCTACATTCCCCTTCAGTAAAATAATACAATTAAATTCTTTTGCAAATAACTCCACTTGTTTCTCTATTGATTTATCCTTTACGGCAACTTTTAACTTTTCACTTTTAACTTTTAACTTAATACGTTCAAACTCCCCCGCATGCGGCGTCAAAACCACATTCCCATTTAACTGCAAGAGCCATTCCGGCTCCATCATCTGCAATGCCCCCGCATCAATCACCCACTTCTTCTCTGGATATTTATGCAGTAAATATTTTGTAAGATAATGCGTCAGTTCCCCCTCATCTTTTAAGCTATTTATTTCTTGTAAATTTTGAACTTTAGGTTTCAACTTTGAACTTTCAACTTTGAACTTTGAACTTTCTGTTCTTACCATTCCCGGCCCGATCAAAACACAATCAGCCTCCTCAATGTAGCTTTCAATATCATCCCTTCGCACCACAATACCATTCCTGAATTCCCGTTTTAGCGCGTATATGATCTCATTATTCTCCGGCACAGAAGAATAAAACACCATATCTACAATCCTGCTGGCTACCGTAAGCGCCCACAAAGATGCCGCATGAAAAAGATGCGACCCCCCAATCACCATGAGCTTCCCATTTTGCCCCTTATGCGACTCAGGTGGGGGTATATAAAGCTTCTTTAATTCACTAACATCAAATTCATCCATATATACTCCTATAAATTCTAATTACAAAAAATGTATAATACCCGCAGCTTTGATTATGCGCCGCTTCAAAGAAGCTAGCCCCCTTGGGGGACATTAAAACAGGCGCAAAATCAATGCGGAGTGGTACAACTATCGCACCATATTTAAGGATACTAGAAAAAAATAAAAAGATCAAAGGGGATAACAAAAAAATTAAGGTTTTAAAACGTTAGCTTTTGGATTAAGATTTGCTTTCCAACCTTTAATTACTTCTCTACTTTGGTCAATTACTGCCGGAGGAGCTTCTTGTCTAGGAATGACTTGTCTAGGTGTGTCTTGTCTGGGAGTAACTTGTCTATGAGCAGGCCTTGTCCAACTTTCCCAATGCTTACTTGCTCTCTCCTTGAGCACCTCTTCCGGAGTACGTGGTCTCTCATTGCCAACTTCATTATCTAAATTTAAAGTATCTGCTTTCTTATCACCTGATTTCGGTTCAAATATCCCTAATCCCCATCTCGGCATTTCACTCATAATAAGCAGATTTTATCACAACTATAGACAGTTTTCAAGTTTTTTATAGCTGAATGATCTTGTTACCTGGAAACATTTTTTTCGGTATAAAATCTTCATGCGTCGTCGTGATAATTGTCTGCGGCGTACTTACAACTTCAAAAATATGTCGTATATGCGTTTCGTCAAGCTCCGAAAAAATATCATCCAGAAGAAGCAGCGGCTTTACTTGTTTTACCTCCTCTATGTATGAAATCTGTGAAAGTTTAAGCTCCAACACCACAAGCCGCTGCTGTCCTCTTGATGAAAAAAATTTAACATCTTCATGACTGTCAGAAATTTCTGAATAAGCCAGAATAGTTACATCATCACGGTGCGGACCAACCAAAGTCACCCCCGCCCCCAATTCTGCCTGCTCGTACTGCAGCAAACGATCCACGGAAATAATACTTTTGTCATACACCAACTTAAATTGAAATAAATCCTTTTTTTTATTATTTATATAAGTAATTAACTCATCTCTTTTACGTGTTATTATTTCCCCGTTTTTTATTAACAAGTCATTCCAATACGCAAATAATTTCTCCTGTCGTTTTCCCGTTTTTTGCGCCTGCTCCAAAAGTGCGTTACGTTGTCTCAAGCCGCGAGTGTATGTAGTAACAGCCAAACGGTATGCGTAATCCGCCTGTGAGAGGATCTCATCAAGAAATCTGCGCCTGCTCGATGGCTGTCCCAATGCGATATCAAGATCAAGGGGTGTAAAAATTACTGTTGTGAGATGAGCAGCAAAATCAATCCGTCGCTTTGAAACACCATTGACCAAATATTTTTTTTGCAATCGCCGTTCGCCATCCGTCGAAATTACTACCTCTAACTCCTCCTCCGCAACTCCTTTTACACGGCAAAAAGTAACGCCAAAATGAATAAGCTGTTTATCGTGATCCGTGCGTCGGCTCTGCCCTGTCGCCAAAAGATAAATAGCCTCAATCAAATTGCTTTTACCGCTAGCATTTGCCCCAACCACAACCGTCACCCCTCTATCAAAACTAAAATCAGCCTTTGTGTAGTTACGAAAATTTTGAAGAGAGAGATGTTTTAAAAGCATTAAGTTCGAAATCCAAACTGCCAGATGTAAATTACAAATTCAAAGCACCAAATTCCAAATAATATCAAAATTCTAATTTTAAAAATTCAAAACGTTTTGGATTTAGAATTTAAATATTTGAATTTATTTAGGATTTGTAATTTTGAATTTGTAATTTATTGTTGGAATTTATGATTTTGTATTTTGGATTTTTATTCAATCACAGTTCCCACAAACTTTTCTCTCCTGAAATACTTATCCAAATTCTCAAAATCCTTTCCCGACATAATAACTACTTTGACCCCCAATTCCTGCGCTTTCTTAGTAGCAATCGGATCAAAAGGCGCATGCATTCCCGGTGTCCACTTCTCACCCACTAATTTCCGAAAATCGTCCCATCGAATTTTTTCTAGTGCTCTGGCATCAACATGCTCATTCGGATCGCGATCGTAAAGTTGCTTCAGAACACCCAAATTAATAAGTGTATCTTCAGCATAATCCTCGCAGAGTAACATTGCACAATAATCAGTCGACCATCCCGGTCGCCATCCGGAAGCAACAATAACCGATTCCGTGGCCTTTCTAATGACATCATAATCATCAATAATATATGCATGTGCAATATCTCGAAAAATAGTCCTTACCAAATGAGCGTTGAGTCGGCTCGCATGAATCCCCAGCCAATCCAAATCCTCCCCCGAAAGTTGATGTTTCAAAACTTCCCGGCCTGCATCAATATAATGCCGCGCGATCGATCCGCCCCCTATAACCAAAAAAAACTGACGCTTTGGATGTTGCGTCAGTTGCTCTCGGATAAAGCTATTAAGCTTAGCAAGAAAATCCGTACCAATTCCCCCATTAGGGACGATTAGAGAACCGCTTACTGATATAATAACCCTATCCCGTCCGTTGTTTGTCATACTAATGTCATGAAAAAGTACGAATCCATCAAGATGATAGCACAACTTTTACATAAATACAATTTTTGAAGAAACTCTATCTCCGGGGCGTAATTACACCATTTACTACTATCAACTCATCCAAACTATGAATAGTTCTCACATTCTCCGGCACTGAACCCTGTTGACTCGCAAGCAACTCATCACCTCGTTGTAGCAAAAACCCGCTGCAGTCTTGTGGTAGATCATTGAATGCTACTGCTTTATCATCAATTAAACAAACAGTATCCGCACGATATACTGTCTTCTCGGCACCTCCCTCTAAAGCAAGCTCATATTTACCTCCTGAGCTCCAACCGGCAATTTCCCTTCCTTTATTAGAATCATCCAAAATTGTCACGCCACCCCGAAAACCGCTTGCCTCTACTTTGAGTCGTTGCCACTCAGGATTTACCCCATAAGTAATCAAATGAAAAGGCATAGCGTTCCTTTCTAGATTATTTAAGAAAGTGATTGCATCATCATATAAAATTGGAGGATTCTTTAAAGTTGTAAAACGATAATTAAATTTATGTCTTAATTCTGGTGTAAGCTTATCTTCTATAGAATGTAGAGGTTCAAATGTACCGCCCTTACTTTCCACTTCGCGACGTTCTTCGTCGATTTGTTCTACCGGTATTCCACAAAACCTTGCTGCCGCATAAAATCGGGCCATAGCTGCCTTAACACTGCCTAAAGTTCTATCTAAATCTAAAGCTACAGCTTGATGTACATTATATTCATGAATTTCGCGTCGTATAAGTAATTCACCCATGCAATAATTATAACGGAAATCATAATAAATATCAAACTATAAGACTAAAAAAGTAGAGCTTAGCTCTGGCACCCTGGACAGTAAAACGTCCCCCGCCCGCCTATTTTTATCCTCTCAATTGTACTCTTACATCGCTTACACAACTTTCCATCTCGTCCATAAACTTGAAAAAAATTCTGATAACCCCCCGCCTCTCCCAGGGCATTAACATATTGCCATTCCGATGCCCCGCCAACCTCCAAACCTTTTTTTAACACATTCTCTATTGCATTAAAAAGTTCCCTCAACTCTCCCGCAGTAAGTGAGGAAGCCGGTCTTTTAGGATTAATTTTTGCTAAATATAACGCATCATTTGCATAGATATTACCAATCCCTCCGATTTTTTTCTGATCCATAAGTACTGACTTTATTGGCGCGCCGATCTTCGCAATAATGTTCTTAAAACCCGCAAAATCAAGATCTTTCAATGGCTCAGGTCCTAATTCTTTGAAGAAAGGTAGACTTCCCACTTCATCTGTTTTGACTATCTTGATCCACCCAAATTGTCGGATATCGTTATAGAACAGCGTCGCTTTTTTGTCTAAACGAAAAATAATATGCGTATGCCGAGAAGGTAGAGCAGTACCAACCTTTGCAACTGATGGCTTACTTCCTTTTGGAATATCGGGTCCCTGATAAATAAGCTGACCCGTCATTTTGATATGAATCGCCGCGCTGTATAAGTTTTCCAGATCAATGACTAATCCTTTACCAAACCGCCGAACCGAAATAATCTTTGTTCCAATAATCAACTTCGGATTTCCTGAAAACTGCTTCGCCAACCGAATTTCAACATCCTCAATAACATGTCCAACAAGATATTTCTCCAGTCCCCTTCTAATTGTTTCTACTTCGGGTAACTCCGGCATAATTTAAAAATTTCAATTTCAAATTTTAAATTGAAAATTACTCACTAAAAAGTCTTTTAACAAATTCTTTAAATTCCATGTCAAACCTCTCTTTCGAGAACTTCTGAGCTTGCTTTCTAGAATCATATGGGTCAAATTTCATTTTCTCAAACTTTTGTATCGCTTTTTTAAAACTCTCCGCTGTTAGTTCCTCAAAAAACACCCCCGTCTTTCCCTCTATCACTGTTTCCTTCACCCCTCCCGACTTATAAGCTATAACCGGAATCCCGCAACCCATCGCCTCAACCGGCACAATCCCAAAATCCTCATCTTCTGAAGCAAACAAAAACGCTTTCGCTCCCGCCATAAGTTTAAACTTTTCCTCATCACTTACTTCTCCAAAAAATTCAGTCTTTCGTCCTGCTAAATCCTCAAGTTTCTCACCATACCCGGCAAACGACTTGCCAAATACTTTTAAAGGAACGTCTAGTTCTCGACAAGCACGAACAATAAGATCAAAATGCTTAGCCATCGCCAACCTACCCCCAGTTAAAAAATAATCTTTCCTCTTATCGTCATTCCCGCGCGACCCTTCGGAGAATGTAGTCCCCTTGTGGGAAAGGCGGGAATCCATTCCTTTTTGATTTTTGATTTGTAATTTTGAATTTTGAATTTCTACAGGAGGATAAATAACAGTAGCTTCGCTCCTATAAAACTTCTTAATCCTCCCCGCCACTTCCTCTGAATTCGCAATATAAAAATCTACATGTCTTGACGCCGCGAAATCAACCATCCGCAAAAAATGATTGAAAACCGCCCCCAAAACTGCAAAAATCCTATGCCTCTTCCAATCTCTCGCCGTTGCGTAACCATACAGATACCTCGGCGGCGTATGACAATAACAAATATGAATAGCTCCCTTATTGTTCTTAGTTCTTGGTTCTTGGTTCTTAGTACGAACCATATTTGGTTCGTAAGCCCCCGTCGCCGATACAATCACCAAATCATAATCCGACAAATCAAACTGTTTAAAAACCCATGGGCTAAACATTCGGAATGGACTGATAAGCTTATGCTTGAATGGTATATGCTGCAAAATCGACGTCCGTATATCCCATCGCGCAAATCGTTCTCTATGCGGCCCCAAAAATGAAGGTATATACACCGAAGTAAAAACAGGCGCATCCGGATAAATCTCATGCAACGCCTCCAAAACCCTCTCCGCTCCGCCGTATTCTTTTATGTAATCGTGCACTAAAGCAACTTTCATCAAATAATTTCCGTTAAGCTTGTTAACACTTTATCTGCTCCTGCTTTTACCAACTCTTCTCTCATCTTTTCGTCTTTATTAACACCAAATACCATCATTTTAGCTTTTTTAGCTGCAAGAATCCCGTTCATCGCATCTTCTAAAACAATACACTGCTGTGGTGATACATTTAGCTGTTTTGCTGTTTCAAGATAAATATCAGGATATGGCTTTCCCCTTTCAACCTCATCTCCCGAAACAATAACTGAAAAATATTTTTTCATATCTAAGTCTTTCAATATTCCCGTAATTTTATCTCTCGAATAACCACCTGTTGCTACAGCTAGCTTGTATCTCTTTTTATATAATTGTTCAACTAAAACTCGTGCGCCATCCATTAACTGTATCTCTTGTGTTAATAGCGAATAAAAAATCCCCCGAAATTCTAAACCAATTTCTTCCCATTTATTTGGAAGAGCAAAGCGCTGTTTATAAAACAAGCTAACCTCTTTATGTCCCAACCCTGTTATTTCTCTATGCATTTCATCCTTATAGACATAATTTCGTCTTCTCAAGAACTCATTATGTGTCTTAAACCATAAGTGCTCTGTATCCAGTAGAAGCTCATCAACATCAAAAATAACTGCTTTTATATTCTCTGGGATTTTCATAACAACTCCAATTGATCTTTTTTTTCATTTTTCTTCATCTTTTCTATCTCTTTTTGTTCTCCCGCGCCGAATATAGTATCAAGTCTTTTTGTCAGTGTTTTGAATCCCTGTTCCGAAAACGCTTCGCGTAAACTCTTAATATCAAAGCCTGAGCATGCACATTTTTGAATATCAAATTGCGTGGGAACATCTATGACAATAGTTGCAAGTTTTTTAGCAAGAGCAGCTTGCTCCGCGTCAGTTGCAAGCTTTAAGCCAACTCTCTCAGGAAGTTTGGGAATTTGCTTATACAAATTCTCAAAAGTTTCGTATTCCTTAAGCAGATTGCTCGCAGTTTTAGGCCCAATCCCCGCAACCCCCGGATACCCATCAGACGCATCCCCAATGAGTGCCTTATAATCTATAAACTGTGAAGGCTTGACTCCATATTTTTCTTCAACTTTCCCCTCATCAAATAAAATTGTTTTTGAAATTCCAACCAGCGGCATCAAAATTTTAACTCTCTCATTCACCAGTTGCAACATATCCCGATCCCCGGTTAGAATAATAACTTCTAAATCAGAAATTGGAGGGGTGGCGGGCGTGGGGGACCCCCGTCGAGCGCCCACAGGGAGCTTTGCGACCGAGGACGTCGGACGGGGGAAACGCCCGACAGGACCCCGTCTAGAAACCGCCAGAGTCGCAATTGTCCCAATCAAATCGTCCGCCTCATATCCATCAAGCTCAAAAACCGAAACCTTCATTTTCTCCAGTAATTCATGAACCAAAATAATTTGCGGCACAAAATCATCTGCCATTGCCGGCCTATGTTGCTGATAACCCGCGAAAAGCGTCTGACGAAAATTCGGCGCAGCACGGTCAAAACATACCGCCAGATAATCAGGCTTTTGGTCAATAAGAACATTAAAAAGCATTGAAAAAAACCCATACACTCCATTCACTACCATCCCCTTGGTATTAGTCAACGGCGGCAATGCATGATAAGCCCGATGTAAAATAGCATTACCATCAATAAGTAGTAGTTTTTTCATAACAAGTTTAATCAATTAGGATGTTTTATAATCGAAAGAATAACGTACTCATCATGTTCAATGAGAAAATAAAAACGCCAAATTCCGGTTATTCTGCCTTGCCAAATATCTTGCCTCTCATCATACTTCTTAGCACGAAGTGAAGGATGCCGGAAGTCATTTATTAGAAGGTTGAGTTGTTTATCGGTGATAGACATAATTTTTGGAGGGAGGGAAATGTAGCTTTTTCGTCCTTTTAAAGTAAACGTGATTTTCATGAATCCTTTTTAAGAGATGCTTTAAACTCCTCCATATTTTTAAATGGCCCATAAACTTTTCCATCGCGATAATCTCGAAGTCCCTCGGCAACCGAAACTTTCACATCTTTTCTATCTAAATCTTTCCACAATCCCGCTACGTCACTTTTTTTAGAAGGTTTCTTTTTTGCTTCTTCTTTCAAGAGAGTTTTTAATTCCTTAAATTCTTTCTCAATCGATTCAATTTTTTCAACAATTTGTGTATTCATAGTAGTTTCATTATAGGGAGCCCGGATACTTTTTTCAAGCACAAAATTAAATTGATTCTTCTTTATTCTACTTCTGAGAAATACACAATCTGTATGGCAGAAAAAGACAGCTAGCTTCCGTCTTTCCTGCCACTCTGGCTTAGTGCCATTGCCGGTTCCTTAGGTACTCTTGAGCAACTCTTTTTTCTTCTTCTACATCTCTTTCGGTTGCTTCTCGAGCTGACGCTCTCTTTTTCGGTTTCATAGAGCGCTCTATTGCATCCCAAGCCTTTCCGCTTTCAATCTGCTTGCCAAATTCTACCCATACCTCTGGACTAATCCTGTCCAAAAAAAAGGCAACGCTGTGCTCATTTACAGGAATTTCATAGTAAATCGCACTCTGAGAAAAGGCAAATCCCCCTCCTACCACTGGCCACCGCCAAATTCTTAATCCATCAGTATTATCACGCCACCTGCCTCTACCCATCTTAAAACCAGCATGCCATACATTGTCTCTATCAGCGTGGGACTGAATTCCTTTTTTGATATCTGATCCTTTATATCTTTCAACCACGAATTCTGCTTTATCTTTATAAAGCTTACTGTCTCCACTTGCTATCTCCTTTAGAGCACGATTAGGCCAATAGTATAAAATTGTTTCCGAGAGATAGACATTATACTCGTTAAACCTTGACCACCTTAATAGGTCTTCGTATGTACCTGAAGCAATTAAGTCTGAAAACCAAGGTTGAATTATTTCTTTAACAGCAACCTCTGCATCTGGACGCATTGCCTCCTCTTCCCTCTTATATTTTGCTTTTGTTTCGTTGGCAATTCTCACAAGCTCTCTTCGCACCCCTTCCACTCTCGAAGACTTTTGCTCTTGTTGTCCTTTGTTTTCAACTAAATTTTGTTGAATACGCCTAATCCCATCCCTATCTCTTTCATGCATATATTTCGCCTCCTTCCCACAAAAAAACCTCTCCTGTAAAGAGAGGTATAAAATATTTTCCTTTGATTACTCCAAGGACAAATCCTTCCCCCTACAGGGTTGGGTGTAGCACCGCTGCTTTTGTAGCCGGTTGCTGGATGGATCATCAAGCCAATTCTCTCCCCATCACTCTTGATTAGTTAAATTGTTGATTTACTTATATATTAATCTATCTTAATAATCAAGTCCTATAACAATTTGTTATACTCTCACACCTTCACCTCTGCGGTAGCAAGTGCTTTCTTGGGGCCAATCAATTTTACAAAATCTTCCGCCTCAATTGTCTCACGCTTCAGAAGCTCCTCAGCCAAAGTATCCAATTTACCGCGAAGCTTCATCAAAATCGCATTTGCTTGCTTATACGCCTCATCCATGATCTTCTTCACTTGAGTATCAATTTTTGCTGCCATATCTGGCGAAACTTCACTAGCTTCATAAAAATTCCTCTCTACATCCAGACTAATTGGACCAAGTTCGCTCATACCAAACTTAGTTACCATAGCACGTGCCACTTGCGTCGCTTTTCCAATATCATCCGATGCACCTGTTGTAATATCATCAAAAACCAAACTCTCCGCCGCCCGGCCGCCCATCATTACTGCAATCTGCTCCAGTAAATGTAGCTTTGTCTCATGCACACGATCCACAGGCTCTGTCATTGTATGCCCGAGCGACATTCCTCTTGAAACAATTGACATTCGATAAATAGGGTCAACATGCGGCATTTCCCACGCCACCAATGCATGCCCGGCTTCATGATATGCTGTCATCTTTCGGTCCAAATCCGACTGCAGCCGCTTTTTCTCCGGCCCCAGCTTTACTCTTGTCGCAGCCTCCTCCAAATCCGACATTTCAATAGCCTTCTTATTAAGCCTTGCAGCCCTTATTGCCGACTCATTCAACATATTCTCAATATCCGCCCCGGAAAATCCCACTGTCCGTTTTGCAGTCTTGTCCCAATTCACATTAGCGGCAAAAGGTTTCCCTCTTGCGTGAATTGCCAATATCGCCTTTCGCCCGTTAATATCAGGCAGTTCCAATGCCACTCTCCGGTCAAATCTTCCCGGCCTGACAAGCGCCGGATCCAACACATCGGGTCTGTTAGTTGCCGCCATGACAATTACATGCTCATTTGGAGTAAAACCATCCATTTCTACAAGAATCTGATTCAGTGTCTGCTCGCGCTCATCATGTCCCCCCATAATCCCTACCCCTCGCTGCCTACCAATAGCATCAATCTCGTCAATGAATATAATGGACGGTTGGGATTTTTTCGCAGTATTAAATAAATCACGCACCCTGCTTGCTCCGACACCTACTAACATCTCCATAAATTCAGAACCTGCCATAGAGAAGAAAGCCACATTAGCTTCCCCCGCAGTGCTTCGTGCCAATAACGTTTTCCCTGTTCCGGCCGGACCTACCATGAGAACACCTTTTGGCGTACGCGCGCCCATAGCACGGTACTTCACGGGATTTTTAAGAAAATCAACAATTTCTGTTAATTCCTGCTTGGCCTCATCAACGCCCGCAACATCGGCAAAAGTGACTTTTGGATTGTCTTTGTTATAAAGCTTGGCTCTAGACTGACCAAAAGAAAAAATACTCTCTTGGGTTCCCCGGGCTTGACGAAAAATGAAGTAAAAGAAAGCTATCATTAATGCAACAGGCAAAACTGCGGAAATAAAACCGACCCAATTATTAAATATTGCCTCATCCTTCACCATCACCTGAGCATTGCCAGGTGATACTCCAGCATCTTTAAAAAGTGAATAGACATCCGCCCCGGGTTCTTTTACAGCCTGAATTGTAGTTCCGTTTTTAAGATCAACATGTAACTTGTCCCCGCTAACCGCGATTTTCTTCACCTGCCCCTTTTTCACACTTGCTATAACCTCAGACAAAGGAACAGTTTTCCTATCCTCATACGGAGAACTTAATGCGGAAAAAACAAAAAGAGAAAATATAACCAAAAATCCATAAAGAAGAAGATTCTTCCAGGAAAATTTTGCCTTAAATTTCACCACTCTTTTGCGGCCATTTTGAATCGGACTTTTTTTTCCATTTGAACTCATAAACGAGCCCAGTATATCATAAAATACAGCCCCCTGCTACCCCCATTAAAATTGTCATTCAAAATGTCAATGAAGTGAGTACATAAAATTTTATGCCGCAAGACTGTTTGATTCCCGCTCAGCGGGGGGGTTCGCACTTGTCCCTCGAAGCTTTAGCGAAGTGGGAGCAAAAAAAAATTCATGTACGCCTGTCCGCTTTTGGCGGAAACGGGAAAATGAGCTTTATTTCAAATCCAAAACTAATGCATTAAAGTAGCCCCATTTTTACTTTTACCTCTTTCATCGTTTCGTCCGCTAACAACCTGCACTTTTCAGCGTGCTCAATTATAATTTCATCAACAATTTTTGGATTTTCCTCATACTTTTTTCTTTTTTCCTGAATAGGCTTTATTTCTTTATAAATCGCCTCCGCTAAAACATTTTTCATCTCGGAATAGCGGATTTTCTTCTCTCGATAATCCTGAACAAACCTATTATACATTTCATGATTAACAAACAGATTAAACAGTTTAAATAAGTTTGCAACTCCCGCCCCCTGCCTGCCGGTAGTCAGGTCCTTCGGAATCTCTCCCCCGCTTGTCCCGCTGTCAGTGGGCGCCTTCGCCAAACGCTTCCGGATCATCTCCAAATCATCAGCTAAAGTAATATAACTCCCCTCAACAGTTTTACTCATCTTGCCTGCCCCGATTAAAGAAGGCACATACTCTCCCTGTCTCACCTGCCTGCCGGCAGGCAGGAATCTTTTCGGCTCAGGAAAAATCACCCCGAACATACTATTAAATTTCCTCGCGATCTCACGGGATACCTCCAAATGGGGCTCCTGGTCAATCCCCACCGGCACCAACTCTGCCTTATATAATAGTATATCTGCAGCCATAAGTACCGGATAATATAGGAGTCCCATATTCACATACTTTGGGTACTGCGCTTTCTTTTCTTTATACGTCGGCAAATCTTCAAGCCTTGATACCGGATAAATAGTTGATAGCAAATAAGCAAGTTCAATGTGTTGTGGAACTTTTGACTGCACCTCGACAAAACATTTTTTCGGGTCAAGTCCGGCAGCCAGGTAATCTATAACGACATTACGCACCGAATCGCGAAGGTTCTTCGGTTCATAAGGAGTAGTAATAGCGTGCAAATCAACTACGGAAAAAACGCAGTCATACCGGTCTTGCAATTCAATCATACCCTTAACAGCTCCAAGATAATTCCCCAAATGCAATCTCCCCGTCGCTCTAATCCCGGAATAAACTCGTTTCTTATTCATATTTTTTGCTTATCCACCTGCAATTCAATTTAATACCCTCTCCGCTTAGAAGAGTTCACGATGAGGTCAAACTCCAACTATTGTATGTCAAACACTTCATATATTCAAGAACAATTTGCAATGTGGCTTTAATGACTTATAAACTTTTATTGAGGCGAAATCATCCCGGTTTAACCCAGGGACATTTTAAATCTATTTTTACCTCTATGCTTTTTGCCTCTCCTTGTCCGCCTTGGTCCTTTGGTCCAAATGTCACATTATACCCCATACCCCCTTCGTCTAAATATACACCCATAACCCAAGCAGCACCGGTTTCTATTGATCTTGCTTTACCTTCAGCATCTAAATCAAATATTGAATCGCGTTTATCGCCCTGTATTGTATAAGAAACGCGAAGTTTTTCATTATTTATATTTTTTAAATTCATTAATTGATTAGGCCCTTGACCTATAACCAAATTACCCCCTTCACGAACTTGCCTGGTTATGCTTTCTACTCCTTCCCCATTTGCACAATTTAAATGATTCGATCCAATTATATGCTCTGCCCCTCCACCATTCTGCGATCCTCCTGTTTGCTCTGCCCCTCCACTAGGAGAAAATAAAGTTAGTCCCGCAACTAAAGCTGCGCTCCCTCTCCTCTCTATACTCATAACAGCATTTTAACACATAATTATAAGACGTCAATACAACATAATAATTTATATTGTTGAACTCAAAAAATGATTCTAATATTTTGCTATACTTATTTCGTTAGTGGTTTAACCGGGGTTTATTTTTTATTTCAGGTTGACAGGATGCACTTATTTCTATTGTTGTATATGGCGGCTCTTCTGGCACTGCTTTACATATTTTTACATCATACCTCTCCTCACCGTCTTGAAAAACTATTCGATTAGATGGAATAATAATAGCATTAGGCGCATCCGATAATTTTAGATTCTCTCCTACTTTTATCTCCCTCCCCAGACCCTCAATAACTGCCCCGCCATTTCCGTCAGACCATAAACGTACTTTACCTACGGTTACAGTTTCGTTTCCTCTAAGTTGCGACTCTTTATACCCCTCAATAACCCCATTTTCACAATCTAATAATTTCCGTTTCTCCACTATTTGCCCCTGTCCTTCAGCAGGAATAGTAAATAAAACTGCTGCTAAAAAAGCTGCCCTGGTTTCAATTCCCATAAAAGCATTTTAACTTATTATTATAAGATAGTCAACGCAGAAACCTAATCTAATCACGTCCACCCAACCACTTATCCTTCAATTGCAAAAACCTCCCCTCCCCAATCGCCTCTCTTATCTCGCGCATCAAATTAACAATAAAAAACACATTATGATACGCCGCAAGCCGCAAGCCCAAAATTTCATTAGCCTTAAAAAGATGGTGAATATAAGCTCTCGAAAAATTCTGACAAGTATAACACTTGCAGTTTGGATCAAGCGGACTCATATCGGCTTTATACTGAACATTAGTAATTTGAAAAGTAAAGCTCCCACTTTTTCTTAAACTCTGCTCTGAAGTATAAATATTCCCGTGTCGCCCCCGTCTCGTCGGTGCTACACAATCAAAAAAATCTATCCCCCTACTAACTCCTTCAAACAAATCCATGACCTCCCCGATACCCAAAAGATGCCTCGGCTTCTCTTCCGCAACCATTGGCACAACCCAATCAATAACCCGCTGCAAAACCTCTTTAGACGTATATGACCCCCCGATCGCAATAGCCTGAAAATGTTTATCAATAAATTTCGCCGAATTCTTTCTCAAATCCTCAAAAACACCCCCATGCACAACCCCATACATCAACTGATCTCGCCTAGTCTGTGCAGCCAAACTCTCAAGAGCCCACCTATTTGTCCTTTCCAAAGAGTTCTTTGTCTCTTCATGACCCCAAAGCGGCGACTCATGATCATCAAATGCCACAATCAAATCCGCTCCCAATTTATCCTGAATTTGAATAGATCGCTCAGCTGTCAAACGGCACACATCACCATTAAGATGTGAATAAAAAGTCACCCCCTCCGCGTCTACTTTAGCTGCTTTAAATCGTTTGCTTCCTACCTTTCCATCGTCATTCCCGCGCAGGCGGGAATCTTTCTCCTCTCTGGTTAAAAAAACACTTTTCGAAAACTTAGTCAACCTATCCATTCCCTTAACTGCCCTCTGAGCCGCACCCAAAGAAAATACCTGATATCCTCCGCTATCCGTTATCGTGGGACCATCCCATCCCATAAATTTCCCCAAACCTCCTGCTTTCGCGATCACATCCTCTTCCCCCCGCAAAAACAAATGGTAAGTATTTGCAAAAAGTATCTGCACCCCAATCTCTCCCATTTCAAGCGGAGACAACCCCTTGAGCGTTGCCTGCGTTCCCACCGGCACAAATGCAGGCGTCTGTATATTGCCATGCGGAGTTTTTAGTTCTCCCAACCGCGCCTTAGTTGTTTTATCCTTCTGAAGAATCTTAAATGTAAAATGAGGAGATAGCGATTTCATTTAATTCAAAGGCTACAAAAACTTTTATTTCCACCCCAACTCTTTTTTAATCTCTCTTAGGGCTTGTTCGTATTGTTCTTTCGTTAGTTGATTATTTAAAACACAATATTTTTTATTTTTTAGCCCGGTACAGCCGAAACAATCAGAGCAATTTATAAGCTGATTACTATAATGACAGTTTGTACAACTCTTGCTTGACACAAGAAATGTGCAATCGTAACAAGTCTCTGTATTTAAATTCTCATAACATCTCTCCGAAATTGTTTTTACTCCCGGGTTTCCTCCAAATTCAGAGACATCCCAACAATTCTTTGCGTATGATACATAATAAGAATAGCCCGAGTTTTCAAAATAATATGTATTGAAAGACCAAAAACAATTCTTTGAATTATAAATATTATTACCGTATGGACAATTTTCGCTATTGGATTGGTAAGTTGCAGGATGCGGCAACTTTCGTTCGAGATCTGACATTTGCTCTAGTAAATTCTTTGGATTTTCTGTTTTTAGCTCTTCAATTTTTTTGAAGTATTCCTCCTTTGTATATTGACGGTTAAATATGCAATATTTTTTATGAGTTAAATCAACACAACCGAAGCAATCATTGCATGAATTTAGGTAGGCTGAAAAATGACAGTCACTACTGCTATTGCAGTTTATTAAATAAGTGCAGCTGTGGCATTTGGTACAGTCGGCACTTTCATAACATTTCTCACATTCACCCATTCCATGACAATCTAATAACATTTTGTTATATGCTCCATAGTATGTATAAATATTGTTTTCAAGATAATACGCATCGAAGGCATAGTAGCAATTCTTGCATCGATCGACAAAATCAGTATAATCGCAGTCAACAGACGAGCTGGCATTAACAGCCGGAACAGGAATAGATTTTTTAAGTAGCTCGTATTTTTCAAGAAAGGTCATAGTTTAATTTTCCCAATTAAAACACAATTAGTTTAGCTTTTCCACTTCTCTTTTAAACTGCTCCCCGCGGTCTTTATAATTCTTAAACATTCCAAAACTCGCGCACCCCGGACTCAACAAAACAACATCTCCGCTCCTGGCAATTTTATCCGCCGCTGCCACAATCGTCTTCATATCCCTCGCCCCCTCAACCAATAATGTTCTTTGTGCTAAGTTCTTAGTTTTCAGTACGGATTTTATCCGCATCCATTCTTTCCCAACCCCTATAATTGCTTTAATATTCTTAGCCTTGGCTATAACTTTTCCCAACTCACCAAAATCGCTTTTCTTACTCGATCCGCCCAATATCAAAATCTCAGGTTGTGTAAAAGCTTCAATAGCCGCAATCACCGTCTCAGGCGTAGTAGAAAAAGAATCATTATAATACTTCACTCCCTTAACTTCTCTCACTAATTCCAATCTATGCTCCAAGCCCTTAAACATGCGCAAAACAGAAGTTATATCCTCTCTATTGGCGCCTCCCAAAGTAGCCGCCATTGCTGCTGTGCCCGCATTCTCCCAGTTATGTTTCCCTATCAGCGCGATTTTATCAGTATCTATAATCTTCCACTCCGTACCTTGTATCCGCATCCAAATCGCCTTATTCTTCACAAAAGTCCCTTGCTCAGTTGTCGTTCTTTCCCGCGTGATAAAAAAAACTTTTCCCAGCGTATGAATATCCGATTCATTAGTAGGAATATAGTCGCGGTTTAAAATCGCGTAGTCCGAAGTTTTTTGGAAGCGCAAAATATTTCGCTTTGCCTCCACATACTCTTCCATTGTCTCGTGGTAGTTCTGGTTTCCAAACTTATCGCGAGCCAAATGTTCAGGCACCACCATCAGCATCACCGCAATATGAGGCTTACCCGCCAAAGCTTTAACATCTGCAGGACTCTTATGCAGATCTTCAAGCTGAAAGCTGGACAATTCTAGTACAGCTACAGATTGCTCTGTAAGTTTATCCAGAAAATCCAAGGGCGGTATTCCTATATTCCCACCCAAATAAGCATCCCGCTCGCTTCTCTTAAGCATCTCGTAAATAAGAGTAGTAGTCGTTCCTTTGCCTTTGGTGCCCGTTACCCCTATTATCATTGCTGGACATAAATCAAAAAATATCTTAATATGCGAGCTTACTTCCACTCCCTTTTTCTCAGCAGCTATCAGTTCCTTCATATTTCTCTTAACATCCGGGCTTCTCACAATGACGTCATAAGTTCCCAAATTTTCCAGATAGTTTTCTCCCAAAACTGATCCCTTTGCTATCTTTCTTCCCAATGCTAAAAAATCTTGTGCAAAATCTTCGCTTTTCTTTTTATCTAAAATCCAAATCTCTGCACCTTTATTATACAAAAACCGAGCTGAAGACAATCCTTCTAAACCAAATCCCAAAATCCCAACTTTTTTATTTTTCCAATCTTTAATCATAATTAAAATAAAACTCGCCTCCCGCGAGCTCCTTTACTAATCTACATTTGTTTTGCTTTACAAAGCATAGTACCAACGACAGGATTCGAACCTGTGACCGATCGCTTATGAAACGATTGCTCTACCACTGAGCTACGTTGGCTTATTTTAGTGGTAAAAGTATAACATTTGACCTTGAATGAATCAATTGTTATAATAATGAAAATAATATCGCGGGGTAGTGTACGGCGCACGTGAGGCTCAAAATGGGCCCTTTATATGGCAACATATAACAGAGAATTCAGCTATATCGGTGAAACCCAGCTTAGCTGGGCAATACCGAGGGAAGACTCGCCTAGGCGAGAACCCGTAGAGACTATACGCTGAATCCCGATTTAATCGGGAATGATATAGTCCGACACTCCGAGTAATCGGAGCAACCGATGCATAATCTCACAGGCTAGGTTCAACTCCTAGCCCCGCAACACACTTGGAATGGAGGCATAATAAGTCTCCATTTTTATTGAATTAACAACCAAATCATTAGGTTCAACCCTCTTTTACGCTTCGAAAAAGAAATAGAATATATACTCGTTTGAAGCCAAATATGAAGATCACTTATTGATATGTTATATCTTGACTTGAAATTATTGCTCTTGTGATCCTTTGCGCTTTTTCTCGTACTCAGACACTAAGCTATCCATTCTATCAAACACTTCTCCTCCAGTTTCGCAAAAAGTTTCTTTTACCTGAGGTAACATATTCAAACCTGCTTGAACAAGTCTCAAATATTCAATTTCTTTCTCGTTAAGTGCTCTTTTATCTGCATGCTGAAGTATTGTTCCTATCCTTACAGCTGCCCCTTCTTTAGATCCAATCCTTTGCATTAATTCCATTGGGTTATGTATTTCAAGACCTCCATCTAAAGATCGATAGAAAGGCTCCCCTTCAGGTGGTGCTTTGATTGATATTTCCACTGCACCCATCTGCCCTCTACTCTTCAATTGTTCCATTACTAACTCTGCTCCAGCCTGAAATCCAAAATCTACAGCCCTTTCTCTTTCTCCCTTTCTCAGTATTAATTCTGCACTAAGAAAAATACATGCTAAATACCCTTCAAATCCGGCTTTTCCAAATTTACCGTTTGAGGCTGACTTTATTGCTTCTGAAGCAAAATATCCAGTTCCCGCCATTATTGGCGCAACACGAATAACTTCACCAACTAAAACAGTTGCTTTTCTTACAAAATTTTCTGATTGATTTCTTAGTCTTTCACTCATAAATATTAGATCATGGATTATATTACTGCATAATTAATATGTCAACCACTATAAGCTCACTTACTAAAAAATAACTTTAGATTGCATAATTAAGCTAAAACACGTATAAATATACAAAAATTTTGGATATTAATTTCGCTTACAATTTCCTCCAACCCCGGCAATAGATAAACAATTAGACTGATTCTTTAGGCCAAACTATTTTTCGAGGTCTTCTTCATGCAGATATTGGAGCCTCAGTCATCTCAGCAGTTACTGGACCACCATGACCAACCAGAGCAAGGTTGAATACCGCTAGTGGCTTAACATCTTTTACCGTACTCACTGATACTTGTTCCTTTCTTGTATTTGAGAACTCTGTTTCACCCCTCACTGTTGACCCACGCGCTGGCACACCCATAGATTTTAATTGTCCACCCCACATATCCTCTCTTGGACTATATGGAACTACAACAGGCTCATGTATTAATTCAATTACCTCATCCTCAATGATACCTGCTACAACTACCTGAACCAATCCTTTTTTATCAAGTATTGTATTTTCATCAGTACCAGCTTGCGCGACCGTATGGAATACTAGATCTGATACTTCGGCTTTTATGCCAGTAGTATCGCCTACATTTGGAATCTTACCGCTAAGATCTCTTCTATTAACAGTTCTGCTTGAAATACTTACAAATATATCATCTGGAGAATCTGGCTGTGGATCAGGAATGCCCAATAACATTTCATGTCGAGCCGTTTTTCTCCCATGTAGTGACACTTCCTGCTCTGCAAGTGGATGTTCCCCATCCACACGAATCAAAACCGCTACAGATTTTTTTTGTTTATATATTTCCCTTTCTCCTCTTAAATATGAGCCTTCAGCCATTCGCTCTCTAGGCTCTGACCATTGCCCAATCATTCCTTTTGGTATCATAACACCAATTCCATATCTGGTACCATCCTCCATTACCACATGAGGATGTAAAATACTTATAGGTGCATGTTCACCTCTTATAGCTTCGTCTGAAGGTATTTTTGCTTCTATTCGTAAACGAGTTGGTTGTGGTTTAGGAGCCTCTTCACCTCGCCTACCAAGGCTTCGCATTAATCCCTCCCAAAATTTACTACTAGAAGTATCTACTGGCGGAAGCGCAAAAACTCCGACCCCAATTTCGCCGCCTTCTACTGCTGCGACAAGCGTTCGGTCATTAAATATTGTAGGACGAGAAAAATCCCTTGTAACTAATTCATTTGGCGTAGTTCCTCTAACCCATTCCACTGGAGACATTTCTTGTGGTCGTCCCTTCCTTTCGGTATGTTCCGCCATATTGTTGGGCATTATAACATAAACATTGCCAGGCATCAAATAGCAATAAAGCCCAATAATATCTTCATCTCTTCGAAGATTTACGCATGCAACGTGCCTGAAACTCTCTTTACAGAATTCTCATCAATTAGTTCATTTTAGGCACTTTTGCTCCTTTTTCTCTTGCCTCAGAAAGACCAATGGCAATAGCTTGTCGTCTTGATTTTACTTTCATACCCGAATTTCCCGACTTCAACTTCCCCCGTTTCATCTTATGCATTGCTTCTTTAACCAACTCTTGAGCCTTCTTCCCATATTTAGCCATCATTAACCACCCTATTCATGCTAAAAAGCCATTGTAAAAGCAGGTTAATAAGTATGAATTAGCGAAGTAAGAAAATTTGCAAAAATCCACTTCCTCGTACATCTTAAATCTTAAGTCTTAAGTCATACGTCGTAAGTCTAAAAGAATGTCTCCCACCATTGTTGCCAGTTAGGACGTGTGTCAACATGTCGCTTTGTAGTAGATTTTGCTTGCATATACACTGTCGGCGCAACAACAACAATCCCCTCCCCAGGGCGAGCCATAAACAATTTATTTCTTGCCTCCTTCTCAATAAATTGAGGCTGTGTTACCACTTTTAGCCTCTCTTTCATCTCAATATTCTTCTTTTTCTCCATTCCGAGTGCAAGCTCAAACTTCTCTATTAAATCATTCTTTTGCCACAAATTATATATCGAATGAACTAAGTCATTAATCACAAAAAGCGAAAAAATAATAACGACAAAAAACACTATTTTCTTTATGACCATAATGTATTATAATTATATCCTGTATATTACTGCTTGACTATAAGCCAATTAATTGATATTATAGGATCTCTAAGTTATGAAAGAGGAAAAAATCAGAAATGCCCATAAACAATTCATAGAATTCCTTAAAGGTAAAAAGCACTCAACTGCTACTGTTCTGGCATATGGAAAAGACATTGATCAGCTGGCATCATTCCTCGAAGAGTTAGATAAGCACCATATCCACGATATCAGCAAAGATGATATTAACGCCTTTTTAGGTAAACTTTCCAATAAGGGCTATACTCCCAAGTCTCTTTCCCGCAAACTCAATTCTACCCGTACATTCTATCGCTTCCTAAAAATGAACGAGTATGTAACCGATGACCCCTCGCTCTTAGTTTCCCACCCGCACTACGAACTAGCTACTCCGCGTATTCTCAAACCGACTGAATATAGAGCTCTTCGCGACGCAGCCCGTAACGACGCCAGAATGTATGCCATCATAGAATTACTTCTGCAAACAGGTATACGCATTGGTGAGTTAGCTGATGTTAGAACCACTGATGCAAAAAGCGATAACATTCTTATCCGTCCTCATGAAAAACACACAGAGCGATTAGTCCCTCTCAACAAATCAGCCAAAGAGGCCCTCGCTAGATATTTACAGGTAAGACCAAATGTTCAGGACGACCATGTCTTTGTCACCAAATCCGGCAAGCCTTTCCTGGTTCGCAATATCCGCACCGCCATCGAACGCTACTTCCGCATAGCCGGTATAGAAAATGCCAAAGTCAATGATCTTCGCCACACTTTTGTCGCTCATCACCTCAAGCACGGCGTCTCTCTCATCCTCCTCTCCAAAATTCTCGGCCACAAACGCCTATCAACCACAGAACGCTACCTCAGCTACGTCCAAGACCGCGCCAAAGACACCACAAGCCTCAGCGAACTATAAACATTCTATGATAAATTATTTTTATGAGTAAGGAATCTTTTGAAGGAAGTAGAACTTTTCCGGTAAACCGTAATAAATATGGTCCAAGAAACCGCAGCAATTATGGCCCGGCAGAAAGAAGGTCCGATGTTCCTAAAATAAAAAGTGTAGCAACTCCAGCATTATCTAAATTTGTTCCCGGAAATAGGTTGAACGGAGAACCCATTGGCCTAGCAGAAAGAAAGCCATTTCTTCTAAGAAATCACACCGGAAACACTTCACAAGGAGAGCTTGTAACCCCATTGTTTAAACAGTCACTAACTCGTGAATTCAAACGAAGTGGGGGAAGGGTTGGAGGCGGAGGGGCAAGTAAAGATGCAATTAGAAGAGCAAGATGGAAATATAAAATTGAAAAATTTAAATAACCCCTATTAACTGAATTCCTTTTCCAGCGCCCTCTCTATTGTATCCGTATTCGTTGGCTCAAGCATCTGCTGTAGCTCTCGGTCTTCGGACACATCAATGCCGTGTTTTTTAAGCAGCATTACTTGCAACTCCATCATTTTCGTAATTTCCTCCTCGGCAATTGTGCTAATTTGCAACTCGATCTCATCACGTAAATCATCAATTCTTGCTGCCCGGTTTTGCGATATTAGTACAAAAATTGCCAAACAAATCGCCTGGAGCGATACAATCATAGTCAGCAATCCAAAAGGAAAGGGGTCAAACGGTTTGATGCCTGGTATTAATCCAGTGTTTAATATAACCCATATAACAAACCATACCGCATTAATAGTCAGAAACGTCATACTCCCAAATCGGGCAGTCATAAAATCCGCGATTCGCTCCACGAGTTTTCTATTAGATTTTTCCTTTGCCTCAAAACTTTTAATTACCCGTTTTCTGCTCTTAAGTCTGCGGTGAAACGCGGAAGTATCATGCAGCGGCAAATAACCATTTTCCGTATGATTCATAATTTAATTATGCACCAAACCTCACTTTAATTCCAGACTAATTTTACAAACTACAAGTTAAAACTACTTATGTTAGTGAAGTCCTACCAAAAAATCATCAAACGCCTCCATAAGCCTTTTTAAATTTTGTGGAATCTCTTCATACTCAAAATCATCAATCTTCCTTACAGGTATAATTTTTTGACCTGTACTGGTAATAAACGCGCCATCAAAATTCGTAATTTCGGAAACTTTTATATTTCTCTCCATGATTTCAAAACCAATCTTTTCCGCTGTCTTAAGCACAAACTTCCTCGTTATACCGGAAAGAATATTGTTCTCCGGCGCAGAGTAAATAACCGTATCTTTTATAAAGAAAAAGTTAGTTCTTGTTCCTTCGGTAATAAATCCATTATGGTCTATCAAAAGAGCATCATAACATCCCGCACCTTTTGCATTTTTGTAAGCAACGTAACTCGGAAGCATATTGAGTGACTTCGCCCGCGGCTGCCACCGTTCATAAATTGCTGTATGAAGCGAAACTCCTTCGCGCACAGAATCTTTACTGGGAAAAAGAGGGTTTGAGCAAAATATATACAAACTTGCATCTTTTGGTGAATACCCACCCACTAAAACAATTTTTAAATTAAAGGACGAAACCGTAGTTGTTTTTGCGAGCTCCACAGCACACCGCTTCACTTCCTCTTTTGTAAAGCTGTGTTCCAAGCCGATTAACTGAGCCGACTGAAACAGCCTGTCAACATGATCAGACAAAAAATAAATTAATCCCTTTGAAACTCGCAGTGTTTCGTATACACCGAATCCATAGCTATATTCAATATCCATAAGCGAAACCGTTGCCTCTTTCACGGAAAGAACTTTCCCGTTTTTTGAAAAAAATTCAAAATCCATAATCATTGTTAACAAAAATATATTTTATACCATCGCATAAATGTAAGCAGCCCAAAAATATGCGACGTCCTGATTGTAACATCCTCACTTATCGGCAGCCATGAATTCAAACATCCCCCACCTTTGCCAATACCAAATTCTTGCTCCAGTTCGGCAATACGTGCTACAAAGATTCCATACTGAACCCGACATTCAAAATCTTGCTTATTACAGTGTTCGCTATCTCCCTGATGAAACCGAAAATCCTGCAGGAGTCCACATTTACCCCGAAGCTCAAACCGTACTCAACATAATTTACTCTGACTCTCATACCCCCGTAACCGCCATAAAAATCAGAAACCCCGCACTTGTACATGGATACCTGAATCTATTCAACAACCTTTGGAAAACCGCAAAAAAGTAAAATGAGCCTTTGAATTTGTAAACAATAAACATTTCCTCGCGCGTTAAAATATTATCTTATCCAAATCTATTTTTGACGCATCATACAGCTTACGCCTCTCCAAATCATACATCGCCTGATGATATATATTCTTCTCACTGTTTCATAGATCTTATCTGCAAAAAAAACCGCTACTTAAGGCTAGTAGTTATACGTTTACCAAGCACAGCCCGCGCCAGATACATAAACGGAATATCTACAATCCCCACAAGCCACTTCGTGACCGTCAGACCTAGGATTAGTGGAACTACAGGCATAAGACCATAAAACGCAAGAGTAACCACGATCACGCTATCCAAAAACATTGCCGGAAGAGAACTGAAAGCATTACGCATCCATAAATGTTTGCCTCCTGTAAGTTTACGAAACCAATGAAATAGATATGCGTCAAAATTTTCGCTTACAAAAAACGCGATCATACTAGCTATAGTTATACGCGGCACACTTGCCAGTATTGCTTCAAACGCTGCTTGGTTCTGAAAAAATGGCGCGCCTTTCGCATTGACCACAAGATAAGAAAAAAGAACTACAGCAAATTGTATGACAAGCGCGATCAAAATCATTCGCTGCGTTTCCCTCCTCCCAAATCTTTCATTCACTATATCAGTCAGTAAAAAAGTAACGGAGAAAAACAACACTGCCGCCGGCGCATAAAGCTCAGTAAATCCAAAATCAAAAGTAATAGCCTTTGATGCCGTAATATTACCAAAAACTCCCAAAGTCACATAAAAAGCAATCAGCCCGTCAGGCCGGTTGTATCGCCGCGCATACCACGCACCCATTAGACTAAAATTTGAAACTATAATTATCCAAAAAACTGCCAGTGGTAAAGTCATACCTTTTGAGCCAGACAAATCATTGTCTTCATTCTACTAATTTTATCCCGATCTTCATATAGCCTCAACCCTAATGTTCTGTCTAGTTCTGGTTTCATTATGGTATTTTACACCAGCAAAGCAGGCTACAAACCCAAAGAAGTCTTTATTTATCATAACAAATTACAGTTTGTGGGCCAGGGAGGACTCGAACCTCCGACATGGAGTGTATAAGACGCCCGTTCTAGCCGCTGAACTACTGGCCCGCAAAATCACACTCATTATACCATCATTTAAATACTCTGACCATTAAATTCTAATTATCCAAGTAATAACTCATTTGTATCTCTTCATTCTCCAAATCAAATGTAACTTTATGCTTATCAAAAAACCCCAACTGACCAAGTATAATTGGAGTTTCTTTCGGTAACATATCGGAAATATAAAACGAACATTCGTAATTTCTCCCGCCTACAAATAAGGTCAATGTTTCGCGAAATGTGGGGAGCGGAGAATTATTTGCAGTTATAAAAATCTTTTTCTCTTTTTGTTTTTTTTGAACCCCAAGAAAATCTGCAATATCTCTCGAACAAAAACAAACATCTGCTCCGGAATCAATCAGAGCTGTAACCTGAGCATATGTTATCTTATTAGTTTTCTTATATCCAATTTTTACCGGAATCCAAGGCTTATAAACTTTAGGAGCAGGAAGATAGTATTGGTATTTACGCATTTATAGAAGTAACAAAACCGAAATAATTCTTCGATGCAGGCACCAAAATTATACCCTTTTTATCTATAACTTTATTAGAGATAGATTCAAAAGTTTTTGCATAAGCTACAATTTTTTTGTTCTTTGTATTTATAGCAACCCATCCTTCAGTATATGGCTTAAGAACTTTACTCAAATCTATCGCTTTCATACTAATTTTCCTTTAGATCATTAAAACATATACTATGCCTGCAGTCAACTATGCTATACTCCAATCTATGCAAAACTGGCAACCCACCCCACCCCCGCACAAAAAATTTAAAAAACAAGACTTCACCCAACTCACCCAAACCTCCCAATTCATTTACCAACTCGACGAATCACCGATTCTCCGCCAACCCTCAAAAATAGTGCTTAGAAAAGACATAACTTCAAAAGTTTTCAAAGCAAAAATTAACTACCTAAAAAATTGCCTGCTCAAATACCGAAAAATTACTGGTATGGGACGTGGCATCGCCGCCATCCAGATTGGTATTCCCGAAGCCCTCAGTATTACCTATGCCCCCGACCAACTTTTAACCATCATCAATCCCAAAATTACCAAACGGTCGCGATCGTTATTAAAATACCCCGAGATGTACATGAGTACAACTCCTATTATCGCACCAGTCATCCGTCCTTCCTGGATTGAATTTGAATATTTCGATGAAATGGGAGAATTGCAATTTTGGTCTACAAAAGACAACACGCCTGCAAACAAAATGCTCAATCGAGTCTTTCAACACGAAATCGATCACCTAAATGGCATTATAAATATTGACAGACTAAAATCTCCCAAAGACCTCATCCTCCACTCCGACCCCCAATTCTACAACCTCGCCACTTTCGAAGAAATTAAAGAATAAGAATCAAATCATACGTCTTACGTCTTAATTAGTAAACTCCTGCGAGAACATAATCCCATATATCCCCCCATCAATCGCCCCAATGCCAATTTTATTAAAATTCGGATTCAGGATATTTGCCCTGTGCCCCGGGCTATCCATAAGCCCCTGCATTGCCAGCTCCGTACTTGGAGCCAAAGCCAAATTTTCTCCTGCATAGGCATACTCGATACCTGCGCTGTCCATTCGGTCAAACGGTGACAATCCATCAGGCGTATAATGTGAAAAATATCCTCGCTGTAACATATCCAGGGAATGACTCCTTGCTAATGTCCTAAGACGAGTGCTCATTTCCACAGGCTGTAATCCATTCGCTTCGCGCTCTCTATTAACTATCTTCAACATTTGCTCCTCAGCGCTGACTTCAACAGTCCCATCGTTAACCTTGAAACGCAACTTAACGAATTCATCGCTCTCCGGCTTAACCGTAAGATACGTAAGCGACTCATTCAACGCCCCTCCGAAAACATCATTAAGCCTCCTCTCAAACATCGAGGTATTAGCAATTAGCATCGAACCTATTTCTGATCCTGTTACCAATCGCTTAATTAGCGGTGCGGACGGAAGAGACACAATAACCGTAAGCAAAAATGCTAGCACAATAAAAGCAGATGCTATGCCGGGAAGAATCCCCAAAAAATGATCTATGCTTCTGAAAAATTGAAAAATTCGCCTCGGAGATTGAATTGAGGGCAAATAACGTAGTAAATAACGAAAAAGAATATTTATGATGATCTCGCTAAGAAAAGCAATTAGGAAAAAACCAACAGCATGGGCAAACCCTATATGTATAGAAAAATAAGTTGTTAAAGCCCCGGCGACAAAAATATAATACTTGAGTGCTAGAAAAAAAGAAAAAACAAAACTCAAAAGATCAAAAAAAGCCAATACAAACCCCAAAGCATATCCCTCTATAGCATAATAAACTATGACAATTATTATAATGACGTCCAGCAAATTAATCTGCAGTTCGGGAAAAAGTGACTGTAAAAAATTAATAACTTGTGCAAAAAGAAAAGCGAAGTCCGGCATAATTTATTCTAAGCCCCACACTATTATAATAAATTCATGATAAAATAAAACAATCTATAATATTCATAAGGGTAAGTGCATAAAATTTTTGCAGTAATCCTAAACTATTATTCCAATGTCAACAATTAAACACTATAAAAAAATTATAAAAAAACCAAAACTCCTAAAAATGTATCTTTTAGGAAAAAGGCTATTAATTGGTATTATTTTGCTCAGCATTCTCGCAGTCATAGTTGCTACAGCATTTTACTTTTACTTCCTCAAAGACCTACCCTCCCCGACAAAGTTAGGCAATACTACTGTATCATATTCTACCCAAATTTATGATAGAAATGGAACACATCTCTATACAATCTACGCAAATCGTAACCAAACCTTTATGCCGCTGGAAAAAATCCCCAAAACCTTGCAACTTGCAACTATTGCCATCGAAGATAAAGACTTCTATAAACATGGCGCAGTCGACATTCGCGGAATTATTCGGGCATTCTATTCAACCGTCTTTCAGAAAACGCTGCAAGGAGGTTCTACGCTGACTCAGCAATTGGTTAAAAACGGACTGCTAACCCCTGAACGTACTCTCACTCGAAAGATCAAAGAACTGGCTTTGAGTGTAGTTGTTGAATTCATGTACACAAAAAACGAAATCCTGGAAATGTATCTCAATCAGGTACCTTACGGTGGAACTTCGTACGGAGTTGAAGCTGCAGCCCAAACCTATTTCGGCAAACCTGTAAAAAACATTTCTCTTGCTCAGCAAGCCTACTTAGCCGGTCTTCCTGAAGCACCTAGCACATACTCCCCTTTAGGCTCTCATCCCGAACTCGGCAAAAAAAGACAAAAAGAAATTCTAAAAAAAATGTTTGAACAGGGATATATCAATAAAACAGAACGCGATAAAGCTGCAGCCGAAGAACTGCAATTCCAAAAAATCACCAATCCCATAAAAGCACCCCATTTTGTGTTTTACGTAAGAGATCTCCTGCAAAATAAATATGGAGAAAATATTGTAGAACAAGGGGGGTTGAAAGTGTATACAAGTCTGGACCTCGATCTCCAGGAATTTGCCCAACTAGTCGTTGCTTCAGAAGTAGCAAAATTAAAACAGAATAAAGTTGGCAATGGCGCTGCTCTTATCGCCAGTCCCGCGACTGGAGAAATCTTGGCAATGATTGGCAGTAAAGATTGGTACGATCCCAAAGATGGAAATATGAATATGACTGCTCAGCAGCTTCAACCTGGATCCTCGATCAAACCCATAAATTATGCTGTTGGATTACTAAAAGGCTATACTGCTGCAACTCCCTTTATTGACACAGCGTTATGCTTCTCAAGCCCCGGCACAGTCAAGTATTGCCCGCGCAACTATGATGGCCGCTTCCATGGTGTTGTCCAAATGCGCTATGCTTTAGCTAACTCATTCAATATCCCCGCCGTCGAAATGCTCAAGATCAACACCCTGGAGTCCATGATTGCGACCGCGTCAAGCATGGGGATTAGGTCATTTAAAGACCCAAGCCGGTACGGGTTATCATTAACTCTGGGTGGAGGTGAAGTTACAATGATTGACATGACAACTGCCTTTGGAGTATTTGCAAATCAAGGATATCGAGTCGATCTGCACCCTATCCTCAAAGTAACAGATCGAAATGGTAAAACTTTGGAAGAATATAAACCTCCCAAAAGCCCGATCTTTGGGATAAAAGTGCTCCCGTCCGCAGTCGCCTGGATCATCTCTGATATTCTTGCCGACAACAATGCAAGACAAGAGGCATTCGGTCCAAACTCAGAATTAAAAATAGGCAAAAAATTTGTATCTGTCAAAACCGGAACAACCAATGATTACAAAGACAATTGGACAATTGGCTACACTCCGCAATATGTTGTTTCCGTATGGGTCGGAAATAACGACCGTACCCCCATGACCGGACTTGTCTCAGGCCTTACAGGAGCAGCCCCTATCTGGAACAAACTTATGACGCATATGTTGGAGGGCAAAGAGCCCAGAAACCCGGCCAAACCAACTGACGTTGTAACCAAATCTGTCTGCTCCAATACAGGCTTCCTCCCCCAGGCAGACCCAGCAAATCGCTGCCCCACCCGCCTCGAATATTTTGTAAAAGGAACTGAGCCCAAAACAACAGGCCCGGCCAAAACATCGGTCTGGATTGATAAATCCACTAACAACTTAGCCAAAGACGGACAGACTGAAAACGTTGAATCCAGAGAGGAATACGTGATAACCGATCCGCTCGGAAACAAATTTTGCGCCAGCTGCCCCGTCCCTACCCCCACCCCTAAACCCTAAAATTATAGCTTTGACATTTGAGATTTGAGATTTGTTCATATATGATAAAAATATGTCCAAAGAGTCTCAATTACCCATCCCGCAGAGTCTTAAAAAATACAGCCGCGAATCAGGCAAAAAAACCCTTATTTTTACTTTGATATTGATTGCCATCATCGTCATCCTCTCAATCCTCACTCTTATCCTGATAGGAAAACCCAAAATCCTAACCAGCTCCATCGAAGCAGAATTAACCCCCACCGCATCAACTAAACCTCAGTACTGAAAATTTTCGTAATGAAAGTGTAGAAAAATAGCCCTTTCCAATCCCCCACCCCTTTAGTATAATCTTGCCAAACTCCCTTTAAAAAATATGCGAATAATTTTGCACGTGTTATTTATCATGCTGGTTTTCCTCCTAAAAATTGAAGACGGAATAAGAGCAATAATTTCTTTTACTAAAAAACTCCCTAAAAAATCCCGCAAAAAATATATTCAGTGGATTAAAAATCTAAAAAATAATTATCTCTATTTTAAAAAATTCATAGATGCACACCGTAGAACCGCCGACAGGCGGAAGCCAAAAGTAATATTCAAACGAAAAAAACTCCCTGTCACTCGCGTCTCATTCCGGTCCAAACTCAAATACCTCGCCGCGGGCATCGTCATCTCGCTCATATTTTTTTTTCTTCCCGCAACTATTCTTATCTTTCTGCAAGACCTCCCCAATCCAAATGAACTAACACTACGTCAAATTCCGCAAACCACCAAAATATTTGATAAAAATGGAATACTTCTCGTCCAAATATATGCTTCACAAAATAGAACCCTTATACCCCTATCCGATATTCCTAATCATTTACAAGAAGCAACTCTGGCAATAGAAGATAAAAATTTTTACAAACACCCCGGCTTTGACATTCCCTCAATAATCCGTGCCATTAGGGTAAATCTATCCGGAGGAAAAATCCAGGGCGGATCAACTATCACTCAACAGCTGATCAAGTCTTCCATTCTCACTCCCGAAAAAAATCTCGTACGCAAATCTAAAGAACTGATTCTTGCATATTGGGCAGAACGCATCTATACCAAAAATCAAATTCTCGAAATGTATTTCAATCAGGTGCCTTATGGCGGAACAGCCTGGGGTATCGAAGCGGGTAGCCAAACCTATTTTGACAAACCTGCCAAAGAACTTGATCTCGCCCAAAGCGCGTTTCTTGCTGGACTCACCACGGCGCCCACAATTTATTCTCCCTTCGGTAGCAACCCCAATCTCTGGAAGCAAAGACAAAAAGAAGTACTCTCGAAAATGGTCGAGCTGAACTACATCTCCAAAATTCAATCCCAAAATGCGGAAAAAGAACAGTTAAATTTCAAAAAGCAACCAACTGCGATCCATGCACCTCATTTTGTGGCCTATATCAAAGATCAAATTAGTCAAAAATACGGACTGCCCATGCTTGAAAAGGGAGGCCTCAATATTACGACTTCACTTGATCTCAAAACCCAACAAATGGCAGAAAAAATAGTCAAAGAAGAAGTTGACAACAATGCTTATCTCAACCTCACAAATGGAGCGGTACTTATCACCGATCCCAAAAACGGTGACATAATCGCCATGATCGGAAGCCGTGATTGGCACGATCCAAACGGCGGCAATTTCAATGTCACCGCGTCCCTCCGTCAACCTGGATCATCAATAAAAGTTGTAACTTACGCAGCCGCTCTGGAACACGGATTCACAGCCGCCTCTATTCTCGAAGACACCCCCGTGACCTTCCCAAATTATACTACACCCTATTCACCGGTAAATTACGACGGAAAATATCACGGCAAAGTACCGCTTCGCATTGCCCTCGCGAGTTCATTTAATATTCCGGCAGTTAAAACCCTAAACCAAATAGGAGTGCCTTCCATGGTAAATTTAGGAAAAAAAATGGGAATAACAACTTGGGATGATCCTAAAAACTATGGACTATCCATAACCCTTGGCGCAGCTGAAGTAACCATGCTGGATTTGGCTTCAGTTTACGGAACCCTGGCCAATGATGGCAATCGTGTTAACCTAAGTCCTGTGCTTAAAATCACCGATTCCAGAAACAACGTACTTGAAGAAAAAACACAGGTACACCCGCAACAGGTACTCAAAAAAGGAGTTGCGTTTATCCTATCCGATATCCTGGCAGACAATCAAGCAAGAAGCAATGCATTTGGCCCCAATTCGCCTCTAAATATACCTGGGCATACCGTATCCGTAAAAACTGGAACGACCGATTACAAAAAAGACAATTGGACAAATGGCTACACCGATAACTACGTAGTCATCGTCTGGGTAGGCAACAATGACAACACCCCCATGAGTCCCAACCTCGCATCCGGCATCACCGGCGCCGCCCCAATTTGGCATAAAATAATGGAAAACTTATTAGGGGTTACCCCCACAACCAAACCAAATCCTCCACCTGAAATAATTCAAAAAGTATGTAATGGAAAAGTTGAATACTTCCTCAAAGGAACTGAGAACACCCCTGATTGCAGACCAACAATTAATAATACTTTTACTCCTCAGCCAATGAGAGAGAATAGGCTTAGGATAAATAACTAAACGCAGGCTTTACTTCCTAAGATCCTTTTTGGAAAGACTGTGTATGCACTTTAAGAAGCTCATATTGTCGCTCTGGCGACACCCCGCCAAAAATGAAACTCGTCGCCACAAACCTCGTCGCACCTGCAGCGCAACCGGCATTAATAGTCGACTCATTAACCCCTCCATCAACTTCTATTGGTACTATCGTCTTGAGCGCCAGCTGTTTCACTTTCTCCAAATTCTTTTCCATAAAACTTTGCCCCGAGTGACCTGCCTTAACCGTCATAACCAAAATACTATCCAAATCGTCCAGCGGCACCTTTATCCCGTCAATCGCAGTATCCGCATCAATCCCGAGTCCAACACCTCCCAGCAATTCCGCTGCCGCCACAAATTCAACCTGGTCCGGCATTTTCTCCACATGCCCGATAAATCTCTGAAATCCCGCATCTGCAAAAGGCTTTAAATATTTAATCGGATCCTCAACCATCATATGCAGTTCAAGTAAAAAATGTTTACTATATTTCGCATATGGAGCCGGGTCAAGAAAAGTAGTATTCGGCGCGAATTTCCCATCAAGCAAATCAATATGCACGCTCTTTGCAAATGGCTTATAGATCTCAAGCTTACGCTCAATTTCATTCCAATCTTTTTCTAATATTCCGGGTAAAATCTCAAACATTTTTTTTCCTTTCTATTTCGCTTATCTTCTTAATGCGTCTTTTATGTCGTTCGCTAGTTGGATCCGGCGCTGATAGCCAAAACTTAATTGCTTTCATCACATCAGCTTCTTTTACAAATCGGAAACCGATCGAAAGCATATTAGCACCATTATGCTCCCGAGTCAGTTTTATCATTTCAAAAGGGTCTGTACTTTTCGATCCTTCTATATTAATAGTTTGTGTCGCAATGGCAGGCGTATAAAATAACGCGCAGCGCACATTTTTTGATTTATTAGCTACCATAGCCTCCCCCTGTCCTGATCCTCCAAAAATAATTCCTCTTGTATTCTCCGGGTCAATCGATACGCCTTCCGCCGCCTTATTTATAAAATCCGGGTAGTCATCATCCTTATCATATTTAAATGCCCCGCAATCTTCAACCTCATAGCCTTCTTTTTGTAAAAATTCTTTAACTTTATCCTTAAGTTTTAAACCTGTATGATCAGTAGCTAAATAGATCTTCATAAACAAAAATCCGAATATCAAAGCACGAAATTCGAAACAAATTCAAATGTTCTAAATACAAAATGCCAAAAACGTTTTGATCATTTGGTCATTTATATTTCTGTCATTGTTTCGGATTTCGATATTCGAATTTCGAGTTTATTTTCCAACTATCACTTCCGCTTCATTAGATATATCATCAGATATACTCGCCGATACACTGGCTAATTCAGGATTTGCCTCTAGATCTTTCTTAAGTAACCCCGCATAACCGCTCTTACTTTTCTTTACTTGAACAGTCAAATTAGTATAAGTAAATGCGTTTGCATTATCCACCTTAACAATATTATAACCCAGCCCTTCCAGATAATTTGACACCCCAAGCGCCGCTCCTGCCACACCGCTTCCATTAAGAACAGCAACTGCCAATTTACTTCTATCTAGCTTCGTCGTCCCATCAACAGATGAAATTTTTGCCGCAGGCGTCAATACTCCCGTCACACTAACTGTCAATACAGCAGATGCTGAGGATGTAGGCAAAGGAGTTGCTGTTGCTTCTATTTTCGACGTAGGCCTAACTACTATTGAATTCTCCTTTGAAGAATTCTCTGAAGAACCAAGAAAGTATAATCCCCCAAGTATAATCGCAGCCAATACAAAAATTATGATAAAAACCAGAAAAAAACGATTACCATTTCTTGACCTCGTAGTATAAGTTGGAAACGCCTCATAACCCCCTTCATTATCGCTCATATTATTCTAAGGAGAATAGTAGCACACTTTTCTCCATTTGAAAACAGGAGCAATAGCTTAAAAATTCGAATACTACTTTCGTGGATTTTCTACAACTTTGACCGATAAAATATCTTCTGGAAAAATTGACTTTGCTGTTCGTTTTAATCCGTCCTTCGATATAAACACTGGCTCTAACTTTGCAGATGGATTTTCTGGATCATTTGTGCCAATAGCACTTAGATTTAAACGACGCATATTAGGCTCCATTGTTGCTGGATTTTCAACATGTCGGGCAACATTTAGCCAATATTGAGGACCCAGGGGAGTCATTTCTCTGCTTGTTAAAAGTCTTAGCTCTTCGTCTCTTTGAAACTCATGCCATTTAAGAGGCGAGAGACCAAATGCCAGATGGTAACCCTCAGGTACACTCCGATAAAAACTGTCAAATTTATTAAGTAGAGATTCTGCAAGAATCGACTCAGCTTCCTTAGTATCTCTATCTGGTGCCATAACCCTACTCCCAGTCTTATCAAATGCATTTCCAGCCCAATTATGCAATGACTCAATATATCTTCCAAATTGCGCCTGCAATCTATTTGCGTTCTCCCTCGGAGTTAATTGTTCTGTAGATACCTCACTCATAACAATATTATTGTACTGCAATAAATACACAAAAACAATAATTCAGTTTACTAACCGAAATTATCTCAATACAGTTTAAGACCGGATACTTTCGGAAAATGGCGGGTATCGGAAGTTACAAGTACCAGTTCATTAGCAATACACGTTGCGGCAATTTGTAAATCCATATCAGGAATAAGTTCTCTTTTCATTTTCGCTTTCAGTTTGCCAAAGACAACAGCCTCCCGTGAAGCAAAAGGGATAATTTCATCAAACTCTTCAAGAAATTCTTCCAATTTTTCTTTGCTTTTCTCAACCTGATCTGACCGGAAAACTCCCTCATACAACTCTGCGACACAAATACTGCTAACCACCCTTCGCCCTTTTACATTTTTTAGAAGATCATAAGCCCCGACCTTATCACGAATTAAGGGAATAAGAACTGAGGTATCAAGAAGATAATTCATAATCGTACAGGTTTTCTCTTTGTCCCTTTTATACGTTCTGTTACCAAGATTTCATGCCACAACTTGTCATCATCCAAGTCTGTACCCTTCCATGCCCCGCGCACTTTATCAAGCGCTTTTATCCATCTCTCTTGTCTTACTTCTTCAGGAAGCGAAAGTTTTGCTGCAATTTTACCATCCTTCATTAAATATAAATCTTTTTCTTTCTCCAATCGCTTGACCAATTCACCCAAATTCCGTCTTGCCTTTGTTATCGGAATCAATTTATTATGTGGAATAGAAACAATATAAGTCATATGTATTTTATATCAACTATTGATCATTTTGTCAATCACTATTTTGATCACTACTCCTTCTTTACCCAATTTGCTATAATACTTCTATGCCCGCAAATTTAATATTACTTTGTTGTGTATTTCTATCAGCCATCTTTTTTTCAATGCCCCTTCCCGCTTTCGCAGACGACATAGATGTCTCCTCAGGTAACTTAGACAAAATTACCAAAGAACTCAATGATCTCAAAGATGCGTTAGACAATTCCATAGCCGCCACCAAACCACTTCAATCAGATCTGCTTCGCATGCAGAAGCAAATTCAAGGAATGAAAACCCAACTTGCTTCTGTTGAATCCGATACCCTTGTAAAAAAAAAGGAAATCGACAAAGGTTACGAAACCCTAGCGCGGAAACAACAATTGGTTCTTCGTTCAATTCGTGAATTCTATATAAAAAGTTACACAGAATCGCCTCTAAGCATATTTCTCTCTGAAGTACAAATCGGCGAAAAAACCCAAGAAGAAATCTATCAGGAGGCAAAAACCAGACAAGACAAAAATATCATCACTAATATCGCGCTCTCCATCACTGATCTCGAAAATAAAAAACTAGAGCTTATTCAGAAGCAAATTTGGCTTATAGCGACCTCAGCCGATCTCGACGAACAATCAGCCAAGCTGGATGAAGTTATTAAAGGCGCGCTTGCCTATCAAAAAGACGTTACAACCAAAATACAAGAACTCTCCGAACAACAACAATCCATTATCAATGCCAGAAGTGGAAGTTTTACTGCGACAATTGGAGACAGCGATTTAGCCGACGATTACAAAGCCTCGATCAAAGGCTTTCGTGAATCAGCACCGTCCGGAATGTTTTCAGTCTTTTCTTTTGGTGCTCATACTCACCGCAAAGGCATGAGCCAATATGGCGCATTTGCCCGTGCTAATGCGGGGCAGGATTTCAAGGCAATTCTCAAAGCTTACTATGGCAAAGACCCGGTAGGCAAAGACACTGGCGGAACGATCAAAGTCGCCGGATACGGTGAGATAGACTTTGAAGGCAGGTATTTACTTGGAATTGCCGAAATGCCCTCAAGCTGGCCAAAGGAAGCCTTGAAAGCACAAGCTGTTGCTGCCAGAACCTATGCTTTTCGCAACAAGCAACAAGGCTCAGAAATTTGTGCCACTGAAGCGTGTCAGGTGTTTAATAATGGCAAAGCCGATAACCCCCCCGAAGCATGGAAACAAGCGGTAGATGAAACAAAAGGACAAGTATTGGAAGACGTTGTGACCTACTACTCTTCAACCACAGGCGGATACTTGACCACAATGGGTTGGGACACCACAGATGGTCAAGGCGGCGCGAGCTTTGCAGATCGCGCTTATGAAAAGATCGCAGGCTCTCCCTGGTTTTATAAAGCTTGGTATACCAAAGGCTATAGCGTTTCAAGTGATAAATGTGGTCGTGATAGTCCCTGGCTTAGCGGGTCTGACATCGCCGACATTGTCAACGCTTCCTTCGTTTTAAGTAATGGCTCAGGCGATGATAGTAACCGAATTACTCCAACCACCACCAACTGTTGGAGCGGTAATCCCTATAGCCAGGACGAACTTCGCCAAATCTCAGACAAATATGGAGGCGGAATTAATTCTGTAACAGGCGTTTCAGTTCTGCAGGGGAATGGTTCAACTAACGAAGTAATTTTCCAAACCGACAAAGGAGAAAAGCATATCAATGGCTCAAGTTTCAAAACTGCTTTCAATCTACGCGCCCCCGGTTATCTCTCTATACCCCAAAATGGCTTTGCCTTTTTCAACATCGAACAAAAATGAAAACGTCAATTGCAACTTTAAACTAATATGCCTGAAATTTTCACAACATCGAAGACTACAAATAAGTTAAACTTCAACAATACATATCAACAAGCTCCTGTGAAGCAGAATGCAGTCTTGCGCCCTGACCTCAAAAAAGTCGCTCCGGGTATATTCTCAGCGCTTGTTTCTAACTCTGTCGGTTTTTCCTTTGCTCATCAGGAAAAAGACGAACAAATCCTTCTTTTCATGCGTCGTCACTTCATTACCAACTTCTTATGGATCACCATTACATTTATAGCGCTTCTCCTGCCTCCGCTATTCCCCATCTTTATGCACATGTTAAATCTACCTCCATTTTCTCTCCCGCTGACCTTGAGCATCATCCTCGTATTCTTCTATTATCTGCTAATAATTGGATTCGCTTTTTATAATTTCGTCGATTGGTTCTACAATATAGGCATCCTTACACAAAAAAGAATAATCGATATTGACTTCATGCATCTCTCCTATATTGATATTGCCATTACACAGTTACCCGAGATTGAAGACGTTGTACATAGACAAAAAGGCTTTTTATCTTCGTATTTTAACTATGGCGATGTAATATCCCACACTGTTAGCGGTAGAGAAGATTTTGTCCTTGAAAGCGTCCCCCATCCCACACAAGTCGTCGACACTATAAGCAAACTAATCACAGACTAAGGACTTGTAAAAAAATAGGTTATGCAAAATCACGAAGTATTTTTGAGTGGAATTCAAGGCGCTGATCAGCGATAGTATACGGTGTATACTTGAGTTGATCGGCAACGAAAAATTCCGCCAAAAAGACGAGTCAGTTTGTATAAGTTATTTTTTTACAAGTCCTAACCTATGGAAATTCCACAATTAACATTTGGTATACAAAACCCAAATCTGTCGTTCCTAATCAAAATAATACTCCTGATTATAATTGCACTGTATGCTATATTTACGTTTTTCGTCTATAACAAAATCCGCGCCTTGGATAGAATAATCATTTTCCCCCCGCAATCTTCAGCAAGTTTAATTAAATCACTTGCATTACTATATTTCTTTCTCGTGCTCTCGCTTTTTTTCCTCACTCTTGTTATAGTATAAATAATGCCTAACTCGGACCTTCATGTGCCCAAACTGAGTCTCGCATACGCAAAAATAGTTGCGACTCCCACCCCGTTTTCGTGGTCACAGGTCTACAATGCAGGAAGCCTCTTCGTTGCGCTCTCGTTAACAATAACAGATCAAAACAAACAGGATTTAGTTTTACCTTCAATTGGAAAAGATCTGTTCAACAATCTTGAAGCTGAATTCTTCACTCTGGAAGATAAAAAACTTCAAACCATCAAAACTGCCATAGAAAAAAGCATCAATCTCCCTCCCGATATAGTTGCTGACGCCTGCATCGCTTATTTTAAAGACAATATACTTTACCTCTTCGTTGTTGGAAAAGGAAAAATCATTATGAAGAGAACTGAATTACTAGGTCTATTGCTGGAAAAAAAAGTTTCCGGTCCACAGCCTGCGACAGCTTCAGGATATTTACAACCACACGATACTATCATGCTCCAAACCGATCATTTTACTAAGTGTGTCTCAGAAGAAAAAATTAACGAAGCTCTCAAACTAGAACTTCCCAATGACATAGCCGAGAGTCTCTCTCCCCATGTTCACGAAAAAGAGGACGGAAGTCAGGCAGCTATAATTATCACCTATAATGGCGCACCCAAAACCCAGGTTGTCAACGATGAAATTACGATGCCTTCAACTCAACATCCAATTCTGCCTGAGCCTGCGGCAAACCAGAATGTACCCTCAACCTTTCTTAAACTCCAAAAAAAACTTAAACTACAAATCCCCCGCCTCTCGCGTTTACAGAAAATTTCACTAATCGTTGCCGTACTTATCCTAATCTTGCTCACAACTAGTATAATTTTTACTAAATCAAAACAGGAAAACGAAAAGTACGAAGCGCTCTACCAACAAGTCTACCCCCAGGCTCAAAAAAACTATGAAGAAGGAAAGGCTCTAAAAAAACTAAACCAAATCCTGGCTCATGACGACTTCGTAAAAGCTGAGCAGATTCTCAAAGATAACATGAACAAATTTAAATCCGGCTCCAAAGAACAAGTCAATCTTCAGGCACTATTAATTCAAGTACAAACAGAATTAAATACCGCGACAAATGTGAAGAAAATTTCCCCCATTGCTGTAAATGCCGACGCATCCGATCTTCTCAATATTGAAAAAAACAATAAGGCTGTCGATTACGCTCAGGATGACGCAGCAATCTATCTTCTGACAGGTAAAGCTGTAACTACAATTGACAAATCCAACGATGAAAAAAAAGACATCATCGAAAACAATAATGACTGGAGCTCGCCTGTTGCTCTCTCCCTCTATCAAGGAAATATCTATATCCTGGACAAAAAAGCAGGCGTATTGAAATACGTTGTAGCCCAAACCGGCTTCAATAAAACTGCTTACTTTAAAGAAAACCCGCCCGTCCTAACCAACGCCCGTAGCATGAGCATTGACGGTTCAATCTGGATTCTCACTAGTGATGGAAAAATACTCAAATACACAAGCGGGCAACCTGAAAACTTCGCGATTTCCGGATTACTTACGCCTCTTGCAAACCCCACTAGGATCTTCACAAATATAGACATAGACAACATCTACATTCTCGACAACGGCAACTCAAGAATCGTCAAACTTGGAAAAAGTGGCTCATACCAAAATCAATATAATGCGGATATTATCCAATCAGCCAAAAACTTCGAAATCTTAGAATCAGACCAAAAAGCCCTAGTACTTTCAGACAACAAAATCTACGAACTCCCCCTCTAACATCCTTGATTCCTGACTCCTGATTCGATATTATGAGTGAGTGAAAATCATCAACCGCAAAGCGCACTACAACTACTCAATAGATGAAAAATTCGAAGCCGGTATCAACTTGCTTGGAGCAGAAGTCAAGGCCATACGCCTCAATCACGCTGACCTGAGCGGAAGTTTCGTGCGTATTGTCGGTAGTGAAGCCTATCTGATAAACGCCAAGATCTTTCCTTACGAGTACGCGCGGCCGGATCAATACGACCCCAAGCGTACTCGCAAGCTTCTCTTACACAAAAAACAAATCTTTGCTCTCAAGAGCAAAACCGAAGGCACGAGCTTGACAATTGTGCCTATTTCGTTGTATACTACTGGGAACTTAATCAAGCTCGAATTGGCATTGGGCAAACCAAAAAAGAAATTCGAAAAAAAGGAAGCGCTCAAGAAAAAGGACCTTGACAGAGAACTGGAAGAAACACTAAAAGGCAATTACTAAATTCAAAACGTTTTGAATTTTGATCATTAAAATTTTGAAAATTGTTTCGAATTTCGATATTCGGATTTAGAATTTTAAAAATCAATGTCCACCTTTAAAAATTAAAAGTTATTGATTTTTGTAGGGGGATGACTTGATTCGACGAGAAAAGTACCTTAAAAACTGCAAGCCGGCAACGATTCAAAGCCGTTAAAATGAATCAAAATATAAATGCTGGTAAAAACCGCATTGCAGCTCTAAAAGCTGAGGCCGAAGCAATTCGTGCCGAGCTCTTTGGAGTTAGACCAAGTTTAGCACTAGCTGCTTAAACTTTTGTCTTGTTCATAACCCTCCTCCCTCAACGGGAAGTTATGGGCAGAAACCTAGTTGAGGATATTAGTAAGGAAGTTGGTTGGCGTCCTTATCGAATTTATCTAACCTTAACTTTACTTCTCCTGTCAATTGGAAAAAGTAAAGCGAAACTCAAAAATTTCGTCCGAAAGGATGATCCCGCGAAGCCTTTGGCGAAGTGGGAGACTAAGCTTGTAGAAGTTATAAGAACATTTTACTCGGACTCCGGTTCACTGCCGGACATCTCCACACTTCGCTCTTACTATAACAAGTAAGAGCTCCGCGTGGCAAGCCACAATTTAATACCAAGAAGACTTCAGTTATTATATCTGCGGAGTGGGACTGTCGCGTGGCAAGCCACAGAAGCTAGATAGCGAGGGTTTTTTATGGGCGTAGCCTAAAACTAACTCCCCCCACAAATACGCATAATTTAGCCTCGAAATCACGAAAAAAACTATAATCACCTAACTACATGTCAAGACTTGACATGTAGTTGACATGTAGTTGACATGTGATCAAAAGTGGTGTAACATATGATACATATCAGATCTTGACATGTATCTGACATGTTATTGACATGTTTTATCCAAAATATGGAGAACTATAAAATAGAAAAAGTTGACTTCTCAGACATTGATAAAGGTCGAACAGTCGAGATGTATTTCAAGGATGCAAATAAATACGCCAAATACATAGATCGAGTATCCGGGGATAATTATCTCTGTTGGGATAAAATTAAATACCAGCCTCGACCAGATGGCCTTACAACAAAAGAGTTTTGGTACTTGGTAAAACTAGTGAGAAGTATTTTATCGAAAAGTACAAAAATAAAGGCTGAAAACGGTAAATTCTTTACTTGGGTTCGACTCAATAATATCGACGAATATTTACATAAAATAGATATGAAGATAGGTGGAGAGATATTTTCCCATTATCACAATATCATCACGCCTTATGGCAAGCAAAGACTACTGACCAAAAGTATTATTGAGGAAGCTATAGCATCAAGCCAGCTTGAAGGTGCTGTTACTACCACTCCAATGGCAAAGAGGTTGATTCTTGAGAATCGTGTACCAAAAGATAGGTCTGAACGAATGATTGTGAACAACTATAAGACGATGCAGGCAATTAATGAAAACTATAAAAATAAATCTTTATCGCATGAGATGCTTTTTGAGCTACATAAACTGATTACAAAAGATACTTTAGAGGCTGATAAACAGGAGAGATACAGAACTGATAAAGATGGCATAACTATTAATGATCAACAAAAATATATATATCATGTCCCCCCAAAAGAAGAGTTTTTGAAAGAACAGATAGGGGAACTAATTAAATATGCAAATGACGAAAGCGATGAAGGCTTTATACACCCAATTATAAAGGCGATATTTATCCATTTTTGGGTTGGCTACCTACACCCTTTCTATGATGGCAACGGGAGAATAGCAAGAACACTCTTCTATTGGTATTTACTAAAAAAAAGTTATTGGGCTATTCAATATTTACCCATCTCTTTGGTTATAAGAAATGCGCCTGATCGCTATGGAATGTCGTTTGTGTACTCCGAACAGGACGACTTAGATATAACATACTTCTTCGATTTTAATATTAAAAAGATGCTTGAAGCCCTTAATAATTTTGAGGAGTATATTAAGAAAAAAACAACAGAGAACACTAAAATGGAGAATATACTGCGTGAAAAGTATGACTTAAACGAGAGACAATATGAGCTTTTAAGATATTTAATAGTAAAAGGTGAAAAAAGCTATATTACTCCATCATCCTTTATTGAATTAAATAAAGTTAGTCGTGAAACAACCAATAAAGATCTTAAGGCGCTGGAAAGCTTAAGCCTGATTGAGAAGAAACGAGTGGGTAAAAATATGAGATATCTTGCAACCGACAAGCTTCGAGCAGAGGTGACGCTTTAACCAAAAATTGTTCCACTAGTCTCAGGAGGTATGAAAACCATTCTACGCACAGATCCGGCCTTATCTATGCAATAAGGGAACCCACTTCCAGATATAAGCCTCGATTTGATTCCAACTTTCTTCGGAAATGTCCACAAAAACCCACTTATTGCCCGTGCGCAAACGCCAACCCATACACCCGTCCCGCCCCCGCTCTCTTCAATACTTTTGCTGCCTCTCGTAAAGTTGCACCCGTTGTCACAATATCATCAACCAAAAAAACTACCGGTGTGCTTTTTATGTTCTCCAAAAAATTCTTCTTAAGAACAAAAGCCCCAGCCATATTTGCGAGCCGCTCTTGTTGCGAAAGCCCGAATTGAGGTTTAGTTTTTTTAATTCTCTCCAAGCAGTCCTTGACAACAATTGAACTCGCGCTTTTATCCTCAGCTACAAATTTCTCCTTTTTTAGTTTTTTTACAAATCCTTCCAGCAAAACCTGCGACTGGTTATAGCCGCGCGTCCTCTGTCGGCTAAAATGCAATGGCATCGGCACAAAAACGCTTTTTCCCGATAATAGCCGGACAAATAACTCTTTCTGAATAATCCCTTCATAAAAAAGCTCCACCAAGAAACTCCTGAGATCCAAAACATAAGGCCTGTACTTAAACTGATGAATCAACCGCTTTACAACGCCGGCATAAGCAACGCTCGCAAAAATACCGTCAATCTCATATTTAGTCTTACACACCGGATGAGTAATTCCGCCAATCGCCGCCCGCTGACAAACACTACAAAACCCGCGGTCAATGAAAGTTATATAAGAAAAACACTTGGAACAAATATAAGACCCAAAACCCCCGCATCCTACACAACGCTTAGGATAAATTAGATCAAAAAGAGACATATATCTAACTAAAGTGTAGCAAAATCCAGAAGTTGACGGGGGGTCAAAAGTCCCAATCACGTTTGACACAGCGGAGGAGACAGGATTCGAACCTGCGCGAGCCTGTTAAAGGGCTCAGGGGGTTAGCAACCCCCCGCAATGGACCAACTATGCGACTCCTCCGTCGCCCCATTATACAACCTCCCCCCCCTATTTTCTACATAACAAACAGCTCTGAAAAAAACTTGCAACATAAACTTTCTACATAAAAATGTAAGAACAAGGTAAATTTATCATTTTTGGTCTTGATTTTTACCGGGGAATACTGTAAATATATAATTGAAATATATGGCAAAAGACAAAACAACATATGTAGATGGATTTGTTTTGGTAGTTCCCAAAAAGAACGTGGCTGCATATCGAAAAATGGCTCAGGATGCGGGGAAAATGTGGATAAAATATGGTGCGCTTGATTACAAAGAATGCATGGGCGACGATCTTAATCCGAACATGGAAAAAATGCCGGCACTGACCTTTTCGAAAATGACAAAAGCTAAAAAAAACGAAACCGTATGGTTCTCATACATCACCTACAAATCACGTGCGCACCGAGACGAAGTAAATAAAAAAGTGAATGCAGAAATGGATAAGCAGGCAGAAAAATTCAAAGATGTTACTATGCCTTTTGATATGAAGCGCACGGCCTACGGCGGCTTCAAGGTAATCGTTGACGCTTAACAACTTCAGAAGCTCTTATGGATAAACAAAAAATTACACCCCATTTATGGTATGACAAAGAAGCGAAGGAGGCAGCCGAGTTTTACGTTTCCACCATTTCCGCCATAGGCGGATCCTCCTCGGGGGGAGCTGGAGATTCAAAAATAAAAAACCTGACAACGCTTGAAAACACTCCTTCAGGCTCGGTGGATATTGTCACATTTGATCTCCTCGGGTACGAATTTATGGCAATCAGCGCCGGCCCGCTTTTCAAATTCAACCCCTCCATTTCTTTTCATGTCAAATGCAATACAATAGAAGAAGTTGACGCTATATGGAAAAAATTATCGGATGGCGGAAAAGTGCTTATGGAACTTGGAAGCTATCCCTTCAGTAAAAGATATGGATGGACAAAAGACAAATATGGACTATCATGGCAGATTATATATGTCGACAAGGCTCAAATTAAACCTAGAATTGTCCCCGTTTGCATGTTTGTCGACAAAGTGTGCGGCAAAGCTGAAGAAGCTGTTAACTTTTACGCATCTGTATTCTCCGCCAAAGACGGATCCGCCTCTGGAGGACATAGTGCAAAAGCAAACATTCTTGCCCGCTACGGCAAAGGCGAGGAGCCTGACAAAGAAGGAACAGTTAAGTATGCGGCGTTCTCCCTCGATGGGCAGGAATTCGGAGCCATGGATAGCGCGCATGAGCATAATTTCAATTTCAACGAGTCTATCTCATTTATAGTACGCTGCGATACACAAAAAGAAATTGACTATTACTGGGAAAAGCTCTCTGCGGTTCCGGAAGCAGAACAATGCGGTTGGCTCAAAGACAAATACGGCCTGTCGTGGCAAATAGTTCCGAGCGTTATGGACGAAATGATGAAAAGCAAAGACAAAGAAAAAATTGGGCGGGTGACTGAGGCGTTTCTCAAAATGAAAAAATTTGATATCGCCACGCTCAAAAGGGCATACGACCGAGCGTAGAGCGAGGAAGTACTGAGATCAGCAGATCGAATGTGCGAAGGAAAATAACAATTTCCCGCCAAGTCAATAATCCTCAACTTTATTTTCAACTTACGTACCCCAATTATAGATATAAATAAAACAATAATGCTACAATAACCATATGCCAGAAACAGCAATCGACCTCAAAGAGCATCTTAACAAGGAACACAAAATCTCACCGGTTCAAACCTATCTCAAAGAAATTGTCTACGGCGGCACTGACGGTATTGTCACGACATTTGCAGTTGTCGCCGGCTTCACAGGCGCGCAATCCAACAATGTCGCATCTCTTTCATATTTGACAGTCCTCCTGTTCGGCCTTGCGAATCTCCTTGCTGATGGTGCTTCCATGGGACTTAGCAACTACCTTTCCCTCCGTTCGGAAAAAGACGTCTATAATGCGCAACAAGACAAAGAACTCCATGAAATCCGCAATCACCCGGAAATGGAAAAAGAGGAAACTATCGAAATTATGACGATGAAAGGTTTTACCCCAAAACAAGCTAAAGAACTCGCCGAAATCTATATGACCAATGAAAAATACTGGCTGCAGTTTATGATGAATGACGAACTTGAGCTGCCTAATCCTACAAAAGAAAATCCATTTGCCACAGGTCTTGCAACTTGTCTTTCATTTGTAGCTTTCGGATTTATTCCACTTATTCCGTATATAATCGCACAAGACGCCCCCTACACCTTTCTATATTCGATTGCCGCCGCAGTCATAGCCCTCATCCTTCTCGGCATACTTCGCTACAGCACCACCAAAGAAAGCGCCATCAGATCTGTTTTTGAAATTATAGTCATCGGAGGAACAGCAGCCTTAATCGCCTACATCGTCGGCACATTTTTTAAACTCTAAACCAACACAATACAATTCATTTACACCATTTTACACATTTATCGTTCCTCGAAAAAAATATGTGATGAATAAATAAAAAATCATTATTATATACTCAATATTATTACCGATATAATTCCTAAGATCATACCTCCTATCTGTAATTTAGTAAGCGTTTCATGAAATATAATAAAACCAATAAAGACAAATCCCGCAATTGATAAAATACTCCATATAAGTGAACTGGTTATTAATCCTTGTTTTAGTAACACTGGAGTATAAAATAGACCTTATCCCAAATATGCCACAAGTGCGAGTACGTAAAAAATTTGCCGATGTGTTACTGACCACGACTTAGCAAAATAATCACCGGTAATTACACAAGAAGCTGCAATAATTATAAGCACAATACCGGGTAATTTATTGAGTACATCTCCTAAATAATTCATGCATTAATTTTAGCAAAATTTCTACTTCCTGCCTAATTTCTATTAGAATTGGCTGATTCGCATTTTACCCGATTTGAAGCTGCGGAGGGTACAGGATTCGAACCTGTGTAGGGATTTCTCCCACGAGTTTTCGAAACTCGAGCAATTAACCACTATGCGAACCCTCCAATCTAGCCTTCAGCTATTGGCTATCTGCTTTTTGACATCAACATATAAAATTGTTTTCTCCGGCAACTGAAATCTAATAGCTGACAGCTGAAAGCAGAAAGCTAAGAATGTGTGCCCGAAAGGATTCGAACCTTCGACCCCGACGTCCGCAACGTCGTGCTCTATCCACCTGAGCTACGGGCACAAATTAGCCATTTATTATAAGAAGTATTTTACTCGATTGCCACCCGATACACAAATAGGGTCAATGAAGTTCGTGTGAAGTTTTTTCGAGGGGGAAATTCTTTTCCAGCCAGTCCCCGGCTTTCTGAGTAAAGGTAGGCTTGACATACTCACGAAATGGAAGATAAGATATTAGAGCCATTTTTAGTTGTTGAGGCGTAATATCACCCAGCATAAGCGTAAGTTCACCAGGGAAATAAGACTTTGTACCTATTTTTACTAACTCAATACCGTTTTGTTTGGTAAAGTAGAAATCATAAAGCTCATCCCAAATAAAAAAACTGTCTTCAATTCTAATTCCTTCGCTGGTAATTTTGTAATAAAACATATGTGGAGGCACAATTGCCAAAGCAAAAGCAAGAAATGCTAGGGATAAAATAACAAGCATAAGCAAATACATGTGAAATAGAAATACAATTACCTCAATAGCAACTGTAATAAGAAAAATATTTACGAAATATTCTTTTGAGTGCGTTTTAAACGGCCTGCCAGGAGCATGCCATGAGATCAATGTATTGACATCGGGATATGTATCTGGAGATTCCTTTACTTTTTCTTCTATTTTTATTTCTTTTTGTTGTAATTCTTCGAGCATACTTCTAATTTAACCGATTTATACTAATCGCGTCAAGGAAGAAAAAACTTATTTTTTTTGCTACAATAGATCGCACCTTACCTCTTGCTCTTGTAGCTTAATTGGATAAAGCACCAGATTCCGGATCTGGCGAGTAGGGGTTCGACCCCCCTCAAGAGCACAAAAATTAAACATTCTGAACCTGGGCTCTCGTTCTCTCTGAGTTTCTTTCCAGAAATCTTGCCATGCTACCCATAGCTCCTAAATACATAAGCATAAGTATAAGCGCTAACATACCGGCGTTATAACCCCACGCACCAAAATCCACTTTATCTAACCAATCCGAACTACTCTTCTTTAATCTATCCAGTTCTTCTGGTGAAATTCTAGGCACTCCCTCTCCTCTACTAAGCGGAGCAACTGGCGGTACCGTTCCCCCTCCTTCTGCTCCACCGCCAGTTGAAGTGGTACTGGTATCTGTTGAGCCTTGTGTAGGTAAAACATCCTGACCGCCTCTATCGCCAGCTCCCGGTGCTGGCATCGTATCACCGAAGACCTGCGAAGCTAGATCCTTTACTTGTTGTTCACTTAATCCCATTTCCTCTCTAAGTTGATCTGCGTCTATTGCTTCTACAACTTTATCTATTTCTTCCCCTCGCTCCAATGCGTCAAGCGCATTTTGCGCCACCTTCTCGCTCCTATCGTCTGCTTTCTCTCCTGTCAAAACGTCCATGTCTGATCCTTTCTTCCCTGAAGCATTAACCTGTTTCCGCAATTTTCCCGCTGCCTTTAATAGTTGAAAACTTCTCCTGCCAAATAATTTTCCATTTCTAAATTCATCAATTAATCCGTGGCCAATATCGACCATATTCATTTTTATAGGTTTTCCGTCCTCACCCGTAACTTCTGTCTCAAACCCTAATAAAGCCTCCAGATCATCAGGATGAAAAGAATCCGGATGAAATAGCAGTTCGTTCGCAAATCTAATATTTTTCCCCAACTCAGTCTCCCCCAATATATTCTCGAATTTTATTAACATTTTTTCTGCAGGATCCATTTTAGCTCCGGCTTCACCCTTATCAGTCTCCGTAGGGAGTGTTCTACGGGAATGACGCTCCCGAATAACTCTCTCCCATGGAGCCTCCTTTGAACCCCCCGCCTCCTTACTTCCTAATTCACCATCTTCCACCGCTTTCTTGCCAGTCTCCGGAGGCCGTGCTCTAGCTGGATTATTTTTCCCTTGCTGATCACTCTTCGATTGAGCCTTCTCTGAGCCAGCTGTCCCCTCACTTCCTGATACAACCTCCTTTACCTGCGACTTATCCGGTGGTTGATTATTCTCTGGTTGCCCTGGTCCACTATTCATATCTCCCGATTCTCCTCCCATAATAATTCCTTCTTTTTTCATATTTATCTTCCTCGAAATTGCTGCAAAAGTCAAGCAAATTCGTTATAATAGCTTCGTAAGTATAGAAAATATTATCTCTGGTAGCTTGATACCAACCTTACAGAATAATCTCAATTACCTTATGAAATTCGAATTCTCAGCCGGCGGTGTGCTCTATAAGAAAGAAGACAATAAAATCTGGGTACTTCTCTGCCAGCATTCCCAGCATCATGGCTGGGTATTTCCCAAAGGAATTATCGGCGATCAGATCGAAAATGAAAGCAAAGAGGCAACAGCGATACGGGAAGTAAAAGAAGAAACAGGAGCACACGGAAAAATTATCAAAACCCTGCCACCCGTTTCCTACTGGTATGTTTGGAAGAAAGAAAAAATCAAAAAAACAGTATATTATTTCCTTATGAAATACGTCGCAGGGGATATTACCCAGCACGACACCGAAATGGAAAACGTGGAATGGTTAGCCATCAATGAAGTAGAAAAGCGCTTAACATATAAAGCAGACAAGCAAGTTTGGGCTGAAGCAAAAAAACTTATTTAGATATTTAATTGGAGGAGTCGGATAGCGGTTCATTCCACGCGCTTGGAAAGCGCGCGAGCGAAAGCTCACGTGGGTTCAAATCCCACCTCCTCCGCTATGCAATATGTTTACTTCCTTCTCCTTGCTAATAGAGATGTTTATAAAGGATGTACATCAGATCTCCGCTTAAGAATTAAAAATCATCAAAACGGCAAAGTTCAATCAACTAAAAATTTTAGACCAGTGAAACTAATTGCATATGAGGCATATTTGCTAAAGTCTGATGCTTTAAGAAGAGAAAGATTTATTAAAACAACGGAAGGAAAACGCCTATTTAGACAACAATATCGAGATGTATTAATGGGTTCGCAGGGTCATTCGACCCTGCGTCCAGTCGAATGACTGGACGAATCTCCCCCCTTCCGCTTTCACCTCGCCGTAGCGCCAGCGAAGGCGGGCACACTTGACTTTGCCCAAAAAAATTATCTATAGTAAATATACTATGCATTTTCCTGTTTTAATCGGATCGTATGATCCGACCCCGCGGAGAAATTCATTTATTTTCGGTTTTGCTTCCGTCTTTCTCTCAATTTTCTTGCTCGCCATTGCTCCCAACGCAATATCCTCAAATGCACTAGCTGCAATTGAAGTGGCTCAAAATACCAATAACCCCCAATATAATAGGCCTGAACTCAATCCCGATGTCCCCCGTAATCAACACACCTTCGCGCAGTCAGTTATGATTGAAGTCATCTCCGCCACGTTCTGCCTGGTAACCGGCATAGATCCTATCACCCCCGCCCAAGGCTGCTTGGGCATAGACCCCCAAACACATAAATTAGGCTTATCGCCTCCCGCCGATGGACAACCTCAACTCGGCGGACTGCTTGGGATCGCGCCCGGAATGTTTGCCCAAATATATACACCACCGGCATCTTCTCTGGATTATGTGCGTTATCTTTCCAATAATTTTGGCGTCGTCGAGCCGGCTCACGCCCAAGTCAACGGCTTCGAAGCCTTGCAGCCCATTCAGAATATCTGGATTGCTGTACGCAATCTTTCCTACCTTATCTTTGTGATCATCTTTGTTATTATCGGCCTGGCCATTATGCTGCGCGTAAAAATTGATCCCCGCACTGTCATGACAATCCAGAATCAAATCCCCCGCGTAATTATCAGCATTCTACTGATCACCTTCTCCTATGCCATTGTAGGACTTATGATTGATATCATGTGGCTTTCAACTTATACGGGTATCAACCTCATCACTCAAGCTAACCCCGTCATCACCAACCCCCTCGGCTGCACTAACGAAACCCTCCAAAAACGCGCTAGCCAGGGCTTAGTAAATACGCCCTTCTCTTACGGAGATTCCCTCCTCGAGCAGGAAGTCGATGTCCCCATACCCGTCACAGGTGGTACAGGTGGCATCGAATGTGATGATGGCGTTTGGGGAACAAGCTGGAACGTATCTATCGCTATGGGAGGAATAGTAGGAAATACATTGGTAAAAGCTGTTACCGGAAATACAGGGGAGATAGAATGCAATTGGGGCACCTACTTTAAAGATGTTCCAATAATCAAATGGTTTACCCCGGCATATTGGAGCGGAGAACAAGATCCGCCCGGTAAGGACAATAGTTGCGTTTCATATGTTATAAGTACTACATTAAGCTTCCTTACCACAATAATCGCCGTACTCATAGTCGCCTGCATCATCCTTTTCATGCTTTTCCGCATCTGGTTTGTGCTCCTCAAAGCTTATGTCATGATAATCCTCTACGCCATCAGTGGACCGCTTTGGATCATCATGGGCCTCCTTCCCGCCAGAGACCGCGAGGGAAAACCATATCTTGGCTTTGGAAAATGGTTCAGAAGGATATTTGCCAACCTTGCAATATTCCCTGCCACAGCCTTACTGCTTACCACTGCCGCTATACTAATGAACGCGTTCAACAATAACGCGGCAGTCAACAATTTCGTGCCACCCCTCGTTGGTAATCCCAACATGCAGTACTTCGGCACCCTCCTTGCATTTGGCTTGCTTTTGGCCACCCCCGGCTTACTCGAAATTATAAAAGAAAGTGTTCACGCTTCAGGTCAACAAGGCAAGATGGCAGCCGCCACTATTGCCAATAGTGTAGCTGGCGGATCCGCTCCTGCCAAAGGCCTAGGCCAGCGGGCGTGGAATACAGCTTTCTGGAAAAATCCCTATACCCGACAATCCGGCCCCGGCTGGAACAAGCTTATGGGTAAAAAGCCCGAAACATTTGATAATGGTGATGTCAAACCCGGCGTTCGTAACAGATTTAGACAGATTCGCCGTAAAGCAGTCACTGCCCTTGGCGGCCTGAATAGACAGGATGCAGGAGGACATTCTGGAGGAGGAACGCCACCCGGAGGAGGCACAGCGGGCGGCCACGGATAGCTCAATTATAAATCAAAAAATATTCTAGTCGTCAATGGCCTATAACGACTTTCTCAAGCTGTACAATTTCATCTGAAAACTCTTCCAGGCCTCCCTTAACTCCGTTTACCAATCCTTCACAAAAAGCGAATAAAAGATCAAAAAACTCGTACTTCTCCGTCGAGTCCTTTAAAAACCAGCCCTTATGCACACCCAATACTTTATTTAATGCCCCAAATGGAAGCATAGACGGCATTTCCTCAATTTCAAGTTCATTACCATGCCGATCAATCTTCCCTGACCTGCGCAAAAATTGATCCAAAGTCCCCCAAATTTTATCTATCTCATCCATTGGCCACTCCTCATGTGTGCCTTTAAATTTTTTTCTATGATCATGTATTTCCGTCGCTGCCATATACGCCATGACCGCGATCGCCGGCTCCTTCTTGATCCTCTCTGCATACATCCTGTATGCTTCAGCATCTTTTTTGAGCCTCTCTGAATTTTTCTTACTTACTAATAATCCTTCAGCATCCTTTTCAAGCTCAGCTGCCTTTTGCTCATAGTATATATGTAATAGATCCCTCGACTCCTTAATCTTCTTGCCAAACATGTGCTCAAATATCGTTACTTCCCGCCCGTCAATCCGGATCTCTTTATCAAAATCTATGCCATTCAGATCATAAATCTGCCGCAGCGTATTCCACCAATTGTCAAAAATCTCTACCGCTTTCGTGTGGTCAATCCTCAGCACCCCATTCTCATCCCACTTAGCACATGCCTGAAGATGCATCTCCTGATTTTTAAGCAGTTCATCAAAAAGCTTATTACCATTTTGTAAATTATTGAGTAGTCCAATTCGCTCATCATCCCAATCTACCAAATAGGAATTATTGTCATTAGACAATTTCCTATCCCACAAATGAGCTATCTTTCTTGCGCTTTGCCCCGGCTCATTCCCCTGCATAATCCCGGCCAAATTCAGCTTGGCATTCTTCTCACCGGGACGCTTAACGTCAATCGTTACCAGTGCCGACCCTGGCGCCGTGGCATTAATCTCGCCCATAAAAATCCCCCCTATTGTCCCCAGTCCTTGTGCAGAATTCAATGACTCCAAAGTTCGCACAAAACGTGTGCCCTGATCGACGTTACTGACCCCTGAAGTATTATTCCATGCCTTAATCCTTAAAGGAGATGATCCATACCAGGCAAACATCCAGGCGAGATCTGCCTCAACTAAATTCAAACCATGAGTTTCGCCAATGCTCTTCGTAAGCGACTCTCTCATAATATCTATAGACGCCTTAGGAGGAGTTGTTGCGTTAAAAAAGTTTAAACTTTTCCTGGACATATTAGCCACTTTTGTCAGCAAGGCAAACGCAAGTCTCTCATTCCGCTCGAACATCTGTTTATACTTATCAATAGTTGCATTGTCCCCTTGCTTACAAGCATCCTCATAGCTTTTTATTAAATCCACGTCACTGCCAAAATTCGCAAATTCATTCATTATTGCCCCTATCGTCGTGCTTTTATTTGTACCAATTTGATCCCATTCTTCCTTCGTCACTACCTGACCGTTCTCTCTATCTAACAAAACTTTCATATCTCCAATCTTCTCCCCCCCCACCTCAAGCTCCGCCAGTGGATCAAAAAAATCTTTCTTCAAATTCTTCCGCATTAGTATTTTTACTTCCCTTTTTATCTCATCTGTAGTAACCGCCTTGTCTCCCAACTTATAATCCCTCTTGTCCTTCTCACTGACAATCCGCTTACCCAAAGCCACATTCGCAATATTCAATAACAATTCCTCAAGTTTTTTCGAACTATCAAATGCAACTTTGAGATCTTTTATTGACATATCACCAACTTCCTTTTTGCTGGCATCAATCAGTTTCTCCGCTCTTTTCCTCTTTTCCGGATCATTCAATCCACTATAATGTGCCCCAAGCTGCTTTATACGGTCTAAATTAATTTGATCTAAAATAAATTTCCTATAGTGTTCTTTAATAGTCGCTCCTGAAAAAGCCTCCTCCATTGATTGACCCCGTTCCGCGGCATTCCCATAATTCAACGCGCCTTCGGCAACTCCCTGCAGAAACACACTTGACCCGTTATATTCCAAAACAGAATAAAACATATTCCCGTTCTCTCCGTTCCCCTCCACTGGTCGAACTCCAATAGCTTTTCCGTGACCGTTCAGCTTCGTGTAATACTCCGAAAACTCGGTCAAATGTTGAAATGCCAACATCATGCTACTCCTCCCCAAACCCAAGCTTCCCTGCTCTCCCTTGTCATAATAATTCTCTACTTCATTTCCTTTAAGTGATGCCGTCTTAAGCAATCTCCACCAATGATCACCTCTAAATAAATTATTTTCATTGAGAACCCCACCCAATGCTTGAATCCAGCCACCGGCTGTATTTTTTGCCTCAAAACTATGTAGCCCCACCCAGGCATTATGTACCACGCCATGTAGCCAGGATTCGACTATCAAATCAATCCTTCTGTCAAAATTAAGATGCGGATGCACTTTTCCGTCTCCCAAATGCGCCTTAACCGTTTTTTCCAAATTTAGTTCATTTGATGCGTCTCCACTGATCACAACCTCACTATGTTGTGTATACTGGGGCACTGATAGTATCTGTGCCAAATTAAGGTTTAACAATCCTGCATTAACTTGAATCATGTTCAATGGATCAATCTGAGACTGGGGATACTCAAGAGACTTCTCCCGCATACGCACCTCCATCCAGTATTTAAAATTTTTCATTTGAAACTCGCCCTTCTTATTAAATATCTCAAACTCTTGCCCTGGTGCATAGTTTTCAATAGGCCAGGTCCTGATAATCAGTTGCACAGTTTCCTCCAAATTATTTGGTATACCATCCACTTCTTTCCCCAAACCCTGAGAATATTCAACCCCTCTAAAATAACGGGGAAGTTTTTGCTCCTCCAATTTAGTTACTGCACCCTCCAACGCTCCTTCATACTTCCTAATATCCATACCATATGCGGAATCATAAATATCCGACGGCATTTCAAGTAAACCTTTAAAAGTATTGTATTTATCCTTCGGCAAAAACAATCCGGGATTATCATTGTGAGAATTATGTTGTGAATTTTTTATTATAACTGCCATCCACCGCTTTAATTCCTCAAAATGCTTGCTTTCCTCCTGAGCCACAAGTATGCTTATATCAATACCGCTCTCACGAGACTCCTTTTCCAACTTCTGATAAAGCAACTTCATGCCTATGCGAAAATCTTGCTCATACTTATCAATCCCTGGCTGATTAGGATTCAGATCGGGATTATTGGGATTATTACGCATCTCAATCAAATACCTAATCCCTGCCATCTTCTCCATCAAAACACTTTCAGTTGTCTCCCCCGTACGCTCTCTTCCCATCATTTGTTCCATATGCTCCGTCGCCTCAGCCTGTCGCTTACTATAAAGAATAAGCTGTTCCCTTAACGCTGTATCATACGGATCCTTGCTCATAAGCACAGTTATCCCGTCTATCTTTTTACTTATCTGCTCTAAAACGCCAACCGCATGAGCCAGAAGGTCCACGCTTTGCTTCTGATATCCAATCTGTTCTTTCAACAGTTTTACCTGCTGCCACTGAGGATCATCTCCGTCTCCGCCTCCTGGACCGCTGCCTGGTGGCTTACCCTTGCCGCCGCCTCTATTACTATCGCTATCGCCTTTTCCTTTCAATCCATCATCTACTGTAACGCCATCAGAAGTAGCAAGTCTTATAGACCCATTTCCTTCTGAACTCATTTTTGCTCTCATAAGCGGTCTGTCTTTTCCAAACTCTATAGACAAGCCATTAAACAAATATGCTATTTTGTCCAAATCTTCAGTCGCGCCCCCGCCCCTGGATATAATTTTTTTTAACTGCTTATTAAATTCCGCCAATTCTTCTGCACTTAATCTGGACAGCTCATTCTTCCGCGCCATATCTTTCCACAGTTCATAATTCATCTGAATCGCCATATGCTTCGCTTCCCCCTCTGGACTTCGCTTTACGCCCCCTGCTTTCCGCTTTGTCTCAAGAGACTCAGACTCAAGCTGTGCTCGCGCACTAAATACCTCACTAATTCCTTTCGACGCTGCTTCCTTCTTAAGATTAACTTTAATAATAGCCGCCTCGTTTGATGTATCCGGTGTAAGCATTTCAATTACTCTCGCATAATCCGTAGCATTCCATTTATTCTGTGGCCTTAAACTCCAATATGCCAAAAGCCCTTTCATAGCCTCAGAATTCTCAATTCTCGTCTCCAAATCTTCCTTATTTTCCCCCCCTAATAAATTAATCAAAAACTCCAAAAACGCCGCCAAAATACCTCCGCTGCCCTCCTCTTTATGATTTTTTTGCTCCGCAATAATCTCTCTCCGCGCCATCTGTGGAATTCGACTTACTACCAATTCCTCTTTTTCTTTTCTCTTTTTTTTCCACGGTATTAGACTTACGCTGCTCAAAACGCTTCTTATCCTCTTCAACCTCCGTTTTATCTGTCACCACTCGGAAAATAGGTGAATCTTTAGCAGTCTTATCTACAACAGGTGTCTCCGGTTTCGTTTCTGCTGCCTTCGCAGAAACTTGCCCCTGTAGCTTCTCAGCTGTATTACTGTCTGTCATATTTCCATGATAGCTTTTCGCGCTAAGTGGTGTCAATTCAACTTGATTGTTCATATCCCCGCCAGTCTATCACTGGCAATTCAAAGTAGCTTTATATTGAGGTAACAAGAAGATTACAAAAGTATTATATTTTCTTTTTTCAACTTATTTACGAAGCAAACTTAAACCCTCTCCCCTTCACAGTCTGAAGATATACCGGCTTATTAGGATCCTCTTCAATTTTTCTCCTCAAACGGAAAATCAACTGATCAACCGCCTGATCCGTTATCCCCGCAGTTGACTTAACCCCCTGCCAAACAATAGCAATAAGCGCATCCCGTTCAATTACCCGCTCCTGATTTTGTAACAAATATCGCAACAGCCGGAATTCCGATGAAGTAAGGCTATCCGAAAGTACAGCCTTCCCGCGGCGTATAGAATTTGTATTCTCATCATATTCAATTTTTATATCTGATTTAGTTTGAATATTAAGTGTCGCGACAAATTTTGCGAAAAGCGGTAGCTTTAACTTCTTATCTTTAACCAATCCCGACTCCTCAAGATACTTGTCAACAGCCGGATCTTCAAAAATATTCTGCAAAATATCTGATTGTTCCGCCGGTGTTAGCGCGAGCCAAATTTCCGTTAAAGCCACTTGAATAGGTTTCTGTGCTAAAAGAAAATCTGTTAGATCCTGCGCTTTTGGCTCATTCGCCAAACACGCCTCAAATGCCAACCTGACAAGCTTTGCATACCCCCCGGTCAATCGCAATATTTCCGTGTGCTGCGCCTTGCTCAATTTCTTCTTCGTCAATTTTTCAAGGTACGTTAGCAAAAAATTAGTCGCGACTTCATCGTAAAATCTTATATACACCAAATTTCCCGCCACAAATTCATAATAATCCGCCAGAAGCATCGGGTCCAAAAGCTCCTCAAGCGGTCTGCTTGTTGAAAATATAATAGAAAACCTATACTTTGCCCGGTTGCGCAGTATACGCAAATTGCTGAAAAACTCACTGGTAACAGACGGGATATAATCCTCAAATCGGTTAAATAGAAATACCAAAGTCAGCTTTTTTTGGAGTGCCAAATAATCAACAACTGTTTTTAATTCTTGAAATAACACCAGCTCATCATGGAAGCTCAGTGCCTCGCGCAAGGCTTCATTCACCTGTCCATACTCTTCCATTAATCCTCTGTCCCTGAGTGAATCCGCCAGGCTCAAAAATAAAAATTTCATCGCGTCAAAAAGCGAACGCTTCCGGATCTCCGAAAAATCCACAAATACAAATTGCACAAATTTATTATTATCTTTCAAATGTTTTTCACGAATATTTTTATTGTAAGCCAAAAGCTCCAATACATCGGACCTCCCAACTCCCGGCAAGCCCAAAAGCTGACACGATTTTCCGCCGCGCAAATTAACCATCAAGCGGTCTATCTCATAATAGAATGCTGTCTCCGGATAAAGCGACTCAAAATGTTTTTCTTCCATATTAATCATTTTACCCCCTTCCCTGGCTTTCTTCAACTGCGCGTTCAGTGCCACTCCGCCCACTTAAAATTAATAACCATCGTCTCTACTGCATAAAGTAACACCACAATTCCAATAAGTACACCACACAATCTTAACCATTTGTTTCTATTTAGCGGAAACGTTTTCAGTATAATCGCAATCGCTCCTAGCAATCCTATTTCTGCTACATATAACCACCTGTCGGCAAACAACACCTCTAGAGGAATAATATGGACATAAAGCAAGATGCCCACAAATATCCAGCATAGAAAAAATAAGTACGTTGAAACGCTTTTTTTATTATACTTTTTTATCAGTATCCAAAGTACAACAGCTACAAATACGAAAAAACAAAGCATTATTAACGGAAATATACTAAATGTGAAATCAGCATGAAACATACCCGGTTTTAATGCGATTCTCGTCGGGATAATAAGTTCTCGAATCAATGCGTACGCGAATTGTGGAGCTTGTAAGATGCGCTCTAATAAGCTTAAATTGCCCATTGGATTACTAAGTGTGGTGAATAAAATATGTTGCGCAGCATTTATCCGGCATACACTATACACCCCCACCGTAATGATTAATGGCAACCAATAACTTTTTAACTTTTTTATGTTGATTGCATATATTCCGGCAAGTATAACGAATAATATTCCGGCTTCCTTTGCCAGCAGTGAAAGTAGTAACAATGCGCAAACAAGAATAACTACCAAAAGCGATGATCTTTTAGTCCTGGCCATTATATTAAATGCGGCAATGCCAAAAAGAAGGCACATTGTATCGGCAAGCGCGGCAATATACGCAACCAGTTCTGCATTGGCAGGATGAATTAAAAAAACAGCTGCGAGTCCAAGTGAAAGCCGCGTCGAATAAAATGTTTTGAAAAACAGGAACAAAAGATATGTAGCCGTAATAAAAAGAGAAAATTGCAATACATGGAAGTAAAATGGGTTGGCCTGAGTGTAATAATATAAAAGTGTATAAACTGAGAACGTAAGAGGACGATAAAAGAAACCGAGCAAACTGTTGTGATGTCCGGTAGGAGTAGCAATGACCTTGAAAAAAATATCTGTAACCGCGTCAAGGTTATGAAAATATTTAAATTTTACTAATTGAGGCACATCATCGCCTATAAATCCAACAGAGAAAATAGGGAAATACAACGCAGTACCAAGAATTATAAAAAGGATAAGGTAATAAAAACTACGCATAAAAAAATTATACTTGATTGGTAAAAAAATTTTTGATTTGAAACGTGCGACCCTTCGAAAAAGCTAGTACTCTTGTGGGAAAATTTGACATTTGAAATTTGAAATTATATTGTATATATATGGAATATCTAGCTCTCACAGTTGGCGGCCAAACCGTCAATTCCCCCGCATCTCTACCCCAACCTGGGACTGAATCAACAATTATCAGCAATGTCTTTACACTTTTTATTACAGTAGGCATTGTAGTCACAATATTATTTGTCATCTGGGCCGGAATTCAATGGGTCACCTCCAGTGGAGATAAAGAAAAAATCGCACATGCCAGAGCTCGTCTTACCTGGGCAATTATCGGACTGGTCATAATCTTCATTTCCTTCGCTATCATCAGCGCCTTCAACTATTTCTTCAATATTAATCTCTGGAATTTCAACCTCTAATAGGCTCAGCTATTTTAGCTATTGACAAACCGTAAAAAAGTGTTTTATGATTAATAAGTAATGAAAAACAAATTGAAAAAATTAATCGCAGCAGTCACCGGACTTCTTGCTCCCCTAACATTAGCGCTTCCGGCTTATGCACAGATAAGCACCTGTCCTGAAGGAGATTTCAATGTTGTCTGCAGTCTACAAGCTAGTGATTTTGGAAAACTGGTTAGCAACATACTCACAGCCCTTTTCATCATAGCTATCGTTGTAGCTCTCATCTTCTTAGTCTGGGGAGGTATAAAATGGATAGTCTCAGGTGGAGACAAGGCAAAAGTTGAAGCAGCGAGAAACACAATTATAGGAGGAATTGTCGGTTTAGTTCTTGTTTTCCTCGCCTACTTCATCGTTTCACTGGTAGCAGGATTATTCGGAATCGATATCCAAAACATGTCTCTTCCACAACTCTTAGGTGCTTAATCACACCGCTCCTCTTGTAACATTTATACCCCTCTACTTTCAAAATATCCCAAGGATCCTAGCGATAATAAGTATACTACCTGAGCGTTGCCCAGCTTAACGGTGGGAAGTGTTACGCCTTGACTCTTGATTTTTTTTCAGCATATTGCTAAGCTTAAAACATGTTCATGACCTGGGATAGCTGTCTTGATCCAAGCGGCATACCTAAACTCACTTGTATTCCTATTGTCTTCAAGAACGTAATTAGCGCAGCTCTTCTGTTTGTTGGCATAGTAGCTATTATCTTCATTATGTATGCGGGATTAAGCATGGTCACCTCAGGAGGAGACGCAAAAAAAGTCGAAGGTGCAAGAAAAATTATGACATTCGCGATACTAGGCCTTGTAATAGTCCTGCTCTCCTTCGCAATACTTTACTTCATCGGCTACATTACCAACACTACAGCATGTATCACCGGCTTCACTGATTTAAATACTTTCATGACAGGCTGTCAATAAACTAATTTTTGCAATAAATAAATTACCACATACTGCATCGGATAAACCACGTAAAAAAGATGTTTTACTCTCGGACCTTCAACTCCCTTGTATCTCATTATTAGAAATAATGAGAAAAGTACTGTCAGTCCAATAAATGATTGTATTAAGCTTAAAAAAAACTGCTCACTCGGGAAAAACGGAAACGACAACCAGTATGCAGCTGTATAAATAAATATCTGGGATAATACCATTTTTGCCATTTTGTTATAGAATATATAAAAGAATACAATTGATAAAATACCTATCGCACCATAATCGGACTTAATTACTTCGGCCATTGCAGCCATCAATACAATACAAATAAGTGCTAAAAATTTATTTCTGATTTTCTTTAACGCAATTATTGCACCAAGTCCAATAAAAAGGGTAAAAAGTACATTTAGACCATCAAATGTGGGATCTATATTGATATATGTTAGATAAAAAAAAGGCTGAGATATACAAGCAAACAGAAATAAACGGATCAAGTAACGCTTTATATTTTGTGTATGCTTTTCCCCATTAGCTATGAGCCATGCGAAAATCGGAAATGAAATCCTTCCAACTATACGAAACAATAATATATCGGGAAAAAAGTATAAACCGATATGATCTATAACCATAGTAAGGATAGCGATAATTTTTAAATGAAATACTGTCATTTGTTTTATTATACAAAACATTTACTTCGCAGCCTCCTACCTGTGAAAACAAGAATCTAATCACAATTTCCTATCATGTTTGAATCACTTTGATGCTCTTGCAATCAAATTTTTCACGTTATACACTTTCTGTAATAGAAAGGCCGTCCGCCTCCGTCAACTGACCCAGATAAAATCGGGGCTGACTGATGGCGGCTCGGAATTTATTTATATGGAGCAGCATCCGATCCCACAAGATGTAACAGGCTTTCAGTTCAAGCTGATAGGCACTATGACTGTCAAACAGTTTGGTTATGTTGCTGCCGGTGCGATCCTGGCTGTCCTATCCTGGTATGCGCCTGTACAAGGATTCCTCTGGCATTTCGTGACCAAAGGAATACTGGTGCCGATATTCGGTTTATCCGGCGTTATAATAGCGTTTGTGCCAATTGAAGGAAGACCGGTTGATATAATGACCACTAATTTCTTTCACGCCTTATTTTCGCCCAATCAATATGTCTATATTAAAAAAGGGAGAAAATTTAGTTTTACACAAATTAGCTACGCAAAAGCTCCACCAGCCAAAGCAACAACAGCAGTACAAAAATCCACAAGTCAGGTATTTCAGGAAAGCAAAAAGGGACAGCAACTCCGCGCATTATTAGCAAGTAGCTATCAGAATACAAAAAATACCCTGGATAAAAAAGAAGTCGCCTTTTTACAGTCAATTGCCGCCATGCCTACCCCAACTCCGCAACCCATACTTACTGCTGCGCCAGTGACAATAAAAACTCCTACAAAACCAACGCTCCATTTTCCAGTTTCTAGTCCAAAGTCGGGTGCAGCCTTGCATCCCGCGCATCCGGGTGCACTTCTGCACCCAGCAAATATAGTAACCTCCCAAACGCAAATCCCCCCGAAACCAAAACCGGTGCTCCTTCAGCATCAATTAGTAAAGCAAACACCCGCCCAAGACTTAGCCCATGCCCGAAACATACCGCAGAATATGACTAAAAGCGCAGGTTTCCCTCATGTATCTGATACCCCCAATGTTGTCGTCGGTATTGTTAAGGATTCTCGGGGAAATTCACTACCTAATATTCTAGTTGAGGTAAAGGATAAAGATGGAAATCCTGTTCGTGCATTTAAAACCAATCCCTTGGGGCAATTCGCCTCAGCCACTCCCCTGGCAGATGGTACCTATGCAATTGAACTCGAAGACCCCAAAAAACAACATGCATTTGGCATTATCCAAATAAACGCTAACAAACAAATCATGCTCCCAATTGAAATAATATCACACGACGCCCGGGAAGAATTACATAAACAACTATTTAATTAAAATGAAAATTCTTACGTCTTACGTCTTACGTCTTACGTCATAAACTATGGCCAAAAAAATTCATGCGTCAACACAAAAATTTACAGAGATTATTGATTTCATTGACAATATCGTGATCCTGGAAGGAGGAAACGCGTGTTTAATAATCGAAATAACTGCAAGTAACTTTGCTCTTTTGTCCCAAAGGGAACAGGACACAAGAATTTTCTCATACGCCGCACTCCTCAACTCTCTCTCGTTTCCTATTCAAATTATAATCCGCAATAAACGGATGGATATCAGTTCTTATTTGAAGGAGCTGGACGAAATAGAAAACACCACCAAATCACCTCAATTAAAAACTCATATTAAATTATATCGAACCTTTGTCCATGAAATGGTAACAGTCAATGTTGTCTTGAGTAAATCCTTTTACATAGCTATACCCTACTCTGCGCTTGAAGGTGGAGTAAGCGGAGCCGCACATTCCTCACAGAAAAAAACTACGGAAATTGAAGTTTTTGCCGATAAGGCCAAAAAATCGCTGAGTTCAAAAGCTGACTCTATATTAACACAATTGCAGAAATTTGCCATGTCCGCTAGAATTTTAGAAAAAGAAGATCTGATAAAACTCTTCTATGATATCTATAATGAGGGTGCCGGCATACAGGTAGAGCAAATGGAAAACGGCACAAATGCTACAATAATTACAGGAGGAACTAAGGAGTAACATGAATCTGCCCTTTTTAAAAAAACCAAACCAACAATCACAAGCAACACCCCGGGGTGTACCACCACTTGCCAAGCCGGGTATAAACGCGCACCCTGCCAACCATGCTGTAGTCTCAAAGCCGGTGAAGCCGGGAACAGTCTTGCGTCCGGCAAAAACAGCTCAAACAAAACCAAAACCAGCGCCTGCGTCAAACCTGCAAACCCTAGAGAAAGGTCTCTCATCTATTATTGATATCATTTCGCCATCGTCTGTTGAAGTTGACTTCCGCTTTATCCGCGTTAGTGACACATTTTACTCAACCTTATTTGCGGCTGGCTACCCACGCTACGTCTCTCCTGGCTGGTTACAACCCATAATTGACTATGATCACACTTTGGATATCGCCATGTTTATATACCCCACATCTTCAAAAGACGTTTTAGCCGATTTGAGAAGAAAAATTGCCGAAATGCAGGCAACTATCCAATCAGATGGCGAGCAAGGTAAAGCCGCAGACCCGACAACCGAAGCTGCATTAGAAGACGCTCTCGGACTTCAAGAGGAGCTTGCTAAAGGCATTGAACGCTTCTTTCAGTTCTCCCTCTACCTCACTGTCTCCATCGACGACCTGGCAAAGCTCCAACAAACAGTCAAAGAGCTGCAGACTGCCCTGGGCGCACTCTTACTAACCGGCAAAATTGCTACATTACAAATGGAAGACGGTTTTAGATCAACACTACCCATGGGACAAGACCGTTTATATATCACTAGAAATATGGACACAACTTCTTTGGCTTCCACTTTTCCTTTCACATCTGCCGTTTTAACGCAAAATAGAGGTGTTATGTATGGCGTAAATCAACAAAACGGCTCGTTGATTATCTTCGACAGGTTCACCTTAGAAAATGCCAACGAAGTTATTTTAGGAAAATCGGGTGCTGGAAAATCCTATCTTATAAAACTTGAAATTCTGCGTCAGTTCATGCTCGGCGCTGAAGTAATTGTAATTGATCCCGAAGGAGAATATGGCACAATCGCGCCTGAATTAGGCGGAGAAGTTGTAGAATTCTCGTCCGGATCCACTATAAAAATAAACCCTTTTGACATGTCAGGCGTATTTGAAGAAGGAGAAAACGAATTGGGCCTAAAAGTTCTTTCCCTTCACGGATTACTTAATATTATCATGGGCGATATGGATGCCGAACATGACGCAATTTTAGACCGGGCTATGATTGAAACTTACCGCCAAAAAGGTATCACAACTGACCCGGCAACCCAAAAAAAGCAGCCGCCCCTCTTGGAGGATTTATATAAAGTGCTGTTAGGTTATGAAACCTCCACAGCCAGAGATCTCGCCTATCGTCTTGAAAAATTCATCAAAGGAAGCGCCTCAGGAATATTCAATCAACAGTCAAACTTTGAAATCAACAATAGTCTGACCATTTTTTCCATCCGCAATCTTGAAGAAGAACTTCGGCCGGTCGCCATGCATATTATCCTCGATTTTGTCTGGACCAAAGTCAAAAAAACTCTCAAAAAGCGCCTGCTTATTCTGGACGAGGGTTGGTATATGATGAAATATGAAGATTCCGCCTCTTTCGTTTACTCCATTGCCAAACGCGCTAGAAAATACTTCCTGGGCATGACTACTGCTACCCAGGACGTAGAAGATTTTATGAAAACCAACTATGGCAAAGCCGTCCTTACCAATTCCTCTATTCAAATACTTCTCAAACAAGGAACAGCCGAAGTAGACAAAATCGCCGAAACTTTCTATCTTTCTGAAGGAGAAAAAGCCCTTCTGCTTTCAGCCGATGTTGGCGAAGGACTTTTCTTTGCCGGTCAAAACCATGTTGCCATGAAAACATTTGCTGCTCCATTCGAACATGAACTTATTACATCCAATCCCATGGAATTATTAAAAAGACAACAAGCTAAAGAAGCCATGACTATTATAAACAAACAGTCTGAGTCTACAGAACCGGACTCCTCTGCTACCCATACGTCTACGAATCCCCCACCCGCAACCACTTTCCACAGTTCCCCGCCCCCCAAGCCGTCCACCGCGCCAACTGCCGCCACCTACCACTCCCCACCTAACCCTACAAACGTCAACCCCTCCCCACCATCACCCGCTCTTCCCCCCAAACCCTAAAATTTGCTAGTATATAACTATGCAGGATCCCGAAGACGAACAGCAAGCCCCGCCTGAAGAGGAAAAAGAAGATGACAAATCTCATAGTCATGCTCATGGACATGCAAAATTACAAACACCTAAATCCTCAATTAATAAATTAGCCTCACGAAAAGCAAGTCAGGCAGCATCAAAAGCAGGAGCAAAAGCAGGGCAAGCAGCAGCTAGAATAGGAACTCAAGTTGCTGCTCGGGTAGTACTTAATCCTTATGTTTTAATCGCAATTTTAATAATTATTTTCTTTATATTTATTATCAACATAATTATTACCATGTTTACCGGATATGATATTCCCGAAGGCGCAGGCGGAGCCACCAGCTGTACCCCATCCGCCAGCCAAAGCGCAACTACAGGAGATGTTTCTCATGATGCCGCAGCCCAACAACTAAGCAATGCAGGTATTTCCATAGACTCATCCAATCATTGCTTCACAAACAACGAAGGGTGCACATACCTCGGAGGCATAAGACAATCTACTTTAGACGGAGTCATTAAATTGAAACAGAAAGTCGGGTCTTCTTTTACAGTTTTTGGCGGAACAGAGCCGGGACATTCATCGGAAGGACAACACACCCATCCGAGTGGATATAAGGTTGATATTACTTCAAACGGAAATACCGACGCCGTATCAAATTACATAAAAAGCTTAACCCCTGACGGAGAAAGACCTGGTGCACATGGTGGTCCAAGATATAAGGATAATGATGGAAACGAGTATGTTTTTGAAAGTGGGTTCAACCACTGGGATATAACCTACTTTGGAAATAGCACCGCCCCTGCTAACCCTGCCGGTGGCCAAGAGCCCGCTCAGGGCGGGGGTGGCGAGTTTGGTGGAGGAGGCGCAAGTGGAGAATTTGCCTGCCCTGACATCGCAAGCCAAAGCGCTACCCTGGACGACTGTAACGCAAAATACGCCGCTAGAATAGCCAAAAACCGCTATCTTAAAGAAAATTTCGGCGATCCTCAATGCGACTTCGCAATTCCTAAATTGGACCAGATGCTACAACAACTTGACCCCGAAAGAGCGTTAAAATGGCACGTTGTTCTTAATGGAGAAAGCTCTTTAGATCCTCTTGCCTGGGCAGACCCGGGCATAGGAACTCCCAACCCATATGGGGCTTGGGGATTATTCCAAATGGGGAGCAGGTTTAAATCAAATAACTCCTCCGACTTAGGAGATGTCCACTGGCAATCTCAAATCAGTAATGGGATCAATTATATGAAAAGTTACAATAATAATGACCCATATAGATATTGGTGCAAATGGAATAAGCTTTTTCCAGGAGGTGATGGGTTAGGCCACACTGCAAGCAGACCAAACTGTCGCTGACAAAAACATTAAATTATGATAAAAAAGATAAAATTCGAAAATATCTTAATTGTATTAATAGCTTTAATCTTGATTATAATTATGGTTGTAATAACCTATCTAAATTATCTCTCCCAACGCGCTAATAGAAAAGCTCTTAAACAACCAGCGCAAAATCAAACACAACAAAACTCGACAACTCCCACTTTTATTTATATACCCCCAAACTTTCAACCTGAAAAAAAACCCATAATAGAATATGATCCATCATCACAAAACCTGCTTATAGAAAAAATACAAAACAGAAAACCTCTTTCAGAAAGCGATAAAGCGGCTGCGCTCAAAATATTATTAGATTTTCTGCCGGAAGATGCGGAGTCAGGCACAATATATACATCTCCAAACATGCGCATTGACTATAATGGCACACTTAATATATTCGAGGTTGAAATAAAAACAACCAATATCAGCCTTGCAAAAGAAGAAGCTGTTCAATGGTTCCTAAATCGCGGATTCAGTCAAGACGCAATCTGTAATTACCCCCTCGAATTTATTTTAAATTGGGATATAAGGAATGAATTGGGTGATTCAAATATTATTTTCAGTACTTTGGCTCCAAATTGTCAGTAGTATTAACCTATTTTACGCCCCTGTCCTGATCGGCATAATTAAATGCAAAAAAGAAGCATCACCTTCTACTTTAAATACCCCGGGGTTAAGCGGCCCAATCATGTCAAAAACCAATCTACCCTCAGACAAATTACTTAATAAATCCAAAAGATATTTCGCGTTAAATGCAATCTCATTCTCCTCACCACTGAGCTTTGCATCCACATCAACAGTATTATTTCCCACTGAAGGAGATGACGAAGAAACAGTAATATGATCTTTGTGTAAGCTTAATTTGACAACATTAGCGCTATCCCTCGCAAAAATAGAACATATCTTAACCGCGTCAAGCAATTCTTCCCGGTCAAAAGTTACGCTCAGCGAGAAGTCAGTTGGAATAATCTTCTCAAAACTGGGAAAGTCCGCTTCAATTAGTCTTCCAATAATAAGGGTATCCCCTTGCTGAAAAATAATCTGATTACTTCCGCCTGCTATATACATTTCAACCTCCTTTTTACCCTCTTTAATAGTTAACAGCTCTCGGAAAACACGCGCGGATACAATAAAAGACTTTAAGGTTTGTTCGTTTGTATTAGGTAGTTTATAATGTCGCAGGGATAATCTAAAACCATCGGTCGCCACCAACAAAAATCCCTCTTTCTCACGCCTCACTAAAACACCTGATAAGGCAGGCCTGGTAGTATCCTGACTTGCAGAAAAAATTACTGTAGAAAAAGCTTTTCGTAATTCATTAGCGTCCATTACGGCGATCAAATCCCCGCGCACATCGTAAAGTTTTGGGAAATCCTTCCTGGACATTGTTTGAAACACGCTTTTTGTTTTCTTGCTAATTACCTCAAGGTTGTTGTCTGTTGATTGTAAAGTAATAGTGGCATCAGTTAGTGAGTTTATGAGCTCGGTAAAAGTACGCGCAGGCACCGTAACTCCCCCCGCTTCTTTAATTGTCGCAGGAATATAAGTTTCCATTCCTATTTCAAGGTCTGTACTACTTAATCGAAGTTTACCATCTTCAGTTTCAATCAGGAAATTAAACAATATTGGCAGTTGGCTTTTTGAAGATATAACATGATTAAGAAAGGATAACTTATCTCGTAAATTACTGACAATAATCTCAACCTTCATAGCATCGTATTATATTATTTTGTTGTTGTAGTAGTGTATATGGAAAAGTGGAAAAATGCAAGGGTAGTTTGTCTCATAAGATAATAATAAATAGTGTTTGCTTAAATTTCATCCGCCAACTGGCGGAGCCGGTAGATATAATTTATTTTTTTACACAAATTTCTAGTTTTTAATAATATTCTCAATAGTAATAATTAAAGACGTAGAAATAAAAGGTGATAAATGTGGAAAACCTGTTGATATCTTTGAGTATAAGTTGTTAATAAAAGCATAAGCCTGTTTTTCCACCACATTTACACACGAAACTGTTTAATAATCCCCTTAATATCCTCAATTACAATATCCTGGTTTTCCACCAGCAATCGTATTTTATCCACACCATGCATAATCGTTGTGTGATCTCGTCCCCCTAGTAAATAACCGACTTCCGACTGTGTGAGTCTTAACTCTTGTTTAAGTAAATACATAGCTACATGGCGCGCTCTCACCAGTCCCGCGTCTCGTTTTGGACCTTTCAACTGTGTGGATTTAACATTATAGTAATTACAAACATGCCTTATAATATCTTCAGCATGTAGCCGTTCGCCTCCTTCCGGAGCGGCGCCTTTTAAAGTCTGTTTTGCCATCTCATAACTAATTGGCGAATCCGCAGCCGTTGCTTGCGTTATAATTCGCAGGAGTAATCCTTCAAGCGAACGGGTATCTTCTGCATTTTCAGCCAGCATTTTTGCTACATCAATTGGCAAATCATACCCATATTTTTTTGCTTTAATAAGAATAATCGCTGCTTTAAGTTCAAAGTCAGGTGCCTCGATATCTACCGACAGCCCTCCGGAAAAACGCGAAGACAGGCGCTTCTCAAGCTTCTTTATCTCCTGGGGTGGCCTGTCTGAAGAAAGTACAATTTGTGATCCGCTATCAATCAAAATATTAAAAGTATGAAAAAGCTCTTCCTGTACTTTTTCCTTGCCTGCAATAAACTGAATATCGTCAATGAGTAAAACATATGCAGACCTGAACCGCCTTTTCATTTTTGCAGTCTCATTATTGCGGATCGCCTCAACCACCTCATTAGTAAATTCTTCACTTGTTATATAAATAATCTTCTTATTAGGCTCTCTTTTATAAACATCATTCGCGATTGCGTGCATAAGATGAGTTTTGCCCACCCCAACAGGCCCATAGATAAAAAAGGGATTGTATGATTTTCCGGTATTGCGAGCCACATTCTGCGCCGATACAAATGCAAGTTGATTAGTAGAAGAAACAGCAAAATTAGCAAAAGTAAAATCAGCTCTCACACGCGTTAAGTGTCCAATCATCTGGCCTAATCCCGAGCCGCCCGTTGTATTTGAGCCCTGTCCCGCTTGCTCCTCGTAACCTGGGCGGAATGGGGCATGACCCGCGTATCCTTGCTTGCCCGCCAATGCTTCGGAGTCGGTGCGCCTGCCATCTGAAGTCTTGGAAAAATCTGAGCGTGTGGTAGGTAGCCCAAATAATGGTGTCTCTTTAGGGTTCTTCTCAGAAGTAGGCAGGGAGCGTGGAATAAAAACAATAGCAATCTCGCGTCCTGTAAATGCGTCAAGTAACTTCTTTATATCTAGTAAAAACCGCGAGCGTAAAAGATTGATAAGCATAACTGATGGAACTCCCACTGTCGCTTTTGTTTCGTCAAGCGAAATAAGATGTGTTTGCTTGAAGAGAGTTGCATAAGTGCCTTTAGAAACGCTCTTCTTAATCTCTCCCAAAACTTTATTCCAGAGTGGAGTTAACTCAGTATTCATAGTTAGACAAGTGAATGCTATTTAATAATGTGGAAAACTTCTTGTCAATAGGCATTTATATCTGTTATACTTATATCATATGGAAAAACTTGTTAAATTAAAAAAAGTAAAGCGCAAGCGTAAGCACGGTTTCCTGGTTAGAAATAGGACGCATGCTGGACAAAAGGTGCTAAAAAGAAGAAGAGGCAAGAGCAGGAAAAGACTTGCTGTATAAAGTCTTACTGTAATGTTGAAGAGAAAATATCGGTTACCGGCAAAAGTTAAGCTATTTCATTCTTCCTCGTACAAATTACAAACCTTGAGAGTTATGATTGCGAAAAATAACCTCCCTTTTAGCAGGTTTGGATTTGTTATTGCTAAAAAAATTGACAAAAGATCAGTGACTAGGAATAGGACTAAACGAGCGTTACGCTCCTGCATAGAAGAAATGCAGCTAAAAATAATCGTTGGATATGATATGCTTTTTATATTACAAAAAAACGCAGTTGGTCAAAAACGAGAGATTTTTTACAATGAAATTGAAAAACTCTTTAGAAAAAAACAGTTAATAAATTTACAAATTGAACAATTGAACAATTGAACAATTGAACAAATGGGGAAATGAACAAATGAACAAATTAGCAATCACAATCATATCAATCTATCAAACAGTTTTCTCCCCCCTCTTAAAAAATTTGATTGGTGTAAAATCAATGTGCCGCTTTACCCCCTCTTGCTCTCAGTACACAAAAAAAGCAATTGAAAAATATGGATTAATAAAAGGTATAAAAATGGGGCTAATTCGCCTGCTCCATTGTCAACCTTTCGGTTTAAAATATGGAAATATTTGATACAATCTTAGTAAATCCCCTAATTAATATTTTGGTTGCCATATACCAGGTATTAGCCTACCTTCATATTCCGTTCAGTCTGGGCTTCTCAATTATTCTCAGCACCGTTCTTATCCGATTCTTGCTCTACCCATTTACTGTCACCCAGATCAAAACCTCACAAAAAATGCAGGAAATGCAACCCCTTATAAATAAGTTAAAAGAAAAATACAAAGGTAATCCTAAGGGACTGCAGCAAGAGCAAATGGCTCTTTTCAAAGAACACGGAGTAAATCCGGTAGCCGGCTGTTTACCTACTCTAATCCAAATTATCTTGCTTTACGGATTTTATTATACGATCCTGAAAGTTATTGACCTAAAACCCCAAGAAACAATATCCGTAATAAATAAAATAACTTATTTTGACTTTCTTAAGCTAGATCACGCCTGGGACACTGGCTTTTTTGGTCTGCCGCTTGTAGAAAGCCCCGGAGAATTAATCTCCTCCATGGGTTACTTAATATTTTTAATCCCTATCATTACAGCCGTATTGCAATTTATCCAAACAAAAATGATGATACTTCCAAAGCCCGCCGTAATAGCTGAGCAAGCTGCCAAGCCCAATAAGCCTCAACCACTCGACTTCGCCCAAACATTACAAACCCAAATGCTTTATATGACACCGCTTATAATTGGTGTCGTTTCTTACCAGTTTGCAATTGGATTATCCTTATACTGGAATACTTTCACAATTTTTGGTATCATACAGCAGTATCAAATACAAGGTCTGGGCGGATTGTCTAACTGGGTAAATAAATCAAAATGGAAGAAATAAGCCTTTCTCGAAAAGAACTAAAACAAGTAGAAGAAGCTGTAAAAAAACTCCTCTCTAAGCTCGAAATTGAAGGTACATTTGAAGTTCAGCCACAAGTTGACCATCTTGATATTTCTCTGGAGACTAAAGACACAGGCATGGTAATTGGTTATCATGGTGAAGCGCTCGAATCCCTCCAACTGATTTTCTCTTTGATTATCTCCAAAGAGCTTGGCCGCTTCTTAAGAATCTCGATCGAAGTCGACGGTTATAAAAAAAACAGGACTGAATATTTGGAAAAATTAGCCCGGGAAACCAAAGAAAAATCCCTCGCAGATAACAAAGAGCAAGTGCTTTTCTCCCTTAAGCCATGGGAGCGAAGAATAATTCATCTTTATTTTCAAAGCGATGAACAAATTACCTCCGAGTCCAGCGGCGAAGGGAAAGAAAGAGTTCTCATTATTAAGCCCAAAGCCTGATTTAGAAAAACTCACCCTCTACCTCTTTGTCCTACTATTGCCAACCCAATTCGGTAAACATTTCTGGCCACCCTTCTCACAAGTCTTTGGAATCAGAATAGACTATCTCTCCCCCACTCTCTTTGTTACAGATTTATTAATCCTGGCACTATTTTTATTTTGGTTAAAAAAACAAAAAATTGATACGTTTTTACGCGAATTAGTGACCTCTAAAATGGGCTGGCTAATCTTTTTTGTCTATCTCATTATAAACACCGTTTTTTCAAATAACCCACTCCTCTCGTTCTACGGATTTTTAAAAATTTTGGAATTGACTTTTTTAGGATTATACATAGCGAAAAATATAAAAACCAAAAAAGAATTAACAACAATTGCCATGCTCTTCGCCTTTGCTGTGGTAGGAGAGTCACTTCTGGCAATCGCGCAATATATCCATCAGGGTTCTATAAACGGCCTGCTTTATTTCCTGGGAGAAAGAAAATTTGCCTCTTTTACGCCTGGCATTGCCAACGCCTCAATAAACGGCCAGTTAATTCTTCGGCCATATGGCACATTCCCCCACCCTAATGTACTCGCCGGATTTTTGCTCACTGCATTAGTATTTATTTTTGCCCTTTTAGATGATAGATTAAACAAGTCTAAAAAAATTCTAAAAACAACCGCCCTTTTACTTGGCTCAATCGCTCTACTGTTGACTCTTAGTAGAATTGCTATTATCCTTTGGATTCTTGCGATTTTAGTATTACTATTCAACTTTTTGGTCAAACAAATAAAAAATAAATCGCCAATAATTATCACGAGTACTGTCCTTATTGTCACTATAATTGCGGTCGGTTTATTTCTTTTTACTCCGGTTTTCCCCCGTCTGGAAGAGACAAGGCCCACTGAAAAAGCAATTGTCCAAAGAACAGAATTAATCCAAAGTTCGGTTACTATTATTAAGACACATCTATTATTTGGCGTCGGCTTATACAACTTTCTCCCGGTCTTAAGTCAAGTACAAAAACCCGCGTCTCAAATTAACGAACTCCAACCTGTACACAATATTTACTTACTAACTGCTGCCGAAACTGGAATCATCGGACTTGTATTTTTTATCTGGTTTCTCCTCGAAACCTACAGGCGCCTATTAAAATATAATACTCCGACTCACAAAATTCTCCTGACTCTGGTTTCACTAATTCTTATCCTCGGCCAATTCGATCACTACTGGCTCACGCTCCAACAAGGCCAACTCCTCTTCGTCATCATCCTCGGCCTCTGCTGGGCTTTATAAATCCCTATCTATTTTCTATTCGCCATTTGCCATTCGCTACTATCCATTCGCCCTCGGCTCCCTGAAAAATTTACGATACTTTGCTTTTCGCAAAAAAAGACCCCCATTATAGCACAAATCATATGGTAGAAAAATTTACGAATCTTAGAAAAAATTACGATAAGCTAAATGAAGTCGTCTTTTACTTTACACTCGTGTCCTAAGTAAAGCTTAAGGATTTCGCTTTGAGTTTTACGCTTCTTACGTGTATCATTAAAGATATATGCCCGCCACCAGGCCTCACTTAATTATCAGCGAGACAACACAAGATTCCCCCATACTCATTATCGACAAAAACGGCGAATTAGCCGATGCACTCATAGAAAAATTAAAACATCAATTCCTAATAGTCCTAGTAAGTGAAAAAGAGATAAAATCACACGCTAATCTGATTCATATACATTACGGCAAAAAAATACCAAGTATACCTGACGAACAGTATTCCATTATGATCACTGTTTTCCATGGCGAAAAAACAACAATTGACATGCTTCCCTCAATTGCAAAAAAAGCAATTGAGATCAACGCCAAACAAATTTTTATAACATCGCTTGCGTCATTTGACAATAAATTAAAAAAACTACTCGCCCAAGGCCGTTATGAAAAAACAACACAGGTAATCTATGGTGAAATATTTGGGCATGTTGGATTCGAACACAATTTACTAACAAACTATATTCACCAAGTACGCTCCCTAAAAAAAATAGAAATAACTGGCAATGGTCTTCAAAAATCCTATCCCATTTTATTTGAGGATGTCTGCGATGCAATTATTGCCATCGCCTTTACTCATCCCTTAAAAGACAAAACAATTCTTCTTATCCCCAAACATGGATTTACGCAATTGGCAATTGCCAGAGCCTTTCAAAAACTGGACCCATTAATCAAAATAAGCTTTAAAAAGCAGAAATATAAAGAAACTGAATACTACTTTCCCCAAGAAGCGCAATATCTCTTTCCAAGCTACGACATAGAAGAAAAGTTAAGAAAAATCGACTTATCTATTGACCATTCCAAGAAAAAAATAAAACAAATAAAACCCGCCAACCGGCATTCAAAAAAAATTCATTTACCCCTTTTGCTTTTTTTATGTCTACTATATTTTCTGCTCCCCTTATTTCTGGAATTTATGTTGCTTTTGGGAGGTGGCTTTTTTCTCAATGAATCTATTAAAACAGCGCAGGACAAAAATATACCAATGGCTCAAAAATATAATCTGGTTGCAAAAGCTAGCTTTGCCACCTCTGGTTTTATCGGTCAAAACCTGTCTGGCATTAACCCTGTCCTCTTAACCCAAAAAGAACCGCTAACCCAAAAAGCGCAAGTTGGTATTAGCTTAAGCGAAATTAATAGTGATTTTTTAGATACCGCCATTATCGTCAAATCCATCTTGGAAGAAAAAACCACCGACCCCAAAAATGATTTTCTTCTTGTAATTGCAAAAATAAAAAACAATTTAGTAACTCTGCAAAAGTTGAAAGCCGAAGGCCGCCTTCCTCCGGTAATTCTGGAAAAAGTCAACTCACACGAACACGCCTTAACTTTACTTGGAAATACAATAGACATCTATCCGGAATTACTTGGTTTCAACGGGAAAAGAAAATATTTAATTCTATTTCAAAATAATATGGAACTGCGTCCTGGAGGAGGCTTTATTGGTTCATTCGCCACAGTTGACATTCAAAACGGAAAAACGGGCAAATTAGAAATCCATGACGTCTACGATGCGGACGGAAAATTATCAGCCCACATCGAACCTCCATTCGCCCTGCGCAGATATCTTGGCGCGCCTCATCTATTTTTACGTGATAGTAATTTCGATGTAGATTTTACCGTCAATGCTGGGAAGGCCCAAAACTTTTTAGAACTTGAAACAGGCGAAAAAGTTGATGGTGTCATTGCGATTGACACTGATTTTGTAAAAAACTTAATCGCTATATTTGGCCCTCTGCATATTACCGACTTCAAAGAGACAGTAACTGCAGACAATTTCTTTTTGTTGACTGAAACTCATGCTGAAAAAGATTTCTTTCCCGGCTCCACGCAAAAAAAAGACTTCCTAAGAGCAGTATATAATGCGCTGGAATCAAAACTCACCGCAGACCAAAAAATTCCTTTTATTCCGTTGGTTAAGAATTTAAGCTTTGCCTTGAAACAAAAACATCTCTTAATTGCAGTTCCCAATACAGAAACCCAAATAGTCCTGACTGTCAATAAGCTATCTGGATCTTTAAAAGATAACCGGGAAAAAGAAGACAACAAATTTTTAGATTTTTTAGGTATTAATGAAGCCAACCTTGGCATGAACAAAACCAACTTCTATATAAATCGTTCAATCATACAAAAAGTCAATATTGATGAGAAGGGGAGTGCCCGGGAAACGACAACTGTTGCCTACGAAAATACCAGTAAAAAAGAAAGTCCGTTTGGCGGAGACTATAAAAATTATCTTCGTTTTATTTTACCCGAGAGTGCCCTTCTGCAATCGGTTGAAGTGAATGAAGTCGAAATCGCCACAACTAGCGCGATTACACAAGTTAATGAATTTACAAAAAAAGGTTTCATTCCGCCGCAACAATTAGAAGTGGAAAAAACAAAGCAATCGGGAAAGACGATCTACGGCTTTCTAACAATCATTCCTATGCAATCGTCCCAAAAAATTTCAATTACCTATTCACTGGCAAACGTCTATAATCCAGCCAAGCCCGTTTTTACCTACGACCTATCTCTTTTTAAACAGGCGGGTACTGCAAGCGACCCATACTCCTTTTCTATTGCGTACCCCAAAGCTTATCAGGTAATTCATGGTGCTTCGGGTTTTACTGATGTTGGTGGGAAATTGCTCCACACTGACAAACTCTCCGAAGACAAAAACCTCAACTTTAAATTTTCAAAAAAATAAAAATTTTGGTATATACACCTCTGTTTTCAAATTACAATAAGTATAATGCCTAACGAAGCAATCATTTTTGAAAAATGATTGCGAAGTGGTATACTTCAGGTTATGGATTTATTATCTATCCTCCTTATAATCGCCGGCCTCTGCCTTTTTGAAACCGTAAGCAGTATTGATAACGCGATTATCAACGCTGAAGTGCTGCATGGGATGGGCAAAAAAGCGCGGAAATGGTTTTTGTTGTGGGGAATACTGTTCGCTGTTTTTGTTGTCCGCGGATTTCTGCCCTGGCTTATTGTCTGGGGCACTGTTCCTAGTCTGGGACCGATCGGGGCATTCACCGCAACCTTTAGCAATGACCCGGCAATACATGAAGCCATAGAAGCGGCAGCCCCCATATTATTAATGGGCGGCGGTGTGTTTCTAGTTTTTTTATTCCTTTATTGGCTGTTTCTTGAAGAAAAGAATTATGCGGTATTGGGAGAACGTTTTTTTAACTCACAAGGAGTTTGGTTTTTTGCTGTTGTTTCTTTATTGCTTTCTGCCATCGTCTGGTTTTCGCTGCAGCAGTCCGAATTAATAGCCTTCGGCGCTGTACTTGGATCAACCGCATTTTTCATCACCCACGGGTTTCGCGAAAACGCAGGCAAACAGGAAGCAAAATTACTAAACAAAAAAGGATCGCTGTCAGATACCAGTAAGGTTTTTTACCTTATGGTAATCGATGCCACCTTCTCTCTGGATGGAGTCCTTGGAGCATTCGCTTTTACTCTTTCAGTACCGCTTATTTTACTCGGGAATGGACTGGGAGCCATTATAGTCCGGCAAATGACTGTCAGCAATATTGATCGTATCAAACGCTACATTTATCTCAAAAACGGCGCAATGTACTCTATCGCCGTTCTGGGTTGCGTCATGGTTCTTGAAGGTTTCGGATTTCATATCCCCAGTTGGATTTCCCCTATATCAACCTTTGCAATCGTAGCCTACTTCTTCCTCAAATCCAAAAAAGCACTAATTTAAATCTTGGCAACATTTTGTTATTCAAGGGGTTAAAGTATATAGAGGTTAAGCAACCAATTTTGCGGCTCCCAAAAACGGACTATCTGGCACAGAAACGAAAGTAATCTTCCTCTCAGGTATAAGTATTCGTAGATAATGCTCTACATATTCCCTATAAATATCTTCATCCCAAAAGAAACTACCTTCCATCACAAAAGTCATATCCCGTCTCTTGTATAACGTTATCCCGGCAATTTGTGCGGCAATAAGCGCAGCCGATTTCTTTATAAGTCCTCGCGCAATTGGCGTAATCCAAGTTGTATCCCGCAAAGCGAGTTTTTTAAGTTCCCAAGTAGAAGTAAGTGGAGGGTGGGGGAGTTTCTGTTTAGCAACAATAGAATTGAAATGTTGATAAAGATAGCCTCCAGCCGTTTCTTTTTCAAATAATCCCTGGCCGGTATGAGTTGAGCGAAGATCAATGCCCTTAGTCTCACGACTAGCAGGAAATTTATTAAAATTTGCCGACTCCAGATTTACCAGATCCGTAGCATCAAGGAAGAAAGCAAAATTGACTCCGGTTCCTACAATTCCGCAAGCCAGCTTGTTCCATGAAGCTTTCCTCAAACCGGAAAGCAAAAGGCAAACAGTATCATTGGCAACTGCAAAATCTATTTTTCTTTTATATTTTTTCAAAAAGTACCTCTCAAGCGATTGCCCTACCCGTTCACCAACTAAGCCTTTAAAGCTATGCTCTTTTGTCCCCGAAAGCAAAACTCCATCAAGTTTTCCTTCATCAAAAACCGGACCAAGCGGATAAGCAAAGTTAAGGGCAACAACGCGGGCTGTCGGGTCTAAGTGCTGCTCAACTAAAGTTATAAAATCGTTCTTTGTATGGAAAACAGGTAGTTTTTCCTGACTTTTATCTAAAAAAGTAACCCCATTTTTTCGCTTTTTGGCAATTGCTTGTTTGAATACACTTCCACCGATAACCATAACCTGAAAAGTTTCATTTTCAGAAACTAGTGGTTGAGTAGAAATGGAATGAAGAATAAATGGAAGACTGGTCTTTTTTCCGGCCATACTATCTTCAAGTTCCTTATAAAAATTTAACTGAATAGACTTAAGTGTTAAAGGATGAAGTACTGGCAAGCTGGAATCTGAGTTGCCCAATGCTGGACTATGAGAATTCACAGGAACAGTACTCAAAAGCGTCCTCTCTTCCTTCAAGCGGACAAGCTTATCTTGTAACATAGGCAATTTATATAAGAATGCACAACCTATTGCTTGACTAACAGACAAAAACCTGACACTAGTTTATTGGGATTTCTTCAACGCTTCAATTCCCACCAGCGTCCCATGTTCAATAAAAGCCAGCATAGCTCCTCCTCCTGTAGAAATATGAGTTATTTTATCCAAATTCTCCTTATTTGCAATAGCCGCCAAAGTATCCCCACCGCCAATGATAGATACGGCTTGTGGATTCTGTTCAATAGCATAATAAATAAAATCACTGCCTCGCCTAAAAAGTGGATTCTCAAAATACCCCACAGGCCCATTCCAAATAATGGTTTTTGCGCGGATTATGATCGTTTCATATGCAGCCTGAGTTTTTGGTCCGATATCAAGAATCTGATCAAATTTTCTAAGTTTCCCAATTAACTTCACTTGACTGCTGTTGCTATCCGGGCTCGAGCCAACGATCGCATCTTCCGGCAGGACAATTTTTGTTCCATGACGCTGAGCTACTGAAGTCAAATAATTCACTTGACCCATTTCTTCCTTTCTATAAAGACTTTTTCCAATCTCAACACTCCGTGCTTTTAAAAAAGTATTAGCCAGCCCTCCTGACAAAAGCACATAATCAGCAAGCCTGGTAAGTTTACTGATAAACTTTATCTTTGTCGATATCTTCTTGCCCCCAAGAATTGCCACAAATGGTTTCAATGGATTTTCCGTAACCTTGCTAAGCATAGTAATTTCTTTTTTCATTAAAAATCCTCCGTAAGAAGGTAAGTACTTTGTTATACCTACAACAGACGCTGCCTCTCTATGGCTGACTGCAAAAGCGTCATTAACGTACACGTCTGCGAGTTTTGCCAGTTGCAAAGCAAACTCGCGGTCGTTAGTTACTTCTCCCGGATAAAAACGAATATTCTCCAAAACCGCAAATTCACGTGGTTTTAGTTGTTCCAGGATATGAGTATCTTTCAGGAAATCAGGAACAAAATGTCCATGATAATCCGGTAAATAAGCGTGAAGTCTGCGCCCAACTTTTTCTAAGGACAATGCCATGAACTCGACTAATGAATCATGAAAATTTCTTTCCTCAGGCCGTCCTAAATGGGAAACAATAATAACTTTATTTTGCCGCTCCAGTAGATATTTAATCGTCTGAACTGTCTCCCGGATCCGCGAATCATCCGCAATACTTCCATCGGATTTAAGTGGCACATTAAAATCAACCCGCAATAATACCCGCTTCTCCCTGATGTCTGCGTCTCCAATAAATTTCATAAACCCCCAACAATTTAGTATATACCAAACAAACTCAATTTCGCAGCAGTTTTTGACCTTTCTTGATATAATAAGACAAATGATCTTTCTTGAGAAATACGAGCTTCTAAAAAAATCAATTCCCGTTCCTGCTATTGTTGCCATCACATGCGTTGACTGCGAATATACGGATTATCTCGAAAGATGCAAGAATTGCTATTATTCTTTCGATTCATATTATCTTGAAAATAATATGTATACAAACTTTGGGCAATATAACAAAACGATCGCAGATTGTTATGGAATGTATGAATCTGAAAAATGCTATGAAAGTTTAAATAGCACTAAGTGTCATAGTTGTACTTTTTTAATTGATTGCAATAGCAATACCGATTGTCATTTTTCCGCCTTTTTAAACTCATGTAGCGACTGTTTTGGATGCGTGGCATTGACTCACAAAAAATATTGTATTTTCAACAAACAGTACACAAAAGAAGAATATTTCAAAAAGATAGAGGAGTTAAAAAAAGATAAATCTGAAAATATCCTTGCCCAAATGATTGAACTCAAAAAAACAATACCACACAATGCAAATAACCAATCTAATTCAGAAAATTGTCCTTATGGCAATAACATTTATAATACAAAAAATTGTTATTGGGTTTTTAGTGTATTAAATTTTGAAAATTCCGGCTATGTTTTTGATTCAACAAGAGCAAAGAATTGTTGGGACTTAGAACAATCTGGAGGAAACCCAGTGGGAAATACTTTTTCACAGCGGTGTTATGAGAATATATTTACAGAATCTTGCTACGATTGCGCATTCCTAAACTATAGTGAAGGTTGTACGAATTGTCACTATAGTACAAAACTCTTAAACTGCTCCGATTGCTTCGGCTGCGTAGGTTTAAAAAACAAAAAATATTGTATATTAAATAATCAACTCTCAAAAGCCCAATACGAAAATGCCGTCAAAGAAATTAAAAAAGAGCTTGCATGGAAATTCTGATCCGGCATTTGATTCTTAACTGGAAGTTCGAGTATAATTACCACATGATCCCTGCAATATTCGAAACAGAGTACCCGTTTAATTTTCGTGAAAAAGAAGCGGGCGAACTGGGAGCACAATTAAGACGTCGCCAAAGCGTAAATATCGTTGGCATGAAACGCATAGGTATCAGTAATTTCCTCAGGTTCTTTCTCTTCCATAAAGATATTATTAAAACCTATATTGGCGACAATCGTGAGCATTTATTTATTCCAATTGATCTGAATGACCTTATCGAACTCGATATATATCCATTCTGGACTTTAACTCTCAAGCGCATAGTTGACGAAGTAGAGAAATCTAAACTTCCCCAAGCTACAAAAAATAAAATTGGCTCATTATTTCTAAATAGTATTCAATCGCAAGATTTATTCATGCTCATAGATAATGTTAGGCAAGCACTGCTATTAATTGTGGGTGCGGGCCTGCTCCCTACATTGTTCATTATCAGGTTTGACCGGATATCAGCAGTTTTTACTCCATCTTTTTTCAACAATCTCCAAGGCTTGCGTGATGCAACCCATGAGGAATTAACCTATGTATTTACAAGCTTCAGAAGTTTGAACAGTATCTTCCCGGCAGCCAAAACCTCCCTTTCTGTTTTTACACAAACTATTTACTTGCGCCCTGCAATAGATAAAGATATGCGAATAATCTATGAATCCTATAATCAACGGTACAATTTACTACTTAATCCAACAGTTGAAGAAGCATTATTTAATTTGGTAAATGGCAACGTACAATACTTGCAGTTAGCCTTAATTATTCTCAATGAGAAAAAAATAAATGGAACAACCACAAGCGAAGAACTTTTTCACACCCTCGTTCATGATGAGCGAATTACCCTTCAATCGGAAGAATTATGGGAAAGCCTAACAAAAGATGAGAAGAAACTTCTTGCCAGTTTAAACAAAAAAGAAAAAATTGCCTCCGTTGATAAAGAAAAAAATATATATTTATGGGACACAGGCTTTATAAAAGTTGAAAACAACAAAGACTTACTCTTTAGCCCGCTTTTTGCCGTTTACCTTGAAGGAAGAGAAAAAGAAGAAAACAAAAATGGACACACCATCCATTTAACTAAAAAAGAACATCTGCTCTTCACGCTCTTAGAATCCCATATTGGCAATATCTGCGAAAGAGAAGAGATCATTGAAACAGTATGGCCTGAATACAAAGAATTAGGCATTTCCGACTGGGCGATCGATAGACTGGTAGCCCGCGTGCGAGTAAAACTAAAACAGCAAGCCAGCCCCTACGAAATAGTCACCGTCCGCACCCGGGGCTACAAGCTTTCCGCTATTAAAGAATAGAATTTTAGCAAAAAATATGTCATAATAGATAATAGGATTTACGTAGTTGTCATTCCCGCGGAGGCGGGAATCCAGAAGTTAGAATTAATTTCTTCCTTTTTCGTAACTTGAGTATATATATGAAGCAAAATAAAAAAACAACGCTCCCAGAATTTTTGCAGCCTTATTTTTGGGATGTGCCATTTGATAAATTGGATCTACAAAAAAATCCAAGATTTATTCTCAAGCGGGTGATTGATCGAGGGGATACTCAAAGCTTACGCTGGGCGCTCACAATATTTAGCCTGGATGACATACGGGAACTCATCTTGACATCAAGGGATATATCCAGAAAAACAGCGAATTTTTGGGCGCATATTCTAGATATTAATCCCAAGGAAGTGCCATGTTTACAAAAACCTTACTCCCGGATACCCTTTGGGCTATCAAATTAGCAGCAACCATACCGACAGTGCAGCGAGCTTATCTTGCAGGAGGAACAGCTCTTGCTCTGCAATTAGGACACAGAATGTCAGTCGATTTGGATTTTTTTACAAAAGAAAAATTTGATGAAAACTTGGTAGCCACAGAACTCTCACAATTGTCCTTATTTCAAGAAGACCAAAGAGCCTGGGCATCCGTTTTAGGACGGATTAGCAAAACTCGCTTCAGCATTTTTTATTATAAATATAAAATTATTGACCCCCTTATAACCTTCGAAGGCATTAATCTTATTGGCAAAAAAGACATTGCCGCAATGAAAATACATGCAATAAGCGACAGGGGAGTTAAAAGAGATTTTATTGATGTTTTCATGTTGGCGAAAGAATTTACTATTGATCAGATGTTTAATTTTTACGAAGAAAAATATGGATCTCTGGATGACAAATTGTATCAACTTATTAAAGGATTAAGCTATTTTGCCGATGCGGAAGATGATGACATGCCGGAAATGCTCCTGCCGGTCAAATGGGAAGAAGTAAAAGACTTTTTTCGCCAAGAATCCCGCCGCCTCGCCTCAGAAAAGCTTAATATTGACTTTTAGGTTATGAAAATATATATTTGATGTAATAGAAATAAAATTACTATATTTATAGGAGGTGAAAATATGGACGAAAGAGGAAAAGAGATGCCACTATCTTCAAACCCAGAGAGTGTTAGATCTGAGAAGACAGAGCCGACGTTAAGACCCATGGTCGAAGCAATACAGAGAATAGATAGTGGTAATGGCAAGCCTGAAGACGTAACCATTGCAATCGACAATCTTGTTGAACATTCTACATCCCAGATAAATAAAGATCAGGTTTTTCATTGGGAGGGTGCTGGCTCTAGGCAATTACATCAAGTCTTAGAGCTTAAACGAATGCAGGAAGGCGGGTCTTATGGGAAAATGTTGTTCTGCTCCACTACGATTAGAAATTATCATGATCATGCATTGTACCATGCAAGCTCAGATCCCAAAGAAGCAGAGGTTTATGTACAGAAGGCCGCGAATTGGGAAAAAGTGCAACAAACGATAAGAGCGCAGCAACTAGCACAACCTGGTAGCCAGCAATAATAAATCTCCTGTGTTAAATCAACTCACGCCGCTATAGTGAAATTACAGTGATTGTTTATGCCATTAGTTGCGCTGACATTGAATGCGCCACTAATGTTTATTGCCTGATATTTTAATTTTATGCTACAATTCCCTCATGGATAAAGTCTACAATCACCTGGAAGTAGAAGAAAAAACCTATCAGATGTGGGAAGAAAAAGGTTACTTCAAGCCAAAAATAGATCCCAAAAAAAAACCATTTACAATTCTCCTTCCTCCACCAAACGCTAGCGGTAAAATGCACACAGGCAATGTCCTCATGATTGCCATTGAAGATCTGCTTATCCGTTGGCATCGCATGAAAGGCGAACCCACTCTCTGGGTACCTGGAACAGATCATGCGGGAACAGAAACACAAATTACCTTCGAAAAGGAACTAAAAAAACAAGGCAAGTCGCGTTTCCAGTATACAAGAAAGCAGCTGTATGATGAAATTTGGCAGTTCGTTCAAGATAATAGACATATGATCGAATCACAAATGCGGCAAATGGGCGCAAGCGTTGATTGGAGCCGATATAAATTTACATTAGATCCCGATGTCGTACTTACAGTCCAGGATACATTTAAAAAAATGCATAAGGATAAATTAGTATATCGTGATAACTATATGGTTAATTATTGCCCCAAATGCGGAACAACATATGCGGATGTTGAGATAAACCATGATGAAAGAAAAGACCCCTTGTATTACATAAAATATGAACGTGTCCATAAGGAACACGGCCAGCAATATATTTCTATCGCGACGGTGAGGCCCGAGCCTATTGCTGAAGATACTCATCTGGCGGTTAACCCCAAAGATAAAATCCACAGAGAACTTATCGGTGAGAAAGTTTTCAATCCGCTGACAGGAGCAGAAATGGAAATAATAGGAGATGAATTTGTTGATCCAAAATTTGGCACAGGAATTGTAAAACTTACCCCTGCCGTTGACAAAAAAGATTATGAAGTTGCTCTGAAGCATAAGCTGCCCATAAACGAAGTGTTGGAGTTGAACGGGAAAATGAAAGGCAGATATCAGGGATTGAGCATTCAAGAAGCACGGAAAAAGGCAGTTGAAGAATTGGAACAAAAAGGAATGATCGAAAAAGTGGATGAAAAATATATTCATTCAATTTCTCTTTGTAAAGCCGGACATGATATAGAGTCGATGATTATGCCGAACTGGTTTATAAAAGTTGACACGCAGCATAAATCATTTAAAAAACCTGCCTATGATGCGGTTAAAACAGGAAAAATTAAAATCTTTCCCAAGTGGCGTGAAATAACCTATTTGCGATGGATGGAAGAGATGAGAGATTGGCCGATTTCACGGCAAAATGTGTGGGGTATACGGATTCCTGTTTGGTATAAAATTGAGAAAGATGTGTTAAATATTTGGGTTGTTTGGTTAGATAAAAATAATCAACTTCAGCGAGGAAATATCCAGAATTTTTTAAAGGAAGGCTCCTCTCTTGAGGATATAAAAGCAGGTTTGCAACAAGTAACGACAATTTGGGATAAGAGAAAAGCGGTTTCATCATATATCGTTGCGTCCAATGATCCAACTGTACAAGGGGATGAAGATAAACAATACATCCAAGAAACAGATATATTCGACACCTGGTTTTCCTCCGGTCAATGGCCTCTTGTAACTCTCGGATATCCGAGTTCTAAAGACTTTAAATATTTCTACCCCACGTCAGTAATGGAAACAGGATGGGAGATTATTAGATTATGGGTATCGCGTATGATCATGTTCGGGTTTTATCTTACAGGTAAGCCGCCGTTTGAACATGTTTATCTCCATGGTATTGTCCGCGCATTAGACGGAAGAAAAATGAGTAAAAGTCTTGGAAATGTAATTAACCCCGAAGAGTATATTGAGCAATATGGAGTCGATGCCCTTAGGATGGGACTTATTGCCGGGACAGCCAATGGCAAAGACTTTAATTTCCCCCGGGACAGAGTAATTGCCTATAAACATTTCGCGAATAAGATCTGGAATATGGCAAGATTTATATTAATGATGGTTGAGCAATGGGGGAGAGAAGCTCCTGATTTTAAAAAAATAGATAAAAAGAAGCTCTTAAAGGAAGACAAAGAGATACTTAAACAACTGAATACTCTTATAAATAGAGTTGATCGCGAACTGGGAAAATTCCGATTTGCAGACGCCGGAGAGGCAATCTACCAATTTATGTGGCATGAATTAGCAGATAAATATATTGAGCATGTAAAATCTAGAGAAGATAAAGATATTTCCCTTTCAACTTTAATGTACGTTTTTACTACTTGTTTAAAACTATTGCATCCTTTCATGCCCTTTATCACCGAAGAAATCTATCAAAAACTTGCAAATAACAAAAAATCTATTATGATAGAACCATGGCCAAGCAAATAAGTAATTAATGAAAATTCATTGAATCCCGATTAAATCGGGAGTAAATTGAAAATTGTCTAGTATGCCCATTTCACTGCCCAACATTAAATTAACCAAAGTAAAAACTAAGGTATTTTCCCTCGGCGAAAATCAAAATAATCTACAATTCCCAAGCATTTTCCGATTTATTCCCGAAGTTAAAATAATTATAATCTGCTTGTTGTCAATATCTCTGCTTAGCATAACAATAAGTCAAGGCTTGATTTTGCTAAAGAACCGCGAGTATTTGAAAAAAATTACTTTAGAAAGAAATAATATCGAAAAAGAAGTAATCTATTGGAAAAAACTTGCAGGAAATTACAATAATTATCCTGACATATATCTCAAAATTGCCTCATTAGAATACGCCCTTGGCAATTCGCATTCGGCCAATGCCTTTTTAGATAAAGCATTGAGTCTTAATCCTAATGCGGAACAGGGGAGAGTATTAGGAGAACATATACGACGCGAGCATTATTAACCAGCTATTTTCCTTGTTTCTCTTGTGGTTTTTCCGGTTTTTCTGTTTTCTCTCCTGCTTTATCCGTTGGTGTAGCGTCGGGAGTAGCCCCTTCTTCCGGAACTTCGCCCTCTACAGGCTCTTCCTTAACGACTTCAACAGGCTCCTCTTTAGCAAGCTCTGCGATACGCGCGATTGTAACTCCTGCATCAGTCAAAATTACAACACCCTCTTCAATCTTTAATTCTCCAACAGTAATTCCGGCGCCGATCTCGGCTAGCATCTCCACATTTGCCTCAATATGTTCAGGAATCCTGTCAGGCAGAGCCTCGACTTCAACTTCAGATAGAGTTTGTAACAAAACCCCAATTTTTTCAGTGACCGCCTTCGCTTCGCCCACGAGTTCCACTGGTACCATAGTCTTGACCTTCTCTTTAAGATTTACTTGGTAAAAATCTGCGTGCAACGGAGTATTTGTAGAATAATCCATTTGTAAATTCTTGATAAGCACAGGGTGAGTTTGCCCATCAGCCTTAAGCTCTACTAATCCTGTTTCGCCGACTTGTTTATAAACTATCTGAAAATCAGCAATCTTAACCTGAAGCGACTTGGAAGAAAGACCTTTACCATACACATTTGCCGGCAACAGCCCCTCTCTTCGAAGTTTCTTAACTTTCTTACCCAAAAGTGTTCTCGCCTCAGCATTAAGTACAGGGTGTTTCATAATTTTCTATTTTATACTAACCTGTATAATAACACAAGGATGCGCATTATTGGTATTGATCCGGGCATTGGCAGAACAGGGTGGGGGATAATCGAAAAAAAGAACAGTATAGTCACCGCTGTTCAATACGGATGTTTGGAAACTCAGACAGGAGAAGAAACACCCAAGCGCCTTGAGCAAATCTTTACTTTTCTAACCCAATTACTTGACGAGCACCATCCTGACGCCCTCTCTATCGAAGAACTTTTTTTCAACACCAACGCCAAAACAGCTCTCATCGTCGGGCAGGCAAGGGGAGTTGTCATGCTCGCGGCAGCGATAAAAAATATCCCTGTAGCCATCTACACACCTCTCCAGGTAAAAATCGCCATCACCGGCTACGGCCGGGCAGAAAAATCCCAAGTTGCCCAAATGGTCAAAGTCCTCCTAAAACTCCCAAACATCCCCAAACCCGACGACACCTCCGACGCCCTTGCGATAGCCCTCACCCACGCTTTTACAGTAAAGTACGCATAAAACTCTTTTATCCTGACATATTTTAAGAAAATATACTTCTTAATATATAATATAATAAAACTATGAAAACAAAACCAATTTACCTCGACGACTCCTACCTTAAGGAAATGGATGCTTCGGTTTTAGAAGTACACCTAGAAGCAGAAAATAAATACAGAGTAATTTTAGACCAGACTGTCTTCTATCCCATGGGCGGAGGCCAACCTACCGACCAAGGGACTCTTGAAAATGACAGCTGGAAGGCAGAAGTCTATATGGTCATGCTGAAAAATGGAGAAATATGGCACTATCTCAATTCTCCTGGTGCTCCTAAAGCTGGAGATAAAGTTCATGGGCAAATCAATTGGGACAGAAGATATAAAAACATGCGGGTACATTCAGGAGGTCATGTAGTAGATTTTGCCATGTATGTCATAGGTTATTCTCCCAAATCCCTAATGCCCATAAAAGGAGATCATGGTAAAAAACCTTTTATACTTTATCAAGGGACCTTAGGCGAAGATATAAAACTAAAACTTGAGGACAAAGCAAATGAATTGATAATAAAAGATTTAAAATTCTCCTGGCTCTTTCAACCTCTTGATGACTTAAAAAAAGAAGCTATCTACCTACAACCCGGACTACCAAGCAATAAACCCTTAAGAACATTGCGGTTAGAATCCATAGGCGCAGTTGCAGATGGAGGTACCCAAGTCCATTCAACCAATGAAATCGGGAAAATTACAATTCCGAACATCGAAATAAAAGAGGGAAATACCATTGTGCATTACCAAGTTATTTAACCATAAGCATTACCCATTTCAATCTATGCTATAATCACCTCACGATCACTGCCATTTATGATTGGAACACTCAAAGGTACAATCCAATATAGAGAAGATCCCTGTTTGATTATCGACGTCAACGGAGTAGGGTATAGAGTACTAGTTCCATTATCGGTTTTAACCAAAATCAACGGCACAGGACAAAGTCTAATGCTCTACACCCATACCCATGTCCGCGAAGACCTCCTTGAGTTATACGGATTTACAGAACCTCAAGATCTCAAGCTCTTCCAATATTTAATCAGCGTTTCAGGAGTAGGCTGCAAAACAGCACTTGCAATCTATTCTGTTGGCTCAAGACCTGAAATTATCCAAGCTATAGTTTCCAATGACACGTCGTTCTTTACCGGAGTCCCGCGGCTTGGCAAAAAAAACGCTCAGAAAATAATTATCGAACTCAAGAGCAAACTCGGTGGGGTAGGGGATATTGATTTGTCCGGCGATAGGGAAGAAGCAAGTGAAGTCGTATCTGCTCTGAAAAGTTTTGGTTTTACCCCGGCAGAAGCCCGAAGCGCCCTAAAAGCTTTAAATGGAGCAGGGGAGTCAGTTGGGGAGAAAGTCAGAATGGCATTAAAATACTTAGGAAAATAAATTCAAAATTCAAAATCTCAAATTCCAAATAAATCCAAATGACAAATATTCAAAATACAAAAAAGTACGATCTAGAAGAAAGAACACTTGATTTTGGAAAAAGAATTATTCACTTAGCAAAAGCCATTCCGAAAAACACAATAAATTTTAATTTAATAGATCAGGTTATCCGTTCTGGAACATCGATGGGAGCGAATTATAGAGAGGCAAACGAAACAGAAACAAAAAAAGACTTTCTTTTTAGAATCAGAATTTGTAGAAAAGAAGGAAAAGAAACAATATATTGGCTCAACCTAATTATCGAGGCAAATCCTGAATTCAATGAAAGAATACAACCGCTTCTTCAAGAAACTGTAGAATTGGTAAAAATATTCGCAGCAATATTAGAAAAATCAAAATAATTATAATTAAATAGTTTTGAATTTATTTATTTGAATTTTGATATTATTTGGAATTTGTAATTTTGGATTTGTAATTTAATTATGGTTGATAAAGCAATTAAGGATAAAACTCAAGAAATCTCTCCGGAAGAAGAAAAGCTATTCACATCTCTCAGGGCAAGCTCTTGGGATGAATTTTGCGGACAAGAAAGTGTCAAAACCGCTTTACAAATCGCCATCACTGCCGCCAAAAAACGCGGCGAACCTATTGAGCACATACTTTTCTACGGCCCGCCCGGACTTGGAAAAACAACACTAGCTCACATTGTGGCCAGGGAAATGGGCGCCAATCTTCGTATTACCTCAGGCCCTGCGCTTACTCGCTCAGGCGATCTCGCCTCAATCCTCACCAATCTTGAAAAAGGCGATATACTATTTATCGACGAGATCCACCGCTTGCATAAAACAGTAGAAGAGACAATGTATTCTGCCATGGAAGACTTCGCCTTGGATATTGTCTTAGGCAAAGGCCCCTCCGCCCGCACGCTTCGCCTTGATCTTCCCCAATTCACCATCATCGGCGCCACTACCCGCGCCGGCCTGCTTTCCGCGCCTCTGCGCGATCGCTTCGGCGTTGTGCACCGGTTGAATTTTTACTACCCTTCCGAATTGGGAACAATCATAGTTGGTGGTGCAAAAAAATTGAAGATTATAATTGATAAAGAAAGTGTCAAAGAAATCGCCAAACGCGCCCGAGGTACGCCTCGCATTTCCTTGAAACTTCTGAAAAGAGTCCGTGATTATGCCCAAGTGAAAAGAGAAGGCCAAATTGATCTCTCCGCAACCAAAGCTGCTCTCAAGATGCTTGAAGTCGATGAAATGGGCCTTGATCCATTGGACATTAGATTCATGCATGCCATTATCCAAAAACACAACGGCGGCCCGGTCGGCATAGAAACAATTGCCTCAACCATTTCCGAAGATACAGGAACAATAGAAGACATCGTCGAACCCTATTTGCTCCAAATCGGCTTCCTCCAAAGAACCTCCCGAGGCCGAGTCGCCACCAAAGCTGGCTTCCAACACCTTGGGATTACTTTTACAAATCAGAACGAATTATTTTAAAGAAATAGCTGACGTCTCCTCATTTTTGCTTCAAAGCATTAAGCCTCCTCTTCCTCATTAGTATAAAGCTCAATATAATTGCACGCTGGACATCTAAAAGCTACTACTCCAAATGCAGGCTTTGCTTCACATCCTTTTACAACATTCTCATAAACTTTATCCATCTTCTTCCCAGCCCACACCAAACCATTTGCTAATAATCTACCGTCCTGCATCTGCGTTTCGCATTTAGGGCAATTTAATTTGCTTTCTCTTGTTATTACCATAAATATTCACCCCCTTTACTACTTGGTTGAAATGATTATATTAAATAATTTATGAAAATACATTACTTAAACTTTACAAATGTATAACAAATTAGTGAGGTAAGGTTCTAATATTCTATACTTATACCCGCAGATGAAATATTTGTTGGAAAAAAGGTATTGTAGAGATAATGACTTGCAGGAGAAAAATTAGAACTACTGTAAATACCAAAAACACATTCCCTTTTTTAAGCGACTGCCAGCCAATTCCCATAACAATAAGCAAATGAAAGTAAATAAACAAATTAAAAATTGCGCCTCGTGCCTGCGTTTCTGTAGTATTTTGCAGTAGAAATGCAAAAAGAGCCAGCAGAAAGCCTGAAAGCGTAAAGCCGATAAGGCAAATAATCATAAGCCGCTTTGAATTCAATAAGCGTACGGCCGGATCACGTGGTTTTTTGTGCAAAACCGTCGCGTCCCGGGCGCCGGTTGCCAAAGCAAGAGCAGGCAAACTGGTGACAAGATTTATCCACAATATTTGTGTTGGTAAAAGGATAAATGGAAGATGAGCCAAAGTGGCAAAAAATACTAATGACATTCCTGCCAGGTTTCCGGAAATAAGATAGACAACCGCATTTGTTATATTTTTATAAATAATCCGCCCCTCCTCAATTGCTTTGATTAGGGTCGCAAAGCTATTATCAGTGAGCACAATATCAGATGCTTCCCGGGCAACATCGGTGCCGCCTTTCCCCATAGCCACGCCAACGTCTCCCATTTTTAGAGCCAGCGCATCATTGACGCCATCTCCGGTTACTCCAACAACCACTCCCTGCTTTTTCAGAAGGGAAACCAGCCGTAGCTTCTCTTCAGGTTGCGTACGTGCAAACACACGCGTTTTAAGAATAATATTTGATAGCGTATCGTCAGTCATTTTTGTGAGTTCTTCGCCGGTTATCACATCCTCATCCTTCTCAATCAGTCCAATATCTCGTGCCAGACTAAGCGCGGTCAATTCATTGTCCCCCGTAACCATAATGACCTGGATACCCGCCGTGCGGGATTTTTTAATAGCATCTTTTACTTCTGTCCGAGGCGGATCATAAATTGCGATAAAACCTAAAAAGGTCAAGTCACGCTCCAATTGCTCCCGCTCAACCTTGCCTGCACTACCCTCATTCTTGAATGCAAATGCTATTGTACGCAGCCCCTCTTTGGCAAAATCCTCATATTTCGCGGTTACCATCTCTCTTTTTGTTTCAGTAAGAATGCTTTTAGCAATGACCGCTTCCGGCGCCCCCCTGACAAAGACATATTTTAGGCTGTTATGTTTCCAGACGGTTGTAATGGTTTTGTACTCCGGATCAAACACATACTCATCAAGCACTTCTCCTCCCTCTAAGATAAGCGGCTTAACTTTCTGTTCTTTCGCCCACAAAAGAAGAGCGCCATCCGTCTGATCGCCGACCACCTCATATGCTGAGCCACTCCCTTTTTCAACCAGTGACGCTGTATTGCCAAGAACACATGCCCTAAGTATCATAGTTAACTTAGCATTGTCTTCCAGCCAATACTTTTTCACCCGCATTAGGTTTTGAGTAATGGTGCCGGTTTTATCCGATAGAATAATTTGTACAGCGCCAAGCGTTTCAATAGCAGCCATTTTTCTCACAATCGCGCCGCGTCTTGCCATTCGATGACCACCCACGGCAAAAGCAATCGTTACAACTGCCGGCAGCCCTTCTGGTATCGCTGCCACCCCTATGCTTACCCCAACCAGAACTAATGGAACTAGGGATTCACCATAGAATAGTCCTATTGGGATAATTAAGAGCCCCGCAATAATTGCTATAAAGGATAATGTGTTGCCTAAGCCGTCAAGATTTTTTTGTAATGGTGTTTTATCTGCCTTAATCGTTGATAAGTTTTGAGCAATTTGTCCAAACCGTGTCTGCATACCTGTCTTTTCCACATGCATTCGGCCTTTGCCCTTTGTGACAAGCGTTCCCAAATAAACAGTACCGGAAATTTTCTTCATCACACCCAGTGATTCACCGGTCAAAATTGACTCATCAATTTCAAGATGCGTTGTCCCGACGAGCGCGCCATCAGCAGGAACACGGCTTCCCTCGGCAAGGATCACAATATCATCTACCACCAAATTTTCGGCTAAGATTTCTTCCTCTCTTCCTTCCCGTATAACTCGTGCAGTTGGAGCGGTATAATCTTTTAATTTCGCGATTGTTCGCGCTGCCCGGTATTCCTGAATAAACCCCAGAATGCCGTTTACCAAAATAACGGCAAGGATAAATATTCCGTCCAGTATATTTCTTAGGACAAAGGATAAAATCGCCGCCACAGCAAGTATACAGTTGATCATTGTTGGAAATTGAGAGAAGAAAATCGCCCGCAAAGACGATGAGGACTCGGAGTTAATAATATTCTTCCCGTTCTGCATCAATCGTAGCTTGGCTTCGTGATGTGTAAGTCCTAAGACTGTTTCTTTTTCCATACTTTACTCAAATCAATTTTGTCATTCCCGCGAACGCGGGGATCCAGTAGTTACAAATAATTTCTTCCTTATATTCCTCATACCACCGTGTCTATTTTCGGCCGATACTGTAATGCTTCCGCAATATGGTTTGGTTTTATGTCCTCTTGATTGTCTAGATCAGCAATTGTCCGGCCTAATTTTATTGTACGATAATATGATCTGCCGGATAAATGCAACGTCGAGACTGCCTGGCGTAGCAGATCTATACAATCATCTGTTAGAACACAATATTGCTTAACATTCCTGCTCGTCAATTCCGAATTAGAACTGAGGGTAGTTCCGGTGAATCGTTTAATTTGAGCGTCCCTTGCCTTTTGCACTCGCCCACGCACCGCGGCTGAATTTTCCACAGAGGCTCCATCTACCTCAGTCAACTTATGCGCCTGTACGGCTGGTACATCAATATGTATATCTATTCGGTCAAGCAAAGGTCCTGATATACGTTTATGATAGCGCATAACTTGCGTCGATGTACAACTGCAGGCGCGTTTACTGTCTTGATAATAACCACACGGGCAGGGATTCTGTGCAGCAACCAGCATGCACTTTGCCGGAAAAAGTAGTTTACCGTTTGCTCTCGAAATTGACACAATACTATCCTCAATCGGTTGCCGTAAGCTCTCAAGAATATATCTGGGGAATTCAGGAAATTCATCCAAAAACAGAACTCCTCGATGGGCGAGTGTAATCTCTCCTGGTTTTGGATGGGAGCCGCCGCCGATTAGTCCAACCAGTGAAGTGGTGTGATGCGGCGCACGAAAAGGCCTCTGTCTCACGATCGCCTCCTTTCCCAATAGTCCTGAAATACTATAAATCTTAGTAACCTCAACCATCTCCTCAAAAGTCAACTTTGGCAGAATTGATGCCAGAGTACGTGCAAGTAAAGTCTTTCCCGCCCCCGGAGGCCCTTTCAGAATTACATTGTGAGCTCCTGCTGCCGCTATCTCCAGCGCCCTTTTTGCCGCCTGCTGGCCCTTAATATCCTGCATATCAAAATCAAAATTATTAGTTGCCTCCTCAGAATATGCAACTGCTTCCTTAGGCTGTAGAAGTTGTTGATTTGTAAAATGCTGAAAAAGTGAAAGAAGAGAGGGAACAGGATAAACAGTAATATCTGGCACAATTGTAGCCTCATTAGCATTATCTTCCGGAACAAAAAACTGTTTTATTTTTTTCTCTTTTGCCAAAATTGCCGCGAGCAACACTCCGGTAATCGGCCGCACACGCCCGTCCAGTGACAATTCTCCCGCAAAAAGTGCATCCGCGGGGTCTGCCTGCAATTGTCCGGATGCTATGAGGATTCCCAACGCAATAGGCATATCATAGGCAGGACCTCCTTTCGGTAAATCTGCCGGCGCCAAGTTTACCGTGATCCGCCTGGCAGGAAAATCTGCCCCGCTATTCCGAAGCGCCGATCGCACCCGCTCCTTCGCCTCCTCAACTGCCTTATCCCCAAGTCCGACTATAAAAAAATTCGGCAACCCCTGTGCCGCAATATCTACCTCAACCTCCACCGGAACCGCGTTCAACCCCACAATCGCCGCTGACAAAACCCTAGCTAACATATATATTCATCTATTATCATATTACAATTAAGTATAATACTTAAAGCATTGATCTTGCAATTCATCATAATAAGATCAATTCTGAGCGGCAAATCTATCATAGCAAATTTTAAGATAAATGCGCTATTGACATTTATTTAACTTTTTGATAAATTAAATGTATTATGCTTTACACTTTAATTTTATCCTCACAAGGACAAGTAGTTATACCAAGCCGTGCTAGAAAAAAACTCGGACTAAAGCCTGGAAGCAAACTGCTCTTGTCCGTTGAAAATAAGGGAACAGTGCCTAAGGCTATACTTGAGCTCGAGCCGGAAAGCTGGGTTAAAAAGGTTACAGGTTTGGGCCGGGGTGTTTGGGGAAGGGGCGAGGAATACATTGACAAAGAAAGAAATCATTGGTCCAAAAAATGAACAAAATCCAAGTTTATCTCGACTCAATGGTGTTTATCTATCTTTTCGAGGAAGATAGCCGGTATATAAAAAAGGTCAATCGACTATTTAAACAAATAGAAAAGGGAGACTTAAGCGCCGTTACTTCGATTATCACTACTCTTGAAGTTCTATCCGCCCCTAAGCTCGAGCGCGATCAAGATAAATTATTGGCTTTTGCCAGGTTTTTTCAAAAAACTCCCAACCTTACCGTATATGATGTCAACTGGGAAATAATGGAAAAAGCTGCAAGTCTAAGAAGAGAAAATCCGCATCTTCGCACACCCGACTCTCTTCAAATAGCAACAGCAATTATATCAGGCTCAAAAACATTTATAACGAATGACGAAAAACTGATAAATCTAAAAACAGAATCCCTAAAAAAACTGCTGGTTGAAGAAATAGATAGTATTTATTAATTTTTAAGCATACAAAAATTTGACATTTAGTCACGAATTGTCTATAGTACAGTTATTATGACAGAGCTAGGTGCAGGTGAAATTGGGAGAGCAACCGAATCAGTTGAGGTTTTAGAACCGCAAATAACTCGCCAGGTATTGTATGTGGTAGCGAAAGTCGCGGCGCCCTTTTAACTAAAGAATTTGACTCATTTATGGTTAGAAATCAGGCACAGTTTGGCCGTGGGGTAGAGGATGCCGCTGCAATGGCTAAGGTACATGAGAAGTTTGGAGAAACAGCTTTGGGTGTTAGAGAAACAGTCGTGGGACAATACAACATTACAGTTAGCGGTGAAAAAATAACTGTTCAGGACGCAAAACCTTCAGTAAAAACTACTTGGGTAGGAGATGAACATGTAAAGCTCATGACGCCAGATGAAGCTTTAAAAGAACAGTATGGTGGAAGAAGCGCATTAGATTGGGCTACTAAAGGAGGAGTTAAGCCTGAGAGAGTTGTAAAAGCACAAAATAGGCTTTATTATCCTGCCGCTTCTAAGGATACTGTAGTTGTGGTTGGTCAAGCTTCTGGTAAATAATCCTTGCCCTTCGCTAATAGCCATTATTCCACCGGCGCCAAAAACACCAGCCGAATAGAGGAGAATTTTTTTCTCGCTCCGGTCGTCTTCCCTGCCAACCATATCTTAGAAGATTTAAAGAAAGTAAATAAGAACATAGGAAAATAAGTATTACGCAATTTAAAAACTTTGTAAAGATTGTTTTATCAGTCCGTATTAAGTCCGTCTATATCAAACCCAAACACCCCAATTTTAAAACGGCAAAAAATCAATAAAAGCCTAAACAATAAATCTTAGAACCCAGAATTTATAAAATAAAAGAATAAAACTCAAGCTTAATACATCAAATAATATACAATTGAATAGAGGAAAAATTCGCCAATACATGCTACAATAGCCTCGCCCCAACTTCCCCGATAAAATCGGGGTTCAATCGGGGTTCAATATGGACGAAGTTTCCCAAATCCGCGAAAAAATAGACATTGTCTCCTTTATTCAAGAATTTATTCCACTCAAAAAAGCCGGCCGCAACTTCAAAGCCAACTGCCCCTTCCATACAGAAAAATCCCCCTCTTTCATGGTCAACCCTGAACGCCAAATGTGGAAGTGCTTTGGCTGTCAAAAAGGTGGCGACGTTTATTCCTTTCTCATGGAATACGAACGTCTCGAATTTCCTGAAGCCCTTCGCATGTTAGCCAAACGGGCTGGCATCGAACTTGCAACTAGACCAACCCAAATTGCCCAAAACTCCAAAAAAGAAAAAATCTATGACCTTAATATTCTTGCTCGTGAATACTATCACTACGTTCTCGTCAAGCACAGTGCAGGCAAAAAAGCCTTGGCTTATCTTGAAGAAAGGGGAGTAACTCACAAAATCATCCAAACCTTTATGCTCGGATTTGCGCCGGGCACTGGTAATGCCCTTACTAAATATCTCATCGAAAAAAAACGCTTTTCCCCGCAAGATATCATTGACGCTGGCTTAGCCGCACAATGGGGGGGGAGAACACAGGACTTTTTTAGAGGAAGACTAATTTTTCCGCTGGTTGACCATAGAGATAATGTTGTCGGCTTTGCGGGCCGCGTCCTGGATAAAAACGCGACCACCGCCAAATACATCAATACCCGCGAGACTGTGGCTTACCACAAAGGAGAGTGCGTTTATGGACTCAACATCACCAAAGACACCATCCGCAAAGCAGGCCAGGTGATTGTTTGCGAAGGAGAGTTCGATGTAATTTCCTGTTTTCAGCATGGAATATCCAATGTTGTTGGCGTCAAAGGAACTGCCCTCACAGAAGCGCAAGTAAATCTGCTAGCCCGATTCGCTGAAAAGATTACTTTCTGTTTCGATGGTGACAAAGCCGGCCAAGAAGCTATCAAAAGAAGTTTAGCAGTTGTGGAAAAAAAAGGACTCGTACCAACAGTCATAGACATCCCGCAAGGTAAAGATCCCGATGAAGCGCTAAAACAGGATTCTGGTCTCTTCAAAAAAGCGGTACGCGATGATCAAGGCGCCTACGATTACCTCTTAAACAACTTAGCGCGCCTTAACGATATTCAGACAGCTGAAGGCAAAAAGCTGATAGCTGACGCAATGCTCCCGCTGTTCTCCAATATTAAAAACGAAATTATCAAAGAACACTATCTCAGAAAAACCGCGAACCTCCTTGATACGTCTTATGAAAGCGTCGCCAAAGAAATCGAACGCATGACTACCAAAGAACAAACAGCAGTGGTAAAAACCGCGCCCCAATCCAAACGCCCCAAAGAAGAAATTATGGAAGAATACTTGCTATCTTTAATAGTACAGAGCGATAACCCCAAAGCCGTTCTAGATTTAGCAGTTAATATTCTATCTGACTCGTTGTCCAAAGATCGCGCCCGCCAGAAAATTCTATATCATCTCTTAGATCATTTTGCCCATTCAGACAACTTTGACGGCCATAAATTCATAAACGCCCTCCCCGCTGAGCTGATCGAAAGCTACGACTCCTCAATGCTCTTTCCGCTTCCGCATTTCGCTGATCAAAATAAGCTAACCAAGGAAGTAGAAAAAGTAGCCTCCAAACTTAAGCTAATCTATATCCATCAAAAAATGAAAACTCTAGCCATTGAAATTAAAACAAAAGAGCAATCAGGTCTGGAAAAAGAAGTCCAGGAACTGAAAAAAAAATACTCCCAACTCTCCTCCCATCTATCTTCACAATAATTATTTACCACGGCGTTCGTTCTTCAGACGTTTCTGCTTATTGACAAAAGAAATGCAATTGCATTATAAATAAATTAGAGCTCTTTTTTACCCATGATAAATATTAATAAATTTATTGCCCGAACAAGAAATAAAAAAAACTCTGCACTTTTACAATCAGGTTTTACGCTTATTGAATTGTTAATTGTTATTGTCATTATTTCCGCCCTCGCAGTTACCGTATTTGTCGCCTTAAATCCGATAAAACGAACTCTGGATGCTCGTGAAGCCAGGAGAACCTCAGATGTGGAGACTATTTTGACTGCAATCCACCAATATATTGTTGACAATAAAGGTGCTCTACCAACTGGACTTACAACAGGCATGGCAATAACACAACTTGGCACGGCAGGTGCTGGATGCAATCTCGTTGCAGCTAATGTCCCTGCAGCTTGGACTACAGCCACGCCAACTTGTCAAATTGCTGCAACGGCATGCGTAAACTTGACAGCCCCGCTTGTTACGTATTTGAAAACCATACCAATTGATCCAAAAGGAGCAACAAGCGGTGTAACGCCAATAACTCTTGATGCAACAAAAACTGGGTTCGCAGTATCAGTAGATGCGAATAATATAGTCCAGGTGACTGCCTGCGGCGGAGAAGGAACAACCCCGATAAATCAATCTAGATAATTATAAATTTTAGCCTGTATCTCTTTACATAATTCCCTTTATATAATCCAATGTTTTCTTACTACGAATTGTGTGAAATAACCTATTGTATTTTTTATGAGAATATTTGCTACAATAGATTTATTAAGTGTACTTTTTTATATGTTTAAATTTACTGCCCGGTTAAAAAATAAAAAAAGTTACATTCTTTCCCAATCAGGCTTTACGCTTATTGAATTGTTAATTGTTATTGTCATTATTTCCGCCCTCGCAGTTACCGTATTTGTCGCCTTAAATCCTGTAAAGAGAACACGGGATGCGCGCGAGGCAAGGAGGACATCAGATATCGAGACAATTTTAACTGCAATTCACATATTTGTTGTCGACAATAAAGGTGCTCTCCCCGCGGGGCTTACAACAGGCATGGCAATAACACAACTTGGCACGGCAGGTGCTGGATGCAATCTCGTTGCAGCTAATGTCCCTGCAGCTTGGACTACAGCCACGCCAACTTGTCAAATTGCTGCAACGGCATGCGTAAACTTGACAGCCCCCCTCACCCCATATTTGAAAACCATACCGATTGATCCAAAAGGAACAACAGGCGGTGTAACGCCAATAACTCTTGATGCAACAAAAACAGGTTATGCAATATCAGTAGATGCGAATAATATAGTCCAGGTAAGCGCCTGCGGCGGAGAAGGAACAGTACCCATAACCCAAGCCAGATAAATAAAAATTATATCCAGTTCTCCCTTCCCTAGAATTTATATTAATTTTATTTTTTTGACGTGAATATTTGCTACAATGGTATTATGCAGCTGACCTATAAATTTCTTCTTGTCATGTCATTTGGCTTGGCTGGGATGATCCTTGGAGTCATTATTTTCGGACTGATTTTCTCCCGCGTTACAGTGAATAACCCTGAGTTAGTTATAGTAGTTATACCCTTCACAATCTTTATTGACGGCATTCTGTTGCTTTTTATCCTACAAATAATTAAACCGGTACAGGAGCTTACAAAAACAGCCATGCAAATTGCAGATGGAAATTTAAGTAAAAGAATACAAAGTAATTCAAAGGATGAGATTGGTCAACTTGCCCAAGCTTTTAACGCCATGGCCGATAAATTGCAAATTGCCCAACTGGGGTTAGAAGACGCAGTTAAAGCAAAAACTTTAGAACTTGCCCAGAAAGTAGAGGAGCTTGAAGCGCAGCGGGCAAAAGATGATGCTATTTTTGAAAGCATAGGCGAAGCCCTTGTCGCAACGGACAATACAGGTTATGTCTTGCTAATGAATTCAAACGCGCAAAAACTAATGAATATTGACCCGGTTGCCTATAAAGAAAAAGATTTGATGGATTTGATAGCAGTATATGATGAAGAAGCCAATCATATTTCCAAAGAGAATAGCCCGGTATCTGTTGCATTGCAAAAAGGCGAGAAGATCATGGGAAAATTTATTCTTGTAAAGAAAAACGACGAAAAAGTATTAATCAATATGACCTCAACCCCCGTGATTCTGCATGACCACCTGAATCATAAAACCGCAACCATTGGCTCAATTACAATTATCCGCGATATCACCAAAGAACAGGAGGTTGACCGTATGAAAACAGAATTTATCTCCCTTGCTTCTCATCAACTCCGGACTCCCCTTGCTGCAATTAAATGGTTTATAGAAATTCTCTTAGGTGGAAACGTAGGCGACCTAAATACTGAACAAAAGGAGTTGGGCCACAGCATAAGTGATTCAACCCAACGCATGATTGAACTGGTTAATGCGCTCTTGAATATTTCTCGTATTGAATCAGGTAAAATTGTGATTACTCCTATATCTACGGACTTAAAAGAATTGGTTGAAACTACTGTAAAAGAAATGGAAATAAAGTGTAATGAAAAAAAGCAAAAACTCACGATCAGCATTGAACAGGATTTGCCGAAAATTATTATTGACCCCCAACTGGTCCGGCAGGTTTATTTAAATCTTTTGACAAATGCCAGTAAGTATACTCCCTCAGGTGGAGAAATATCTCTATCCATTTCAAAAAAATTTAATGAAATCATTTCTCAAATCACCGACAACGGATATGGTATCCCGAAAGATCAACAGGATAAAATATTCCGGAAATTTTTTAGAGCGGATAATGTTGTAAAAGTAGAAACTGATGGTTCAGGACTCGGTTTGTATCTGGTTAAAATAATTATCGAGTCGTTAAAAGGAAAAGTCTGGTTTGAAAGCGTTGAAAAAAAAGGAACCACATTTTGGTTTAGTCTGCCGCTATTGGAAGATATACGGCAAGCTACTGTTGACAGGTAAAGGTGAGGGAAGTTAAGATGGGTACATATCATTTGAATGAGTGGTCCGTTTTTATGTATAACTATAAAACCGCATGAAAAAGATTTTAGTAGTAGAAGATGATAAATTTTTATCGAGTGCTTATAGAATAAAGCTGACAAAAGCCGGCTTTGAAGTGCAACTTGCTTTCGATGGATCGGAAGCGTTATTGCGCTTGGAGACTTTTACCCCTGATCTTATTTTGCTTGATTTAATTATGCCGGATAAAGACGGGTTTGCGACACTCACACAATTGAAGAGAAATCCGCAATGGAAAAATATTCCTGTTATCGTGGCATCTAATCTTGGCCAAAAAGAAGATATCGAAAAAAGCATGAAGCTGGGTGCGGCAGATTATATAGTTAAAAGTGATACTTCTCTGGATAATGTGCTGAGTAAAATTAATGCGCTCCTTGAGCCGGCGCCGGTTGTAGCAAAGGAGGAAAATGTACAATAATCAAGCACTCTACAACGCGTTGAAAGAATTACAGGTTATAGATGAAGGGCAGCTGCAGGATGCTTTAAGCTATGCTGACAGCCGAAAAATACTCTTGGGCGATGTCCTGCTCGATAAAAACCTCATCTCCGATACCGATTTAGGAAAACTTATCGCCCAAATTCTAAGCGTTCCCCTTGTCACGCTTACAAATATTGTTATCCCTCAGGAGATTTTGACGATCATCCCCGAAATCATTGCCAAACAGCAGCGCATAATTGCCTTTAAAAAAGATCAGCAGGGTCTCCATCTGGCCATGGAAAACCCGAACAATACGACAATAATTGATTTTCTGCAAAGAAAACTCGGGTTAACCTTAATCCGGTATTTCGCAACCCATAAGGACATTGACCAGACGCTTACGCTGTATATTCAGGATATCGGCACAGCGTTTGAAACGATTATGAAAGAGAGCCTTAAGCAGGTAACCGGCAAAGGCCAGCAAGTAAGTGAGCCGCCCATCATTAAGATTGTCGAAACGATTGTAACCTATGCCAATAACAATAGCGCATCTGACATACACCTGGAGCCGCAGGAAAGCGTAGCAATAGTCAGATTCCGCATAGATGGTATACTGCATGACGTCATTCTCCTGCCAATGACAATTTATCCGGAAATTGTGCGCAGGATAAAAGTGTTGGCAAGGCTGCGCACCGACGAGAATCAGGTACCCCAGGATGGAAAGATAGAGTTTACGTTTGAACAGAACAAGCTTGATATTCGTGTGTCAACAGCTCCGGTAAGAAAAGGCGAGAAAATCGTCATGAGGCTGTTATCAGATAAGGCCCGTCAGATATCTCTCTTAACGCTTGGCATTTCACAGGATGATTTATTGAAAGTAGAATCCGCATACAAAAAACCCTACGGAGCAATATTGGCAACTGGACCGACAGGATCGGGAAAAACAACAACAATGTATGCAATCTTGAAACTCTTGAATAACCGTGATGTCAATATTATGACAATTGAAGATCCGATAGAATATGACGTAGAAGGTATAAATCAGATGCAGGTAAACGTGAAGGAGAATGTGACATTTGCGACAGGTTTGCGAACCATCCTCCGGCAGGATCCAAACATCATATTAGTCGGAGAGATCCGGGACAAGGAAACAGCGGATATAGCTATAAACTCGGCAATGACTGGTCATTTAGTACTTTCAACTTTGCATACCAATGATGCCGCAACAGCAATCCCCAGGCTTTTTGAAATGGGAATTGAACCGTTTCTTATTGCGTCCACAGTCACCTTAGTTGTAGCGCAAAGGCTGGTAAGAAAAATTCATGCGGTATGCCGGGTGAGCGAGGAAGTATCGCGTACAAAGCTATTGCGTTACTTACCGCAGCCTCTGGTCGATAAAGTCTTGGGTACGGACGATTTAATTCGCCTGTATAAAGGTAAAGGATGTGAAATTTGTCATAATAGTGCTTATGAAGGAAGAGTAGGCATTTATGAAGCGATGATAATCGATGATGAAATAAAGCAGGCAATTATTAGTAAAAGCGATGCCACAACTATTCACAAAATTGCTCAGAAAAACGGTATGAGGGCAATGCTTGAAGATGGACTGGAAAAAGTAAAACAAGGTGAAACAACGATAGAAGAAATATTACGCGTCACTAAAGAATAAAAACATGAAATCATCTGCCCAACTACATTTGTTCCCGCGTGTTTCATTTATTGATAAACTCCTTTTTACTAAACATTTAAGCATGATGGCGGCAACCAGTATTACCATCCTGGAAGCACTTCAGATTCTAGTTGCGCAATCAGAGTCAAAGGTGTTGAAAAAAATTATGCAGGATATGGTGAGTGACATTAAAAACGGAAAATCTTTAAATGCAGCCCTGGCAAAACATCCGAAAGTTTTTGATTCATTTTATACCAGTATTATAGAAGTAGGGGAGACCTCGGGAACCCTGGATAAAAGTCTTGTATATCTAAGCAATCAACTTGCAAAAGAATATGCCTTTCGCAAAAAAGTCAAAGGAGCAATGATGTATCCGGCTATTGTCTTGACTGCAGCCGGGCTGGTGGGTATAGGCATTAGCGTTTTTGTTTTACCACAACTTGTAGAGCTTTTTAAGGGCTTTGACGTAAAACTGCCGCTTTCAACCCAAATCCTTCTTTCTTTTGCTTCTATTATGCAAAATTTCGGAGTCTTGGTCCTTGCAGGTTTTATCGGATTACTGGTTTTTCTTCGTTTTTTAATCACACAAAACCAGGTAAAGCCATATATTGACAGGATGCTTTTAAATATACCGGTTTTTGGTAAGATAATACAAAATGCTGAATTAGCTTCATTTTGTCGCAATTTAGGTATTATGCTCGAAAGTGGTTTACCTATTACCGCAGGACTTACAATAGAAGTAAAAATAACGTCAAATACAGTATTCAAAGTATATATGTTACGCATGCTTACTGCTGTTGAAAAAGGAAAATCATTATCCGAAGAACTTGAACAGGGGCACTATGGAAAGATACCTCTTATTGTAACCAAAATGATTGCCGTAGGAGAAAAAACAGGGCGTCTAGACGAAACATTGATTTACCTGAGCAACTTCTTTGAGGATGAAGTAGACGATGCAACCGCTAATATCTCAACCCTGCTTGAGCCGATAATGCTTTTTATTATTGGAGGGATTGTTGCATTTGTCGCCTTAGCGATTATTTCGCCAATCTACGAATTAACAGGTACTATCAGTAAATAAAGCATTAAAACATCAATGCCCTACAGAAGGAACGGAAAATTTGCTACACTTAATAATGTAAATGGGATATTACAAATTAAAAGGTGTAAAATTTCAAAATGGATTTACGCTCGTTGAGCTGCTGATCGTTTTCGCTCTTATCACAGTTATTGGCATAACTTCGGTTCCCTTTTATTCAAACTTCTTTACCCAAAATGCAGCAGGAAATACATATGATCAGCTTATTAACCACATCCGCAAAGCGCAAACCAATGCGATGATAGGAAAACAAAATAGCCAATGGGGAGTGCATAACCAGGCCGGCAGTATTATTTTATTTCAAGGAAGTTCATTTGCATCTCGCAATATTGCATTTGACCAGAAGCTCACTCTCAATCCCAATATCTCGGTTAGCGGTTTCACGGATATAATTTTTGCCAAAATGACCGGCACGCCAAGTGCGGCTGCGACGATTACGATTACAGGCAACAATACAATTAAAACAATAACAGTTGCGAGTCAGGGAATAGCCAATCCGGCAAATACTCCAGCCACCACCCCCACCCCCACCCCGCTCCCCGGCAAAGTTGGACATTGGAAACTGGATGAAGGATCAGGAAACCAAGCCTTCGACTCAAGCGCGAGCGGCAATACTGGCGTCCTCCACAATGGCCCAGCTTGGACAACCGGTAAATACGGCCAAGCCCTAATATTTGATGGGGTAGATGACGAGATTGATTTGGGTAGCCCCTCAACTTTTCACATAAACGGTGATTTGACGATTGCCGCATGGGTCAAAACTACGAATACGACAAAAAACGAAATGACTATCATTACTCAAACAACAGGCGTCATTAATAGAAACTATCAATTACATCTTGGTTTAAATGCAGATCTAACTTTCCAGCATGGCAATGGAACATCATCTATCAGGTATGCTACCGCAGGCATCTCCCTTGCCGACAACCAATGGCATCATGTCGCGTTTACGGCGGATTATCCGAACGGCAAGTACTACATTGATGGCACTAATGTTAAAAACATAACTATGACTTTCGATATCGTTAATACAATCACACAATACCACTATCGCACCGGAGGAAGCAATCCTGCCTTCCCCGGCACTATGCTTGTAGGTCCACTCGACGACCTTCGCATTTACAACCGGGCGCTCTCACCCTCCGAAATCATAACTATCTACAATGGTGCGCCGTAGGACAATTTGCATTATGAAAAGTAATCGTCACATTTCAAAATTCTTCTCTACGCTAAAATCCGGTCGGCTACTCCGGACCTCAGGTTTCTCAGTCATAGAAATCATTTTTACTGCGGCAGTTTTTCTTATCTTCTCAAGCGGCGTTATCTTTGTCATCTTACAAGGATTTGACGCAAATAGGACCGGATCGGAAGAAACTATTGCAAATCAATATGCCTCCGAAGGGATTGAGGCAGTCCGGTCTATTAGAAACCAGGCATATGAAAAATTAATCAATACCGCATCTATCGGACTTACCCGCAGCCCTGAAAATCTGTGGACATTAAGCGGTGCAAATAATACATTTAACAAATATACACGGGTAATTTCAATTGCAGATGTGCGAAGAGATGGAAGCGGCAACATAGTCGCAAGCGGAGGAACAGTTGACCCGAACTCTAAAAAAATTACTTCAACAGTCTCTTGGAAAGCCAGCCCGACCCGTAACTCTTCGGTAGTCTTAATTACCTACCTCACAAATTGGAGACTGCCTACTCCGGTTGGCCACTGGAAATTTGATGAAGGTTCGGGGAGCCAAGCCTTCGACTCAAGCGGAAATGGCAACACAGGCACCCTCACCAACGGCCCGGCTTGGACAACCGGCAGAATCGGTCAGGCCTTGCTCTTTGACGGAGTGGATGATTTTGTTCATTTCGGTAGCCCCTCAACCTTTCACATAAACGGTGATTTGACGATTGCCGCCTGGGTCAAAACTACGAATACGACAAAAAACGAGATGAAGATCATAGGCCACGTTGCAGGCGTCATTAATAGAAACTATGATTTGTCTCTTACCACAAATGCAGACCTCTATTTTTCGCATGGCAATGGCACAACTGCATCCTCTTACGCTACAGCAGGTATCTCTCTTGCCGACAACCAATGGCATCATGTCGCGTTTACAGCGGATTATCCGAATGGCAGGTACTACATTGATGGCAGTAATGTTAAAAACATAACTATGCTTTTCAATATCGTTAATACAAGCACAGCATCTTTTCGCGCCGGAGGAACCAATCCCGCTTTCCCCGGCACCATGCTTGTCGGTTCACTCGACGACTTCCGTATCTACAACCGTGCGCTCTCACCCTCCGAAATCCAAACCATTTACAATGGTGGGTAGTAGGAAAAAACAGACTATGAATCAGAAAACTCAAACATGTAAATTAAAAACTGGAAACCACACTCATTTGCAGGCAGGTTTTACTTTACTTGAACTACTTATATATAGCGCTACAATTATTATTATGATGACAACCCTGATTCCATTTGCCTGGAATGTGATAGGAGGCGGCGCAAAAAGCGCCACCCAACAGGAAGTATTTTCACAAGCCCGCTATGTAAGTGAACGGCTGAAGTATGAAATCAGAAATGCCGACAATATTAACTATTTTACCCCAACACAGATATCTCTGGCCACAAAAAACCCGGCAACAAACCCCACAATTATTACTCTCAACTCCGGAAATATAGTCATACAACAAGGTACAGGAAGTCCCATAAGTATAAACTCAAAAAACACTACCTTTTCCTCTTTAAACTTTACTAACTACTCCTCGGAATTCAATGAAACCAAAAATATTCAATTTGTCTTTACCCTTGCAGCAAATTATCCTGGCGCTGGACTCAGACAGGAATATAAGGAATCCACAACAATTGAAGGAAGTGCAGAGATACGAAGTAATTAAATATGAATAACCAACCAAGTGGATTTATTGCATTAGTAACCGTCCTTATCATTTCAGCAGTTGCCCTTTCAACCGCGTCTACCGTCTCGCTCTTGGCAATAGGAGAAGCACAAACTTCTTTAGCAATGAATAAAGGCGAGGAGAATTTACAGTTAGTGGAAGGGTGTGCCGAAGATGCGCTTTTGAAAGCATGGGCAAGCAACTCATATAACGGAGGAAATATAACCCGTCCGGAAGGCACCTGTATTATAACTGTGGCAAAAGCTGGCAATAACTGGACAATAACCGCAACAACTACGGCAACCTCTTTCAACCGGACAGTGCAAGTTGCCTTTAACCGGACAAATGGTATTGTAATGAATAGCTGGAATGAAACTTTGACCATACCAACTCCAACTCCCACCTCAACTCTCACACCCACTCCCACCCCAACTCCAACTCCCACTCCTATCCCTCCAACACCAACAAGAACTCCCACTCCAATTCCTCCGACTCCAACCCCAACTCCCACTCTCACCCCCACTCCCGTCCCACCGACTCCAACAAGAACTCCCACTCCAATCCCTCCAACACCGACAAGAACTCCAACTCCCGTTCCTCCAACTCCGACTCCAACAAGAACTCCTACTCCAATTCCTCCAACTCCGACTCCAACAAGAACTCCTACTCCAATTCCTCCAACTCCGACTCCAACAAGAACTCCTACTCCAATTCCTCCAACACCGACAAGAACTCCTACCCCGACTATAGCCCCGACTCCTACCCCCACTCCCATCCCCGGCAGGCGTGGCCACTGGAAATTTGATGAAGGTTCGGGGAGCCAAGCCTTCGACTCAAGCGGAAATGGCAACACAGGCGCCCTCACCGGCGGACCCACTTGGACAACAGGCAGATTCGGTCAGGCTCTCTCTTTTGACGGCGTGAATGATGTGGTAAATGTTGGGTCAGGTTCTTCGCTTGATAATGTTACACCCGTGACAATCGCCATGTGGATCTACGCCAATTCCGGTGGATCCACAGAGATAAAACTGTATAATTCCGATACTCCGGCCGGCACCGCTGATGGGTATGACCTTATGATATATCCGAATTATCCGCTTGAATTTGCCGTGGACGTCTCCGGGTCTAACCTCTTAAGAAGGTCGGTGAACAACGTAGTGCAGTTGAACACATGGCAATTCATCACTGTAACCTGGAACGGAACCGGAACCGGAACCGGTATTCGTATCTACGTTAATAATGCGGAAGTAGCTTATCAAACAGTCGGGAATAGCACTAATGTGTTTAATGACTCCGCAAATAACAAGTCTATCGGAGGAACATTGTATAATTCCCTTTGGTTCAAAGGTAAGATAGACGACGTCCGCGTTTACAACAGGGTGCTCTCAGGTTCTGAAATCACTGCCATCTACAATGGTGCTCAATAAGGTAAAAAGGAATCCACAACAATTGAAGGAAGTGCAGAGATACGAAGTAATTAAATATGAATAACCAACCAAGTGGATTTATTGCATTAGTAACCGTCCTTATCATTTCAGCAGTTGCCCTTTCAACCGCGTCTACCGTCTCGCTCTTGGCAATAGGAGAAGCACAAACTTCTTTAGCAATGAATAAAGGCGAGGAGAATTTACAGTTAGTGGAAGGGTGTGCCGAAGATGCGCTTTTGAAAGCATGGGCAAGCAACTCATATAACGGAGGAAATATAACCCGTCCGGAAGGCACCTGTATTATAACTGTGGCAAAAGCTGGCAATAACTGGACAATAACCGCAACAACTACGGCAACCTCTTTCAACCGGACAGTGCAAGTTGCCTTTAACCGGACAAATGGTATTGTAATGAATAGCTGGAATGAAACTTTGACCATACCAACTCCAACTCCAACCTCAACTCTCACACCCACTCCAACTCCAACTCCCATCCCCGGCAGGGTTGGCCACTGGAAATTTAATGAAGGATCAGGGATGACAGCAGCCGATTCCTCTGGCACTGGCAACAACGGTACCCTCACAGGCACTCCAACCTGGTCAACCGGCAAACTCGGCCAGGCACTGGATTTTGATGGGCATGGGAGTGGTGATTATGTCAGCGTGCCGAACCATTCGTCCATCAACTTCGGCGCCAGTCAGAACTTTACGATCTCGGCGTGGGTGAAATCGACAGAGGCGAGCAACTCATATCCGGCAATTGTGCACAAGCTCGCTAATCCCGGGGGGATCCGCACGAGTTGGGATCTGGTCATGGATTCTGTTTCTAGCTACAAGCCCATGTTTGAAGTATGGGTCAGTAACGTCTTCTACCAGGTGACTGGGCCAACCCCGATTAACGACGGCGCCTGGCACCATGTCGTGGGCATGCGCCAAGGCTCGACGATCTTTCTGTACCAAGACGGCGTGTTCGCGGGCAGCCTCTCCGCGAGTTCCGCGAGTCTCGCGCATACACAACCGCTCAGGATCGGAGCAGACGACACCGGAGATTCGGAAATGGACGGCCAGATCGACGACGTTCGTATCTACAACAGGGCTCTCTCACTTTCTGAAATTACAGCCATCTATAATGGTGCGCCCTAAACTAACTTGGGGTATAAATGCTCTGCTTGCATATCAACCGTCCTGTGCTAAAATACATCTATGCCGGTAAAATTATCACCGTTTCTGACGGATATTGTCACGTCCGCTAAAAAGCGTGGCTACATCACCCAAGACGAAATTTTAGGTATTTTTACCAAACCCGAAGAACACATCGAAGAACTTGATAGTTTGTACGACAAGTTAATGAAATCCAACATCGACGTGTTTGAAAGCGTCGTACAAGAACAGGAAGTACAAAAACCGATCGAAGACCTCAAAAAAGAATTAGAAGCCTTAACTATGCTTACCGAAGGATCCATCTCCGATCCCGTAAGAATGTACCTCAAAGAAATTGGACGTATTCCGCTGTTAACCTTTGAAGAGGAGATCAATCTGGCTCAACGAGTTGAAAAAGGGGATTATGAAGCCAAAAAGAAACTAATTAATTCCAACCTTCGTCTGGTTGTGTCGATTGCCAAGAAATACATTGGCCGCGGCCTATCTTTGCTTGATTTAATTCAAGAGGGCAATCAAGGTCTCATCCGGGCAGTTGAAAAGTACGATTGGAGACGGGGATTCAAATTTTCAACCTATGCCACCTGGTGGATACGTCAATCGGTGACTCGTGCAATTGCTGACCAGGCACGTACTATCCGTATCCCTGTCCATATGGTAGAGAATATTAATAGATTCCTCCGCAGTCAAAGAAAACTCATGCAGGAATTAGGTCGTGAACCCACTCCTGAAGAAGTCGCCAAAGTCCTGGGCATAGAGCCGGAGAAAGCTCTTGAGATTATCAAAATATCCCAAAACCCGGCCTCCTTAGAAGCGCCGGTCGGCGACGAAGAAGACAGCCGTTTAGGAGACTTCATCCATGACTCCTCAGCTCCGACTCTCTTTGACTCTGCCTCACGTGAACTGTTAAAAGAACAGGTAAATCAAGTGCTTTCTACATTAACCGAAAGAGAAAAAAAAGTCCTGGAACTCCGCTTCGGTCTTGACGACGGCAGATCGCGGACACTGGAAGAAGTAGGAAAAGAATTCAAAGTAACCCGGGAACGTATCCGCCAAATCGAAGCCAAGGCGCTGCGCAAACTCCGCCATCCTTCCCGCGGCAACAAACTCAAAGACTATTTAAGCTGACAAAAATACTTTTTCCAGCACCTTATTTTTAATAATATCTCCTGGCAGCCCTTCTGTATAAATTTTCCCTTTATCCAAAACATATGCCCGATTTGCGATTCCGAGAAGTGACTTCAGATTATGCTCCACCACAATAATTGCCATTTTCCGTCGCGCGTTTATCTCCTTAATTTTAGTGAAAACTTCTTTGACAATTTTTGGAGCAAGACCAAGGGACGGCTCATCAAGTAGAAGCACCTTTGGATCAGTCATAAGCCCTCGGGCTATTGCCAGCATTTGCTGTTGGCCACCTGAAAGAGCGCCAGACTTTAATCTAATTTTTGCACCAAGTGCCGGGAAAATCCCAAGCACATCTTCAGTGCGTTTTTTTCTCAGTTTAGAATCTTTGATAATCCATCCTCCTATTTCAAGATTTTCATAAACAGTGAGATGCCGAAAAACCCGTCTCCCCTGAGGCACAAATGAAATTCCCATCTGCACAACGTCGTGTGATACAGGCACAAACGCATGTCCCGCCCATTGCACTTCTCCCGATTCTATTGGTGCAAGTCCAAATATTGTTTTAAGAATTGTAGATTTCCCCGCCCCATTAGGCCCCATCAATGCAACAACCTCGCCTGTGTCTATGGAAATAGACACACCCTCAAGCGCTCTCACGCCTCCATAATGAACATGTATATCATTTAGTCTAAGTAAAGTCTCTTTTGATTTATTTATATTCATAAAATTGATTATCTTTTACTGTTTGAACATTAAATTGAGTAGTAATATCCCCATTCAAGTCAAAAGAGATATTCCCTGAAACACCATTATAATCTTTAACCTTTGCGATATTGTTCTTTAGACATTCAGTATTGGAAGTTTGAGTACATTGTTTTTGTGCCAAAGCGATAATATTTAATGCATCATATGCTCTTGCGCTATAGAGTTGTTGCGGCCCTGGATTTTTTCCATACTTGTCTATATAAGCCTGTACGAAATTTTGTACAACAAGATTATTTGTTTGGGAGAAATTAGGAGCAGATGTTATTACCATTAGCCCCTCAGCTGCATTCCCTGCTGTGCCAAAAAAAGTCTCCCCGCCTAAAATCGCTCCGGCTGCCAAGAAACTTCTCTCAATACCTATTTCTTTTGCCTGTTTAAGCAACAAAGCACCTTCTTTCGGATAAGTAGCCATGTAGACCAGATCAGCTGAATCATTTTGAAGTTTCGTTAAATGTGGTCGAAAATCAGAGATATTTGGTGCAAACGAATCTTCGAATGTTACTATTCCACCGGTTTTTTTAAATTCATCAGTAAAAAGCTTTGAGACACTTGATCCGTAGTCATTATTTATTTTCAAAACAGCAACTCGTTGTTGTTTTAACCGGTTAAGAATAAAATTTGCGGTAAATTTTGCTTCTTCAGCTGAAGTAGGAAAGTCACGGAAAGTAAAGTCGTCAGGAGTACTATAATCTGCTGTCGCTGTCGCTACCCCAAATTGTACAACTTTATCTCCGTTAACAATGGGCGTTAACGCTACGCCAATTCCGGACCCCCATGTAATAACAGCTGGTATATTAAATTTTTCTCTTATTCGCCTATAAGCAGAAATTGCCTTAATGGTGTCTCCCTGACTATCTTCAATTATAACCTCGATCTTTTTTTCTTGATTTTTATTAATCTGTTCTTGCGCTAATTCTAATCCCTGTTTGACCCATTCGCCCTGATCTATATTATTGCCGGTTAAAGGCAGAATTGCTCCTATTTTAACTGTTTCTGACCCTGATTTATTATTGATAGTGACTAATACAGCTCCCAAAATCAATATTCCCAATCCAATAAGCATTATTGCGTATTTATTCATAAATTTATCATTCTTCCAATTACTCTTATGTAATGAACCGAAATGTTTTGCAGTATCAATAGAGGCTCTCCGTGCATAGGTTATTTTATCTCAACAAATTTCCCATTTTTTACAACTTTGAAATTTGTGGGCTTATCAGTTGACCCGTCAGCATTCATACTTATTTCTCCACTAGCTCCATTGTAATTTTTAATCTCTTTGAATTCTTTCTTCATACACTCAATTTCCCCACCACATTTTTCATAAGCAGACACCTGCAATTTAAGAGAATCATATGCTACAGCCGCGAGTATATCAGGCTGAACATCATATTCTTTTAAATAAAGTTCTTTGAAATTCTTAATCTCCTTAGTTTCTATAACCGGATCTGAAGATGAGATGATGAAGCCTTCTGCTGCAACTCCGGCGGCTTCAAGTACATTAGGATCTTCTGCTTCAGAGTGACTCATGACGACAGAATTTAAGCCCAATTCTCTTGCCTGTTTCAAAAATGTTCCAAGCGGTTTTGCTAAATGTATTACAAATACCACATCAGGGTTTAAAGATTTGATTTTGGCAAGACTTGTTCGAAAATCGGTAGCGTCAAGTGAAACAGGTTCATTTATGACTATTTTTCCTCCTGCACTATCAAAGACTGACGTAAAGTATTTGTTAAAGTCTTCCCCAAGAGGAGTAACATAATAAACCACCGCAGCGGTTTTCGCACCATGCTCAAGAGCATAATTTGCAAGGTTCGTCGCATCAGCTTTTATGGATTTATTAAACGAAAATATGTTTTTCTGGTTAAGTGTAATATCCGGATTAGCTGCAGTATTAAACCCTAAAATATTGCTTTCTTGCAGAATTGGAATAACCGGGACGAATCCAATAAGACAAAAAGAACCACCAAGCATAGAAATCTTGTCTGAATCAACCATCTTTCTCACAGCGGAAACAGTATCTTTTGGTTGGCATGCATCTGCAATAATCAAATCAATTTTACGGCTGGGTTTTTCTGAAATGAACTCATCCCTTGCTAGCTCAAAACCATTTTTAATCCTTTCACCTAACACACCAAAACTGCCTGTAAGAGGCGCGATCACACCAATCTTAATAGGACTTTCATTTACACTTGAACTTTTACTGGATACAGCTGTAATGCCCCACGCCACTAGAATTATCACTATAATCCAAGCTATTAATTTGAAGTTGCCTCTCTGCTTTGCGTCCTTATTTTTCATACTAATAAATAGGCTATTTGCAATATTTCTGATCTAACACATAATATCATTCCCCCAAATACGCTTCAATAACCTCTTTCCTCTTGAGAACTTCTTCAGGCTTTCCCGCGGCCAAAAGCATACCTGAATCAAGCACATACAGATAATCAGACAACTCACGGATCAAATCCATATTATGCTCAACTAATACCACGGTTTTTCCCTGATCGCGAAGTTCTTTTATTACAGTCATCACAATTTTAATCATCTCAGGAAAAAGTCCGGCAAACGGTTCATCAAAAAAAATAATATTTATATCCCCGGCCCCGCTGTGCATGATTGCCAATGCCCTGGCAATTTCCAGCAGCTTACGCTGGCCATACGAAAGATTCTTCGCCAGCGCGTTTCGCTTCTCCCAAAGCCCAACCTTTTTCAATACTTCCTCTGCCTTTTCTATGTGAAATGACGTGTGTCGCTCAAACAATGCCGACCAAACACCTCTGTCAGTTAAAACAACTAAGATATTATCAAGAACCGGCAATTGCTCGAAAAGTCTTGCGTCTTGAAATGTTCTTGTCATGCCGTAAAAGGGGACTTCATGTGTCCTGATTCGAGTTAAATGAGTTGCGCCTGCTACCACAATCTCACCTCTGTCACTAGGCAGAAGACCTGTTAAGACATTAATTAATGTCGATTTACCCGACCCATTCGGCCCGATAATACCCGTAATCTTCCCCGGCTCAAAGGAGATAGACAGCTTATTAACAGCATAAACCCCATCAAAATGTTTTACGAGATTTTTAGTTGCAAGCAAAGCCATAATTAAAATTTACTTTATCTCTTGTTGAGTTACAACTTTACCATTTTCCACCTTTTTAATATAAAGAGGAACTCTCATTTCTCGGCTAGAGAAATCAATGGATCCCAATACTCCCTGTTTATCCTTAATCTTAAGCAAGCAGTTTTTAATTGATTCGGAATTATAATCACATCCTTGAATTGCATAAAATAATGCATCTACGAGGTCAAATGTATATGCGCCCACAAAACTTGGGGCTGTTTTAAAACGTTTTTTATACTCCTGAATAAATTCGGCCATGCTTGGATTAGTAGGATTTTGGGTATCAAAGTTCGTACTTGTAAAATATATATCACGCAGGTTTTCAGGTGCAACAGAATTAAAAAAATAAGGAATTGATAAAGTATTATCAGTTAAAATACTTTTGCTCCATCCAAATTGCCTGAGTTGATTAAATGCAACAATATATGCGGGGCCAAAACCCACAATGGTAACAGTATCAGGGTTGTTTGCAATTATTTTCGTAATTTGAGCTTTCAGTTCATTATCTGCAATACCAAAAGCTTCAGATGCCACAACGTCTGCGCCATTTTTATTTAAAGCATTTTTGTAAGTGTCAAGATATGATTGCCCATAAATATTATTAATATACAGAACTGCAACTTTTTTATTCCCCAAAACTTTAGAAGAATAATCAGCCATGATATTTGCTTGCTTATCAGCAGTGATAAAAGCTCTGAAAGTATTGTCTCCGGAAGTTTCTGTAGCAGCGGCCACAGTCATCAGAAGTAGGACATTGTCTTTATTTGCAACTGGCGAGAGTGCATAACTTACTTGATCTCCTGTAGAAATAATTACCGGTATATTCTGTTGTTTCAATTTATTATAAGCACCTAATGCCAACTTGGGTTCGTCTTGGCTATCTTCTATAACAAATTCAATTTTTTTATCTGAAATCGGGTTCTTCATATCCTGGGCTAGCAATAATGCATTTCTAACCTCTTCACCAAGAGACGCTTGAGCCCCTGTAAGAAAAACAATAGCCCCAACTTTTATTGATACATTATTATTTTGTTGACTACTTCTATTAGCGATAAGAGCTATAAGAATAATTAATACAAGTCCTATTACCACCCAAATAATTATTTTTTTCATATTCATTATTCCAATCTTAAAAATTTACCATCTTTAACAGTTTTCAAGAAGAACGGATAGAGTATATCCCCATTCCGGTCAAAAGAAATTTTGCCAAAGATTGAGTCATAGTCTTTCAGATTAAGTAGGAAATTTTTAATACAATCATTATCCTTACCACATTTCGCGAACGCCTCGCCAACCAAACGCATCCCTTCATATCCTTCAGCCGCAAATCCATCAGGAAGCTCACTATATCGTTGTTTATAATCAGCGGTAAATTGTTTTGCCGGCGGCACAGTGCTTAACGTATCAAAACCATACGTATAGATAATCCCTTCTGCGAGTTGACCTAGGTTTTTTAACAAAACCGGATCTTCAGTCGGCCTAAAACCAAACACAGAAGCTTGAATATCAAGCTCACGAGCTTGCTTTATAATATTGCTCATATGAGCAGCTGTCCCAATCACGTACAATCCATCAGTCTTAAGATTTTTGACTTTCAGCAAATAACTCCGGTAGTCATTAGTATCAAGCGGATAACTTTCGCTTGAAACTACTTTTACATCTGTGTTTAGTTTACCCAATTCAGCAGTAAAATCCCGAGCTACACTAACCCCAATATCATTATTATAGTAGAGAATACCAATATTCTGTAAATTTTGTTTTGCTAAATATTCTGCCATCACCTTAGTCTCAATATCAGTTTTAGGACTCACACGAAAAGAAAGGTCATTCGCTGAGCTATAGTCAGCAACCGAAGCCGATACTGCCATTTGTAGAATTTTATCTTGTGCTGCCACTGGTTGAATTGCTATTGCCACCGGACTGCCATGCGTAATAACCGCATCAATACCCCCATCCACCTTTAACTTATTGTAAGCATTCAGCCCATCTTTGGCATTATATTTACTATCTTCATGCATCGCCACAAAATCCACCTTTGGATATTTTTCTTTGAGTTTAACAATCGCAAGATCAATGCCCTTCTTATTTTGTTCCCCATAATACGCAGCAGGCCCTGAAAGCGACTCAATCACTCCCACCCGTATCAAGTCAACTTTAGTAGATGAACTATTATTTCCATCCATCACCCAACCTATACCAATTACTATTATTACTATTCCTACCAAAATCATTACTTTTTTCATAAATTAATTTCTTGCATTTTGAAATTTTTTATCGGCAGGGGCGACTCATTATTATTGATGCGCATTTTAGTTTTTAAGAAATGAAAGACAGTAATTTCTAATAATTGTGCTGTACATAAGTGAGTCTTCAGCCTTTTTTTTAGGGTCTGAAATTTTCAGTGAATTCTCCATATTAGCCAGCACCTTTCTTAGATATGGCTTAACCTCGCGCTCATCTATCTCATGCCTTCTTTTCATAGCTTCTTGAGAAAATCGCTCTGCCATTTTATAAGAACCTCTATGAATCCCAAGAGCCACACGAAGTAAATCCATTGAAAGCGATCCCAAGCTGATTTTATTATTCATACACCTTTTTGAAAAAATACCTTGTAAGTTTTTCGTATTCCTCTCTTATTATTTTATCCTGTATCTCATTGCTTGTATTATTATCAGCTGGCCGGATATTAATAAACGAATTAAAATCAACCATTTTAGCTTCTAAATCAATACCCCCGCCCCATAAATCCGCCTGTTTTGATCCTTCTTTGAGAAGAATCGCTTCCGATTCAAAATGCATATCACACCCCGCAGAACAAATTTTCCTTTTAATATCAATAACAGTCTTAATATAAGTTTCAAAAACCTCAGACAACTTCTCAATTTCTTTTTTTGTAAATGGAGTAGATTTGGTAATTCGCATAAGTTAGTTTAATAAGGATATGAACGGGCAGCGTCTTCTTTTACAAGCGTAAGTGAATTTTCCAGTGTATCAACATTCTGATTCTCCAGTAATTCAATAATTCTTTTTGATATATGCCTTGGCGTTTGATTTTTCAAACGGATTACGATTGTTGGAACTTGGTATTTTGGGTATTGTGCCAGAGTAATAAAATCCTTATCGCGGGTGAGGATAATTCTTGTCTCCTGTTTTGCTATTGAAATTAATTTTGTATCTGGAGCATGAAGAAGATTTTTTTTGGCGTCAACAACATCATGTTTGCGTTTTTTTAATTCTACGATGACTGATTGAGGAATATTAATATCTGCAAGAAATTTCATGCATCTTTTGAATGGGTTTTGTCAAAAAAGTAACTTTCTTCCTTCTGAACAAGATTCTTTGCATACTCAATCGATGCAGCAATATGCTCTTTTTTCAGGAAAGGAAATTCTTTAATTATATCTTTGGTCTCTACACCGGATGAAAGCATCTCCAATAACGACTCAACAGACATTCTCGTGCCAGCTATAATAGGTTTACCATTTAATATATTTGGGTCTTGCGTTATCAATCGTTTCATTGTGCTTATTTTAACACATGCAAATTGGAAAGCAAATGAAGTCAATTATTCAGGTACGGCACAAAACTTTCCCCATCAAAAATCTCAAGCAGAGCAGTCTCAGCTGTCGGCCAGTTTGCTTTTGTATAATCGATTAATCCGGACGCTCCTTTATAATTTTTAATCTGCTTTATGCCCTTAACAATTCCTGCAGATGAAAAATCACCTGAATTCTCAATCGCTTGAGCAATGACGTACACAGCATCGTATGCCCTGTCCGCTTCAGTTACCGGTTCTTTTGCATACTTACTTCTATAATTTGTCACAAACTCAGCGCTAGGGGACGCAAAGTGAAATATAACAACACCGGTTGTAGCGTCTTTGCTAATCTCCTGATTTAGATAACTTGCCATAATATTGTCTGTCCCAAAGATTCGCGCATTCAAACCCAGTTCCTTATTCTTTTCTATAAGCAATTTTGGATCAAACAAATTAATCGCAGTCAACAAAATATCAGGGCTAGAGCTTTTGAGAAGTGTAATCTCTCTTTGTATATCGTTGTTATCAAATTTAGGAAGCTTTACCTCCGCAACTAACTTTTTACCAGCCGCCACTGCCGCCTTTTTATATGTATTAAGATAGGCTTTTCCCCATGGGTTATTAACATAAACTATAGCTACCCTTTCACCGGATTCATTCCGTAGATATTTCTCGATTATGCCTTGATGCACAAATATCGGTTGGTAAGTTGTAAAGAATACATCACTTGTCTTCTCCAATGAGTCTGGAGGAGCTGACGCAGTAATAGTCGGTATTTTCTTGCTATCTACAAGAGGCATAACAGCGTTTGCTAGAATGTCCCAAGCCGCGCCAATTACAACCGGCACATGGTCAACCTCAGTTACCTTTTTAAAAGCAGAAACTGCCTTTTTGGGTTCTGTACTATCATCTTCTAAAACTATTTCAATTTTTCGACCCTTGATTCCACCCTTCGCGTTTATCTCATCTGCAGCAAGCCGAACGGCATTCAATTGATGCTCTCCAAAAACCGCACCAATACCCGTCATAGGCAGCACCACCCCAATTTTAATTTTGTCTTCATCAACACCATTTTGTCTATAAACCCCAAAAACAATAATAATGGCTATAACTCCAACAAGCACCCAAATAATTTTTTTATTCATACTTTTATTTTACCGGGACAACTTTTTGCCCAACAATCTGCTTCATGGTAATAGCTGTTTTATCCGCAACCACGCCCCCTATTTCATCAAACGCAATTTTACCATATGTGACAGTATCAAACTCCGTGTCTCTCATATATTTAGTCAAGTCAGATGGTGCATCAGTTAGGAATTTAGCCATAACCATTACCGTGTCGTAAGTAGTCCCTGCACTAAACTTAGGCTCTATTCCGAATCGCGCTTTATATTTTTCTCCAAATTGAGTGTTAGGCTCTGCCGGAACATAATATTTCATTCCTTCAAGCCAAGTTGTACTAAAGTTCTTGCTGGTAAAATCCTGCTCAATAAATTCATCACCATAGAGCGGTGTCTTGCCGCCTATTATCTCATGGAAACTTTTTATAAAACTAACACTAATCTGATCATCATATGAACCAAAGAAAACAGCATCCGGTTTAGCTGCTCCGATCTTGGCAACAACAGTTCTCACATCACTTTTGGGGCTTAGTGATTCTTCTGCGATTATTGATATACCTTGTTCTAGCGCCTCATTTTTTAGAAATTCTACAAGCTTTCTATAATACGGATCATTTTGAGTCACTACATATAAAGTTTTAATGCCCGTTCGGGTCATTTCGGATAAAGTCACTTCCGCCTTCGCAGATGTCCGATACCATAATGAGAATACGTTAGGATGATTTACAGGCACGTTTACAGACTCAATTGCCGCGTCCTGGGAAATTAGAAGCATATTTTTGGGAATGACACTTTCCGCTCCGGGATACGAATCAAGCCAAGTGATCATTACGGCTTTTACCTTATCTACATTGACTAATTTTGAAACTGCGAGGGTTGAATCTTTCGAAGAACTCTTGCTATCCTCAATCACAATTTCTATTCTTTTGCCGTTTATTCCACCATTTTTATTTATTTCATCAACTGCAAGTTGCGCTGCATTACGTGACACCTCTCCCCACGGAGCAGCATCTCCCGTAAGCGCAAGTGCCATGCCAATTTTAATTGAGTCTTTGTTTACGCTTTGTTGTCTATAAAATCCAAAAACAAAAACCAATACAACTACAATCCCGACAATGATCCAAATAAACTTTTTATTCATAAGTACTAAAATTTATCAGTATTTAACCATAATTCAGCCATATTGTAAACGTAAATTTTATTTAGTCCTTCGTGAGTAGCAGAAACAAACAATCTTAAAGTAGAGGATCAAATGGCTTTTCGTCCCTGTTTTTTTCTGACACGCACACTCTTTGGACTCACAACTATAAAATGATGCAGCTGATTTGCATATTCTTGGAGAACATACGAGAGCCTTTCTTGTTTTGTAAGCATATCTCCTGATATCATCCGCCTAAAGAGAATAACGCCAGAGTGCGAGTGATGGTAGCGAAATATTAGCTCCCCAAAATCGCCTTTATCATTAGTGAGTAAAATACGGCTCTCTTTGTTGGCCAAGAGAAGAACTTCTTGATCTAATATTCCGGCCTCGTAGTCAATGCTCACAACTTTGACATCATGGCCTAAGTTTCTGAGAAAAGGAGCTAATCGGCGTTCAACGCTCTGATCGAGGAGAAATTTCATACCTGTGCTTGTTTGGTGTCTGCTTCCGCAGCGGGGAACGCTTCCTCGTCTTCAACAAGCTCTTTGGCATATGCAATACACGCTTTAATATCTTCCTCTTTCAATTCCGGATAATCTTCAAAGAGCGTTTTGAGATCCAAGTCATACGTAAGTCGTTCCAAAACCATATCAACAGGAATACGTGTCCCTTTAATAACCGGCTTACCTCCCACGAGTCCGGGAATACGTACAATACGATCCTGTTTGTTTCTCTGTGTGGTTTTCATAGTAAATGCATTATAGCATATCTCGCTTGGTTCTGTAAGTTTTAGACTTATTATGTGCTTCATAATTTGAGTATTATTGCGAAATTAATACAGATGTATTATTTTTTATTTCAGCGACTGCCGGCTTCGACTTTGTCATATCACCGTTACTATCGAATCTGTATGCCCCTAAAATCCCCGTAAACTCAGGCATCTTGTACAAATAATCTTTAACTTTTGTGGGATCATCGCCTACAGCCTCAAAAGCTTGCTTTAAAATATAAACCGCATCATAGCTGGCGCCGGTTGCCCACTCAAGATCCGGGTACTCACCGAAATTCGCCTTGTATTTATCAAAAAGTTCTTTTTTAGCTGAACCTTCTGCAATAATTGGATCAGAAACATAGATCATTCCCTGTGCCTCAGGAATTGACTGTACCTCTATACTTCCTCCGAAAAGGTTGCCTACAAACACGTTTTTATAGCCAAGCTCCCGAAATTGTTTAAGAGCAGGTATTCCTGTTGCAGGTCCATTTGGAATCAGAACCACTACTTCAGGCTTTTCTGCTAACATTTTTGAAATTTGGGATCGATAATCTTTTGCGCCTTGTGGATATTCTTGGTTATTAACTACCGTTCCCCCTCTTTTCTTATATTCTTCAATAAAAAGATTCTTTAAATCAGTTGAAAAAGCACTCTGCTCGCTTAGAACTACTGCTCGTTTTCCTTTTTCAAGAGCAACTTTAGCCATAGTACCGGATACAACACGATTTGACTGAGCGTTACGGAAAATGTAATCTCCTGCATTTGTTATACCTGATGCATTAGCATAAGGAGCAAACACGAGAACTTTCGACTTTTCAGTAATTGGAGCAATCGGTAAAATTTCCTGAGAGCAAGAAACTATGAGTAATCTAATTTTATCAAGATTGATCAGTTTTTGGGCTGCGGAAACTGCCAGCTTTCCCTCACATTTTGCATCTTCATATTTTACCTCGATTAATCGTCCATTCACCCCTCCTTTTGAGTTTATTTCCTCAACCGCGAGTTGAATCGTATTTTTTTCAATTTCTCCAAACACTGCCGCACTGCCGGTAAGCGGTCCAATAAATGCTATACGAATAGGATTGCCTTTTGAAGTAGTCGGGTTTTTATTAACACCCCAAATCAGACCTATGCCCAAGAGGATAACTATCATTGCTATACCCCAAATAATTTTTTTATTCATAAGTATCAAAATTGATCACAATTTTACCATAACTCAAGCATACTATAAACAAATTCCAAGCTCACACAATTATAATCTATACTCTCCCAATAACCCCTGCGGCCTGTAGAGCATAAGCAATATTAACAGCAGCCCATAAGTCACCTGTCTCATCTGCGCGGCAATATCTGAAGGAAAACCCACAAACCTTAGAATTTCAGGAAGTAGTATCAGGCATACTGCTCCAATAACTGCTCCCTTATTATTCGCCAAACCGCCGAGGATGATTATTGCCAAAATAAATATAGACTCAGTCAGAGTAAAAGTTGAAGGATCAATAAATGTAATATAACTCGCAAAAAGCGATCCGGCCACAGAGGCCATCATTGCGCTAATCACAAATATAGTTAGTTTGAACCACAAAGTTCGGTAGCCAAAAACGCTTAACGCTTCTTCATCTTCCCGTATAGCTTTGAGCACCCGCCCAAATGACGAACAGGTTATAAAAACGCACAACCCATATATAACCAGCGCACAAGCAACAGTTAGAATTAAAAACGAAAGATTATCGGAAAAGGTAAAACCAAATAATTCAGGCCTGGGAATACCGGGAATTCCCAAAGGCCCGCGTGTCAATTCCTGCCAATTCAAAAAAATACTATAGATTATTACATTAAATCCAAATGACCCAAGGGCAAAGTAATCATCCTTAAATTTCGAAAGCACAAAACCAATTAATAGACTCAAGACTCCGGTTATCACTATTCCAATTAACAAAGCTGGAAAAAAATTCATCCCCGTTGTAGTTAAAAGAATTGCCGTAACATAAGCCCCAATACCGTAGAATGCCGCCTGAGTGACAGATAGGAGTCCTGTATATCCAACAACCAGATTCAAAGAAAGCCCCAAAATTGCGTATATGCTAATGAGTATGAGAATGTGAATAAGATATTCCATAAGTTTATTTTAGGACTTAATCAGTTGTCATTCCCGCGAACGCGGGAATCCAGGAGGTAAAATAAGTTTTTTCATTTCCCCCTTATAAAGAAGAGTTATTTATATCTTCTAGATTCCCCTGCCCGCCCGCCTCTGGAGGGTCCAGGGGAATGACAAATTATTTTTGTGTAACATAAGCTATTTCCTTAATATTCCTTTTGGCCTAAACAGCAGGAAAATAATCAAAACCACAAACGCAATTGCATCCTTCCATTCCCCTGAAATTTTCCATATACCGAAGTTTTCAATAAATCCCAGCAGAAACGCGCCCAAAAAGCCTCCATATACATTACCTATGCCGCCGATAATACAAGCGATCACACCCTTCAAAAGCAAAGAAAATCCCATGGTCGGCTCAATACCTGTATCAAATCCAATTAATATACCTGCCAGACCCGCAATTGCCGAACCAATAAAAAACACCAAACCAATAATCTTGGATGTATTTATACCAACGATTTGCGACACCTCCTCATCATCAGCCACCGCCTTTACCGCCTTGCCCATCATAGTATATTTAAGAACTATTCCCAGCCCCATCATAATTAGCACGCCAAGAATAAGAATAATCAATTGTGTTTGCGTAATCACCCCGCCAAACACATTAAAGACCTGCTCAGTTCCGGCATTACGCGACAACGTCTGAAACTGACTTGTGAATAGAATTGCAATAATAGCCTGAAGCATAGTAAATGCTCCAAGTGATGCGACCAATAGGACCATGCTTGAAGATTTTCGCGCGCGAAGTGGAGTATATACGAAACGGTAAATCAAATACCCAATACACCCGGCAATAAGAAGCCCCAAAACCACCGAAATATATAAATCTAACCCAAGTGTTTTATAAAAATAGAAAACAGCATATCCACCCACAGCCGTCAATGCTCCATATCCCAGATCAAAAAATTTAGCCGTACCGTAGATCAAATTAAACCCCAAAGCAATCATCGAATAGATCGCCCCGGCAATAATGCTATTTACTATTAATTGAGGTAAAATATCCATGATTATTATATAGCAGAGTAATCCCAACATATTGTACCACTTCCATTTCCCTATCTACTATAAGAAAATTAATTTAAATTTATTAAACAATTAAGCGGAAACTCGTGGAGATTATTTGGAATCAAACTTAGTAAATTATCCGTTTTGTCAATTGATTCATATCTTTAACAGAATTATAACATAGCTCCCTGAATTGACTTTTTATGGTCTGCTTGTTAGTATACTCATACTATGAAATACCTTGAGTCACGCAAAGAGCGGGTAGGTGGGGAGTTGACGATTAAGGGCACTCGTATCACAGTTGCGCAGGTAATTAATATGCTTGCTAATGGATTTACTATTGAAGAATTACACAACGAGTGGTTCCCGCATGTGTCTACAAGCACGCTTCGGGGTGCAGTCGAGGAAGCAACACAGTACCTCAGCGCAGAACCCACACATGCCGAAACCGTTTTATAAACACAAATTGTTACTCGATGAGCACTTACCACCCCGTCAGTTTCTACCTCGCCTTAATCAACGCTTTGACGTAAAACACATCAATCACGACCTGCATCATGGAGGAATGGATGACCCGCCAATACATGAGTTGGCAATAAAACAGGGACGCATTATTCTTACTCGCAACGTCAAACACTTTCGTCCTTTATTGCGAAAAAATACGCCTGGGATTATTGGTATTCCCGAAACTTGGCCGCGCACGCTGCTCGATACAAAGCTTACCGCGCTACTCATAAAGCAAGGTTCTAATTACTTCCGAGGACGCTTTCGTTCTCTTGGCGCGATAGTAGCGAAGAAGCAAACTGCATAGATCGGCCAGAACTCGCCACAACCCAGAAGATTACTTTGATGGAAATTCAGTTGAATCCCAGATCAATTGAAACCAAATTCTATAAGAATCAGCAATCTTTCTATTTCTAATAACTGTAATAGTGCTATCCTCTATAGCGGCCTTTTCCCCTTTTGTCAAAACCACCACATATTCACCAAATATATCAATAGCAGCCCCTGTACTATATTTCTCATCCAGAAATTTATAATTCTCACCAAGCAGACCCAAGATTTCCCTTTTTTCTTTTTTAACATAATATTCATAAAGCATATGCATTTTTATACCTTTTTTTAACGCTTCTTGTAAGAAATTGTCAAAAAAGATTCTAATCTTCGGATCTGCCCATTGCCCGCCGCCGCCAATTGTAAATAAATCTTCATTTGTCTTTATAATCTCCTTCATATAATTTTTATAACCCTCGACCCCCTTTAGTATGAATACCTCTTCTCGATGAGGCTTGCTTTCCCATAATTCTTGTAAATCAGGCATAAGTTTTTTAAGAATTGTCCTTTTTTCTTCAAGAACTTCGGTAAGTTTTTGGGGATTCACTGCTTTGTAGTGATTTTCTTTTTGAGCAAGTATTACCAAAACAAAGCCTTTCTCAAGTAATCGGTTCAAGCAATCATAAACATTTCTTCTGTGAATTTTGGATCTTTTTGAAATTTCAGCCACAGAGAGTTCCCCATGTTCAATTAAAGTCTCATATATCTGCGCTTCATTCTTTGCCATCCCCAAGCTCATTAACTGATGAGTAAACATATATCTTTATTGCTCTGTGGTAGTATTTGCCACTCGCAATATTTGTAGTATAACCTATAAGTATTTAAATATCAAACAACTATGAATAAAAAATTTATTTGGGTAGCCATTGTTATTATCGCCCTGGTTATAGTAGCAATAGTTAATTTACAACATACAAGCGACAATGGCGCAATTAAGATAGGTATTATTACTGATCTTACCGGCCCCGCAGCCTATTGGGGGGAATCAACCCGTGCTGGCGCTCTTATACTTAAAAATGAATTAGCTTCACAAGATAAAACTGTAGAATTCATTTTTGAAGATTATGGTCTAAATGCCGCATTAGCGGCAAATGCAGCTCAAAAGCTTATTAATTCCGATAAAGTAGATGCTATTTATGCAGAGTTTAACCCGGGCGCGATTGCTGTTGGGTCGTACTTAAAAGATAAACACATTCCGTTTATCTATGAAGCAGCAGCTGTATCGCCTCTTAAAGATAATTTATTATTCTACAAAACCTACCTAAATTACAGAGAAGGATGTAGAAGTATTGCTCAAAAATTTAAAGATGAAGGAGCCGTAAAAATTGGTGTACTTAAGGTAAATCTTGAATTTGGTGAAATCTGCCAAAATGGAGTCGTTGAAGTTTACGGCAATAACATGATCTCAGAAGGTTATAATTTAGGTGATACCGATTTTCGCACTCAACTTCTTAAGTTAAATTCGCAAGGAGCTCAGGCAGTCATTAACGTTGGATTTGAAGGCGATACCGCCAATACGCTCAAGGTGATAAAGAATTTAAAATACGATCTCCGTTACGGTACTGTCGATGATTCTATTACAAATAATGTTCTTAAAAACTATAAATCAGAGTTAGAAGGCGCGTGGACATTTGGATTCAAAGATATATCGCCGGATTTTCAAAATAAACTAAAAAAATACAATGTGTCATCTCCCTATGGCGCAGCTCTCGCATACACCCATCTAAAACAATTAGTTGAAGCACTATCTAAGTGTGGAGATGATATAACCTGCGTATCTCAATCGTTAGATCGCTCCCCCGCCGATAATGCAATTGGATTTATAAAATATGTAAATCATATTGCTGACTTAAATATGAATATCAGAAAATATTGAACATTGTATAATATAATCCTCCTACTATGAGCAGACACTTGACGCCAATTGATATTAGCAATTTTCCCGACCTTGTACGTATTGTGGAAGAAATGAAGCACACCAAAAAGCCACGTATCCTAAAACAAGATAGTGAGCCGGTAGCTATGATTCTGCCGATGGGGTCAGCTTCACAACGACACAAGACCATTGACCAATTTGATTTTAAACCACTCGATGAAGTCAAAGCTTCATTTTTAGAAGCTGGATATACTGAAGCAGAGGTTAAAGATATGATAGAAGCAATGACCGAACTTCCGCAATATGCTGGTACAGATATCCAAAAAAGCAAGTAAACAGCTTAAAAAACTGGGACTCGCCAAACAATTTGAAAAACAAAAAAAATTATTTCTTTCCAACCCCTTCCATCCCCTCATTAGATTTTAAACAACTCAAAGGTACAAACAAAGGTTTTTACGCTTTCAGGATTAACGACCAATACCGAGCGCGACTAGTAAAACTTGATGAGCAAAACTATTTCATTCTCGTTGTTGGAGATTTCCATTAATTCCTCTTGTCATCGCCAAAAATCAAGTATATACTAATATAATTATGATACGCGCTGCCATCAACGGCTATGGAAGAATCGGAAGAGTCGCTCATCGGGTAATTATCCAATGGCACACCGATGAAATAGATGTAGTAGCAATAAACGCCGGCTCCTCAACTGATATCAAAGGCTGGATGTATCTCCTAAAATATGACAGCGTCTATGGCCTGCTTCCCCATGAGGTCTCAGTCAAGCCCAATACTGATCCAAACAAACCGGATCTTATTGGTTATCTATTAGTTTCAGGCAAAGAAATACCTGTCTACTCCCAAAAAGATCCTACTAAACTTCCCTGGAAAGACCTCAATGTAGATGTCATCATTGAATCAACAGGCGCCTTCACTAGTGCCGACAAACTACAACTCCATATAAATGCCGGCGCAAAATCAGTTATTCTTTCAGCGCCTGGTAAAGGTGGGGGAGTACCCACCTATGTTATTTCAGTAAATGATGAAAAATACTCCGGCGAAAAAATACTAAACAATGCCTCCTGCACAACAAATTGCATAGCCCCGGTTGCCAAAATTATGCAGGAAAATTTTGGTATTGAAAAAGCCATGATGACTACAATTCATGGCTTTACCTCTGACCAACGCATACAGGATGGGGGACACAAAGACTACCGCCGTGCCAGAGCCGCCTCCCTCAATATTATTCCAACCTCAACAGGAGCAACAATTGCCGCCGCAGAAGCTCTTCCTGCTCTTTCAGGGATTTTTGTCGGTCTTGCAATCCGCGTCCCCGTCCCCGTTGGGTCCCTTTCAGACTTCACCTTTTTACTCAAGCGCAACACAACCAAAGAAGAAATAAATGATGTATTAAAAAATGCCTCAGTTAATCCTACTTTTAAAGGCATACTCTCCGTCACCGAAGACCCCCTCGTCTCAAGTGATATAATTGGCAATTCGCATTCAAGCATCGTTGACCTTTCCTTGACCCAAGTTGTCGGCGGCAACATGGCCAAAGTCATTGCCTGGTATGACAATGAATACGGATATGCCAACCGCCTGGTTGAAAGTGCAATTATGGTAGGGCAGAAAGTTTCCGGAACAAATGTTAATACCAACCCCTCTTGACTTTTGAATTTTTATGGATAAACCTATTGATCTACCCGGTATTCAAAATATCACCATCTCCGGCAGAATTGCCTCCGGCACCTCAACACTGGCCAGCCACCTAAGCGGGGCCCTTGGTTGGGAATTCCTCAACGGCGGAAAACTTTTCAGGCAATTTTCAACTGAAAGGGGTTTAGATATTGTCCAAACAAATACTCGCCCTGACCACTTTGATCTTGAATATGAAGAAAAAATAAAAAAAATCCTGAAAAATAAATCCCATCAAATTATCCAAAGTCACCTCGCGGGCTTTGACGCGCAAGGAATTAAAGGAATTTTTAAAATCTTAGTTGTTTGCGAAGACGTTGAGGGAGTTGATAAAGTAGATATCCGAATAGACAGATTAGTAAATCGCGACGGAAAAAAAGTCGAAAACGCCAAAGAAGAAGTTTTAGAACGTGAGCGGCAAAATCTTGAGAAATGGCGCCGCCTTTATGCCAACAATGATGTCAATTGGGTCTATTGGGATAAAAAATATTATGACCTGACAATCAACACCTACTCTCTGAATGCCAGCGAAAGCACCCAGGCAGTCCTGAAAGCCATCGGGTACGCCCCTACGAAGTAGTTAGTCTCCTTGGGGGATAAAAAATAAAGAAAATTTTCCCTATCTATTTAAGACTAATTAAACTTGACAAGCCCAAGCTTTTACCCTATAGTACACCTATACTATAGAGAATCATGAATGAACAAAAGGTAAATTATACTGTCAATACATGGGAGTCGGCAAAATCTAAAGAAAAACCTAGTCCTTTGCTGCAGAGTGTAGCAAAACGATTAAACGAAGGTCTTAGTGATTTCGGGAAATCAAAATTGCTTAACAACTCTCTTATAACAGCGCTTAAAGATGGCCGTGCTGAAGAAGTATCGTCTCTGCTAGACACTATTCGGGTGAATAAAATAAGGGTTAATATTTCCGATCCGGCAACCATAATTAATCTACCCAGACGACTTCGACCCCTTAAATCCTTCTAATAGGGATATGGCTCTTATTTTGGCAAATGTTCCTACTGGCGGGCGTGAACAACTAATGAAGCATGGCGGCACTAACCCAGCGCCGTTTAGGACTTTTATGCATGAAGCTGCATGTCTAGAGGGTAGTGACGCATCAGAAAAAGTCCAGCTTCTGCTCAATCACGGAGTTAGTCGAATGGGTTTTGATGTTCATGGACATCTACCAATAGACTTGGCAATAATGGCCGGTAATGTCGCATCCGTAAACCTTCTTGTGAACTTTCATCAACAAAGTGAAAAAGGTGAGAAAATTTGGAATAGGCTATACAGTATGGCAGCTACGTCAAAGGCAAAAAATCAACAATCTGCTCTCGAAATCTTGAAAATATTTCTGGATTTGCAGAATGATCCAAATTTAATATTCAGTCACGATCTAGATCCGCTAGAAATTCGGAATCGAAACGCTCTAATGGGCGCAGCCGAAGAGGGATATCCCGATCGGGTAGATTTAATTCTCCGTCATCCAAAACAGGATCCGAACAAGCGACACCCAAATAAGAAATACTCGGCATTAGATCTTGTCTTAGATAAAATTGGTTATGTACAAGTCTTTCCACCAGACATACAACAAAAACTACCCTCGATAGATGATTATAGGAAAATTGCGCGCATGATCATAGCTGACCCGAGATTTGATCCTAATAATTTCGTCCCTGAATATTTTAATGATCCAATGCCTTATTTACATAATGCAGTTGCACTTTGCGAGCCAGAGATTGTCAACCTATTACTTGAGCGCAAAGCAAATATACAAGTTAAAGACTATGAAGGCATGCAGCCTATAGATGTGGCCGATTTTCATGAAAATTTCGCAGACGCACCAGAAGATAGAAAAAAAAGGTATCAGGAGATCAAAAAGATGCTTTCTAATCACACCTCAACCATTTCTTAACCAAAGCTGAGATTAATAAAGTGTAAGAAAATTATAACAAATAATAAAATTTGAGTTTAAAAAAAACTAAATTGATCTCCAAACAATTTCAAATAACTCTCGGTGCATTTTTATAACACTTTTGGTCTCAATTACAATCGCGTTTACCGGGGGAGTCAACTGTTGTATCACAACGCGTCTGGGAATAATAACCAGATTTGTCGTAAGTGTCGTATCTTTTGGCAGAATCTTAATATTTTCATTATAATTTCGCTCAAACTTTTTATGTCTTTGCCCCTGAGGAGTGTCTTGCAGTATGGAGCGAATATGAATATTTAATTTAGCTCGTCTTTCAATAAAATCTTGAAAATAATCGCGGTCTAACTTAAACCATTATTCATCGTCAGCAAAAACCAAATAATCAAAGCGGTTTCGAATCAATGATAAATGTTGCCATAGGAGAACTATTAGATAATGGTACCGTGGATGATTTAGTAAAAAAATACGAGAAATACCCCACCTCCTTCTTCCCGGTAACAAAATCCTACGATCTTTCCCGTTAAGTGAGCGAGCGTTGGCTATGTACAAGTCAACGAAATATTTGCTAAATATAGAGTAGGCATGCTAAAATGTCTTATTGTTTAAACCAAAATTCTAATCTGCATCGAGTTTTTATTACTGCTTCACAGATATTGTAAGAAAAATATAACAAAAAATAAAATTTGAGATTAAAAAAAATTGCTGACAAGATTTGATATAGATTTTCACAGTTGACACTACGTATATGGTGATCTATCCTAGTTAAGGCACTAGATAACAGGCGGGAATATTTGCTTTTAGCTGTTAGCATTCTGCTGTCAGACAAAAAATCAAAAGTCTAAAAGCTAATAGCCGAAAGCTGATAGCTATTATATGCATTGTCCATTTTGCGGAAACAAAGGATCAGAAGTAGTTGAAACCAGAGACAGCGACGATATGGACACCATCAGGCGGAGAAGGTCCTGTCTGGATTGTAATAAGCGGTTTACAACTTATGAGAGAGTAGAAAATATTCCTTTAACTGTCATCAAGAGAGACAGAAGACGCGAGCAATTCAGCCGCGATAAATTAAAAACAGGACTCTTTAAAGCATGCGAGAAGACAGTAATTCCCGCATCTTTAATAGAAAAAATAGTCATTGACATTACACGTGAATTAAGAGGATTGGATTCAATTGAAATAGAAAGTAGACACATTGGAGAAATGGTGGCGACAAAATTAAAACAGATTGACAAAGTAGCCTATATCCGGTTTGCAAGTGTTTTCAGACGTTTTGTAGATGTAGAAGATTTCGAAAAAGAAGTAAAAAAACTTATAACAACCAAACACGCCTATGAAGCTTGAAGGAATAAGACAACAAGTGTTTTTAGATCGCTACTCGTTTAAAGACGAGAAAGGGAAGCCTACAGAGCAAACTCCAGAAGAAATGTGGAGAAGAGTTGCGCATGGCATTGCCCAAGTCGAAAAACCTGCACTTCGCAAAAAATGGGAAGATAAATTCTACGCAGCCATGGAAGACTTCAAATTTGTGCCTGCTGGACGTATTCTGTCAGGCGCCGGTACCGGCTATCAGGTGACTTACTTTAACTGTTTTGTTATCCCCTCACCCAAAGATTCCCGCCACGGCATTTTAGAAGCTCTCGGCCAACTTGTTGAGATCCAGGCTCGTTCTGGTGGCGTGGGACTTAATCTTTCCTCTCTTCGGCCCAAAGGCGCTAGGGTAAAAAAAGTCAACGGTACGTCCTCAGGTCCGGTGAATTGGGCAACGTTATTTTCAGTCGCTACTCATGATATTGTCCAGCAAGGCGGTTCCCGGCGCGGGGCAACAATGTTGATGCTCTGGGATTGGCATCCTGATATAGAAGAATTTATTACCGTAAAACAAGACCTCACCAAAATTAACGGCGCGAATTTATCGGTCTGCATCTCCGATGCATTTATGGAAGCCGTCAAACTAGATAAAGATTGGGATTTAGTTTATCCTGACCTTGATGATCAAAAGTATGATAAAGACTGGGACGGCGAACTGGATAAGTGGAAGGAAAAAGGCGGCAAAGTCAACGTTTATAAAACTGTGAAAGCCCGCTATCTTTGGGATCTTATTTGCACAGCCGCCTGGCGCTCCGCCGAACCCGGACTCCATTTCCTGGAGCGAAGCAATAAACGCTCGAACACTTTTTATTTTGAGCGTCTGATTGCGACCAACCCCTGTGGTGAACAACCGCTTGGGGCTTGGGCTGTATGTAATCTTGGTGCAATGAACTTGTCTGCTTATGTCAAAGATTATTCGCCGGAGAAAGCCGGAAAATTTGACTTCGAGAGTTTTGGGAATGACGTGCAAGTAGCCCTAAGACTCCTTGATAATGTCATCGATCAAACCTATTATTTCTTCCCTGAAAACGAGAAAAACGCTAAAGAAATACGAAGAACCGGGCTTGGCATTATGGGGCTTGGAGATGCATTAATAAAAATGAATGTCCGTTACGGGGGTGAAGAAGCTATGCCTGTTATTGAGAAAATCTTCAAAACACTTCGTGATAATACCTATGAGGCATCTGCTGATTTGGCCAAAGAAAAAGGCGCGTTTCCTAAATTTGATAAAGTGAAATATATGCAGGCATATCACGTAAAAGCATTACCTAAAAAAACCCGGGAAAAAATAGAAAAGCAAGGTATCCGCAATGCAGTACTTCTGACAATTGCGCCAACAGGCACTACTTCACTTGTTGCCGGCGTTACCTCAGGCATTGAGCCGGTCTACGAATTTACCTTTAAACGCAGATGGAGAGGGGGAGAAGATATTATGTACCATCCGCTTTATGAAGAGTGGCTTAAGGAACATCCCAAGGATGAAAAACCGGGATATTTTGTCAGCGCCAATGACCTGCTGCCTTTAGAACATGCGAGGGTACAGGCAGTTGCCCAGGAATACATCGATGCATCAATTTCCAAGACAGTGAATGCGCCAAATTCTCATACAGTTGAAGATGTAAAAACATTATATATGGCAGCTTATGATATGGGGCTTAAGGGTGTGACCTATATGCGTGATGGTTCCCGTCAAGGCGTTTTGGAGAGGATAGAAGATAAGAAAGAAACGAAAAAGGAAGATCTGTCTGCCGGACAGGCAGGGAAACCGGTCATTCCTCTCACCTCACGCATGCCTCGACCGCTTGTACTTACAGGCGTGACTTACAAAAGTGACAGCCCAAGCGGCAAAACGTATATCACCATAAATCAAAACGAAAAAGATGAGCCGTTTGAAGTGTTTATCAATAACGGCAAAAGCGGCTCTGACCTCATGGCCCTGGCAGACGCAATTGGCCGCATGATCTCCTTTGTTCTCCGCATTTATAGTCCAGTTCCCCCACGCGAACGGGTCAGGGAAATTGTATCCGAACTGGCAGGTATTGGTGGATCAAGAAGCATTGGCTTTGGCGAGAACAGGGTCCGCTCCCTCCCTGATGCGATTTCAAAAGTTCTTGCCAAACACTTCAATTTTCGCGTTAACGGCAAAGTCGAAGATAAGAATATTGCAGCCGTGGAAAAAGTCAACAATATTTCAAACGGACAAGCCAACGGACAAGCCAATGGCCGCCCAACAAATGGCAATCAACTACCCCTGCCTAATGCAACAGCAAACATGAGCCTTAGTTCTTCCAATACCAGCCTTTTTGATATCTGCCCCGAATGCGGCTCCGGAACATTAGCCTACGAAGAAGGATGCAAAAAATGCTACGGCTGCGGTTATTCTGAATGTTAATCGCACCTACTCATCTTTAAGCGGTAAGGTAAAATAAAAAGTGCATCCTTTCCCCTATCTTTCCCGAGCATTTTGTTTCGTGAAACAATAGAAGGCTCTCTATCCAAACTCTTCCTTAGGATTAAATAAGAACCAATCCATTTCTAGATAGATGAGTAGACTGTGAGTTTATTTTTACCGGAGTTTTAATTAGATACAGAGTTGAAGTTGACTTTGTTGACGACAGTTACCTGCGCAGCAGCGCTTCCTGTTACTATAGTAGTAGAACCGCCGGTATTTTGACTTGCATTATTATTTCCTGTATTAGCTGAAACTTTAATAATATTTGTTATTGTTGCTGAATTAGTCTGAGTTATTTGTTTCAGGCAACTTGGTCCGCTGCAGAAAAATTGAGAATTTTTTGCTAGATACGGCTCGGAAGCGAGACCAAAATCAGCGCCGTTTTGCACAAGAATCCAACCTTGAGATAAAAGCAGGCTTTTTTGTTCATGCGTAATATTACTCACTTTTAGCCAGTTGGTTTGTATGCCTTGAGAGCTGGAAAGGGAAATACTATCTTGTTTCAGAGGACAAAAGCATTGCACATAATTACCGGTGCCTATATGATTGACACTGTCAGATCCCCATTTGAGATTTGCCTCGCCAACTATCCAATGCCAGCCTTGCGCATAATAAGCAACCTGTGTACCTCCCGGATTTGGACAACTGCGGAAAAAAGAAGTGTTTACATTATTGCTGGAGTTGTATCTGAACAGATTGTGCGTTATAGCTTGCGCATCTCCTGGCAAAACGAGGAAAGAAAAAAGTAGTGCTACGAGTATTATTAAAATCTTCACGGCAGACATAAAGATATTATTATATTTATTCTAGCATTATTTTTTTAAAATGCAAGAGATTGTATAAGTTACGGAGTTTTTAGACATACCTCCATGTTTTAATAAATATCCCAATGGGGATTGTAATCCCAAGGATTTATGTGGTCGCTCTGTATTGTAGAATAACAAATATTCGATTAATTTGGAAGAGAATAGTTTTCGGTCTGCAATAATATGTAAGTTTTCATCAATAAAGTCTTCTTGGATGGTTCTATTGAACCGTTCAATAGTGCCGTTGATTTTGCAGCATCTGGGATATATAAAAACATGTGGTATATTTTGTTTTTCAAGGTATTCTTCAAATTCTCCAAGAAACTCTAAGCCATTGTCTGTTTGCACAGTGATAATTGTTATTGGATATACTGAATGGAGCTTCTTGAAGAAATCAACAGTATTACGGCTATTGAGTTTGCCATAGGGCAGGCTGAATGCAAATTTAAGCTTCACATCTATGGCTGTTAAAAAATATACTTTTATTCCATCAACAAATTTAATGACTGTATCCATTTCAATATAGCCAAAAGACTGCGGTCTTGGCGGCTTCTTGATCCTGTCCCGCTTCTTTCTTTTTGCCTTAGCAAATTTATGTGAAGGATTATGATAGATCTTGCCACTCTTTTGGAAATAGAAATTATTTCTTTTAATGACCTTTCCGATAGTTGATTCTCCTATTGCTACTAGCTCTTCTTTCTTGCAATATTGATCTAAAAGTGGTTTTATCTTTTCCTTTCCCAGACGGGGATGTTTCTCCCGCAAGTAACGGATATATGAAAGTACTTTTGGATGAGTTTGCATTTGTCTTTTGGATTTAGGCGTTGTGGAATCAGGAATAAGTGACGATAGTTTGTTTTTATTGTTTTTTAATCGTTGCTTCCAAACCCAAAGGGTATTCCTTCCAACTCGAAAAGCTTTTTTCGTTGCACGCTCTCCATACTCGTCATAAAACTCAATGATGCGTAATCGTTCTTGTGCGACTTCATCCCTAGAGAACCGTTTAAGGCTTTTGAGCATCTCTTTCACCTCCTCAATGCCTTTGATTCTACTAAAGATTGGGTATGCTTTTGCGTAATGATCCATAGTTACGAAATGTCTAAAATGTTTCGTAACTTATACAGAGATGAACTAAATTAATTGATTTGCTATAATAGGGTCTATGAAAAAATTTACTGATAATGCCATTGTAGTTAAGGGCCTACGGAAATCCTTTAAAAACCTTAAAGTGCTTCGTGGAATTGACTTAACTGTCAAACGCGGTACGATTTTAGCACTCCTTGGTCCAAATGGCGCCGGTAAGACTACTACAATTAGGATCTTGAGTACTCTCCTTATTCCTGATAGCGGTCAAGCTTTAATAAACGGATATGATGTAGTAAAAGAATCTAAACATGTACGAAGTAGTATTGGATTAACCGGTCAGTTTGCTGCTGTTGATGAATATTTAACAGGTGAAGAGAATCTCCATATGATGGGGCGGCTTTATCGTTACAGCTTCGAGGATACCAAGCGCCGGACGCGTGAACTTTTGCAGCAATTTGATCTGACTGATTCTTCCCGCCGTCCGGTGAAAACATACTCTGGCGGAATGAAACGCAGAATTGATCTCGCCATGAGTTTAATTGCTTCCCCGCCAATTATTTTTTTGGATGAGCCAACAACAGGGCTAGATCCGAGAAGCCGGTTAACGATGTGGGAAATGATTAAGCAGCTTGTGGCAAGCGGAACAACTATTCTTTTGACTACTCAGTATATGGATGAAGCTGACCACCTCGCTGATAGGATAGTCGTTATTGATAATGGCAAGGTTATTGCTGAAGGAACTGCTGATACCCTTAAAGCTCGTGTCGGAGCTGATCGTTTAGAAGTGACCATTGCAAAAAGTAGCGATTTTGAAAAGGCAAAAAAAGCAATTACCGGTGAGGTTTTGCATGAAGATGGGCAACGCAGGACAATAATCATTGCCATAAAAAGGGGAGTATCGGAACTCAAACTTGTGCTGCAGCGTCTAGAGGATGCGCGTATTCAAGTTGATAGTGTATCTCTGCATCGTCCGACACTTGATGACGTCTTTCTTAAACTAACAGGTCATGCAGCTAGCCGCGAAAATGATGAAGATCATGCGGGGAAGGAAAAAAATAATGAAAAAAAATAATTCAAATTTTTCACTTGCACAACCCGAGCAACATTCCAGTTTTTTTTGGACAATAAGTGATTCGTGGGTGATGACAAAACGTAGTATCTTACACATCACTAGGAGTCTTGATCAGCTCATGAATGTCGTCCTCTTTCCGATAATGTTTCTCATTTTGAATAACTTTGTCTTTGGCGGTGCTATAGACACAGGTGATATAAGTTACACTAACTATTTAGTCGCTGGTATTTTGGTGCAGCTTCTGGCTTTTGGCGCGAATTACACAACTATAAATTTAGCAGTTGATCTCAAAGAGGGTATTGTAGACCGGTTTCGTTCGCTCCCCATGTCAAGCAGTGCACTTTTGGTAGGCCATGTTACGGCGGATTTAGTACGTAATATAATGTCAGCGATTATTGTATTTGCCGTTAGCTTTCTCGTCGGTTTCCGGCCAAATGCAGAGCCCATAGAATGGCTATTGGTCTTAATTCTCTCGCTGCTTTTTACCCTTGCCATTTCCTGGTTATCAGCCATCATGGGCCTCTTTGTTAAAAGTCTTGAGGCAGCACAGTGGGTAGGCTTTGTCGTGATCTTTCCCTTGACTTTTATTTCAAGTGCATTTGTGCCAACCCATACTATGCCGTATGTATTGCGACTTTTCGCGGAAAATCAGCCCCTTACTCACGTTATTAATGCCATCCGCGCTTGGTTAGTCGGTACGCCTCTCGGTGATTCCGGGTGGCTGGCATTTATCTGGTGTATCGGAATTATTATTGTCTCAATGCCCTTCGCAACCTGGCTTTTTGAACGCCAAGGTAAAAAATAAAGAGCGTATTTCTTCATAATTGATAATTTCAAACCTGTCCACATGTGGCAGGTTTTTTTATTTGCGTCACAAAACAGTAACTCATTCGTTATAGAAAGGCATGCACGATGATCAGTTTTTTAAAAAAACAAATTCAAGTACTTGAGCAGTTTTCCGAGCATCGGTTGATACAGAAAATACAAAAGGGGGATAAAGAAGCATTTGGCAAGTTATACCTGAGCTATCTTGATAAGATCTATCGCTATATTTTCTTTCATGTAAGCCAAAAGAGAGAAATAGCTGAAGACTTGACCCAAACGGTTTTCTTTAAAGCTTGGCAAAGTATCGATAATTTCACAACTGAAAAAGGTAATTTTCGCGCCTGGCTTTACCGAATCGCACATAATACAGTTGTTGATTATTACAAAACACAAAAAATACATATGCGCGTTGTAGAAGAAAAGTTAATAGATGAACCTTTAACAGATGTTGAAGAACATATCGATCACAAGTGGAGTATGCAAGAAGTGGTTATTGCGCTTGAGACGTTAACCGATGAGCAAAAAACAGTCATTACTTTGAAATTTATTGAGGGTTTTTCCAATCAGGAAATCGCAAATATCATGGATAAGCACGTTGACGCAATCAGGGCAATGCAATACCGGGGATTACAAAGCCTCCGGAAAATTTTAAAAAAATAATGAATAACGAATACCAAGACATCATTCAGGGAATAAAAGCATTACATTCGGTTCAGCCAAGTGCTGAGTTCCGCGCTAGTATGAGAGATCTTGCCCTATCTGATCACTCTCCTGTTTTTTTCTTTTCAGTTATTCGTTTGGCAATTGTCCTCATAGCTCTCCTGCTTCTTGGAGGCGCGGGTGTCGTCGTCGCCTCAACTCAAAGTAATCCGGGCGATCTTCTCTATCCAATCAAAGAAATCGTTGAACAAGCAAAGACTCATTTTATTTCTCAACCGCCTGAGCCCGAAATTAACCCAAAGTCCAAAACGATAAACATGAACGTGGATTCAAAGTCTTTACAGGACCAACAAATACAACCCTCACCCTCACTTCCTGCTTCAAGCCAATCGATAAATACTGGTATATCGGCAGCTCCCACTCAAGTTCCCTTATCAACACCTACTCCCACCCAATCACCTACGCAACAAGAAGTGCAAATACCACAAGTCAACGCAGCCGTGGCTACTCCTATACTTCCGGTTAACGTCGGCATCTCAATTGGATCTCCACCCGCCCCAACTCCCACACTCGCATTAGAAGGCAGCAAGGAACTGAATAATGGCGCAGGTAACGCGTCCTTGCTGCCGAATATTCAGGTGAATATACCTTTGCCGGGTACAGTCTTGCACCCGGCTTTGCCGCCCGTACATCTTGGATTATGAAAGGAGGTGATTAATCATGCAAAAATTTGTAATTGGCATACTTACTCTTGGCCTTACCACCGGTATGGCATTAGCTGCAGAAACTGACTTTCCGGCTTTGAAATCCGATAACAAAATCGATGTTCCAGTACGCGCAAACACACAAACGCAAACAAACGCACAGCTGGATAGTAATCTTTTCGGAGCAGTGAGTGCGGATGCGAATTTCGGTTTAGGAGCAGCGGTTAGTAGCACAACAGAGGACGATTCAACCATTCCTACTGTTACGCCAACCCCGATCCCGACTCAGTCGGGACAACCAAGCTCTAGCCCAACGCCAACCCCGAGTTCCCCCGATAAAATCGGGGCTGAATCGGGGCAAACAGAAATTCAACCTGCTGCTCAGACAGGTTCCAAAACTAATGCCGGCGCAAACACCCAGGCGCAGGCGAATATAGGAGCACAGTCTACCCCGATTCAATCGGGGCCTACTCCGACAGTTGCGCCTTCGCCAACAACACAACCGAGCACTAGCCCAATGCCAGAAGAAATCAATCAGCAAGCATCTACTGAAACTAAAATAGATTCGCAGACTGATATAAAAGTATCTCTTCCGGCAGTTTCAGCGGAAATTGGAGGATCAGATGGTATTCTTTCAGTCCATCTTGGTCTCTAAACGTACTCCGGAATTCGACAGAAAGTCTTTTTTATAAGGCTTTCTGTTCGTGTTAATCTTCCCTTTATCCAAACACCTCATTTATTAATTCTCGCATTCTCTTCCGGCGAAAAATGTTCTATCGCATACCTGAACATTACCCGCGGCATAGTATGTTTATATTTTTCGAGAAAGTTAATTAGCTTTTTTTTATCCCGCTTGCCCAATTCGCGAAGCATCCACCCAACTGCCTTTTGAATCAAATCATGTTTGTCATTTACCAAAATTGTCGCTATTCGGAGGACAGGCTCGAATTGATTATTTTTTATGAATTGAAAAGTTGCGATCATCGCAATCCGGCGTTCCCACATATTATTAGATCGAGCTAACTTTTGCAGAATCGGCATATTCTTCGGATTATCCAGAAGATACTGTCCGACAATTTTATCCGCAGTCAAGTCAACCAGGTCCCAATTATTTATGTGTTTCATATGTGTTTTGTAAAACCCATATATTTTTTGCCGTACATCAGAATCTCCTTTTTGGAAATTATGAACCAGTATCAGAAGCCCGATAAGCCGCTCTTCGTGCACCGGAGATGCCAATAGCTTTTTAATATCTGAAAAAGACAAATCTTTATACGCAATCGCGACAGACCTAGACTGCGGCACCGTGACACCCAAAAACTCGTCTCCTTCACCATATTGCCCGGGCCCCGTTTTGAAAAATCTCTGAAGCACTTGCTTTTTTTTAGGATCAGCAAACTTCCTCACATCCGATTTAAGATTTATAAGCATTTCATTCATCTTTATAATTTTAGATAAGTTACCCGGTTTTTAGTCCACTCTAGAAATTTTTTAAAATCAACTGTACTTATAATTAGTGTGGCAGTATTAATATTTGGATGAAACGCTACTTGTTTATATTTCAACAGCCCTTCATCAACCACAACACTTACCAATTTATTTTTGTCATTGATAAGTCCAAAAGGAGAAACAGATCCCGGCGTGAGTCCCAGAAGCTCCATTAAGCGTTCAGGTGCTGCAAAGCTCATCCTCTTTTCATCGAGATTAGATGCAAGCGCTTTCAAATCAACTCTTTTTGAGCTTTCCACAATAACTAAATAATGTTTGTCCCCCTTCTTATTTCTGAGAAAAATATTTTTGCTTTTGCCCTCCTCAATCCCTCTATCATACTTTTGCCCCTCTGCAACAGTAAAAACTGCCGTATGCTCGTGTTTCTTAAATGTAATTTTAAGATCTTCAAGTATTTGATAAATATGGCTCATAGTGGATTTATCCAAGATTGTATCACATCAAAACCCCTCCTTTAAAACCACCTAAAATTATTTAAGCGCTTTATCGTCAAGATTAACCTCTTGACATCTCAATATATTTTTGGCATTATAGCGTTAATGGCGGAAGAAACTACAGTAGAACCGAAAAGCAACGCTTATAATAAAAGACCTCTTTGGCAGTGGATCTTAATTTATGTCATTATTGCCGCAATAGTCTATGGAGTTATTTACTATTTCGCTTTTGCGAACAAAGATGCATATAATCCGACTCCATCGTCTGTTCAACCTACAGCGGAGCAACAAAATACACAACCTACTTCGCAGCAGCAAACTATCCCATCAATTACCCAACAAACGACTCATGATATGACCGTAACTCTTGAAGCGGTAAATAACTCTAGCGAATCAGGCACAGCACGACTTTTAGAAACGGATGGAAAAGTAGTAGTAACGCTTAATTTAACCGGCTTTCAAAATAATCCGCAGCCGGCACACATTCACGCAGGCAATTGTCCAGGAGTTGGAGAAGTAAAATATCCCTTAACAAATGTAGTTAATGGGCAATCAGTTACAACGTTGGACGTTACTTTAGAAGAGCTGGAACAACAACCTCCTCTTGCCATCAATGTACATGAATCAACAGCTAATATAAAAAATTATACTTCTTGCGGAGAATTAAGTGGTGATTATTAGAACCTCTATATCTCAATTCCAATTGTTTTCATTTGCTTATCGTTCCCGAGTTACGAAGAGGATTATCAAGATTACTAATACGGCAATATAAATCAGGTAGCTTACTGTTGGAAGAAAAAAGGAAAGTATAATTGCTACAAGGTAGGCAACGTTTACGAATATATAGATCCACAAGAAATCTTTAAATGCCTCTTTGGTCAAACTTTCTGCCGCTAGTTCGCGGTGGCGGTAAAGGTAAAATAGCATAACTAGAGTGACTGAATTAAGGGCGAGTAAATTGATACCGTATATAAAAACGGGAATGCTTTGAAATGGATATGCTCCAAGCAGGGATGTTGGGAAAGGAATAAAGCTAACGAGTAGCAATAATAAAGTGTTCAGCCAGACAAAAACGCTGTTGACCTTTTTTACAAACTTGAAATAATAGTGGTGTGCGAACCAGTATACACCTATAACTGCGAAGCTGATGACATAGGATATAATACTCGGCACAATTTTGCTGAGCGCATCAGGAAGTTGAGCATACTCGACGTCGTGTATTCGCACATCAAGTATGAGCAAGGTAATTACGATTGCAAAGACCCCATCGCTAAATGCTTCAAGCCGAGTTTTATTCATTATTTATACGACTCACGCAGTTGTCATTCCCGCGAAGGCGGGAATCCAGAGCATGTAATATTTTTTCCTCACAAATGCGTAAGTCGTATTTAAAAGATTTTACTCCATTTGAAAGATATTTTCTATAGGAATGCTTCAAAATTCCTCAATCCGGGAAGACCTATTGTAGTAAATTTGAGGTAAAGAAGCGTTAAGCCTTATAATTCTTGGCTAACCGCCAGGATATTTCCATCCGGATCTTTAAACCAAGCCCCTTTTTCTCCTTCTTCTTCAGACACAGCAATCCCTTTTGCGTTAGTTTTGAGTCCGGGGAAATCGTAGTGCTCAAAAACAATCCCTTTTTGCGTAAGTTCGTCAACAGTTGCTTCCACATCTTCTACTGTGAATGATGCTAAGGTGTGATCTGCTTTGGACGGGCCGCGCTTGTAAATATAAAAAGTTGTATTTTTTCCGGCTTTAAAAGTTATTCCCTTTGGGAGTTCTTTCACAACTGCAAATCCCAACTTTTTTTCGTAAAACTCACGAGCTCTTTGTAGATCTGTAACTGGAATAGTTGGGGATATGGGCGCATCTGTAATCATGAAAGTATTATGCTACTGAAAATTTGTTTTGTCAATCACATATACTTCAAGAAACAAGTAATAAATTTGCAATAGATTACCCAACTTTTTTTTCATCTTGAATAATATCTGATTTCGCTTTTTCTTTTTTAGCTAGATAAATAAAAGGAAGTGCTGCGGTTTGGACAAGGGCTGCAATCATATATGATGTTGAGTAGCTCCAGACATCTGCGGCTTTTCCCAGTACCGGTTGAATGAAAATTCCGCCACTTGATCCTAGTAGCGCATCAAAAGATAGTACTGTTGCTCTTTGTTCTGATTGAATTATTCCATTGAGATAAGCTTGACGAATTGGCATGAGAGTTGCATAAAGTAATCCCCAAATGAAGACAAGAGCAAGAACAACCCAAAAATTATTCACAATGGAAACGAATATTAAAATAATTGTAGTAATAAATGTTCCTAATAGAATTGCAGTTGTTCTTCTGTTAAATAATTTCCTAATATATGGTGCCAAGAAACCTCCGGCAATTTGTGCAGCTGCTGCGATTGCGGCAACGAGTCCTGCAATGCCGTAAGCTTTTTCATCGCCATATAGTTGCAGTAAAAAAGGCTGCAGCGAATAAAAAATATAAATACTGACTCCTGCCGTAAAAGGAGCTGAAAGCATAATCCATCTGACCGGAGGATTTTTTAAACCATGATCAATAGAACTGGTTAAAATTTTCTCCATTTCTTTTATAGGGTGCTTTGCCTTTTTTGGTTTGAATCCTAAGTCTTTCATTAGGAAAAAAGCAGTGCCAAAGCTTATAAGCAAAATGAGTGCTCTTAAAATATAAGGGACGCCAAGGTTAGTAAACTGAGCAATAACTCCGCCCAGTACAGAGCCGATAAGCATTGCTCCACCTCCGACAATTTGTCCTCTTGCAAACACGCTGTCCAGACTCCCTTTAAAATTTGTTGCATGCAGCGCATCAACTAACCAAGCCTCCAGTGCCCCTGAAAAGAACGTGAACCCCAGACCTAAAAAAATTGAAGAAACCGCCCATCCCCAAAAAGGACCATTTATCTGCCACATAAAAAGATACATTGCAGTTGAAGCCGCCAGTGTAACAGTTCCTGCAAGATATGATATTCTTCGTCCATATGTGTCGGCAATTATGCCTGTAGGAACCTCAAATATAACCATACCCGCAGTAAAAAATGCATTTGCCAAAAACGCCTCAAAATTACTAAGCCCCGCATCAAGCAGAAAAATAGTATTAATTCCCCAAATAAACGAAGCGGCTAAGGTATTACCCAGTACTAAGTAAAGATATATATTCTGAATACTTTGCGGCTTTCTGTGCATTTGTATGTGACAATTATAGCAAATACAGATGGGTAAAAATTTCGTTAAATTTATATTACCCTTTTACTTGTGGCTTTTTGGGGAAACCTTTTTTTGTGCGTCTGCTACCTTTTTCTGCATGCCTCCAAGCATGCCATGCAAGCCTCTTTTTGGTTGACCGGCTAATTGCTCATCAATGTAATGGCTTACAATCGTGGTATTTTGTCCTATCTTTACAATATTCTTTCCTTGAATTTTATTCCGGCCTGTCTTTAGATCTTCGATTGGCCCTTTTGTAATTTCGATTTCTTCGACAATCCCTGTTGCCGGAATAAAGGAGAAGTCAGCTATTTTTCCAAGCTGTACACCGTCTTCTGTAATTACAGATGTATTGATCAGATACAATTTATCCTTTACCATGCGTTCCATCGGGCGACCGACTTCTGAAAGGTTCTTAATTGCTGTGTCCGACTCTACCATCACAGCGTCCTGTCCTATTTTTTTGATATCACCAAAAAGAATTAACCTGATTTCGTTATCACCTCCGGCAACAGTTATCGCTTTTATCCTGTGTGTAGCAGCGTCGTAAAGGATTTTATCAGCCTTTGCAATCTCCCGACTGAGTTTTAAACTCATTATTTTTATACCTTTTATATGTTTAGCATTCATGTATATACTGTTTTTAATAAAGTGGAATATGAATTCTGTGAGAATTTGGAAAGAGGAGTGTTAGTCTTATCGTAAAGATCAGACCATTAATAGTACTTAAGCCCTTTTCGGCCGGTAACAAAGTAAAACGTTCCCTGATTTAAACGTTTTTGTTTTTAAAAGTTTTAGGTTAAGTTTATCTTTTACCTCTTTAAACATTGGTTTACCTCGGCCTAAGATAACGGGATTAACTAAAAGTCTGTATTCATCAATTAAGCCAAGATTCGCTAATTGCTGCACAATAGTCCCGCTTCCGTATATCACGATATCGAGTCCGGTCGTATGCTTTAATTTTTTGACTTCTTTCCCAATATCACCTTTAATCAATTTCGAATTATTCCATGTAACTGTGTCTAGAGTTTTTGAAAAAACAACTTTGGTCATTCTATTTATCTTATTGGCAATAATTCGGTCTTCTTTTGAAGTTGCCGGATCGCGTGCCGCACCTGGCCAATAACTTTCAAACAGTTGATAGGTGACTCGTCCAAATAATATAGTGTCAAAAGGCTTGATCATCTCAACTGCCGCTTTATTGAATTCTGCGTCAACAACATGCCAGTCAATATTCCCATCCGTCCCGGCAAAGAATCCATCAACTGATAACAAATTAAATACAATTATTTTTCTCATTTTATTTCTAAGTATAACAAAAAAACTAATTTATTCCTATAGTTTTCCAATCATCCAAACCGCTGAATATGATATATTTGGATTAATGATTAAAACAATTTTAAAAACAGAGAGCATATTCATTTTCCTGTGCGCTCTCTTTATATATTTTAAACTAGGAGGGGATTGGCTGCTTTTTGTCATCTTGCTTCTCCTTCCCGACATTTCAATGCTTGGGTATTTGAAAAATAATAAGATCGGAGCTTATATTTATAACTTCATGCACAACTATGTTGTCGGAATTCTTATTGTTTTTTTAGGACATCTCTTAAGCAATCAGTTAACTATATTAGTGGGCCTTGTATTTATCGCTCATGTGGGACTTGACCGGGCTTGTGGGTTCGGACTAAAAAAAACTACTAGCTTTAAAGATACCCACCTGGGACAAATCAGAGATAAAAAAATAATACTCATTTAAAGTTGAGCTTTACAAAAGAATATGTTATCCTAACTTATATGAAACTGTTGCAGCTCAATTATGTAAAATATGGCTTGATCTTGGTTTGCGTACTTGTAGTCTGTCTTCTGCTGATGGAAGTTACAGGTCAGAAAGAGTCATTTGATGAAAAATCTCCTCTTTTTGTAATTTACCAGTTCATAGCACCGGCAGTAGTTTGGTATTTGGGAATAAAAGCTAAGAAAAAAATGCATAAAAATAAATTGACCTTCAAACAAGGTTTGGTTGAAGGATTTAAAATATCACTTGTTTTTGCTATTGTTTCCCCTTTTATATTTTTGGCTTATTACACACTCATCAATCCTGGAATATTAAATTTTGTCCGAACTGCATACAACATGCCTGGCGCAAGTGATGCAATGGTAATCGGAGTGGATATGTTAGTACAATTCTTTGCATCCCTCATCTTCGGCACCATCTACGCCGCCATAATTTCCTTCTTCCTCAAATCTAAATCTAAAGCTTAACTTAAAATAAGTTTTAAACAATAGGTTTTTCAAAATGCTGGTAATCCTTAATATCTGTCCATTCACCTCCCCAAACCCAACCATTTTTTTTAAAATATGCGACCAGTGGACTGTTGGCAATTATTGTTCCTGGTACTGTGGGATCATAATCTACATCTTCAGGAAATCTATAGCCAGTTAGCATATAAGGGTTTATGGCTGGGTTAATATCTATTGCTTTTCCAAAGGCATGGTTTGAAAGTCGATTAGTTTTGGCAATTGTGCGATAATTAAATCCGGAAGAGTTATTTTGGAGCATGGATTTTTTGTCGTCCCACATAAACTTTTTATGCGCTACAGGTATAACTGAAAAGACTGGGAATCGTGATTTTCTAATAATATCAAACGCTTCCCCAACGTCCTCAACAAGATCTACATGTACCACGATTTGTCCCTTGTGTAGTGTTCTATCAAACGAGAAATATTGGACTTCTACAATCCTTTGCTTCTCCAAGATTTCTTGGGGAGCTGATAATTTTTGGTCAATTTTTAATGCCTCTTCTAATGTCATATTAGAATCTATGATTGGTATTTCAAAAAGTTTTTCTTTCATGATGCGATTATAACAGAATATGAAAAATCTATAGAAGTTCCATGGAGTTGCTCAGTCTAGTTGTATTTGCCACTTTAAAACGAGATCCCTGAGAAGAGTAAAGCCATAGCAATAGCAGTGATTACCGCAAAAACAGCTACTGTATGTAGAAAAAGTTTTACTGCCTCTTTCTTTTTGCCATCCAGATAAAGCAGAAGAGGTTTAGAGAGAAATACGTAACCCATCACAGCCGCAGAAAGTGTAAAGAGTGAGAGCATAGCTATTGGGATAATTATTGATTCCGGTGTGCCGGAAGCATGCTTTGTTCCATAAAACATAAATGAAGCGATTAAAGTTATATATATGAGTGCTGCAATAGCATTAATAAAAGGGTTTTTTGTCATAGAAATATTTATTTAAATATCCTTACTTTAGTATACACAACTTTATGTGTTTTGCAATTTTTATTTATTTATTATCCTCAAATCCCACAGCATTACCACAATATTGCTCTCGTCAACGGTATCAATAAGCATGTTAATATTTCTTCCCGTAATCGGATTATTCTTTCGGCTTGTCAGCCTGAAACATCCATTGCATTCCAAATTTATCGGTCAGCTCACCAAATGTCCCGAAGAATGCCTCTTTCAATTCCTGTGTAATGTTTCCCCCTGCGGAAAGCTTTGCAAAATAGGTTTTTAACTCTTCGACTGTGCCTCCATTAATACAGAGATAAATATTATTACCCTTTATAAATTGTCCCTCGTCTCCCATCATGTCAGAACCCATAATCACCAATCCGTCTTTTACAAGCTTTGCATGTATTATTTTATCTTTCGCGTCCTTTGGCATTTGATCTGCCATTGGCGAATCACTTACAGCTTGTAACGTAAGTTCTCCTCCCAAACATGCTTTATAAAATTCAAAAGCTTCGCGTGTATTGCCGTTGAATTTCAAATAAGCATTAATTTGTGTCATTATTTCACCTCCTTTCCAAAAAATCTGATCCTCAATCAATTAGATTGTTCTCATTTAAATATGCAAATATAATTCTATCAACAGGAGAAAGAAGAGCAGAATTGGTGTCTGACATGAGCCAAGCCAACTCTGTAATCTCGGCTGAAGGAGCTAATTGTCCTTCATAATCTGCTGTATAACAGGTCATTTGCACGAAAACTCCCTCCGGTTTTCCGTGCGCTTGAGCTTTAAATGTATCCAAGTATTGAATTGTTTCAAGAACTAAATCTACCGTAAGTTCCTCTTTAATCTCTCGTACTAATGCTTGTTCGTCTGTTTCTTTTCCTTCCCGTTTCCCGCCCGGAATATACCATGCGTCTTTTCCTTTAGATCGAGTAGAAAGAATTTTCCGCTCTTTTATATAGATCCACGCTATCTTATCGATGAGATCCATAAGGCGATTATAGCAAATGCTCTACGGCATTTTATCTTCGCCATATTTATTCTCCTCTAGTTTGCTTTATTCATAACAACTCCTTTTTCAGTTTTGCTATAACGACGGAAGTATACCCATAGCTAATTGCTACTCCAACCCACAGCGGTATAAAATTAAATCTCCCTGTTTCCCAATCAGCTGTAATGCTGGGAATTGAACTCAGGACAAAGCTAGCGATGGCCACAATAATAGTAGTCCACATCCATCCCCGCAGTTTTTTTGACCCAAATCGTCTTGCGAGAATTAACTGTGCTGCTAATAATGCCAGAGAACCAACAATCGGAGCAAAACCATGGACCATTGAGTGCCAACTCATTTCTTTTGGAACGCCAACTGCTGCGCCCGGCGGAAAACCAAGACTGGGATCAGCAGTAAAGATTCCACCCGCAATGAGTGCAACTCCAAGAATAATAAAGAGAGGGGATAACCATTGCCTGCCGATACCGGATGTCAATACTCGTCCTAAGCCTATTGCGAAAGAAATGTATAAAAGACCGCTCAAAATAAAAACTGCTATCTGAACCCATCCCCAGTCGCCTAAAGAAAGGAGGCTCGCAGGATGCCGTACCATATCAAACCCCTCGCGCATGAGACCATGAAGAACCGACCCTACCACAAAAAGGGGTCCTGCGATAATACCTGCAATAAAAAACTTTGCGTTTATGCGTGATTTGTTAGCCGCCATATTTTTCTCCTCTACTTACCCCTATATGCTTTCTCCAAATCAGCAATCACAATCTTCTTCATCTTAAGCATCACATTCATGACTCTCCCGGCTTTTTCTTTATCTTTGTCAGTTAGCAACTTGCCTAATTGTTTAGGGATAATTTGCCAGGATAATCCATACTTATCTTTCAACCACCCGCACTGTTCTGACGCGGGAGCGTGAGAGATTTTTTTCCAAAAGTAATCCACTTCTTTTTGACTATCGCATTCCACATAGAATGAGGTAGCCTCTGTGAATTTAAAAATTGGCCCTCCGTCAAGTGCCATAAATCGCTGTCCTTCGAGCTCAAAAACACCTGTCAAAACTTTCCCTTGCATATCTTTCATCGGACCTACCTGCTTTCCTTCAGGATAACGGGTAATACTTAGGATTTTTGACTTGCTTTTTGCGGCTGGATTATTGCTGAATACGGAAACATAATACTTCATCGCCTCTTCCGCATTCTTATCAAACCATAAAAAAGCCGTAATTTTTTGTTTTGTATTCACTGCCATATTTCCACCCCCTTTAGACTCTCTTGCTTTTCGCTCCTCAAGCCGTGTACGCCTGCCCGCCTTTGGCGGGAATAGTACTGAAAAGGCTTGAGGTAAGAAAAAGGCGGACAACACCGCCACCCATTACTTTTTCCCATTCAACGCTTCAGCCATCTTATCAAACGACTGGTTCCATCCTTGTGTCATGCCTGTTCGCATCGCATCATCAATATTTGCGATACCGGCATGTCTCAAGGTCATTTTAGTTTTATCCCCCATGTCTTCAAACTCAATTGTTACTTCTAACTCCAATGGGAATCCTTTCATACCATACTCTGTTGCCGGAACGACATTACCTTTCTCATCCGCGAAACTGTCTGTAACGACGATTTTTTTCATCGGTACGATTTCTTTATAAATTCCTGTACTCCAGAAATCTTTTACAGCTCCGCCGGGTTCCGCTGCTCCTCGCATACAATTTAAATACTTGCCTCCAACGCGAAAATCAATACTGGCATGTGGCGCTGTAAAGTCTTTCGGTCCCCACCATTTCTTCATCAACTGCTCATCCGTCCAATACTTCCAAACTTTCTCAACCGGTGCATCAAATACACGTGTTATAACTAATACATTTTTATCTTCTGTCATTTTTTTCACCACCCCTCAATACCTCATCAAGTTTGTCGAATCTCCCGCTCCATAAATGCTTCATTTTTTTCAACCAAACTTCAAGTTCCAGGAAGGGCTTTGGTTGCAGCGCATAAATACGCTTTTGCGCAAGTGGTTTTACTTCCACCAGCCCTGCGTCAGCTAGTACACGTAGATGTTTAGAAACTTGCGGTTGATTGAGGCGCAGTCTATCTACCAGTTCATTAACAGGCCGCGGCCCGTCACGAAGCAGTTCAACTATTTCGAGTCTATGCGGCTCAGCGAGTGCGCTAAAAGTTGTAGGATTCATGATATGAATATACTACAAAAGAAATATTCCTGTCAAGGCATATAAAGTAATAATTTTGTAAGAATTCTGTAGACCTATAATAAATTAGTAGCTCTAATCTCAAGATTTGATCTTCATATTATCTATTTTCAAATACATAATCTGTTCTTATAATTCTTGAAATAATACTTCTTAAGAAAGTCACCGGGCATGATTTTATAAAACTTTCTATTAACCATGATTCTTTGGTATCAAGCAAATTTTCTAAGTATTCTGGTTTATATCTAACTAAGTTAGAAATGTAATACATAACTAAATATATCGCAATCGTTTCATCTATCCTTATTTGTTTATTAAACTTGTATGGTAAACTCAGTATAAAATCAAAATTTGATTTAAAATAATTTATTTGTAAAATGTTACGTAGTGATTGTATAGCCTCAGATCGTACAGTTAGATAATCCGGTGTGTCATTTGATAACCATTTTTTCACATTTATGCTTTGAAAAAAACTGACCCGTGATAATGCTGGCTGACTTATATCAAACATCTCACGCGCATCAGGCTCTGGTAAATCGATTTTTTCAAATACACCGAAGAAAGGCCTCATGGCCTTTTTGTATTTTAAAACTTCGTTTAATTCATAAAAGCCCACTATTGACCAATTTGTTATATTTTTTTCATCCATTGCGCTAACGGCATATCCGTAAACTATTTTTGGTTGCTTTATTCCCGATATCTGACACTGATACCCAATATCAGTACAATAATTAAGCAATGTTTGAATATTAAATGATCGATGAGTAATTGGCGTATCAAAATACCATTCGTAAAATCTATCGAAAACTCCACTAGACCCTAAAGAGACCGTTTGCTCAGCAAATCTCGAATTATTGGAGATCTTATATTTTAATCCATGAGGAATAAATTTTCCCCGAATGGTAGGATCCTTAATAACTAATGCCGCTTTCGCTAAGTTTAAGAAGCAGTAATAATAGAGCAATCCAGATGAACGAGGATGCAATGTTTTTGCAGAGTAATAATAATTTTTTGCCTGCCTAACAAATCCTTGAAATGTTTTAAAAGTCCGTTTCCTTATTAGATTATTTGAAATACCTAATGTTTTTAAGAACTTTAATCCAACATCATCAACTTCTGAATAGTATTCCAACAAAATCCAAAGCTCATCATCTATATTTCCGGACGAAGATAATCCTATGATATTTCTAGGGCTTAAGCGTTCCCTCAAATAACTTGTAACATTTCTGTATTTTCCCTTTATTAAATAGGACATAATCTAAAATCTCTTTAAGTTTTAATATTCGTGCAGAAAAACTCCAACTCCGTTGTTAAATGGCTTCTAACTTCAGGACTTATCCATAGATTTTACTCGATCATTTAGTTTTTTTAAACTGCTGAATAGGTCACCGTAACCTTGTCTCCAACATGGAGATTCTCTTTTTTCAGGATTTGTTTTTTGACAGGAAGAAAATAGCCTTCTTTTTTTGGAAGAGGGAAGAGGGAGGTTTTCCAGGTAGTTTTTCCAATTGTTGCATTTACAGGAATACTTCCCCATCCGCCCGGGTCAACGTCAGGGACTTTATCAAATGGGATAGGCAAGTATGTCCAAGGCGCTGTATATTCCTCAAATATCTGAAGCTTTGCAGTTACGGAATATGTTTTTCCTTTCATCTCGCTCAATCTATTTTCTACATTTTTAAACCCTAATGCTTATGAATTCCAAATCTCGCCACAGCTCTTTCATGCGCACGCTTTGCTTCAACTTCACGGTCCCGCGGAGGCGCGTTGGTTACAAGAGAGTCAATTAAATTTTGAGAGGCTTCCGCCACTTTATCAACCGCCCGATTAATCGCCGCTTCGTTTACTTTTGAGGGATTGTGAAACCCTGAGATTTTTCTTACGAATTGAAGCGAAGCTTCTCTGATCTCTTTGTCATTTGCCGGCGGATCAAAATTAAAAAGTGTTTTGATGTTTCTACACATTAAATTCTCCTTTTCTATTATAGCAAAATTTTATATTATTTTTACTGTTCAATTAGGACAAAACAGAAGGTAAGCCAATAAATTTACTATAGCTATTGGATGCAAGCGCGAGAGCTTTTTGTTCAGAATTATTTAACTTCCTGAACGGACTTAATTTTATTTCAACCTGGTTTTTCTTTAAAACTCTTTTCCAAGTTCCAACTATTTTGCCCTCAATTATAATTACAGACGTAAGTGCGTTCCCCATTAAAATCAGCTTCTCGAAATATCGCCCGTCACCTAAAGCGCTTCTGTCTTTATACGCGATTGTGTACTCATCATAAATCGATAACAAAAAAGCAGCGAGCTTTTTTTGTTTTGTAATTCTCGTATTCGGCGATAACCAATAAGTCTTCGCGTCTTGTGTTTCCTGAACCAATTTTGATTTAACCCCGTCTAACCCCGCAAGTGCCTCTTTCATTGTTAATCCGGACCACCAGGCAAAATCTTTCAATTGTGCCGGCCCGTGGCTATTAAAATATTTAAAAGCTAGCCTAGCAAGAGCCTCGTTTCGATCTATTTTTTTTACCTTTGGCACGCGTTCCTCCAATAGCGCATAAGTAAACTGTTTGCCTCGTCTTGGACCGCTGCAGATCACGCTGTCCAGTTCAGCGTTCATTACAATGTGTCCCAGTCTCTGGCCGTGAGCCTGGATTTTATTATTTTCCAGCTGATGTGCTATTTCTTGCCTGGTCAAATGTTTTCTGCCTTGCAGTGCATTTGCAATCACCAAATTACATTTTTTAAATAATTCATCAGTCAGTTCTAGTTTGCGATTATAATGACCCATTATAGACTTCACCCGCGCACTGGTTAACTCGAGCATCCAGTCAATGTCAGATGGCATGACAAAATGCCAAGTCGGCCGCATCACATGTGTCCGGAGTATTGCGCCATTATTAAAAGCTTTTTCTATATCGGCATCATTTGCGTTTTGCATACGCATTCCAAGCGCCCACTTTGCCGCCGCATAATCCTGCGCCTGTACTGCGCCGAGCCAGTCCACAACATCGCGTGCATCATCAAATTTTTCGCCCGTTAGATGTTGATTCCAAAGCCGCAGGCCGGGAATGTCCATATAGGGAAATTATACCATCATTTTTTTACACACTTCTTACATATTCTAAACTCCCACCCTTACATTCAAGCCTTAATCTTATTTAAGATAAGTTCTAGTACGAAAAGCAAAAAAGACAAACCCGCCCGCGTGTTCTTCCTAAAAAAAGGAGCATAGATCGGCGGGGATTGTCTTTTAGCCCCAGTTGTTCCTCTCAGACAACCTCTTATTTGCTATAATTAATTTCATGAAAAAGCTTTTTCTTTTTGCAGTTGCCCTTTTCTTACTCTTTCCGCCTGCAGCTTCTGCCGCCCCCAACGGCCAATTAGATAATCAAGAGACATTTGTCCGCGCAGAAGTAGTAAAAATCTTAAACCATAAAACTATTCACATCGCCGACTCAACCATAAATGAAGAGACCGTGCAGGTAAAATTACTGGAAGGACCAGAAATTGGAAAAATAATAGTTATCAGCCGTTCCGGCAACCCGAACATGAAATCAAATCAATTAAATGCCGGCGCCAAAGTTGTCATAAGTAGCAGACTCGACCCAACAGGTAAAAAGTCATATTCAATCTACGAACCCTACCGCCTGGATACATTTTGGTTCGTGCTTTTCGGCTTTATTGTTTTGATTGTATTTATTGGCGGTAAAAAAGGCATTGGCGCGTTTATCGGTCTTATCATAAGTTTATTGCTGATAAGTCAATGGATGATTCCGCAGATAGTGAAAGGTCAGGACCCTGTGCAAGTTGTAATTATTGCAGCCTGTATCATGCTGCTCGTAACAACTTATATCGCGCACGGTTTCTCACTCAAGACAACAGTTGCAGTCATCGGCACAGCCGCGGCTCTGGTATTTACAGGTTGGATATCCACCGTCCTCGTAGACGCATTGAACCTGTTTGGATTAGGAAGTGAAGAAGTCTATCAATTACAAATCGGAGCAACTCAGTCGATAAACACACAAGGGTTACTTCTTGGAGCTATACTTATCGGAACATTAGGAGCGCTCAACGATATTACTACAACTCAATCAATAACCATATTCACCCTAGTAAAAGAAAATCCCAAACAAAAATTTAATGAATTATTTAAGAAAGGTATGGAAATTGGCAAAGAACACATCGCCTCCCTTATCAATACACTGGTTCTAGCATACACCGGCTCCTCACTTGGTATATTTATCTTTTTTACCCTCAATCCTTCCAACTTACCGTGGTGGGTAATTCTCAATAATGAAACAACAATTGAAGAAATTATAACAACAATTGTCGGCAGCAGCGCCCTCATCCTCGCCGTCCCCTTCACCACGCTTTTAGCTGCCTTCGTCGCCCTCCGCGGAACCAATTTCTCCGACTTTCTCCACACTATTTCGAAAGACCTGGACATGACCACCAGCCAAAAAAGAAGACCAAAATAGCCACAGCCGATATTTTGCCCCTTGACACGTATGACAGTTTTCAGTATATTTGACATACTATGCAGCAAGTAACCGTTGGAACTAAATATCAGATTGTTATTCCAAAAGAAATTCGTAAAAAGATAAAGGATTTTAAACCCGGAAGCAAAGTGAGTATTGGTGTCATGGGAAAAAATAGCGTTGCAATTCATACTAATCCAAAAAGCTGGGTCGAGAGTTCTCGTGGTATTGCTAAGGAGGCTTGGAAAAATATTGATACTACAGCCTATTTAGATAAACTTCGTGATGAATGGCATGAAAAATAAAATACTTGCTCTTGACAGCAATATTTTCATCTACCATTTTGAAGAGAATCCTTCATATATTGAATACACAAACCGACTCTTTAAGGTAATTATAAATGGGGACTACCGCGGAATTACAAGTATTATTAGCGCTATCGAGGCCTTATCCTACCCATCTCCTCCAAGTGTCCTCAGTAAAATAGAAGAAAAATTTAAGACTCTACCCAATTTTACTCAATATGAAGTCACAGAAGATATAGGACTCGAGGCAGCAAGAATTCGCAGAAACAATGGTTTCCGCTTGCCTGACTCTATCCAGCTCGCAACAGCTATTATGGCCAAAGCAGATGTTCTTATAACCAACGATGCAAGACTACAAAAATTCAGAGATATTGACGTAGTTTTATTAAAAAAGTTTTTTGTTGAACGATATAATCCAGTATGATATATTACTCTTATGCCAGAAAGCGGACAGAAAGAACTTCCAAAAGGCGGCCTTCCTCAACCTCTTGAAGCACGTAATGCTGTAAAGCCACCTACATCTGAAACCCCACTCAATAATTTTGAACGGCAACTATTCAGTAAAGGCACACTAGATTTCAATTTAGAAAGATATGTTGCAGAAGGAAATGAATCATTAGCTAGAAGGAGAGAATGGTATGGACAGGGTGGTTGGGATGAAAGAAGGGCTGCTGAAAGTTTTGCAGATGATTTAAAAGATGCCCATTACGATCTTATTTGGAAACAGCGTTTTAGCGGTAAGGTGCCAAAACGTTGGGTCATCTGGCAAAACATAATGGAGAATTTTCATCAAGCATGGGCACAGAAGATACTTTTAAGTCCTAATTTAGTTGATGCTGCCGTCTCTCACCCAAATCATAAAGTAGCCAATTATGTAGGAAAATTGCGGAGACTTGATGTGCGACAAATGACATGGTTATTTGTCAGGCCTGATTTTCCGCAATGGAATCGCGATCAAATAATTTTTGCTCAGAAACAAATGGGCGCAACTGATGAAGATATTCAAAAAGCGCAACGAATGGCGGATGAAATACTTAAGCATAAGCAGGAAAAAGGACCTGAGGACGCTTCTTTAGAAAGTCCGCTCTTACAGATCTCGTCAGATAAAGACAAAAAATAATTTACCTGCCAGAGTAAATTTATAAACTCCCCTTGACAAATGTAACTGAGCTGCATATACTAATGCAAATAATTTGCATTTATGAGTGACTCGAGATTAACCTTTGAACTTTCCCGGTGGCAAAAAGAATTACAACTGCACGACTACAAAATAACTTGCGAAAGAATTTCCATCCATCAGGTATGTGATGACAGCTGCAAAAGAGGCCATGAATTTGTCGGAATTCTTGCAGATCATATAAACTGTACCGCTTATCTGTACCACACAAGAAAACTGCATATGGATGACATTATTCATGAGTTGCTGCATGTGAAATATCCGACATGGACAGAAGGCCAAGTAAATCGCGAAACAGAACTTATACTGATGTGGAAGGAGGTGAATAAATCTTGAAATTTTATAACGTAAAAACACGTCAACCCGTAGATGTACCGGATAAGCAAGTAACTGTTGTAACAATGAAGAATAATAGAAAGGCGGCAAAAGCAGAAGTCAATGGTATGAAACTTTTTAAAATACTAAGCAAAGAAGATGCCGCCAGACTCGCAAAATAAAAAATCTCATTGACTAGTTTTTTGTCAGAATTTACACAATACATACAGAAAATCCCACCTTGTTGGGATTTTCTGCTTTAAGAATATACCAATCAATAAAAGCAATACTTGACAAACGCGACCATATCGCATATACTAATGCAACTAAATTGCAGTTAATAATCACTGCATAACCACAAAAGATATGATAAAAATTGAAGTGGAAGGCGCAAGAGAAGTTCAGCGAGACGCTGTGAAATTAGATAGCGCTCTAGGTAATAATGGACACACAACAGCAGGCCAAGTTTTTGGAATTGGTAGAGAAAGCGCAATTGAAGTTGTTGCAGCCTCACCCCAGCTGAGATCACGAGAGACCGGCAGGGGGACATCTCTTATTAATCTGGATATAGCAGGAATAGGGGAAATGTCTAGATTATCTCCTGGAGATATTATTGCCTTAACCGCAGTACGTGAGCCTAATTTTACAGATTTAAATAGAACTAAGTTTGAAAAATTTGCTCAAGGGTTTGGAGGAATTAGGACAATTGCGACTGTAATTGGAAACGAAAATCATTCTCTTGAATTGTTCGGCTATATAAGGAAACCTCGACAAGAAGATCTGCAAGGAGGCAGAACTCAAGGAGTTTGGGGAGAATATCTAATTGATTCACAAGGGACAGTTCGTACTGAAGAACAAGATGCTATCGAGCTTCTTGCCCGTCTTTTTCACCCAAGAAAAGGGAATGAAGCAACTAATGTTATGTCCAGAGTATTTGCCTCCACTACAGGAGATCCGACCGAACTTGATAACTCTATTGCTGCCGAAGGGTGTAATAGCCACAAAAATCCCCGTCTTACTATTCCAAGAAGTTTCTTAACCGCACATTTTATTCCAAGAAACATTCACATTCGCCCAGATGCTATTTATTTGGGAGGTAGACCATCAAAAAATCAATGGGTAGCAGAAGTGAAAATTGACCAAACAGGGCATGTTGTACCATTACATCGCACCTCAGGTTTCCTCGAAGCAGATGAATCACCTCTCTTCGTTGGGGGAATAGATGCAGCAGCTCAAAGGATTGCTGAAACAAATCCTCAAGGATTTGGAGGAGGTACTCAAAAAGGAGCAGTCGTTGACGCTTTATTGAAAACGGCATCAGGAATGCATGAATATGCAGATGCTAGAGTAAGGGATGTAGTCCAGGTTTTTAAAAGTAATTTGGGAGTAAGATAACGGGTAATATGTTAAATGCAGAAATGATACCAAGCTTCAGTATTCCAAAGCAAGAGTTTGTATCACAAATTCCTCAACTCAATAATTTTTCAAAAAATAGAATTTCAAAAGAGCACCCCTCAGCTGCATTCTATTTACAGCCGATTGATTCAAAGCCAATAGCTAAAGATTTCACTCCCGAATTAATAAATCCTGAGATGACAGGCTTTGCAGCAGATGGAGAAATTGATGATATGGTAATGGAAGATTTTTTTGACACCCCTCCAATAAATGAAATTGCAAATGAAACAATTGGAAGCCAGTCTTCCAAAGATCTACCAAAAAATAACGTGATCGTTGTAAATTTTTCAAGACCAAGGGAAAATAGAGCAGTAATTTTTGAAAAATATAATCTAGCAAAAAGAGCTATCGACAATTCCTCGAGGGTTGTTGCAGTAGCCTCAGCCGCTATAAATTGTTGCCCGCCAACACAACATAGTAGTGGCAGTGCACAACCGGCAACATCTAACACAGTAGGTGGTGCTTATGGAGGAAGTGAACATAAAACAGATAAACACGAACATTGTAAAAACTGCGGTAAAGATTTGGGAGACAATGGCGCATGTGGATCATGTACTGCATATGAGGAAGCGGCCTGATTTTTCTTGCAACCTTATTGCATTTATGCTATCATCCGATTAATTATGACAATTGCCAAAATAAAACATGACTGCAAAGCCGAATTAAACGAAGCAGACCTTCGGGCAACCCCTGCTCGAATCGCGGTGATGAAATTACTTGAAAGCGCCGCAACTCCGGTTGATATCCAGATGATAAAAGACTATCTCGACGACAAAAATATTAAAGCAGATCCCGCGACAGTCTTTCGCATTATGAATATGTTCACCGACAAAGGCATCACAAGGCAAATATCATTTAACGAAGGAAAATTTCGATACGAACTAGCAAATCGCGAAGACCATCACCATCTCATTTGCGAAAACTGTGGAAAAATTGAAGATATATCAGATTGCAACATTGTCAGTTTACAAAAAGATATTGAAAAGAAAAAGCATTTTAAAGTCACTAGCCATGCTTTAGAATTTTATGGCCTCTGTAAAAGTTGTCAGAAGAGTCAAAACTAATAAATTATGAAAAACATTTGGTTGTATATTATCATCGCAGTTATATTAATCGCAGGCTTCATTTATTTTAATAGTGAAACATCGAAACAAAATACTACAAAGATTGATAATGCCAAAACTAACAAACATCAAATAACCGCTTCTTTTTACCCTCTCTATTTTTTTGCTTCAGTTATTGGAAAAGACAAAACAGATGTGTTTAATATTACCCCAGCCGGTGTTGAGCCTCATGATTATGACCCTACCCCTCAAGATATTGCGCGTATTCAAAACACTAAACTTCTTATTGTCAATGGAGGTAGTTTTGAGCCCTGGCTTGACAAGCTAAAAGACGAACTTAAAAATGTAACCATCGTCAATACGACAGAAGGATTAAGCCTCCAAGAAAGTACTCAAAGGCATGAAGAAGAACATGAGGAAGAAGAAGATGAAAAGCATGAGGAAGAATCGAATATTGACCCGCACACCTGGTTAAGTCCCGTCTTAGCCAAATCACAAGTAGATAAAATCTATCAAGGTTTTATAAAGATTGATCCAAACAATAGAGCTTCCTACGTTGCAAACACAGAAGACTTAAAACAAAAACTTGATGAATTAGATAGAAAATTTGCACAAGGACTAAGCGCTTGCAGTCAAAAGAGCTTTGTCACCTCTCATACAGCATTTAGTTATTTAGCAGCAGAATATAATTTGACTCAAGTTCCAATTTCCGGCATAACCCCTGATGAAGAACCTTCCCCGGCACAACTTGCGCAGGTTTCAGAGTTTGTAAAAGAAAATAATATAAAGTATATCTTTTTTGAAACTCTGGTCAGTCCTAAATTATCAGAGACAATAGCCAATGAGACAGGAGCAAAAACTCTGGTACTTGACCCGATTGAAGGATTATCAGATGATGATATAAGAACAGGAAAAAATTACTTCACAGTCATGGAAGATAATTTGAAAAACCTGCAAATAGCCTTAGAATGCAGCAAGTAGACCACACAAAAAACATCATTGAGATAAAGAACGTCTCATTTGCCTATAACACAGAAGAAGTCTTAAAGGAAATAAACCTCCAAATCCACAAAGGTGATTATCTGGGTATTGTTGGCCCCAATGGCGGAGGCAAAACCACTCTTCTTAAGTGCATCCTTGGGCTATATAAACCAACACACGGAAAGATAAAACTTTTTAATCAAGATTTAGCAACTTTTAAAGATTGGCCGAGCATCGGGTATGTTCCTCAAAAAGTAAACTTCGACCAAAACTTTCCCTCAACAGCAAGAGAAGTAGTCGCAATGGGCATATACGCAAAATTGGGATTATTTAATTCGCTGAAAAAGTATGATTGGCAGGCAGTAGATAAGGCACTTGAGCAGGTTGGCATGCTAAAGTTTGGTAACAGGCGAATAGGTGATCTTTCCGGTGGGCAGCAACAGCGAATTTTTATTGCCAGGGCGCTCGTTTCTGAGCCGACTGTAATCTTTTTGGATGAGCCGACTGTAGGAGTTGATATAGAAACAAGAAACCAGTTTTTTGAGCTTCTTGAAACGTTGAATAAAAAACTGGAGTTAACATTAGTACTTATTACTCATGATATGGATATTATCCTGCACCATGGAGTTTTGGAAGTTGCGTTTATAAATAAAGAGGTTTTGTTTTATGGCACACCTCGCGATTTCCTGAAGACTAAATACATAGATGAACATTATAAAAAACATTTTTAATATATGTTAGAAATTTTTCAATATAACTTTATGATCAGGGCTTTACAAGCCGGAGTAATAGTCGGGCTTATTTGCCCTTTAATCGGAATTTTTCTTGTGCTCCGCCGCTACTCACTTATGGCTGATACTCTGGCTCATGTGTCCCTTGCAGGAGTAGCAATTGGACTTATCACAAAAATAAATCCCGTCCTGACCGCGCTTATTACTTCAATTTTTGCGTCCATTGTCATTGAAAGACTTAGGTATTCGAACAAAGTTTATGGCGAATCGGCCTTAGCAATCTTTCTTTCAGGAAGTTTAGCGGTAGCTATTGTTCTTATTAGTTTAGCCCGCGGATTTAACGTAGATTTATTCAGCTATCTTTTTGGTAGTATAACAACTGTGCGAGTTGGTGATATTGGTATTATTTTTGTGCTCGGATTGGCTGTCATAGGACTTATACTCGCTTTTTATAAAGAATTAGTATATATCTCCTTTGATGAAGAAACAGCCAGGGTTAGTGGAATTCCGACCAAACTTATTAATACTCTTCTAATTGTTTTAACTGCCACGACAATTGCTATTTCAATGCGTATTGTTGGAATTCTTCTAATCTCGGCCCTCATTGTGATTCCTATTGTTACAGCCTTACAATTTAGGAAAGGCTTTAAACAAACTATAATAATAGCAGAGCTTGTTTCGTTGCTCTCTGTAATTACCGGTATTTTTGCTTCATTCTATTTAGACTTAGCCGCCGGAGGAACAATTGTCCTCATAGCCCTGTGCGTATTTATCGCCACCCTTCTACTCAAGCGCTAAGCGCGCATTGAACATGTTTCGTGTATAATAAAATAAGATCATGGAAAATAAGCCCTTTGACTACAAAACCTTAACCCATAATGGATTACAATTACCTGAGAACGATTTTAATCTTATACTTGACTCGCTGACCAAAGGTGCGGAAGAAGCCAAAAAATATTTAAATGTTGCCGCTGATCCCTGGCCCAAATTTAATTTTTCCAATGACACCCTCTCACTTGGCTATTCCACCCGGGATGATGCGATTAGTCTCTCGCTAAGTCACCTCAATCAAGCCGCAAGCCGCGCGTCTCAGCTTGAATACAAAGATCAATTAATTATGTTTATACCCGATGTATTTTACATAATCGTAAAATATATCTACTGGCTGCGACTTCTTGGCCGCGAAGCTACAATACACAGGTATCAGAAAATCGGTAATCCGCTTTTGCACAAACAATTTCCGGACACTTTACCCGCATCAGTTTCCCGGAAAGCATTAATACTAAGCGATGTTGAAGTTGAGGCGAGAAATATTATTGATGTGATAATACGCCAACTTGGCGAAAACCCGATTTGGGAAAATGTCGATACCTACTTTTCTAAAAACTATCCGCAGTATTACAATAAATCTATTTCCGAGTTAGCCAATCTACCCAAACCGGACTTCCCCATCTCCTTTGAAATGGAATACTACGCAATATAGAAATTTGATTTATTACAATTATGTCTGAAAGCTCAATTGATGCAGACCGAATAATCCAGTATAGACGTTTAATGCCTGAATATGCTGAATATCAAAAAGATGATCTACCCACAACTGAAAAAGTATTAAATGATAGTAAAACGGATATTAAAAGAGCCCGCCATCAAAAAGGAAGTTTGGGAAGAACAAATAAGCAGTTAGTTCTATTAGCCACTGAATGCCTAAGTGAAATTAATAGAATAGAGTTGGCTGCACGAAATCCTGAGAAATGGAATATATCAAAGAGCGAGGCGCACCTTACACGGCTTATTGTCAATTTGTCAGCCCGGGGAACTTATCTTTTACCATTCAAGGAAGATCGCTTTAAAGATAAGCCATGGGCTGAGCTAATGGACAGAAAACGGGCCGATACAGCAGCCATACTCGGTATCCATCTTGCCGGCATCGCCACAAATAATGATTATTCAGTCTTCACCAAAAATCGTCTACTTGACGGGTTAGACCCAGAATTAAATGACCTTCGCCCTAGTGTGCGAAGCAGTATTCAAGACGCAAATATTCACTTTCTCTATCTAGGCAACCAGCAAGAAGCTGATGCTATACGCAAAGTGGTTAACTCACAAAGTTCATTTATACCCCCGGTTATGGTAGACATAATTGATAGACTTGATGATAAACCTATAGACAATACGATCGGTCAAGTATTGGTTTTAAAGCAATATTTAATAAACAACTCAAACCTTTTTAAACCAGGAGATAAGATAGATTTTGTATTAGGCCCTCAAGCTATTCGGGCGTTAAGAATGTGCAATAGGTATGAAGCAATACCGCAATCGCTAATGCCTCAAGTATTCCCTGAACCAACTCCCAAAATAGGATTTCAAGAATACCCAAGAAATGAAACAAGAGCTGCTATTTTTTACTCAATCACCAACCAATCTAGTCTTCATCCTACTCCCTACAAAATTATTGGAGAATAACCACTTAAGCAAACTGGCAGATTAACAACTTTGACAATATAAAATTTATAAACTGGAATTATAGCGTTTTACTGCAATACTGAGGAGTTGTGCGGAGCGTGCCAGACCTTTTTCGTTTAATACATACGCAACGCGAATTTCGTCCCCTGCCTTGACCCGGGCTCGCGTAAAATCCTGCGCCGGGTGCAACCATGACAGTTTCATTATTATCTTGAAAATCTGTAAGCAGCCATTTGGCAAATTTTTCAGTATCTGCGACCGGCAGTTTTACCATAGTATAAAATGCGCCTTCTGTGGCTGGGATATGTATTCCAAGTTCGCGGCTTAAGCTCGCGATAAATACATCTCTTCTTTTTTGATATTTTTTAGATAACAAAGCGATATAATCTAAGCTGTCAAGTAACATTGGAGCAACAATTTCTTGCTCCAAATATGCAACCGAAAGTCTGCCTTGCGCAAATCGAAAAGCTGAGTCAATTACCTGTTTGTTTTTGGAAATAATAGCGCCGATTCGTGCCCCCGGGACATTTAGTTTCTTCGATACGCTGTCAATAATGATAATATTTTGCTTTTGGGCATCGCTGGCTTCGTGCAGCGCGCTGAAACTTTTTTTCCCGTCAAACGCGATGCCGTGATACGTCTCATCGCTTACGAGAAATATTCCGTATTCGTAAGCGATTTGCACAACCATCTTTACTTCTTCTTTTGTAAATACAGTTCCGGTTGGATTATTGGGATTGGTGAAATAAATGGCGCGCGTTTTCGGTGTTATCTTTGCAATGATTTCCGCCCGTTTTGGTAGGTGGTAATTATTCTTTTTATTCAACGTGACTGGAATTATCTTAGCTGTTGCTTGATTAGCAAAAGCGGCATAATTGGCGTAGAACGGCTCAAAGACAATTAGCTCGTCTCCCGGATCCGCGACAATGGCTGAAACAATGACCAGTCCTTCGCCACCCCCGCTGGTAATGATAATTTCGTCTTCAGTTAGTTTAATGCCGATGTCGCTATAATACTTTTGCCAAGCAAGAATTGTAGTCATGAGTCCTTTAGAGCTTGAATACGGTAGACGTTTGGCTATCTGTGCAAACTTTTTAAGCGTTTGTAAAATTTTATCAGGCGCGTCGAAATCAGGATCGCCAATATTAATGTGATATATCTTTATGCCTCTTTTTTTAGTTTCCTCTGAAAGCGGAACTAATTTTCTCACAGGTGAAGGAGGAGCAGCTTTTGCCCGTTTGGAAATAGAGAGTCTTTTCATGCCGGTTAGAATTATAGCATAGAGTATTATCCGCCGATTAACTTTGCAACTTTTTCTCCCAATTCCACAGCATAATTCGTTCCCCGGTCCCATGGATACACCTGTTGCATATTTGCCAGATAAACATTTTTTATAGGCGTTTCAAATGGGGGAATCATATGAGAATAGTTAATTGGGATAATAGGTTGCGCAAACGGGACATCGAATTTTTTCACTCCTATTAGTGACTTATTATAATCAGGATTAATTGTTTTTAGAAACGGGTCAAATGTCTTGAGTAGTTCTTCAGCTGTCAAAGAGTAGTATTTATGTTCCTTTGGCAGGTAGTTCCCGAGGTATACAAGATGCTCATTATTATAGTGTTTACTGTTCATAATATTTGTGTGTTCAACAATTGCCAGGACCGGTGCTTTTTTATCACACACACTTAGCCAATAAGTATCATCAGGGAAAAATGGTTTCTTAAGTCGCATCACAACCACAATTGCCCCAAGACCTTTAAGCTGCATAAGTGACGCTTGATACTGCGGCGGCAGTTGCGGAGCAAGCTTTAAAAATGCAAATGAAGGAAGAGTGACAATAGCTTTATCAAATAAGCCAAACTTTCCTATCTTTACTTTCCCGTTTTTTTCTGCAATTGTATCAATTGATGCGTTATAATTAATAACTCCGCCTTTTTGTTTTATAGCGTTTTCCAGGTGTTTCGCAAATCGAAGAAAGCCTCCCTCCGGATATGCAAGATTTGTCGTCCGTTTTGCTATTCGTGCCCAAAACCAAGCCAGAGAAATTTGATCCGCATATTTCCCAAACTTGCCCACCAATAATGGTTCCCACATAATTTTATATGCGCGCCTTCCAATAGTTTTTGCTAAAAACGCAGTTGCAGTTACCCGTTCAAGTGGTTTCCAAACGGGATTATAACGTAGAAATGCCAGCACAAACCCCATCTGTATTCGTTCAGGAATTGAGAGCTTTTTAAATGCGAGGAGCGTAGAGGGTGAGTCAAGTTGGACAATTTGTCCGTCAACAAGCTGAGAAGTTTTCGGCCGCTTGATAATTACCGGGAAATTTAGTTCTTTTGCCAGAGTTAGTACTGCGAAGTCGTTAGTGAACCAATGATGATAAAACGCCTCCAATGTCCAATCCCACCCTTTTTCCTTATACCCAATTGCCAGACCGCCCGGCTGACTGTCTTTTTCAAAAACTGTAACTTTATGCCCTCCTTTAGCCATCTTATATGCGGCCGTTAGCCCAGTAAACCCCGCCCCAATAATTGCAATTTTCATACTAAATTTTCCACCCAAGCTCTTTCCTAATTTCTTTTACAGCGCTTTCATATTGTTCTTTAGTTAACTGATTATTCAAAATACAATATTTTTTATTCTTTAACCCGAAACATCCGAAGCAATTGGAGCAGTTACTTAAATAAGAACTATAATGGCATTCGGTACAGCTGGTAGAATGTGTAAGAAAGGCAGAGTTATAACACAGCGTCGTATAGAAATGTTCATAGCACAATTCATTAGTTCCCTTAGGATCTCCAAACTTGAATACGTCCCAACAGTTTTTTGCCCAAGCGCTATTAGTATTATATCCGCAATTCTCAATATAGTAGCTATTAAAACACCAATAACTGCTATTTGAATCATAAATATAGTTGCCATATGGACAATTTTCAGTATTGGCTTGTTGGCTTGCCGGATGCGGTATTTGTTGTTTTAACTCAAGCATTTGCTTAAGCATCTTTTGGGGATTTTCATTTTTCAATTCTTCGTGCTTTTTAAAATATTCTTCCTTGGTGTATTGTTTATTAAAAATGCAGTTTCTCTTATGTTTCAAACCCACACACCCGAAGCAATCGTTGCAGGAGTTGAGTAGTGCGGAAAAATGACAATCTGTACTATTATCGCAATCTATAAGATATGTAGAGCCAAAGCATTTTGTGCATTCAACACATTCATAACAATTTTCGGATTCGGTGACATAAAGGCAGTCAACTAGAGTTTGCCCCCATGAATGGATTGCATAGAGACTGTCATAAAGTTTATATCCAAAAAAACAATATTGGCAATTTTTACACATCCACATAAAATCCGAAAATGAAGAATCCATATTCCCCATAAATGTCACCGCCGGTATAGGAACGGATTTTTCCAGTAGCCCGTATTTTTCAAGAAAGGTCATGATTGAAACCTCAACAAAGGGTTATGTCGAGACAATTGTAGAAAAGGAAACGCCTTCTGTTTCCAGGCGTTTTAAATTAACATGCTTACTTGCGTGATCTATATCAATGCCAACCAGATTTCCTTTTGCATCAAAATCCAGCACAATTCCCGGACTCACTTCTTTGGAATCCACACTTTTTTTTTCAGAAAGATCAATATAGAGTGAATCTGTGTCTTTATAATAGTTAAATTTCATAGCTTTTCCTTTTTATAATTTCTATCCGGGAATGCGTTATGTACCGTCTCGCCGTCTGATAAAGTAACAACCCGTAAATATTTCCTAAGGGTTGATATATAAATCCAGTAACGCATTCTTCCGTCTGTTTGAATCTCCTTTTTATCCGGTCTTGCAAGCGCTAGCTTGATCCATGACTGCTTTATAAAAGATCTTTTACGCAATACTTGTTCTCTAAAGTACCGCGTAGTCTTCATCACGCTTAGTATACCATAGTGAACAATTTTTACAAAAAAAATGACGAGTCTCACCCACTAAAATTTCCACTCTAATTCTTTTATGATGCTCTTCATTGCTCTTTCGTATTTCTCTTTAGTTAACTGATTATTCAAAATACAATATTTTTTATTTTTAAGTCCCACACAACCGAAACAATCGGTGCAGTTTATCAAACTAAGACTATAATAACAATTACTACATCCTTCACAGAAATCTAAAAACGCAGAGTCAACGCTGTTCTGTGTACTCACAATAGAATAACATTTCGCAGTACCCTGCTCTCCGCCTGAACTGAACACGTCCCAACAATTTTTTAATCTCGAACAATAATAAGTATAACCGCTGTTTGTGCTTTCAAAAGTACCAAAAGACCAATAACAGTTTTTTGAATTGTATATGTAATTTCCATAAGGACAATTTACGTTATCGACTTGCCGGCTTGCAGGATGCGGAATTTTTTCTTTTAACTCAAACATTAGTGCAAAGATATTATCAGGTTCCTCTTTTTTTAATTCTTTTACTTTTTTAAAATATTCTTGCTTTGTATACTGTTTGTTAAAAATACAATATTTTTTATGAGTTAAAGCAACGCAGCCAAAACAATCGTTGCAGGAACTTAAAAATGCAGAGAAGTGGCAATCTGTACAGCTATTGCAATCCATTAGATAACTACAGTTATGACATTGGTCGCAATTAATACAAAAGTAACATTTTTCTGCTTTCGTAACTGAATGTGAATCTACAAGCTTATTCCCCCAGCCGCAAAATTCCGTATACAAACAGTCTTCAAGATAATACCCCCCAAAAGCATAATAGCTGCCTTTGCTTCTATAAGTATAATCAATATAGTCAGCGTCTTTAGTAACCGTATCAATCCAGACAGCCGGAACAGGAATAGATTTTTTCAGGACCTCATAATTTTCAATAAATGTCATACTATTTTAATTTTATTTTTCATCGATTCTAATTTTTCCATCCCAATTCTTTCTTAATTTCTTTCACAGCTATTTCATATTGGTCTTTTGTTAGTTGATTATTCAAAATGCAATACTTTTTATTGGCTAGTCCGACACACCCGAAGCAGTCTGAGCAGTTTCTGAGATACGTACTATTATGGCAATTGGTACAGTCAGTAGAATGAGTAAGAAAGGCTGAGTTAAAACATCGTGCCGTATAAAAATGTTCATAACATAACTCATTAACCCCATTAGGCTCTCCGAATAAAAAGACATCCCAACAGTTTTTTGCCCATCCGCTAAAAGTATTATAACCGCTATTCTCTATATAATAACTATTAAAACACCAATAACTGTTTTTTGAATCATATATATAATTTCCATAAGGACAATTTTCAGTATTAGCTTGCTGGCTTGCCGGATGGGGGATTTGTTTTTTTAAATCAAACATGTGCGTTAGGATCTTTTCTGATGGTTCTTTTTTCAATTCTTCTAACTTCTCAAAGTAATCTCCTTTTGAGAATTGTTTATTAAAAATACAATATTTTTTGTTGGTTAACCCCACGCAGCCAAAACAATCGGTGCAGGAGCTCAAAAGTGCAGAAAAATGGCAATTTGTCGAATTATTGCCTTCGATAAGGTATGTAGAACCATAACATTTTGTACATTCAACACATTCGTAGCAATTTTCGGATTCAGTGACATAAAGGCAGTCAACTAGAGTTTGTCCCCATGCGTGGATTGCATATAAACTATCATAAAGTTTATATCCATGAAAACAATATTGGCAATTTTTACACAACCACATAAAATTCGAGTATGAGGAATCCATATTCCCCACAAATGTCACCGCCGGTACTGGGATTGATTTTTTCAACAATGTATATTTTTCTAAAAATGTCATAACATTAATTATTATTTTTCATCGATTCTAATTTTTCCATCCCAACTCATTTTTTATGCTCTTTACAGCTTTTTCGTATTGTACTTGATTTAGTTGATTATTTAAAATGCAGCATTTTTTATTTTTGAGCCCCACGCAGCCGAAGCAATCGGTGCAGTTTAAAAGATGATCGCTGTATGAGCAATTTGTACAATTGTCACTAAATGTTAAATATGCGCTATTGTAACATGTATCTGTATATACATTCTCATAGCAAAGCTCTGAAAATATTTTAATATCCGGTTGACCTCCTGCTTGAAACATATCCCAACAGTTCTTCGCTGCTCCACTGAAGTAGGTAAATCCTGAATTTTCACTATAGTATGTATTAAAACACCAATAGCAGTTTTTGGATCCATATATATAATTGCCATATGCGCAATTTTCGTTATTGGCTTGTTGGCTTGCCGGGTGAGGAATTGTCTGTTTTATTTCAAGCATTTGCTTAAGATTCTTTTGAGCTTCTTGTTTTTTTAACTCTTCAACTTTTTTCAGATATTCTTCTTTGCTATATTGCCGGTTAAAAATACAATATTTTTTGTGAGTTAAACCAACACATCCAAAACAATCGCTGCAGGAATTTAATAATGAAGAAAAATGGCAATCTGTCGAGTTATTACAGTCTATTAGAAATGTCGAGTTATAGCATTTAGTACATTCAACGCATTCATAAACTTTCTCAGATTCAGTCACATATTCGCAATCTACAACCTTATTTCCCCATCCAAAGTTTGTAAACATACTGTCAAAGATCTTATATCCGTCAAAACAGTGATAACAATTTTTACCGATATAGATTGCATCTGAATATTCGCACTCAACCGTATTTGGGCCTATTGTAATAGCCGGAACAGGAATAGATTTTTTCAGAAGCTCAAATTTCTCAAGAAAGGTCATAGCGCTGGAATTTTTCTACAAGAAGAATAGCACAAAACCTGCGGTAATTGAAAGAGCAGCAATAAAACCGGCAAAAAGCAATGTAAAATTTCCGCTTGGAGCAATAGTGGCGCCTGTTGCCATGGCTGTTGCTGTAAGGGAAGCGGGATCAGGGGTCGCAGATAATGCGGCCATTGTAAGCGCCAAATTTGGTGTCGGGCTAATTGTTAGTGTCAAGTCGGGCGTAGCTGAAATAGATGACGTAGTAGGTGTGGGCAGTGATATAGGAGTTACATTTATTGTAGGCGTTGGGGATTGTGTTGGTGTAGCTGAAGCCGCACTGGTCGGAGTTGCATTAGGATCAATTGTCGGCTCAATCGATGGTTCGTTAAATTGGCTGCCTGACGCATACACAGTAAAATTTCGATTAATAGTCTGCAGGATGCCATTAGTATCTCGGGCAATAATTGTAAAAATATGCTCGCCTGGTGTAAGTGGTAGAGGCGGCCGGTATTGCCAATTACCAAAATTATCCGACTGAACACTTGCCTGTAGTGTTTCATCTGACTGAATTATAATTTCGACTGTTGCGTTAGGCAGCGCCGTTCCGGCAAATATAGGCTGTGGGTCAATAAAATTTTCATCGTTTTCTGGTGTCAATATAGCCGGCCCGCTGGCAACAGTGGCGGGAAATAATGGAAATCCTGAATTGGAATCATTTGGAGTTAACTCACCTGAAGTAGAAGCAGCCCCGGCCCCGCTAAGCGTGGTGCCGGACCCGGAAGCTGTGGGGTTTGTTATTGACTGGGAATTAGCGGCAAAATCATAATCCTTGGATAATGTAATCAAAGGAACCGGACTTGTCTGATTTGCGAGCAGTGAGACTCGTGACTGACTTGTTGCATTAAGAATGGTCAGGTTTATTTTAGTTTCGGAAGTAAATTCAATATAAGTGGCCAGATCTTTTGTCCGCATGGAACTAATAGGAAGGATATAACTCCCGTCTTCCCGCAGAAGTACGGATAGAATTTGCGAAGTCTGCGCAGATCCGCTAGGCGCTAAGCCTGCCGAAGGGCTTGCCCCAGCCCCGCTGAGCGGGGACGCCGACGTATCTACAAAAACAATTCCTTCCAGCGGAATACTCCCATCCTCCAAATTAACCGTACCTGCAATTGGAGTCTTATTAGGTGGAGTCCCCAGCTTAACTGTCGCTGTCGTTACCTCGTATGGTTGAGAATTATTTAGATGCGTTGTTGCTCCTGACTGAATCGCGAAATAATATTTCGTGCCCGCATCGAGTTGTGTTAGAGTTACGTAGTGTACCTGACGCAAACTGGGTTTACCGCTCTCCCGGTCCCGGTCGTCAAGCCCTACCTGTCCGAAACTCGGGTCTCGGGCATAAGCTACAGCGCCTTCCGTCTTTATATCGGTAGTGTAAAAAACAGTAAAGGATGTGTCAGTTATATTAGAAATTTGTACATTTTTAGGAGTTTCTTCAACAGAAGCTCTTCCTCTGAGTTCTGTATAACCTCCCCCAAACCACGCAACCATACCCACCGAAATGGCTAAAAATAAGAGCCCTAGAAGAGAAGGTATGCGTTTATCCCAAAACTTTTTTTTCATGGCGCTCCGGTTACTAGCGGCAATGTACTTTCAGTTGGAGAGATACCCTCGTCCGTCGCCCTTTCGTCGCCCGGCTCTGCTTGCCCCTCGGAGCCAAGGCTTTGCGGGGAGTCGGTCGTTGGACTTGCATCAATTGGACCCTGTCCCGTGTCGGCGGGTGGAGAATTTGCCTCAGCCCCGATTGAAACGGGGTCAGCTACGTCTGCATCAGCCCCGCTAAGCGGGGAGGCGGACGCGGTGTTCTCATTAAATTGATAAAGCGGCTCAACTTTTACTCGCCCCTTTAGTCTATTAATAGTATCCATATCAAAATTAGGATCAATCGGTATGATTTGCAATTGCAACTCTTCGCTGATAGTCGAAGTTACGGTAATGTGATATATATGAAAGCCGATCCAGGCCACCACCGTAATAAAGGTCAACCACAAAACTAGTAATACTCCTCTTCGTTTAAACATATACTCCTCTTTTATTAAATTTCATATAGCGTATAATACCCGGATGGTTTAAGCTACGGTTTAAAATACTCTCTGCCGCGCAAATTAAGTATAAGCACATCTCTTTTTTCGTCTTTGGCAATAGTGAGCATATCAATAGTGACCAGTCGGTTAAACCGCGTTATTTTCTGCACAAATATAAGCATTTCCTCGTACGTGCCCTCGGCTTCCAGTGAAAAGACATAAGATAAAGCTTGTTTTTCAGGAACTTTTTTATTCGGAGTAATTTCTACCCCATAAGTCTGCAATGTTCTTGTCTCTAAATTAGATTCCGCAATTAGCGCATTAATCTGAGCCACAAACTTTGGCACCTCGGGTTTCATGGGCATTGCATCAATTATTACAGGAAGATCACCTGATAAATATTGATATTTCTGCTGCAGCGTACTAAGATTTTGTGTTTTCGTTACAAGTTTTTCGTAAACAAAATGCAAATCTGAGAGCTGCCGTTTTAACTCTGCAATAGTTGAAAGTGTAGGATTAATAGCAAAGATCCCAAAAAACGACATCGCGACTAATGTGAACCCAAGCATGGCATAAAGTTGTGACTTTTCATCCTTGAGGTCAGGTAACAGCTTTAGATACTCCTTATATTGTGCGGGAGTTAGGTTTGTAAAAAAATTCTTAGGCAGTCTGATCATAATTTTTTATTCTTTAAAAGGTTCCTGAGTTTGTAATTGTTCGGCCGTTGTATCCGCGGCTTTTGTATCCGCGGTCAAATATGCGCTAATACCCACAATAATTTCGGCGCTTGATGTCTTGTTCTCCACTTTATCTATGCTTATTGACTTAATAAGTGGATACTTTTTCAGAGAATTAACAAACACTGTCAGAGGTGCAACTGTCGGCGCTGACGCTTCTATCCGAAAAACCGTATTGGAAATATATATACTTCGAAAAGTAATATACCCGCGTCCCATGTCTATAATATCGCTTAAAGCCTTTGGACTGCTCTCAGCTTTTGTATCATATTTCTTGACTAGATTAAGCCTGTCCTGAAGATTCCTGAATATTTCTTCCTGGCTCTTATAACTGGTAACAAAAGCACGCTGAACTTTTATTTTATCCTTTAAATCCACGATCTGCATATCCAGAGAAAATCTGTAAAGAAACGTACCAAGCGCCAATGTTTCAACCAGGATGATAAGCAGGCGTCCGATTGTGAGTGCCCAATTAAGAAATTGTATAAGTACCGTATCCCCACGGTTAGGCATCAGATTAATACTATGCATAGTTTTAGCCATAAACAAAAATCGCTAAATTGACAAGCGCGACTTAATTCTAGTCTAGGCATTTCTAAATCATTTGTCAAAAGAAAATTTTTGTGTTTCGCCATTTAATTTCGCTTCAAATTTCTAGTGTGAGTTTTATGTAAAAAAATATTACAGGTTATTGACAAATTTTGGCTGATATTTTATTATGCACTCGTAAAATTAATTTTTTGATGGGGGTGGTATTATGAAAAAAATACTATTTACATTTTTAGGAGTAGCATTGTTCATCGGAGTGATATCCTTAGTTGCGTTAGTGGGTAAGGTAGGGAACTCCTCCGCATTAGTCCAGAATGCTTATGCCGCTCCCAGCCAAACCTGCGTGAACGCTTGTTTGCGATATTACTATTTCTGTGTCCAGACACACAGGGGTTATTGCTCATCGAAATATAAATCATGCATACAAAACTGCCGTTAATAATGCGCTCCGGCCTTAGTTATTGGACAAACCCGGCGCATGGCTTTAAGATTTAGATCTTAGGAATTGTTTTGCATGAGGGAAAAACATATAGTAAAGTCTAATATGCTCTTGCAAACAATCCTTCGTTTCGTGTAGAATAACTCAAATGCCTAAATCGACACAAGTCGTTTTGGTAGTTGGAATTTTAGCAATAATAATAGTATCGTTATTTACATTCCACATTACCGACATCTTTCTCCCGGCCAAACAACCGGAACCGGCAAATAATACAAAAATTATGGATACTACAACGGGCGCATTAGGATTAAAAATAGAAGATACCCAAGCCGGCACAGGCGCTGCAGTTAAAAGCGGTGACACAATAGTCATCCATTATCTCGGCACCCTGACAAACGGCACAAAATTTGACAGCTCCTACGATCGCGGTCAACCGCTGGAGACCCAAATTGACACCGGTGCGGTTATCAAAGGCTGGGATCTCGGAGTAATCGGAATGAAAGTCGGCGGCAAACGAAAACTCACCATTCCCCCGGACCTGGGATACGGACAACAGGGAGCTGGCGATATTCCTCCCAACTCCACTCTCATCTTTGAAGTTGAATTATTAGGCATAAAGTAAAATTAAAGCGTATGAGATGGATGCTACGATCAAAAATCCATAAAGCCACAGTTACCGAGGCTAATCCAAACTACATTGGCAGTATGACAATTGACGTTGACTTAGTTGACAGAGTCGGCTTATGGATTGGCGAAAAAGTTTTAATAGTGAGCAATACCACAGGCGCCCGGCTGGAAACTTACATAATTCCAGGGAAAAGAGGTTCAGGCACAATTTGCATGAATGGCGCCGCCGCCCATATCATCAAAGTAGGCGAGGAGATCATCATCATGGGATTTGAACTAACTGACAAACCAATAAAACCCCTCAACATTTTAGTAGACAAAGAAAACAAATTTATAAAAGACCTCTCTACTTAATGACTCATCTTATACAGTGTCATCCCGACCGAAGCGTAGCGCAGTGGAGGGATCTAGCATCACTGAGCAACTTTGTGGTATGAGATTCCTCGACTTCGCTCGGAATGACAAATGTTGCGTAGCATTAATAATTAAATTTTCCACCCCAGCTCACTTTTGATCTCTTTAAGTGCTTTTTCGTATTGTTCTTTCGTAAGTTGATTATTTAAAATGCAATATTTTTTATTTTTTAACCCAACACAACCGAAGCAGTCGGAGCAGTGTAAAAGATATGCTCCATAGTAACAGTTTGTACAAAAATCGCTATGTAATAAATAAGCACAATCGTAGGAAGAGCGTCCTGAAATCACTAGTTCATAACATCTCTCGGCTATAAGACTTCGATCTCCACTACCTGACCAATATAAATCCCAACAGTTCTTTGCGTTCGCGCTTATGAAGTTATAGCCTGAATTTTCAGCATAGTAACTATTAAAACACCAATAACTATTTTTTGAATCGTAAATATAATTGCCATAAGGACAGTTCTCATTATTGGCTTGCTGACTAGCCGGATGAGGTATCTGTTTTTTTAATTCAATCATCTGCTCCAAAATCTTTTCCGGTTTTTCTCTTTTTAATTCTTCAACTTTTTTAAAATATTCTCCTTTGGAGAATTGTTCGTTAAAAATACAATATTTCTTATGCGTTAAAGCAACACAACCGAAACAATCAGTACAAGAGTTTAAAAAAGCTGAGAAATGGCAATCCGTACAACTGTTGCAATCCATAAGATATGTAGAGTCATGACATTTATTGGAATCAATACATTGATAACATTTTTCCGATTCCGATACTGATGTACAATCTACGAGTTTATTACTCCATAATCCAAGCGTGGTATACATCCCATCGATAAGATATGATGGATCGAAACAATAGTAACAATTTTTACTGTTATAAACGATATCTCCATATTCACAATCAGTTGATTGGAAGGTTATGATTGCAGGTACAGGAATAGATTTTTTCAGAAGATCATATTTTTCAAGGAAGTTCATAGTTCTTTTGTGCCCAAAGTGAGCCGCTTATGTTTCTCCGCTCAGAGGCGTAAATCTGCCGAAAAGATCTTTTGGATTGCTTTGCTTTAAAAGCGCAGTAAGTTTCGTATCAATCTGCTTCGCGGATAGATTATCAGAGATACCGATCACGCCTGTTTCCTTGCTTTTATTTGCTAGTGTGCGGAAATCTTTTTCATTATAAGTAACCACAAGCCGATTTTCCTTTTTTGCTATCTCTACCACGTCAGGATCAGATAAACCTTCTTTATGGAAATCTCCGGTTATATGTTTTACGTTATATAGCTGGTTTAGTTTTGCAAGCCTATGTCTTCGGAAGAAACCTTCATCAAGCAGCAGTTTGAATTTATAAATTTTGTGAGTCATGCCTTGCAATAGAGATATCGGATGCCAACTCGTTTAACACGCGTTGTAAAGTGGAAAGTTTGACATTGGGATACTCCTCTTGGATTCCTTGTAGCGTATAGCCTGTCTTTAGTAAAAAAAGTATCTGGACAATAGGAATACGTGTTCCCGCAATCACAGGCTTACCGCTCAATATATTTGGATCAGACACAATATGTTTACGCATAATTATACTTGAATAATATCAATCACACAGGAAAAAGTCAATTTTGTTTGTACGTGTTCAGAATATATTGTTTGGGTATTCATTGCTTGTGTTTATCCTCTTGTATTTCTTCATTCTTCTCTACTTTTGTAAGCAATACAAGTCCTGCCGCGATTAGGACAAGATTCTTCAGCGCAAATTCTCCGGCTAACGAAAGAATAGGAAATCGCGGATCAAACCCCTGCGTCAGCAAAACCGCAACAGTTACTACAATTAAAACCAGGATCATAACAATTACTGTAAACCGGATCGTACGCTTCAGAAATAACCCGATCCCGATAAGTATTTCCAGAATTGAAACCACCAAAAAAAACAATTGCGACTGCCCTAGTACTGCAGGCATTGAAGCTTTAAGTATTTCCAAATCCGGCGAAGCATTAAATAATTTAAGTACCCCAAACCAAATAAAAACCACCCCAAGCGAGTAACGCAGCAAATTCAAAGCCATGCGACTGGTAAACATGAGGATATTATAGCACGATTAGGATTTGTTCAAAAACTAAATTTTCCACCCTAGCTCTTTTTTAATACCTTTTACAGTCTTTTCATATTGCTCTTTAGTTAGCTGATTATTCAAAATGCAGTATTTTTTGCTCTTTAGCCCTATACAACCAAAGCAATCATTACAGTTAGTAAGCCAATCTCCATAGATGCAATTAGTACATTTATCACTGTGATTTAGATATGCGCACTCATAATTAAACCTTGAAAAAAACATTTCATAGCAACGTTCACTCTTCTGGCCATTGCCAGGCGCACCTCCTCCACGATACATATCCCAGCAATTTAAAAGCCCTGTCGTATCAAAAGCGTAACCGGAGTTCTCATTGGATAAACTATTAAAAACCCAATAACAGTTCTTTGAATCATATATATAGTCCCCATATGGACAATTTTCGCTGTTAAATTGAGTGCTTGCCTGATGCGGTATCTTTTGCTTCAAATCTATCATTTGCGCGAGTAGTATTTCAGGTTTTTCCATTTTTAATTCTTCGACCCGCTTTTTGTATTCTCCTTCGGAGAATTGTTTATTAAAAATACAATATTTCTTGTGAGTCAAGCCAACACAGCCGGTACAGTCCGAACAGGAATTTAGTAAAGCTGAGTAATGGCAGTCTGTTGAGTTATTGCAGTCAAATAGATAAGTGGAGCTATGACATTTTGAACAAGCAACACATGCGTAACACTTTTCCGATTGGTGCGTGTGGAGACAATCTGCAATATTAGTTGAATACCCTGACAATATAGCATAAATGCAGTCTTCCTGCTTCAGTCCTTCGCAATAGAAACAGTTTTTACTGGCAATCATTCCGTCTGAGTATTCACAACCAACCGATTGTGTATCGTTTTCCACAGCTGGAACAGGAATAGATTTTTTAAGTAGTTCGTATTTTTCCAAAAAGGTCATTTTACTTATTATTTATGCGCGTAACATTATATATTATATGTAATCTAATTAAACTGTCAATATAAGTTATTGACACCATGACAGTTTTCCTGTAATATCTTGATTTAACTCATTATTTAGGCTCGATTCATGCAAATTACCAATCACGCATTAATTGACAATTTAATAAAACTCGGCTTAACTTACACCGAAAGCTTAGTTTTTGTCGCGCTTTTAGAACGCGGCCCCTGTTTCGTCGCTCCAATTGTTGCCCTAACTAAAAAACACAGACAAATTGTATATAACGCCCTCGACACACTCTCCCGTCGTCACTTAATTACGTTCTCCATCCGCCACGGGAAAAGATTCTATTGCATCGGGGACCCGGAAAAATTGCTTACCAATGTAAGGCAGCAGGAATTAATAGCAGAAGTTGTTGTTAAAAAAATTGAAAAAAAAATAAGCAAAGGCGGAGAAAAAGTTGAAATTTACTCTGGTCCCGATAGCTTCGAATTAGGCCTATTTGACTTTAGAAAACGGGCTGAATTTGCAGGCGAATACACAGTTATAGGCGGCGAGCCGGAAGATTGGTATGAATTTGTTAAACCAATATTTAATAAGCATGTTGAAGAAGTAAAGAATTTAAAAAAACTTGGCATCCCGATTAACATTCTATTCTTTGAAAGCGAAAGAATGAGCGCTTTAAAATATATCGGCCCCTTAATTAATAATCCTTATATTTTAAAAATCAGTGCCGCTCAACCCAAACTTCCGCATACAGTCTGGTTAGCCGGTGACCATGTATACATACTAACTCCGGCTATGGAACCTTTGGTAGTTCATATAAACAGCTCAGCGCTAAGCATACAATATCGAATATATTTTGATAAGCTGTGGTGTTCTGCAGAACTTATAATAAATAACAATCAAAACACGGGAGCATAATTTAGATTAATTTAAAGCCGTATTTGATTATCAGCTTTTATTGCGTCCCTCCTATTAATACACTATAATAAACGGCTATTAAAGTTTTCAGATAGTGAGGTGATAAATTATGCTAGAAAGAAAAAATCGCCGTGTGGAACTTAAGGTTATATTTCCAACTATAGATCCGGAAAGAGTAAAAACACTAATGGAGAGCCCAAACTTTAAATTAAGGCAAGCTTTAAGAGCACTTCACCGGAAAATAGAAATAATGAAAACAGCAGGATTAATAGGAGATGGACAAGATTTAAAAAAATTTAGTGAGCGCTTCGATGCTGCATACCCTCACGCGATGAGAGCATTATATGGGCGTCTTGCTCAAGAAGGCTACCAAGCTACTGAAATAAATGCAGCCAAAATGGTTGCTGAAAAAGCGGTAAAACTTACCAAATAATATTTTCTTTTATTTCCCTGCCCAAAGCTGCTTACCAACCTTCATAAATGAGATAACCCATTTATTGATGCTTACCCTAAAATAGTATAAAATACACCTCAGTATAAATATGGCAGGAGAATTACCATCATCAGTTAGCCCCGATCAACTAATAGCAGCACGATTAAGAAGGCAAATTAATGAATTTGCAGCAAGAAGTGAATATCATAGTGGAATACCACGCAATTTAAAAAAAATTGCTATAGACACTGCAATAGAAACAATCATGCTTGACGAAACTGCTTTACTTTTAAAGGCAGGCGAATTAGATTCTTTAGCTATTGAAAATTCTTTTGCGCGAGCAGAAAATGAAGCAAGCGGAGGAATATTAGCCCAGGACCGTACACTTAGAAGTGAACTTGCAAAATTAGGTGGTAGATCTTTTGAAGATAATCAGAGAATTGCGAATGATAGATTGAGACTGGCAATAGTTTCCCGACAATCACGAACTCGCCTTGCTGAAGAATTAGGATATCAACCCGGACAACGGATAAAAATTGTTACTAGAGAGGACTTTAATGCAGCAAATAATTTAGCTTGGCAAGCAACAAATGAGTTTAGTTCAAAGACTAAATAATACTTGTTTATAAGGAACGCATAAAACCGCCAATTGAGCGTTTTTTTATTAGTTACATAAATTGAAGTGAACCTTTTTTAATTATTGAGCAAAACTAACTTCTCTGCTACTCTAATCATATGAGAAATACCTATACCATCCGCGACCTGCCACCCGAAGAACGCCCCAGAGAACGGCTTGCCAACCTAGGACCGGATGCACTTTCAATCCATGAATTACTCGCAATCATTCTTGGACGGGGCATCGCCGGCGAATCCGTCATAACAACCAGCCAAAAACTCCTCAGCCATTTCGGATCGTTAGAAGGACTCAATGAAGCCTCCCTGCAAGATCTTCAAACCATAAAAGGTCTGGGGTTTGCCAAAGCCTGTCAGATCAAAGCCAGTCTGGAATTAGCCCGCCGTCTCGAGCGAAATTCCATTCCTATAACAATCAAAAGCAAACAAAAACCAATTTCACCAGAAGAAATTTATTCCTCTGTTAAGAACAAAATCGGAAACTCAGCCAAAGAACATTTTGTCGTCATCTCCCTCAACACCAAAAGCCAAATTCTCGCCATAGACACAATTTTTATCGGCACCCTCACCTCAAGCCTCGTCCATCCCAGAGAAACCCTAGAAGCCGCCATCCGCCGCCACGCCGCCGCCTTCATCGTCGCCCACAACCACCCCTCCGGCGACCCCGACCCCTCCGACGAAGACACCAAAGTAACCAAACTCCTCTTCGAAGCAGGCAAAATCATGGGCATCAACATGCTCGACCACCTAATAATCGGCCGCAATTCCTACTTCAGTTTTAGAGAAAACACAGTAAAGCATCCCTAGACATAAGTATATTCTTACTTGACAAATCCCAACTATTATCTCTATATTATAAATAGTTACAACTCTCGTATAACTATAATAATGAAAATGAGAAATCTTCACAATCCTATTACTAAATTTTACTACTTTTCTCGTATTATTCTGATTCTTATATTATTATTTACTATCTTTCCACAGAAAGCACTTGCCGCAACATTTCCCTACCTTATCACCTCCGGTGTTCCAGCGCGTCCGCCTACAACTGTTGGTGAGACGTTTTTTCAAAAGGATATCATTATTAATTATACCTCTGGCAATATTATACTCAGCCGCAATTCCGATGGTTCGGGTAATACCTGGGCCGACGATGCGATTAATATCACAGTTACCAGAGACAATAGCTCGCCATTATCATTTACCCATTCATATCAAACAAACTGCACCCAACTTGATTCCTTTCCACCCAAAGACATCACCCACCTCTTTGGAGTCGGAGCAAACAGAGTGCATGTTGCGCTCTACGATATCTGTGGTTTCAGCATAGCCAGCGACCCAATACATCTAGTAAACACCAACGCCCCCGGCCCATCACCAACCCCCACTCCCACGCCAACCCCTACATCTCCACCCACCCCCACACCCCCTCAACCATTCCTCGATTTACCGTGGGATTATGAAGAAAAAGGAATGGACTTTAATGAGGCGGCAATGTCTATTAATACCTTTTTTGATCATACATATCCATTATTAAGTAGTGGACTAATCGAACCTAAAGATTTTTTAAACCAAATTACAACTTATAAAAATGAAATAAGTACTAGACTAAGTTACTCCCGCCATGATGGTTATGACTACGGAAACCCTGCCGAAGTAGAATTTGAAGACAATGTCCTTGCAGCAGCATCTGGCATTGCTACCTTTGTAAATACTTGCGGTGCATGTGGCAATGCCATTCATATAGATCATGAAAACGGATTCCAAACAAGATACTATCATCTGGATCATAAAGGTCTTATTACACACACTCCAAATCAGCCTGTCAGTGTAAATTCCGGACAAATTATTGGCAAAGTAGGTTTCACAGGAAACGTGAGTCCGGCTGGAGAAGTTGGTGCCCATATCCATTTTATGGTAATTGAAGACAAGAACAAGGACGGAAATTTTGAAGACAATATTCCTGATGGACTTGTTGATCCGTTTGGCTGGCAGTCTATAGACCAAGATCCGTGGGAAAATTATTCCTTCATCTATAATAGCAAGCAGAAAACCGGAAATAAAAGTTACTATCTATGGAATAAAAAGCTTGATGCACTTGACGCAACTATTCCTGCCAATGGGGTTATTTTTAAAACAGGAAAATACTTGGTCGAGCTTCCAGCAAACACGGTAGCTGTTGGATCAACTATTGAAATGAAAGCTGCACCCGCAGCAAAATCCTCAGACAATCTGGAATCTGTCGGATCTGTAATGGATATTATACTTAAAGACCCCCTTGGCTCCTTAATAACTATTCTAACTAATCCAATGCTTGTGGTTATTGACTTCACGCAAGCCGATATTTCCCGTTATAAGATAGGTTCTTTATCTATTTACTCAAGCACAGATCGCGAGAATTGGGTAAAAGAAGAATCATTAATTAATTTTCTCAATAATAAAGCAAGCGCTCAAGTAGACCACCTGACATATTTTGCCCTAATGGGAGAAAGACTGGATACAATTGCTCCCACAACGAGCGCAGATTTACAAGGCGAAAAAGGACAGTTGAATTGGTTCAGATCTGAGACTCAATTAATTTTTAATTCTATAGATAATGATGGGGGTTTGGGAGTCAAATATACCGCTTATAAACTGGAGAGCGGGGATTGGCAAAAATATTCCGACCCACTTATGTTTACTACCGAAGGCCATCATAAAATTGAATATTACTCTGAAGATAACGATGGTAACATTGAGGACATAAATTCAATAGAATTTGACATCGATAAAACTCCACCGGCTTTATCAGCATCTGCTGATAGAACCCCTGACACAAACGACTGGTATAATCATCCGGTAACTATTTCATTTACCGGACAGGACTACGACTCAGGAATTGACAACTGCACAGAATCAATCATCTACAAAGAACCGGATAATGAGAATGCTATCGTTGAGGGATATTGTACCGATAAAGCGGGAAATATCGGTTCTACTTCATTTAATTTCAAATATGATTCAAAACCCCCAACCTTATCTGCCGTTGCTTTTACAAAAGGGTTACCATATGCTAGTGGTTCATGGACCAATGCAGATGTGCAAGTTAAGTTTAATTGCACAGACAATACTTCAGGTGTAAAAATAGTTAGTGAACCAATTATTGTAAAAACCGAGGGCAAGAATCAGTCGGTAAAAAGTATTTGTGAAGATAATGCAGGGAATAAAAGTGAATTAAACTTTAATGGAATAAATATTGATAAAACTTCACCCGAAGCACAAATCGGTTACGACTTATCAAGTTTTGACAGTATAGTTACAGGAAAAGATAATTTGGGATCAACCACCTTTACAGTTGATAAAACCCAACCACTTCGCCCGAAATACACTATTGCCGATCAGGCAGGCAATAAGCTTCTCTTAACCATTGGTAAAGTAAAGATTGATAAGCAAGTTGCACTAAACGTTAATAGTCTGCAATACAATAGCAACCCATCTCTATCTCTTGACCCAAATGTCTTTTTTACCCTGGCTCTTACTGATAAAACCAATAAAATAAAACAATTGGATCAATATTACAGTCTCAAAGATGACAAAAAAATCTTTACACTTTATTCGTCTTCAAGCAACACAACAAAAATCTATACCAAAAGTCCTGGTACTACCACCTACACAAGTGAAATCAAGCCTGGCATTATTCTATTGCAATTATTTACTCAACAAGGTAGTCTGAAATATAAATATTAATATGGCAAAGAATACAAAAGGAAATAAAAACTATTTATGGCTATTGGGTGTAGTCATTATTATCATTATTCTTGGCTACTATATTCTACCGCGAAATCAAATAACAAAAGTAGATAATAGTGCAACCAATTCACAAGAGTTAACAAGAAGTTACACATCAAAACTTCTTAAAATTACAATTGATGTGCCCGTAAATTACTCAGTTGAAGAAAAATTCGGAACGATTACCTTAAAAGAAAAAAATGGAAAACGTGAAATTGTTTTGTCTAGAGCAGGAACAAACTATAATTCTCTAGAAGGATACCTAAATGATTTAAATCAAAAAAACAATCTAATTATCAAAGAAAAAGAAAAACTAGTAATAAATAATCATGAAGCTGTAAAAGAGAAAATTGGAGAAGAGACATACTATTCAATTTACGCTAATAGCTGGGTTTTCTCGATTAAAACAGAATTTAAAGAATTATTCTCCGACCTCGACCAAATCGCCCATTCATTCCGATACACTCCCTAACCCTTCTACGCTGGGATAGATAAATTTTATTAGCAAAAAATGGTATAGTAATAATATGTTTGAGCTTTTGACTTCATTTTTCTTAATGGCGAGTACTTTTACCTCAAGTATTATTCCGGGGCTGCCAATTAACAAAAGTAACTCAGCAATTATTAAGAAAGTTGTTATTAAATCTACTCCGGCTCCGCTTAAATCAGGCCACGACCCCGAGCTTCAAAAAATGGAAATGGAAGTTTTGGCACTCGAAAAGGAACTAAAGAATATTACCTTATACCCAACCTCGATAAAATCGGGGCAGGCCCCCAATATCCTTTCATCAGTACATCGTGCACCTGCAGAAGATAAAATTTTAATACCCACTTCAAACCTCCCAACAGCAGGGACTTTAACCCCGATAAAATCGGAGCGAGCGCCCAAGCCGACATTAAAACCAACGTCTACGCCCACCCCGGGCTCCCCCGATACCCCGATTGTAACCGCAAAACCCAGTGAAAAAATCAAAGTTCAATCGGGGCAAGCCCCCAAACCTACCAGTACGCCCACCCCAACTCCTTTTCCAATTCCGACTATTACTAAGCAAGCAGCGCCTGTGAACGGGCTTAACGCAAATGAATTGTTTGCTATGGTCAATAATTATAGAAGCACTTTTGATCTACCCCCCTTTAAAAAAGACGAAGCAGTCTGTGCCATCGCCCAAAACAGAGCCCCTGAGGTTTACAATGAAATCTACGGTAACAGCGCCATGCACTCAGGCTTAAGAGCAATGAATCTGCCTTATTACGTTAATGAAAACATAATCAATTTTACAACCGAGCAACACGCATTTAATTGGTGGATCAACGACAAAATCCACCGCGACGCAATCTTAGCAGACTACACCTACAGCTGCATCGCCTGCCACGCCCACAACTGCTCAGAGATTTTCACCAGCTATATTCCAAAGTAATATAGTTATTTATTGTCTTTTAAACCTTACTCTGACTCTAAATCTCTTTACTTCGTAGAGCTCTTTATGTGTTCCAAGTAAAGAAAAGTACGCTGTTATCGTGTCTTTCCTTTCTTTTATTTCCTCATAGATTGCTCGATAGTCATTGGTAATATTAATACTCCGTAGTCCTTTATACTCATCACGAAGTTCATGATTATGTAAATCTGAATTCTGTGGATCTTTTTGGAAGATTTTTATTTTCTCATCAACTGCCTTGCGGATAACTCCGGGCTAAATTTAACTTTCATAATGGCTCATTTATGTAGCCACTCAATCGCATCTTCAGCTTTTTCAAAGGTGGGGGATGCTTTTCCCGCTTTTCTATCACCTCTGGATTTTTTGATAGCCCGTTTAAAATACTCATTTGGTTTTTCTAAATGAAGAACTATTTCTGCGTCAGCATTTTCTTTATCCGCGACTACTGTAAGTAATTTATCAACAAAAGAACCAACAAGTAAATCAAGACTAAAGCCTAGTTTCTCAACTTTTTCTTTTGCTCTCTTCTTAAGTGCCGGATCAATTGAAAATGTGATAGTTGTTGCTGTGCTCATAAATATCCTTTCCTGATATAACCTAATCAGTATAACATAGTAATATTATAACTTTGTAAGGCTATTATAGCAGATTATAATTTGAGCCATACACTCCCCAACAATATTTCGGTTCGCAAACCCGACAAAATCCACCGCGACGCAATACTAGCAGACTACAATTACAGCTGCATCGTCTGCCACGCCTACAGCTGCTCAGAAATTTTTACCAGCTATATTCCAAAGTGATACACCCATCATTACATCAACTCGCAAAACATCCCAATACCGGTTATAATAAGGATCAGTTTTAAGTTAATAAGGGAATAATATATGACTGCACAAAAAAAGCAACTTCAAGATCAACTGTGGGCATCGGCTGAGCAAATGCGTGCCAATAGTGGGCTAAATTTAAATGAAATTTCTGCTCCAATTCTAGGACTCATTTTTCTTAAATTTGCCGATGTACGATTTAAAAAAGTCAAAGTAAAAATAGGGAAAGATAGAATTTCTTCACAGTCAACCAGACAGCGACCAGTCTCTCCAGAAGACTACAAAGCTAGAGGCGTATTATATGTACCAGAAAAAGCCACATATTCACATCTAATCAGCCTTCCAGAAAATGAAAACATAGGCAAAGCAATTAACGAAGCAATGAAGTCAATTGAAGAATATAACAGAGATCTCGCTGGTGTTCTGCCTCAAAATTACTCACTTCTCTCGCAAAAAGCAGATGAAAATAATAGGATCCTTATTACTCTTCTTAAAAATTTTAATCAGATTCCAGAAGACATTGAAGGAGATGCGTTTGGAGAGATCTATGAATATTTTTTAGGAAATTTTGCTCTTGCAGAAGGGAAAAATGGTGGAGAATTTTTTACAGCTCAATCTATAGTTAAGCTTTTGGTTGAAGTTATAGAGCCATACCATGGCCGGATCTTTGATCCGGCTTGTGGAAGCGGTGGAATGTTCGTTCATTCAGCTAAGTTTGTCGAAGAACATTTAAAAAATAAATCCAAAGTAATGGATCAAGTAACAATTTATGGTCAAGAGTCTAAAGACGCAACAATTAAAATTGCCAAAATGAATTTAGCAATTCATGGTCTATCAGGAAAGATTCTTCCGGCAAACTCATATTATGAAGACGCACACAACAGTATCGGTAAATTTGATTTTGTTCTAGCTAATCCACCATTTAATGTTGCTGGTGTTGACGAGAATGGTCAAGTAATTATTGATCCAGAGCGCTTACACCGCGATCCACGTTATTTTCTTGGACTTCCTACTACCCAACAAGGCAACATTACAAATGCAAACTACCTTTGGATGCAAATCTTTGCGAGCGCCTTAAATTCTAATGGTAGATCTGGTTTTGTCATGGCCAACTCCGCAACTGATGCTGGACATGCTGAGAAGGAGATTAGAAAAAAACTTATTGAGAAAAATTTTGTTGATGTGATTATTTCAACACCGCCCAATATGTTTCTAAATGTAACACTTTCTTCCACATTATGGTTTTTGGACAAAGGTAAAAAAGGAACAGATAGACAAAATAAAATATTGTTTATCAACACACAAAATATCTTTACCCCAGTAGATCGCGCACATAACAACTGGAGCGATGAACAAATACAGGAAATCGCAGGAATTGTCAGGCGATATCGTGGTGAGGAAGGATACGGAAAATATGAAGACATAAAAGGCCGTTGCAAAGCTGCCACCCTTGATGAAATAAAAGAAAATGATTATTCCTTAAATCCTGGAAGATATATCGAAATAGTTGAGAAAGAAATGGATAATGTGGAATTTGAAGCACGAATGAACGAACTAACATCGGAATTCAAAACTCTCACAAAAGAGGCACACAGCTTAGAAAAGAAAATTGAAGAAGATTGGAAAACTATAATATAGAAATCCATATTATACTTTTGGCCTGAAAAGTAAAATAAGAAAGGTAACTATGACAAGCAAAAATAAATCAGAGATTATTCTCTACCAAACACCAGACGGTAAAACAAAAGTTGATGTACGTTTTGAAGGCGAAACAGCCTGGTTAAACCAGGCTCAAATGACTGAGCTATTTGAAACCACAAAACAAAACATTAGTCTCCATGTCAATAATATTTATAAAGAAGCTGAATTATCAAGAGAATCAACTGTCAAGGATTACTTGACAGTTCAAACAGAAGGTGGTGTTGAGAAAAAGCGTTCTGTTGAATACTACAATCTCGATGTAATTATTTCCGTGGGCTATCGTGTTAAATCAATTCGCGGCACTCAATTTCGTATTTGGGCCACACAAAGACTCCGGGAATATATAGTCAAAGGCTTTACGCTTGATGACGAGCGTCTTAAAGAAGGTGGCAGAAAAGCATCCTATTTCGATGAACTTCTGGAGCGCATACGGGATATTCGAGCCAGTGAGCGAAACTTTTATCAAAAAGTCACTGATATATACGCCACAAGTATTGATTACAGCAAAGATAATAAGTTAACTCAAGAATTTTTTGCAACTGTGCAAAATAAAATGCACTACGCAGTCCATGGACACACAGCCGCCGAAGTTATCGCGACAAGAGCCAATAGCAAACAACCAAACATGGGTTTAACAAGTTTCAAAGGATCAAAGATCCATGCCTCAGATACAACAATCGCCAAAAATTATCTCTCAGAACCGGAAATCAAACAATTAAATTTGATTGTGTCGCTTTATTTAGACTTTGCCGAGCTACAAGCAACAAATGCCAGATTGATGAAAATGAGTGATTGGGTGTCTAAGCTCGATAAATTTTTGAAATTAAGCGAAAAACAAATACTAAAAGACGCAGGATCAATCAGCGCCAAAAAAGCAGAAACCATAGCTCATAACGAGTATGAAAAATATCGAAAAGATGAAGACAAAAAATACTTCTCCGACTTTGACAAAGAAGTAAAAAAATATTTGAAGAAAAAATAACAATGACAACTTGGACAAAACAAAAATTAGGAGATGTGTTAGAGAAGGTTGTAGGAGGGGGGACTCCATCAAAAAGTAATCTACAATATTGGGGAGGTGCAATTCCTTGGGCAAGTGTTAAAGACTTTGAAGACGGCAGATATTATTTAGATTCAACTCAAGATTATATTACTCAAGAAGGTTTAGATAATAGTGCCTCAAATTTCGTCAGTGCTGGAACCATAGTAATGCCAACTAGGATGGGATTGGGACGTGTAGTAAAAACAACAATTGGTACTGCAATAAATCAAGATTTAAAAGCAGTTTACCCTAATGAGAAAATTAATAATGATTTTTTACTTTGGACTTTAATTTATTCAGGAATTAAGTTACAAAACATAGGGAATGGGTCAACAGTTACAGGTATTAGACTCGAAGATTTAAGAAATATAATTATAAATCTACCTGATCTGAAAACCCAAGTTCAAATTTCTTCTGTCCTTTCTGCCTACAACGATTTAATTGAAAACAACGAAAAGCGGATAAAGATTTTGGAGGAAATGGCACAAACGCTTTATACAGAATGGTTCATAAAATTCAATTTCCCCGGGCATGAAAATGTAAAAATGATCGATTCTCTTCTAGGCAAAATACCAGAAGGGTGGGAAGTTAAGAAGCTCAGTGATATATTAGAGCTTGCATATGGAAAAGCATTAAAAGAAGACTCAAGAGTTAACGGAAATATTTCTGTATATGGTTCTAGTGGTAGAGTTGGTTTTCATAACGAAAAATTTGTTCCGGGACCGGGAATTGTAATAGGCAGAAAGGGCAATATAGGCTCTGTATTTTGGGTTAAAAATGACTTTTATCCAATTGACACCACTTATTATGTTAAATCATCTTTGAACTTAGAATTCATTTATTATCTTTTAAAATCTCAAAGTTATATTGCCGGAGACGCAGCAGTACCAGGGCTTAATAGAAGCTATGTATATGGTAAAAAGATAATAGTTCCGCCTAACAGCCTACTTAATCAATTTACTATAAATGTCCAAAAAATTTTCAATTTACGAGATAACCTTGAAGCACAGAGTTATAGCCTGGAAAAAATTTGTGATATACTTATCCCTCAGCTTGTGACAGGAATGAGGGAATTAAAATCATGAAAACTATTCAATTTCCTAAATCTGGCGTATCCTCAGTCGTGGAATCTTTCGAATTTGAAAAAAACATAGTAATAGTTGGGGCAAACGGGGCTGGGAAAACCAGGTTGGGCTCTAAGCTTGAACAGATTAACAACCCTACAAAACGAATATCCGCCCAAAGATATTTACAATTGTCTGAGGTAGTACAAAGGCAAGATTATGAGACGGCAAATACTCAATTAAGAAGCAGTTATAAAAATCATCCCCCAGTAGAGCCTCAAAATGATTATCAACAAGTCTTAATCTCGTTATTTGCTCAAGAAGCAACAAGAAATGAGGAGGTAATTAAAAGCATAAATCTAAATGGCAGTATTACTAAAGAAGATACACCAGTTTCCGTTAAGGAAAAAGTTTTGGAGGTTTGGAATTTTATTTTCCCTTACAGGCCGCTAAAGTTGGAAAAAGATCGTATTCGAGCGGTAAGCGATAATAACGAATATTCTGGAGCTGAAATGAGTGATGGGGAAAAAGTGGGTTTGTATTTAATATCTCAGACCGTCTTAGCTGAAGATAACTGCATTCTGATAATTGATGAGCCCGAATTGCATTTACATAAAGCGTTAATGGTACGGTTATGGAACAAACTTGAAGAATTCCGGAGTGATTGTTCATTTGTTTACATAACACACGATTTAGATTTTGCTGTAAGTAAACCCGCCAGCAAAGTCATATGGGTTCAATCATTTAAAGAAAACACATGGGAGTGGAAAGAAGTTGACCAAAATGGAATTATCCCGGATGAACTTTTCCTTGAGATTCTTGGAAGCAGGAAGCCAATTTTATTCGTAGAGGGTGACAAAGGTTCGCTTGATTCTCAAATTTACCAGATTTACTACGAAAATTTCACAGTAATTGCCAGAGGTTCGGGTGAAAAAGTTATCGAATCAGTCAAAGGACTTAGAAATAATACATCTCTGCACGACAAAAAAGTGTTTGGTTTAATAGATAGAGATTTTAGATCAGATAACCAACTAGAGTCTTTAAAATCCGAATCTATTTTTAACATTGCTTTAAATGAAATTGAGAATATATTCCTGGTTCCAGAGTTCATTGATTTTGTGCTTCAACATTTGTCAAAAACCGATAAGAAAGCACAGGTGACTGAAAAAATAAAAAGTATATACAAACAACGAAAGGACGAAGTTTTATTTAGTGCTTCAAAGTATAGAATAAATAGGCTTTTTGATGAAAAATTTGGAGCCTTGAAATCTAAGACTGATTACGAATCTTTCAAAAAAAGTATTATTTCGGAGATGGATACTGAAATGGAGAAAATTAACCTACCTTCAGATGACGCAGATATAGTTGAAATATTAAAATCTTATCCTCACAAAGGACTTGTAAAAGAAATTCAAACTGATCTTGAGCTAGCTAAAAATGGCTATCAAAATCTAATTTTATCTTTTTTGACCTCAGGCGATAAAAAGAATTCCATGGTGGACGTATTGAAAAAGTACCTACCAGAAATATCAGAAAATGAATCAATTTAGCGAAGACAATTTAGTTGAACAAACAGTCATAAAACTCATTAAAGAAGCGTGGACTGATGAAACCTGTCATATAAATGCTTTTATAGACGCGGAAGACGCAAAGTTTGGCCGGGAACACCGCGGCGAAGTAATCCTCAAAAAGTATTTACTCCCTGCTCTAACCAAAATAAACCCATCATTACCTGAAAAAGCCTTGCAACAGTCAGTTGCTGAGATAACCAGAGACAGATCAAATACAACTTTAGTTAAAGCCAACCAAGAAGTCTACAAACTATTAAAAGATGGATTCAGCGTAAACATAAAAACACAAGATGGAAATTCAAAAATTGAGAATGTGAAGTTTTTTGATTTTGAAATCCCTGAAAACAATAATTTTCTTTGTGTTTCCCAGCTATGGGTGGTGGGCGAGATGTACACGAGACGAACAGATGTAGTTCTTTTTGTTAATGGTATTCCCCTCCTTCTATTAGAGCTAAAAGCCTCTCATAAAAGTTTGGTAGATGCGTATAAAGACAATATCCGGGATTATAAAGACACCATTCCACACCTCTTCTGGTACAACATGGGAATCGTAATTTCCAATGGCATTGAGAATAAATTTGGTTCCCTAACATCCCCTTTTGAATATTTTAACGAGTGGAAAAAAGTTGAATCTGAAAAAGATGAGACAAAAAAAGATTTAGCTACTCTTGTCAAAGGAATTTGTGACAAAAAAAGACTTCTTGATATATTTGAAAACTTTATTCTTTATGATGAATCACTTGGAGAAACTAAAAAAATAGTTCCCAGGTATTTTCAGTACTACGGAGTCAATCGTGCATTTGAAAGAGTTATAAAGAGAAAAGAACTCAACGGAAAACTTGGAGTTTTTTGGCATACACAGGGATCTGGAAAATCTTTTGCTATGGTTTATCTCTCACAAAAAGTATTCAGAAAAATTCCTGGGAATTTTACTTTTATTATTGTTACTGATCGCGAACAACTCGATGGCCAAGCATATAAAAATTTTGCCAACGTGGGTGCAGTTTATGAAAAACATGTAAGGGCTGATTCAATTAAAGATTTAAAATTATTACTAAAAGAGGATCACAGACAAATTTTTACGACTATTCAGAAGTTTCAGGATATCCCAGGAGCGGTGTCAGATCGGGATGATGTTATTGTTATGACGGATGAGGCTCATAGAAGCCAATACGATACTTACGCCCAGAACATGAGAAAAGCACTACCAAATGCTTCATTTATTGGTTTTACAGGAACTCCACTTTTAAGTCGTGGTGAAGAAAAAACAAAGAGTACTTTTGGAGAATATGTGTCCGTATATAATTTTGGTCAATCAGTAAAAGATGGGTCAACGGTTCCTTTATATTATGAAAATCGCGTAGCCAAACTTGAGAATATCAACCCACAGCTTGAAGTAGAACTTGGCAAAATAATGAATTACTACGAAATGAACGATGAGGAAGAGGAAAAGGTAGAACAGGAATTTTCAACTTTCTATCATTTGATAACCCGTGAAGACAGATTAAATGCGATAGCAAGGGATATTGTGCAGCATTTTGTCGGACGGGGTTATCAGGGAAAAGCAATGGTCGTCTCAATCGATAAAAAAACAACAGTGCGTATGTATACAAAAGTAAAAGCTGAATGGGATAGGCATTTAGCTAAATTGCGGTTGGATTTATCAAGAGCAGAGAATGATTTTGAGCAAGAGAAAATTCGTGAAGAAATTGAAAAACTTGAAAAAATAGATATGGCTGTCGTCGTAAGTCAATCACAGAATGAAATTGCTGATCTTGAACCGTTTGAAATAGAAATGAGACCGCTTCGAGCTCGAATACAGAATGAAAACCTTGAAGAAGAATTCAAGAAAGATGATAGCAATCTAAAAATTGTATTTGTTTGCGCAATGTGGCTAACCGGTTTTGATGTCCCGACGCTTTCAACACTTTATCTTGACAAGCCTTTAAAAAATCATACCTTGATGCAAGCAATTGCGAGAGCAAATCGGGTATCCGAAGGGAAAACAAACGGCATGATAGTTGATTATATTGGAGTCTTTAAGAACGTTGAAAAAGCATTAGCCCTTTATGCTGCGACCAAGTCAGGAGACGATGAAATAATCAAAAGTAAAGATGAGCTTTTGAAAGATTTGTTAAATATTTTAAAGCAAACTAAAGAAATGCTTAAAGGATTAAAAATAGATATTGAAGTTTTGCTTAAATCACCTAATGAACAGAAATTATTGCTTATCGATAAATACGCCAACCAAATTTTAGTGGATCAAAAAAGAAAGAATGAATTTTTAAACCTGTCAGCAGACCTTTATTCTGCCTACAAATCTGTTTTACCTGATCCTTCAGCAGAAGATTATTACAATGAGGTAACCGCAATTCGTATAATTGCTTCGCGCATAAGAGACGTTGGCGCTCGAAGTATTGATACTTCACCGGTAAAAAGAGACTTGGAATTATTATTGGATAAGTCAATTAGAGCTGGTGAATACGTTGTCCCACATTATAAAAGACTCAAGGATTTAAGCGCACTCGATGTCGATGCTTTACATGAATTCTTTTACAAGATTGAAAATAAAAACTTACAAGTTGAGGCACTAAGAGATGATCTGGAAAAAAAGATTATCGATATGATGAAAAAAAATAAAATACGTGCAAAGTTCATGGACAGACTTTTGGCAATGCTAAATGTGTATAACACCGGAGCTCATGATATCGATCAGCTTTTCGATGACCTCGTTGAACTTGCGAAAGAGTTAAGCGAAGAAGAACAAAGAGCAGTAAAAGAAAATTTGACTGAAGAGGAACTCGCAATTTTTGATCTTCTACAAAAGGATAACTTGAATCCTGATGAGCGAGAAAAAGTAAAAAAGATTGCAAAAGATCTTTTAGCAAAACTTAAACATGAAAAGCTTGTCATTGATTGGAGAGAAAAAGAGATAGCTCGCGCAGGAGTTAAAACAACAATTTCTGATATTCTATATGATTCACTACCTGAACCGACTTATTCAAAACAAGACTGTGATAGTAAAGGAGTAGAAATATATAACTTTGTTTATGAGCACTATCATGATTCAACAAGCTTTGTTGGTGCATAAAATTATTAAAACGAATATTTAAAATAACTGCACCATCCATCTGAAATAGCTTCGCACCTTTTCTTCTTTATAAAATAATTCTATATTTACTTGTTGAACTTACCTTAGCAGTTGGATGTTGGATTGATTATCAATCGTAATCGCTTTATTGCACGCAGAATACTCCACTTACAATCACCTGCATCTGATTAAAACCAAAAAGACTCACCCCTGCTGCCAGACACAACTGCACCATCGAAATTTTGTTTGAAAACAGTAAGAGGCCTTGATTTTTATCTAAATACTTATATACTATAAACTACACTATGAAAAAGTTAAAAAAAGAAGTTTATTTTATAGCTACAAAATACAAAAACAATCCGGCAAAAGTTTCATTCTATACAAAAGAAGGTAAAGAAATACCCGAAAAGAAAGTAGAAAGAGAAAATACCAAAACAGGCGTAAGGCTCTACACATTTATTACAGCCTGAAATATCCCCAATGGCGAGGAAAAATGCAAATATTAAAACTTCTGTAGATTTTGATATCGGCATTGATATGATTATTCCTTCAACTCAAGAAGCCTTTAAAAAGGACAATTTTTCTGAGGCAAGAAGAAAAGATGAAAAAAGCGGCTTGGGGACATTCAGACAAACTTTTCTTCAAAGAGTAGAAAGCGACTTAAAACACACAAAGCAATTTCCTACAGACAAAGAGGTTTTTGTTTTTATAGTTCAGTATTTCGTATCACAAAAAGACTATAAATCGCGAGATGTAGACAATATGGCTAAGACCATACTGGATGTTTTAAATGGAAAATTTTATAAAGATGATGGGCAAGTCAAAACGCTTCTCGTTACTAAAAAAATGGAACCCAGAGTGACCCAAAATTTTGCTTATATAGCTATAAAAGAATTAAAAGAAGGTAAAGATATTGAAGCTCTTAAGATGTCGGGTGTTGAAAGATCGATAACAATGTTTCAAGAATTAAAAAGTAAGGGTATTATATAAAATAATGCCGCTTAAATTACAACCTTCGACTTGAATTAGCTTGGTAGCTTTATATTCCCAATATACTTGCTGTGGTTACCTGAGCAGTTGTATATTGGATTGATTGTCAATCGTAATCGCTTTATTGCACTCAGAATACTCCCCACTTACAATCACCTGCATCTGATTAAAACCAAAAAGACTCACCCTGCCAGGACTGAAGCAAACCCTCTCCCAACTCCAAAAACTCTGGAATTAGCTTTTCTCCACAACTTATAGTATAATAATCTCTGCAGTAGTTACTGTTAAGTATGAATCCTAAATTATATAAATTAAGCCCTTCTGATTTTTCCTACCTTTGGGAAGAATGTAAACATTGCTATTATCAAAAAGTAAAATTTGGTATTTCCTCCAGCGGTATATTCCCCTCTATGTTTGGAAGAATAAACGGTCTCCTTCAAAACTCGATCATGGGTAAGAATCTTAAAGATGTCCATCCAACTCTTCCATCAGGACTCATAGAAATACAAGAAGGATTTATAAAATCACTCCCTATACCGGGAACAAAAGATTGTTTTGTCTCAGGCCGATTTGATATACTCACAAAGTTGGACGACGGAAGTTATACAGTCATTGATTTCAAAATCACCACACCCGACGAAGAAAAAATTCAAAAATACGCATCTCAACTCCATGCTTACAAATATGCCCTCGAGAATCCCAATAATGGAAAGCCTCCAATTAAAATCTCAAGAATGGGAGTAGTCAGTATAAACCCTGAACAAATGGAACTCGTAGATGGAAAAATACTCTTTACCGCTAAACCAACCTGGCATCCGATAGAAGAAAATATGCAAAGTTTTTATACTTTAATTAAATCAATTTCAGAAGTATTAAATGGCCCATTACCCATCCCTTCAGAAGCCTGCAAATTGTGCATTTACAGAAATCATTTTGTAAATAATTCTCCCGGAACAGACCCCACTATCCCTTTTTAGAAACTTAATTGTAGAATTTCATTCCCATCGGCAATAAATATTCTGATTTATCTACTATTAGAAGTCATCGAACTTAATAGATACAAAGCGAACCCAAAAAATAATAACCCCAAAAAATCTCCCCCGCCAACTCCTACTTCTGTAGCTCCTGCGTCACCGGCACTACTTTCTACTCCTGCTACATCTGAAGCCGCTACAGTTTCAAAAGCTGCTGCACCTATCACTTCCTTTTCCATAACTTTTTCCTCCAATACAATTATACCACTTCAATTCAAGTTTTTGAGTGGGCTGAAAGAATTGCCAACTTCGAAGTGGATTTTTCACCTAACCCTTGACTATGTAACGCATCGTGTTACAATAAAAATGTGCTCTTAATACGTAAACTAATCTGGGATTCTTGGAATGTGCAGCATATAGCGAATCATAAGATTGTTCCGGAAAAAGTAGAAGCAGTTTGCTATGGATCACCATTGGTACTACTTGGCCAGCAAAAAGGACGATTAGTACTTCTGGGTCCGACTGAAGAAAATCAAATATTGGCAGTAGTACTGGAGACACAAGGTAATGGGAGATATTATCCTATTACAGCATATCAAGCGGATAAGAAAGAAATTGCGCTTTATAATCGTTTGAAAGGAGGTGAAAAATAATGATGAAAACAAAAACTAAAAGATTAACTAAAATTCCTACATTTGCTAGTCGTGAAGAAGAAGCAAATTTTTGGGAAACACACAGCATAGCTGATTTTATAGATGAATTCCATCCTATCAAAGCACGTTTTGCCAAAAATCTATCGGAAGGAATCACTATACGGTTTGATTCTCCTACTTTAAATAAACTTCGTACACTTGCACATAAAAAAGGAATCGGCCCAACAACACTTGCAAGAATGTGGATCATGGATCATCTACAAAATCAATCTTAATAGGCAGTTCTAACACAGAGTTTGTAAAGGGTTAGTTATGCCATTGTATAGATTTGGATTGATTTTTATCCCTTAAGAAGTTTTATAATCTTTAAGCGTAAGTTTCATCTCCTCAAGACTCTTAGCTTTCATAAGCTCCATCCTCAAGTCAGCTGCCCCATCGAAATTACTTAAATACACCTTCGCAAATTTCTTAAGCGGATCAAATTTCCGCCGCCCCTTCCACTCTTTTTCAAAAAGCTCAATGTGACGCAAAAACAACGCAACCCGCGCTTTTTCAGTCTTCTCTTTCATATCCACCGGTCTATTAAATATCCAAGGATTGGCAAAAATTCCCCGCCCGATCATAATTCCCTCGCATCCGTATTTTTTAAACTTCTCCTCCACCTCAGAAAGCACAACAATATCACCGTTCCCAATGATCAAAGTCTGAGGCGCCAATTCGTTGCGCATTGAGACAATCTCAGGCATCAACTCCCAATGCGCAGGAAATTTGGACATCTCCGCCACAGTCCGCAGATGCACAGTCAAAGCCGCCAAATCCTGTTTTAAGAGAAATCCGATCCACTCCTTTATATTAGTTTTATCAAAACCTATTCGCGTCTTCACGCTCACAGGTACGTCTTTTGCCCCCTTTTTAGTGGCCTGAATAATCTCACCTGCAAGCTTAGTATTCTTCATAAGCGCCGAACACGAACCATCCTTAATAATTGCGCGCACAGGACAACCCATATTAATATCAATCCCCGCAAATCCTCGCGCCCTTAAATCCTGCGCAACAGTAAGAAAGTCCGAGGGCTCCGTTCCCCAGATCTGCGCGACAATCGGCTGCTCGTTAGGCTTAAACAACAGATTCCGAGCCGCATGACTTCTTCCCTCTGACACCAAACCCCCGCAAGCAGTAAATTCTGTAAAAAGCACATCCGGCTTGCCAATTTCCGTCACCATCTGACGAAATACTGCATCAGTCACCCCGTCCAAGGGTGCAAGCGCGGTAAACGGCCGCGGTAATTTTTTCCAAAAAGATTTCATATGGGCTATTATACAGTAAATAAAACACTTCTTTACTATAGCCAGCCCCATCAAATTATGCTATAATTTAAGACGGTTAAAAGTTTAAAAGTTAAATTTTTTTGAGTTACTGTGCAGCTTTAGAATTTTTAATTAGACATAGTAACTTTGAACTTTTCACTTTGAATTTTTAACTTTTTTATTTATGGACGACCCAAAATCACGCAATTTCCCGCTCGACAAGATCCGTAATATCGGCATTATTGCCCACATTGACGCGGGCAAGACCACCACAACCGAACGCATCTTGTTCTACACAGGCAAAACTTACAAAATCGGCGACATTGATGAAGGTAGCACACAAATGGACTGGATGGCCCAGGAAAGAGAAAGAGGCATCACTATTGTATCCGCAGCCACTACTACTTTTTGGAAAGATCATCGCATAAATATTATCGACACTCCCGGACACGTTGACTTCACCGCCGAAGTAGAGCGCTCCCTCCGTGTTCTCGATGGAGGAATTACTGTACTTGACGCTGAAGAAGGCGTGCAATCTCAATCCGAAACCGTCTGGCGCCAAGCGGATAAATATAAAGTCCCGCGTATTTGTTTCGTTAACAAAATGGACAAGCTGGGTGCTGATTTCCTCCATACTATCAAGACAATTGAAGTCAGACTCGGCGCCAATCCCGCAATTATGGTTCTTCCCATCGGAGCAGAAAATACATTCATTGGAACAGTCGACCTGCTTACCCGTAAAGCACTGATCTGGGGATCTGAAGAACTCGGCGCCAAATTCGAAGTCTCCGACAAAATCCCCGAAGACATGAAGCAACAGGTCGAAGAATACCGGGCTAAACTCATCGAGAAAATCGCCGAAACCGATGACGTACTTCTGGAAAAATATCTAAGCGGCAAGGATCTGCCGGTTGAAGAACTCAAAAAAAGCCTTCGCGCCGCAGTAATTGCCTATAAATTAGTCCCCATTTTCGCCGGCTCATCCCTTCGCAACAAAGGCGTGCAGCCACTCCTCGATGCCGTTATTGATTATCTCCCCTCCCCGGTAGATCTCGATGAAGTCAAAGGCATCCACCCCAAAACCGGAAGCCCCGAAGTCCGCAAGCTTACGCTCGAAGACTCATTTTCCGGCCTGGCCTTCAAAATACAAAACGATCCTCATGTTGGTAAATTAACCTACTTCCGCGTCTATTCAGGAAAATTAAGCGCCGGTTCCTATACATATAATAGTACCAAAGACACCAAGGAACGCATCGGCCGCCTGCTTCTTATGCATGCCAATAATCGTGAAGAAATCAAAGAAGCCTACGCAGGCGAAATAGTTGCAATCGTCGGCTTAAAAGAAACAGGTACCGGCGATACTCTTTGTGACGAAGCCAAGCCAATTATCCTCGAGAAAATCACCTTCCCCGAACCGGTTATCTCGCTTGCCATCGAGCCCAAAACCAAATCCGATCAGGAGAGACTTGGTTTTTCCTTAAAGCGTCTCATGGAAGAAGATCCGACATTCACAGTCAAGACCAACCACGAGACAGGCCAGACAATTATTTCCGGAATCGGTGAACTCCAGCTCGAGATCATGGTTGACCGTATGAAACGTGAATTCAATGTCGAAGCCAATGTTGGCGCTCCCCAAGTAGCCTACAAAGAAACTATCGAGAAACCTGCCGAAGCCGAAGGCAAATACATCCGCCAGTCCGGCGGCCGCGGCCAATATGGTCACTGTTTCCTCCGCGTCGAACCCCAGGCAAGAGGTGAGGGCTTCGAATTTGTCAATGCAGTCAAAGGCGGCGCCATCCCGCAGGAATTTATTTCCTCAATCCAAAAAGGCATTGTCGAAACTATGGATAACGGTATCCTGCTTGGCTATCCGGTCGTAGACATGAAAGTCACCTGTTACGACGGATCATATCATGATGTCGACTCATCCGACATTGCCTTTAAAATCGCCGCCAGCCAAGCGCTTCAAGCCGCGACCAAAAGAGCCGGCCTTACACTACTTGAGCCTATCATGAAAGTCGAAGTCACCACTCCGTCCGAATTTATGGGCGAAGTCATAGGCGATCTCTCCTCCAAACGCGCCCAAATCTTAGGCTCCGAAGAACACGGTACTGCGACAATCATCCTCGCCATGGTCCCCTTAGAAAGTCTATCAGGCTACGCCACCCAACTCCGCAGCCTCACTCAAGGCCGCGCCCATTACTACATGGAACCAAGCCATTATGAAATCGTCCCCAAGAACATCCTGGAACAAATGCTGGCCAAATCCACCTTCACCGGCCGAATCTCTGCACAACAATAATCAAGAATCGTTTGCCTAAGCCGCGTTAGCTTCCAGGCATAAAACATTTTGTTCAAGTTATTGACACACTTAGCTAAATTAGCTAATATGTACCTATATGCAGACTGTAAATATTCATCAAGCAAAAACGAATCTGTCAAAATTAATAGAGAAAACTTTGCAAGGCGAGGATGTCATAATTGCCAAAGCAGGAAAACCTGTGGCAAAGCTTGTTGCTTATAAGGAAGACCTTAAGCCCCGAAAGCCGGGATTATGGAAGGGTAAGGTATGGGTATCTGATGATTTTGATGATGAAGACGAGGAAATTAATAAGCTTTTTTATGGTGAATAATAACGGATATCTAATAGATACACATATATTTATATGGTGGATGGAAAAAAGCAATAAACTCCCTCAAGAACTTTTTGATCTTTTAAATAATCCTCATAATAAGATTTTTTTAAGTGTAGTTAGTGTTTGGGAGATAGTTTTAAAAAAAAGAAAGAAAAAACTAGATCTATCTATGGATATGAAAGTTAGTGTGCAGAAAAGCAAGTTTAGCGTCCTTCCTATAGAAATAGACCATGTGTTTGGTATTGATATACTCCCTCTTCATCATAAAGATCCATTTGATAGAATCTTAATTTCTCAAGCCATTGTCGAGAAGCTCACGCTTATTACTACTGATGATAAAATCGTAAAATATAACCTCCCAATGTTAAAAATCTAAAAAAGCTCTTGCATATCTCTTACCTCATCTTTAACTCATTTTCACCTTCAAGCTCTAGCATTAAATTATGTTAATTGGGCTACTAATTATTCTCATCATTCTCTGGTACTTTGGCTACATCTCTGTCGGAAATGTAAACCTTCCCAATATTATACTTTTTACCATCAACGGACAGCCCGTTACACTTTGGAACCTTCTCACGCTTGCAGTAATTGGCGCAATTATCGGCGTTCTTCCCAGTCCATTCAGAGAAATTGCAGGAGTGCTTCTAGTTCTTTGGATACTCTCAGTTCTGGGAATCCTAGCCTTTGCCGGCCTTTCAAGCATATTGATTATCGCCATAATCATAGGCCTTGTACTATTCCTCCTAAAAGGAGTCTTTTGAATAAAACTTATTTCAGTAGACGTAGGGGATTAGCATCTTAGTTTTCTTCTTATGTGTGCTGTACTCATGCTTAAAATGAATTTCAGTTCGTCTCTCATCGCTGCGTATCCGTAAAAGTACAAGAATTACTATAAGTACAAAGGCCAAAAATCGTTCCGGTGTAAAATATTCCTGAACGTAAGTTGATACAAAAAGCAACAAGCCCACATATACCGGATGCCTGATAAATTCATATGGACCATCCTTAATTAAATAAACCCCCCTCGACGCTCCACTAAATACCCGCACTTTTTGCAGCTTTTTTACCAGTAATGCCCAAAAAATAAGCAAAACGCTTAAAGTCTGAATCACTACAAAAGGAACCGTAAAAATAAAATATGGCCCAGAAAGAAAAATAATATATAAAACCAATATAAATTGTAAAATTAGAATAATAGAATTTTTCATACCCAGAGTACCAATTAAGTATAGCATAGCGCTCTACAAATAAGTAAGGTATAATGCATTCTTATGACCACGACTAAAGATACCATAAAAAAACGAAAGTCCATGCATTTACAATTTGCCCTAGACCCCCTGTCGCAAACAGGCACCAATGGCTTGGAAAAAGTAATCTTGCCCTATTGCGCTTTACCTGATCGTTCTCTCGACGAAATCGATCTATCAGCCAAATTCTTAGGAAAAAAAATCTCCTACCCTTTTTTTATTTCCTGCATGACCGGCGGCCCCCAAAAAGCCTTGAGTTTAAACACCCGCCTTGCCCGGTCCGCTCAGAAGTTCAATATACCCTTAGGACTCGGAAGTATCCGTATTGCCCTGCGTTACCCTGAACTATTGCCTACGTTTCAGGTTCGTAAATTTGCCCCAACCATCCCGCTTATGGCCAATCTTGGAGCCAGCACACTTAACGACGGACTTACGTGGATTGATTGTCAAAAAGCTGTTGATCTTATAGAAGCCGACGCTTTAGTCTTGCATCTCAATCCCTTACAAGAAGCCTTGCAGCCGGGCGGCAGCACGAATTTTCATGACTTGCTGCCAAAAATCGAGCAGGTTATAAAAAAAATAAATGTTCCCGTAATTTTCAAAGAAGTAGGTCACGGTATTGACCTTCATACCGCACGAAATTTATTTAACATCGGCGTAAAGATTATTGATACCGCAGGAGTAGGCGGCACCTCCTGGTCATGGATCGAAGCCAAAATTGCAGGGGAGGATCGAAAAGCCGAAGTTTTTAAACATTTTGGCTTAACCACTTATGAGTCCATCCAAGCTTGTACTCAAATTAAAGGACTAACTATTCTCGGCTCCGGAGGTGTGAGAACCGGTTTGGATATTGCCAAAGTACTTCACCTTGGCTGCGCTTTGGCAGGGCTGGCCCGTCCATTCCTGGTTGCAGCCTTAGATTCGGATGACGCTGTTGATAACCTTTGCAGCGATCTGATCTCTGAGCTAAAAATTGCCCGTTTTTGCCAGCCGCCTACTTCTCCCGTATAATAGGGGGGATGAAAAGAACTGTGCTTCTCGCGTTAATTATTTTTGTGCTTTTCGGCACTGCGATCCTTTTTAAAAATAAACTGAACAAAGATCTTTCTCAGCCGGTCTTCGCCCCAACGTCTATACCGCGACCAACTACTCTGCCGGCAATTTCAGGAAACAAAACAACCCTCTCACTCTTCGTACCATATTGGACGTTATCCGACACCACGATTGAGACTGATGGATTTGACAAAATAATTTATTTCGGTATCAAGCCGGACAAACAAGGAATTAGTATGACTGAACAGGAAGAAATACAGTTAGTTGAATTCAACAACTCTTTACCTGCCGGTACTCAAAAATTATTGGCTCTGCGCATGACCGGCAGTCAGGAAAATTTAGATATCTTGGAAGATCCATCACTGCAGCAGCAAATTATTGATCAAACTATCGAAATTGCCCAAATTAACAATATGAACGGAATCGTTCTGGACCTGGAGGTCGCGGCAATTCCTTTTGATTCTCTTATCAAAAAAATCAATAAATTCACAACTACATTTTACGCTGCAAGCCAGAAAAACAACCTCACCTTTGCTCTTACACTTTATGGTGATATATTTTACCGCGCCAGGCCTTATGATGTAAAAACACTAGCGCAAAATGCGGATACAATTATGATCATGGCCTACGATCTCCATAAAGCCGGCGGCAATCCCGGACCAAATTTCCCCCTTCTTGGAGCTAAAAAGTTCGGTTACGATTTAAGCATTATGACAGATGACTTCCTGGAAGTTGTACCACCGCAAAAAATAACTGTCATCTTCGGTGCATACGGCTATGATTGGTTGGTTACCGAAAAAGAGCAGTCAGTCCAGGCTGCCCAATCCCTGAGCCTGTCACAAATAAAACAAAAATTTGTAGGTTCTTGCGAATTTACCAATTGTGAGCTTATCAGGGATAAAGAAGCCGCCGAATCACAAATCCGCTATACAGACTCAGACAACAAAGATCATATTATATGGTACGAAGACATGGAGTCAATAAAACGAAAACAAGTTTACCTCAAACAAAAAGGAATAACTTCCTTCAGTTACTGGGCCTATTCATATTTTTAAAACCCATTACAAATACATTTTTAGTCTTGACAGCAAAAATACTTGTGATAAACTCTAATAGACAGGATAACATTCATACTACCCAAAACTAAATTATGGAAAGAACATGTAAGCGCTGCGGAGCCAAATTTAAGATGATCAAGCAGGAGCTTGAATTCTATAAGGAAATGGGACTCCCTCATCCTGATAATTGCCCGACATGTAGACAGGAACTCCGCGAAGCAATGCGTAATGAAAGAAAATTCTATAAATATCCCTGTGCCAAATGCGGCAAAGACATGGTAACAACCCATAACCCCGATAAAAAGTTAATCGTTTATTGCATCCCCTGTTATACGGAGTTTCGCAACACCGTAGACCTGACAAAAGAGTAAATGACCTTTCTCCAAAAATACGAGCTTCTGAAGAAATCCATTCCCGTTCCCGCTGTATTGGTTGATCATATTGAAAATTGTGAATTTGTTGACGCCACTTTTATGAGCAAAAATTCCTACTATTCGGAAGGGTACTATCTGGAAGATTGTATTTATACTGCGCTTGCGGCTTATGGAAAAAAACTGGTAGATTGTATGTCTGTTTTCGAATCTGAAAAGTGTTATCAGTCTGCTGATTCAAGCAAATGTTATAGCTGTACTTACCTTTCGGATTGTAGTAACAATACGGATTGCCATTTCTCCGTTTTGTTAAATGCCTGTACTGATTGTTTCGGATGTGTCGGGTTGGTCCATAAAAAGTATTGTATTTTTAATAAGCAATATACCAAAGAGGAATATTTTAAAAAAATTGAAGAATTAAAAAAACAAGATCCTCAAAAGTTACTGGCTCAAATGTTTGAGTTAAAAAAACAAATCCCGCATCCGGCAAGTCAACAATCAAATAATGATAATTGTCCATATGGAGATAATATTTACAACTCAAAAAACTGTTATTGGTCTTTTAATACTTTATATATTGAAAATTCCGGATATACTTTTAATTGTTCAAGGTCCAGAAACTGTTGGGATTCCTATCGCTCAGGCGGAAATCCGGGCACTAATTCTTTTAGCGAAAGGTGCTATCAAATGACCTATGCAACCTCTTGTTTTAATTGTGCCTTTCTTCATGTATCGGAAAATAGTACTAACTGTTACTATGGAGAATGGCTTTTGAATTGCACTGATTGCATCGGCTGTATAGGGCTTAAGAATAAAAAATACTGTATCCTCAACAACCAACTAACAAAAGACCAGTTCGTTCTAGCCCAAAAAGAGATCAAAAAAGAGCTTGGCTGGAAATTTTAGTCTCCGGTTTTGCTTAAGGGTTGTAGGTTAGAGCTGATTTTGCTATACTACCTCCATGCCTGCGATACAAAGAAGTGAATTTGCATTAGCATTAAATCAAGTCGCCTCCGAGCGTGGAGTAGACACAGATGTCGTACTTGAAACAGTAAAAAACGCGATCCTTGCAGCTTACCGGAAGGATCATCCCGGTGTTGAACTCGAAGAATTTCGCGCTGAACTCAATTCCGCAACCGGAGAAGCGCATATTTTTCAAGGCGACACAGATGTAACGCCGCCGGGATTTGGTAGAATTGCGGCTCAAACAGCCAAACAAGTCATCCTGCAAAAAATACGTGAAAAAGAAAAAGAAGCGATCCTGACAGACTATAAAGTTAAAATCGGCACTATAGTTAATGGTATGATTCTCCGCTTTGCCGGATCAAATATCATCGTCGATATCGGTAAAGCAGAAGCGATCATGCCGGCTCAGGAACAAATACCCAGCGAAAAATATCATTTAAATCAGCGCCTGATTTTTTACCTCTCAGATATAAAACAAGGCGTCAAAGGAGAAGAGATAATAGTCTCCCGCGCCAATAATGGTCTTATAGATGGATTATTTAAAAGAGAAGTTCCGGAAGTTGCCCAGGGCAGCGTTCAGATAAAAGCAATCGTACGCGAACCGGGCAATCGTGCAAAAGTCGCTGTTTTTTCCGGACAACCGGGCATTGATCCGGTTGGTTCATGTGTCGGTCAGAAAGGTGTCCGGGTACAAGCTATAATTCAGGAATTAGGCGGTCTCGAAAAAATCGATATTATACAGTGGTCGGAAGACACCAAAACCTATATTGCCCAGGCACTTTCTCCTGCTAAAAACGTCACTGTAACCGTAAATGAAGATGATAAAATCGCCAATGTTGTTGTACCCAAAGAAGAACTATCCCTTGCAATCGGTAAGGAAGGCCAAAATGTCCGCCTGGCATACAAATTAACACAGTACAGGATTGAAATAGAAGGACGCGAAGAAGCGCCTTCGATAGATGAGGAAAAATCCGCAGCAGTTAAAGTTAAAAAAGCAAAAGAAAAAGACCTGCCTGCCGGCAGGCAGGAAGTAACAAAAAAAGCCGAGAAGAAAAAACCCAAAGAAAAAAAATCACCGGATTTAACAGAGACTACCGCAGTAGAATCAAAAGAGGCAAAAAAAGAGGCTTAAATTATGTACATTTTTAAAATTTACATAATCTCTGAATACTTATGGCAAAAACAAAAGACGTTAAACAGGTCAAAGCTTCTGGGCTTCAATTTCCGCCGGTTGTAGCCGTACTTGGTCATGTTGATCATGGCAAGACTACCCTCCTTGACGCGATTAGAAAAACATCAATCGCCGAACGCGAGGTCGGTGGGATCACTCAAAAAATTGGAGCATCATCAATAGATATAATTCATGAAGGCCATAAACGTTCAGTCACTTTTATTGATACCCCAGGCCATGAAGCTTTCTCGCATATGCGCGGTAGGGGAGCTCAGGTTGCTGACCTCGCACTGTTAGTCGTAGCCTCAAATGAAGGACTGAAACCACAAACAAAAGAGAGTATAGAACTACTTAGAGGCACCAACACCCGATTTATTGTTGTGATCACCAAAGCAGATTTAGCCACCAAAAATTTAGATAAAGTTAAGCAGGAACTTCTAAAAGAGCAAATAACCCTGGAAGAATACGGTGGCGAAATTCCTGCAATCGCTGTTTCAGCGAAAACAAATTCCAATATCAAAGAGCTTCTCGATCTTATATTGTTAGTATTTGATATGCATGCGCCCGTTGTTGAGGAGAATAAAATATCCGCAAATGGACAGTTGAAGGCAATTGTTATTGAAAGCAGGCTTGATCCCCGGGTCGGACCTAGGGCAACAATTGTTATTAAAAACGGAACTATAAAAATCAGAGACGAAATTCAAACAGATGCAATTAGCGGCAAAATTCGTACAATTATAAATGACCGCGGCCAACAACTAAAAGAAAGTACAGTCGGAGATGCGGTTGAAATACTCGGTCTCGAAGAATGTTCCGGCTGTTGGAAGTATAATTAGTTCAAAATCCAATACAGCTTTAGTCCAGGCTTCTCAGGCACAGGCGCAACCCCTAAAAAGAGAATCGGTATATCAAAAAAAAGATGAAGAAATAACCCTTTCTGTAATCCTTGCGGCCGACACCAAAGGATCACTCGAAGCGATCTGTTATGCGCTACCTAAAAAAATAAAGATTATTATGCAGAAAACCGGCGAAGTATCTGAAGCTGATGTTTTGCTCGCCAAATCAACCGGTAGTATTGTCCTGAGTTTTAATACCAAAATACGTCCGGAAATCCTCAAGCTAGCCATGACTGAAAAAGTACTTCTGCGTAACTATTCAATTATCTATGAGATGCTTGACGAAATAAAAGACGCGCTTGAGGGGAAATTACAGGCTCAAATGGAACAAATTTTTGGTAAAGCCAAAGTACTTGCCAAATTTCCCTTTGAGAAAACCGTGGCTTTTGGGGTTCAAGTTAACGCCGGAAGGGTGGCGCGTGGAGACAGAATTCGTATCATGCGTGGGGAATCTGTGCTGGGCGAAGCGTCAATCGGCTCCCTCCGGGTAGGCAAGAATCCGGTTTCCAAGGTTGAAAAAGGCCATGAAGCAGGTTTGCTTATTGCCACCCCTCTTGACATACAAGTGGGGGATATGATACTATCCCATAGTTAGTTTTAGACCTATGGATAATGCTTTAATACAAAAAATTAAAGAGGAGCTCTCCAAAAACGATAATATCGCAATAACGCTCGGTAAAAATCCATCAATGGATGAAATGGCAGCCTCATTATCTTTGTACTTATTGCTGAAAGAAGCAAATAAGAATGTCACCATTGCTTGTCCCACGCAGCCGATAGTAGAATTATCAAATCTGGTAGGCATTGACAAAGTCTCAAATAAACTTGAAGGTCCTGATGGAGGAGATTTAGTTGTCTCATTCCCATATGTTGAAGGTGAAATTGAAAAGGTCTCATACACTTTAGAAAATGGATTTCTCAATATTATAGTAAAAGCCGCAGGAAAAGAGCTTACCTTCGATGAAAAAGATGTCAAATATACCAAAGGTGGAGGAGCCGCATTCAGCTTGCTGTTCGTTATTGGTACACCCATTTTGTCTGATCTTGGAGATATTATAAGTTCTGATAAGATACGCGATACGAAAATAATTAATATCGATAATAAACAGGAAAATCAAGGATACGGTGATATTGTTGCCGTTTCACCTGATTTCTCCTCAGTAAGCGAACTGGTTGCGGATATCGTCCTTTCTTTAGGTTTACGCATTGATCAGGATGTTGCCCAAAATTTGATGAGTGGCATTATCTACGCTACCAAAAATTTCCAGGATGATTCAACAAGCCCCCTGGCTTTTGAGATAGCCTCAGTTCTTATGAGAAATGGAGCCCGTCGGGAATCTGTTACCACCTCGCAAAAACAACCAAGTCAAAGATACGCTCGTGAATCTAGGCCACAAGAAAAACCGGCAAATCCGCAACTTAGATTTCCAACAAATGAGATTCAAAAAACACAAGCAAAACCTGAACCTAGATTTCCTACAGTTGAGCCTGAAATAACACAAGGGAAGCAGGATGAACAAGCAGCGCCAAAGTCAGAGCAAAATCCTTGGGCTGAAGATGATGCGCCAATGGTAGAACAAAAAGCTCGGGATGCGCAAGTTGCGCCAATGGTAGCTCCGGACGAACAGGAAGCTCCTGATGAACAAGATGCTCCCAATGATTGGTTAGCTCCCAAAGTATATAAAGGCTCATCCAACTTTTAATAACTACAAATTTTTACGTTACTCAACTCAATTACCTGATATTAAATAAAATGCACAGTATAAGTAGTGCAAAATATGTAAGATAGACGTAAAAGAATTTTTTCTCCTTGTAATTACTTTCTGTTATAAACTTGTAAGATAGCACTGCGCATGCAATAGAAGGCACCATAAGTGCTTCAATCCAGAAGAAAAAAGGCGTAACAATAAATCCAAATGCAACCATAATGGCAATAATTTGCTTACCTCTTCTTTCACCAAAAATGACCGGCAGAGTTTGTATCCCATCCGCCTTATCTCCGGCAATATCTTTAATATCGCGCACATTTGAACTAAGTGTAAAAATTAAGACGATCCATACTATAAATTTTAAAGGAAAAGCCAGGATACTTTTGTCCTGGTGAAAAAGGAAAAAGCCCGCGAGCACAGTACATAGGCAGGCCAGGCTAATAATAAAAGATCCCACCATTGGAAACCTCTTAAGCCTAAGCGGCCAGATTGAGTAAATGTGAGAAAGGAAAATAAATAAAACCACGAAAAACGCGCTGTAGAGACTTACTGCATAGGCAGAAATTATCGCAACGATGAGAAATATTTTTGAGGCAAAGACTAGATCACTTTTGGGCAAGCCCCCTTTTATCAAAGGACGATTTGGGTTTGATATGCGGTCAATGGATTCGTCGTGAATGTCATTTTGGCAAACAGCGAATAGCCATGCGCTTGCAAACGAGACCAAAGTTAAAAGAAGTGCTATCGCATCTATCCAATTCCATGGGACCCCCAAGCCACCAAATATAACACCTAGTATGATAAGTAAAAGATAGTGTGAAATTCGTTCCGGCCGGCTGTTTTTTATAATCATTAGGAATTTTTCACGGGTTCCGAGGTAAAAAAATACTGTACCTGAAAAGATGGTAATTAAAGTAAAGAACGCAGTCATGATCTTGTTAAAACCAAGGTCGATTAGCGCTAAGGGTGAACCTGTAAATCCGGGATGAATATTGTTTGTGATGATATGCGACCCCGTCACTGACTCTAAAAATGTCTGTTGTACAGTTGTATGAATTGGTGTAATCAAACTGACCACTGATGGCAAGGCTCCGAGAATAAAAATAATGCTGTAAACTGAGAGCGCAGTAACAACTGCTCGCAGCGCCTTTCCGGTAACCGATCGTATATAAAAAAAAGATGCAATAGTTATTATAGCCACCTCAACCTGAATCCCGAGAGTTGCGCCTAGAGAAATATGACCGCCAAAAAAAGTAAGGAATCTCACTAAAAGCTCGTCAGGAGGTAAGAAAAGGTAAGTCATAACAAAACCGCCCTTTCCGCCAATTATAAGATCTATAATTGGAGGCAGACAAATTATTAAGGCGCCAAAAATACATAAACCTGTAATTTCCCGCATATCTATTTTTCTTTTTTCTGTTTTTGTTTTACCACCTGCGAGCATAAATATTGTCATGATGCATACTGCGGCACAAAGGTAAAAGATAGAATAATGGATGATAGTTGGTGGATCAATCAGAACAAATCGCAAACGGTCACCATTTGAAAACTGCTCAATAAAAGTCCTGACCAATGTTATTCCCACAAAAGAAATAAGCCATGATTCAAGGCTCATAGGTATATTTTTGGCAGCCAAACGCAGTTTTTCTATAAAGAAATTGTAGCATAAGTCTTGTTTATAATTATTGACACAGCAATATTAATGTGCTTTAATATCATTATCTTCATTACGAAGACAAGAAGACAAAGAAGTCCTCACTAAAATTCGGTGACATCGAAGTCCCCAAAAATAAATTACAAATTCAAAATTACAAATCCCAAATAAATTCAAATGTTCAAAGCAATAAATTCAAAACGTTTTGAATTTTGGAAATTTGAATTTTGATATTATTTGTGATTTGGTGCTTTGAATTTTGAGTTTTAGTAAACTATGGATCCTAAAAAAGCTTTTGCATTAATTAAATCAAGTGACATTCAGTTTGTAGACCTTCGCTTTATTGATCTGCGTGGAGTTTGGCAGCATATGACCCTTACCGCCCATGAATTTTCAATGCAGGGAATTGAAAAGGGTTACGGATTTGACGGCTCCAGCATCAAAGGATTCTGCAGTATATTTGAAAGCGACATGCTTCTAAGGCCCGATCTAGCTACACTTTTTATAGATCCTTTCTTCGAAAAAACACTTGTCTGTATTTGCGACGTCTACAATCCCGGTGACGCAGGACCTTTTGAAAGAGATCCGCGCTTCACTGCGAAAAAGGCCGAAATTTATTTGAAAAAAACAGGCATTGGCGATGTCTCCTACTGGGGACCGGAGATAGAATTTTTTGTATTAAATAAACTCTCTGTTCACTTAGGTTCACACGATTCATATATAAAAATTAGAAGTGACGAAATTCCGGATTTTCCGGATGAGGAAAGCGACGGTAGCAAAATCCTTCCCAAAACCGGCTATTTTCCTGTCCCCCCTCAGGACAAACTTCAAGTCTTTCGATCGGAAATGACTTCAATCCTCGAGTCAATCGGTGTTCCAATTGAGGTGCACCACCATGAAGTCGCGACTGCCGGACAAGTAGAAATTGATATGCGATTCGACAGTCTGGTGAATATGGCGGATAAAGTTATGAAATATAAATACGTCGCCCGCAATCTTGCCAAAAAGTATGGCATGCATGCTACATTTTTACCCAAGCCCATCTTTGGAGATAACGGTTCCGGAATGCATACCAATCAGAGTATCTTTAAAAATGGAAAAAATGTGTTTTTCGATCCCAAGGGATATGGAGAGTTATCAAAATCGGCTCTTTCCTATCTTGCCGCTCTTCTCACAAATATCCGCACACTTCTGGCAATTACCAACCCGACTCTGAATTCTTATCGCCGGCTTGTGCCTCATTTTGAAGCCCCAACCGCGATAGCCTTCTCCAAAAGAAATAGAAGCGCTGCCATTAGAATCCCGGTATATTATAAAAATATGGAGAAAGGAAAACGTCTCGAATTCCGCTGTCCCGACCCTGCAGCTAACCCTTATCTTGCCTTCCCGGCGCTACTCGTTTTCGGAATTGATGGTATTAAGAAGAAATTAGACCCGGTAAAATTAGGCTTCGGTCCGTACGACGAGAATATTTGGGAAAAAGGAAGCTTAAAGCAAACACCTCACACACTTTTTGAGACATTGGAAAGTTTGAATAAAGATAAAATTTTAGTAGAAAGTGGAGTTTTTGCTGCGAGTTTGATAAAGAACTATCTTGAGGTGAAGAATCTGGAGATGCAACAGAGCCTGCTCTATCCCACCCCCGCAGACTTCTGGTTCAACGGAGATATTTAAATTGCGCTTTTTCAAAAGAAGTCTATTGGCCGTCAGGGAGTGCTCGCGTTAAAATCTGTAATTTCGGTAAATACTACACCCACCGGAAGTTGGAATACAGAATTATTTGGCGTCCAGCTTTTACAATTGTAAACCAGTGGCGGTTTGATTAACTTATCCGGCGATTCCTTTCCCACAAGAAACTTAACTCCGCCATTATTCACATTATTCCATAAATATGCTGTATACGCATCAACAAGTACATGCTGTTGGAGTGTCCCGTCTCTGGTAGTCATCGTAAATTCACCTTTTATCTTGCCATTTGCCGCGAAGATGGTTCCTGTTGATATTTTAGATGGAACCTCGAGCCCGCTAACATTTTGATTTTCCTGTGTCACCGCGAAAGTGCAGATCTCCGACCTTCCGCTGCTTAAAAACTCATCGTAATCCAACGGTGCGTTTTCCCGGATAAGTTGTCCCGCGGTCGGACTTATCTGATTTCCTGCGGGCAATGGAGGTTTTTCTTGCGGCGTCAGCAATACAGTCGCCAAAATAAATACTATAATAACTCCGATAATTCCGCCAACTATTAGCTTTTTCCTGTTCATCATAATTGTTATCTACAATAACAGTAGCGTAATTAAGTATTGCTTGTCAAGATTCGCACTCCTCTTGCAAATTTTATCATTTTTTGTCATGCTGGAAGGAGTGAAAAAGTTATTTATAGCAATTATCTTGTCCTTGGTAGTTTTTTCAACCGCAGCTTCTTATTTTTTATATCCTCAACGGGCAAATGCTCAATGGTTAACAGAAGATATCGGGCAATTAGCACTGCAAGCCCAGGGGTTAGTAAAACAAGCAAAGGATTATGTACTGCAAAGCGAGCAATTGATGGGGATTATTGAAACAGTTAAAACAGGTCATGAAATCTATTCTGTAGGTAGAGAGACTTATGACTTCATAGCTCAGGAAAACTATGGCGCTATAACAAAGGGCATCTTGGGATACGCCGGTCTTGGGTCATTATCGCCGATAATGGATAAATTTTTAAATGGCGTGGGTTTAAAAGATATTTTAGTAGACGAAGTGGGGGGTGCGCTCGGTCTCGGAGGGATATTGCAGGGCGGGCTTCAGGGAATTTTTACTCAAGAGGACACAATACATTCTCTCCTGGGTCAGTTTGGCGTTAAGATACCCTCCAGTACAGTAGGCAAACTCAAAGATTTAGGTATTTTTAGTCCAGAAGGTATTATGAAGGCAATAACTTGTGGAGGCGAATCCGGCTCCGGCGCGGCCAAACCGCCGCCAAGCGGAGAAAATTTGCCAGAAGGCGGAGATGAAAAATGCGATAGTACTGTTACTCCGAATATTGTCGAAAAATGCTCGGACACTCCGCCAAGTGGAGCCAAACCAAAATGGTGCTTCGATTCAACAGCTCAACCCGAGATTGGCGCACAAGGTCCTCAGTGCTCCGCTACTAAAGATGATTGCATTAGTATGAGAAAGGTATTTGAGGTAGCCAAGCATACGGTCACAGGTTGTGTTGAACAACCCGCACAAAACTCAACCGGCGTGCAAGGCACCCAAACCGGGCCTAGGGGAGGAGACGTTTTGGCCGACACCACCAGTCCGCCCAGCGATTGCGATAACATTCTGACTCCGAATATTAACGAATGCGAAGGCACATCCACTAAGCCATCGGTCTCTGAGTTGTTTTGTTTTACAGCGACAAATCGCTGGGGTGTGAAAGGCGTGCAGTGCGACGCTACTCAGTCGCTGTGCGATGATAAAAAAGAAGCATTCAAGTCAGTCAATCATACGGTTACATTATGTAGGAAGGAAGCACAAGCCCCAACCGGGAACACATCGCAACCAAGCGGAAACAGCAGCGCTCCGTCATCGGGAGGTTGCGGCCAACCGGGCGGAGTTGCCAGCGATCCATCAGTTATAGATAACGTAAAAGGCGTCCTGAAAAAGTTTGGACTTACCGGCCTGGATGACAACACTATAGCCAAACTTGTAGATCAGGGTATTGTTGATGTAGAAACCGCGAATCAATACATTGAGCCGACCACTGTTCCAAAACCGACTACTATTATTAATCCTTCTCCCCCATGTGTCGAGTGGTTGGAGACAGGGGGGTGTAAAAAAATCCGTACTTCCTTTTCCGGCGATACGGATGACACAAAGGATATCCCCACCGATCCGGCCGCGTTCGTATTAAGATTCTTTACTATCCTCCTCGGTTTCGCTGGAGGAATAGCGCTGCTTCTTATGATTTTTGCCGGCTATAAACTAATTACCTCATCAGGCAAACCGGAACAAGTACAACAGGGACGTGATCAGTTAATCGCGGCTATAGTTGGACTTATATTTATTATTTTCTCCTTTGTTATTTTTCAGCTAATCGTAGTTGATATCTTAAAAATACCCGGCATTTGCAAGGATCCCAACGACCCGCGTTGCCAGATACCGGCTAGTACCAAAAGTGAGCCAGAGGCGAAATGGTGTAATAAGGAAATAAATGGTGTGAATAAAGTTGTGCCTTGCGATCAAGCACTTCCTCCCAAACAAACACGATGGTGCTTCTCTTATACGAATAAGGATGGAAATACATCAGCAGAAAAGTGCGGTGATACTGAAGCTTCATGTACTGCCGCACGGAAAAGTATTGATAGTGCCGGAACCGCCTTAAATATAACGGGTTGCTCCGCCAGCGAGTTTCAGCCCGGTCCCGACGGCCAGCCGAAACCAAGTTATGTAGAATATGAAGGTGGCTGCTGGGACGACACAACAACCACTGAAGTAAAAGAATGCGAATCGGATCCCCCGGGCAACCTACGCGCTCCTGGTCAGAAGGGATACGTACCACCCGCGGATCCTGTCAAGCCGCAACCTGACAAGCCTGCGCAACCTGCAAAACCCGCCGGAGGAAATTGGGTACAAAAGCCGGATCCATCCGGAGCAGGCGGCACATGTTGGGACGACCTTGAAACACCCAAACAGGAATGTGAAGTGAATAAACCCCAGCCGCCTGCGCAACCCGATCAACCCGCACTGCCTGTCAAGGACAATTGGGTAAAAGACAATAAAGATTCGCAGAATATCCCTTGCTGGGACAACAAAGCTACTCCGGAACCAGAATGCAAGGGTGAGAAACCCGAGCAAACGTCTACTTGGGTAAAAGACAATAAAGATTCGCAGAATATCCCTTGCTGGGACGACAAATCCACTCCGGAACCAGAATGTAGGGGCGAGAACCCGGACGCTAGCTTTTTTGATATATTCCCTCTCTTTTGATTTTTTGTAATTTCTACCTCGCCTGTGTTACCATAATTATTGTAATGACATGAAGAAAAAAAATATTCTTTTCTTGCTGTGTCTTCTGATAATTATTGGAGCAATCCTTCGGTTCTATAATCTCAACTGGGGTGCGCCATTTTATTTCCATCCTGACGAACGCAATATTGCCTCCGCAGTCTCCGGACTGAAATTCCCCGACCAGTTGAACCCGCATTTTTTTGCCTACGGATCATTGCCGATTTACACGATATACCTCACCGGCGTTTTTGTTAATTATTTATCTCTTCCCCTGTCCTTTCAATTATCCGCAGATGATATGACAATTTTTACCGTGTCTTTCGAGCTAGCAATTTTAATTAGCAGATTTTTTTCCGCCTTATTTTCCCTCTTGCTAATCCCGCTTATGTTTTTCATCGGAAAGAAAATATATCTAAGTGCCAATAAATCCCCCCAACCCCCTTTATTAAAGGGGGTGCCGAAGGCGGGGGATTTGAGTAATCAGACCGGCCTGATAGCAGCTTTTTTTGCGACATTTAGTACAGGTTTAATTCAATATGCCCATTTCGGCACCTTCGAAATGTGGCTGACCTTGCTAAGTGTTTTACTTTTTCTGTTTACTCTCCGTCTCTTGCGGAGGCTCGATTTCCTGCCTCTTCTCGTTACAGCTTTAGTCTTTGGCGCAGCAATTGCAACCAAAGTATCCCACATAGCATTATTGCCGCTTCCGGTTTTAGCGCTTTTCCTTTCTCATTTTTATCCTATAAATAAAGAGCATCGCGTGCGCCGCATTTTTAACTTTATCCGCAATTGCATCCTGTTTTGCGCAGTATCCATTCTTGTCTTTTTTATCACCAATCCCTTCGTCTATTTCGACTTCTCTGAGTTCTATGGCAGCATGTTTTATGAATCACGCGTAGCCTTGGGTACGCTGTCTGTTTTCTATACAGGAGAGTTTAAAAACGTAGTCCCCGTCGTTTTTCAGTTTCTTCACATTTATCCCTTCCTTCTTAATCCGTTATTAACATGTTTATTTATACCATCATTCTTTTACTTAATTTTTATTTCCATAAAAACAAAGAATAGCAAATACTTAATGCTTAATATTTTCTTCTTAATACTATTTCTTTCCCAGGCATTTCTTTACGCAAAATGGATCCGCTATATGGTACCAACACTACCATTTATGTACCTGATTATGAGCCTCTCGCTTTCAGAATTTATTGCAATGAGCAAATCTCCCGTCCTACGGACACCTCCTTTATTTAAGGGGGTTGGGGGGATTTTTGTTTGTATTACCATCATATTTTCCATCTCCTATTTTATTACTGCTTATATCCAAACAGACACTCGCATCGCCGCTAAAATTTATGCCTTGCAACACGTCCCATCAAATGCCGCAATCCTCAGTGAAGTGTTTGACATGGGCATCACGCCATTTAATGATTCGTTTCCTAATATAACCCTCTTTAACTTTTATGATTTAGATAATAATTCACCTGAATACACGACCGACAGATTGGCACAGCAATTGGCAGTTTCAGATTACATTATTCTGCCCAGCCAGCGTATCCTGAAGACTCGCCTTAACGATCCAATAACTTATCCCCTCGCGTACTCCTTTTATTCAGCATTATTCGCTCATATGAACGGGTTTCAAAAAATATACGCTACGCCATGTGATATTTTTTGTAGGATTACCTATTTAAATAGTCCGGTCTTTAGTTTTGAAGAAACGGCAAATGTCTTTGACAGGCCGGTTGTATATATCTATGAAAAAATTAAAAATTAATTTAAACATGAAATTAAACCAACAAAAAAAACTATTGCTGCTTATTTTATTATTCGGAGCACTTTTTCGCTTCTATGGTCTCAATTGGGATCAGGGATATCATTTACATCCGGACGAACGGGCAATTATTATGACAGTTGTAAAAATACAATTTCCCGCTGATCTGAATTCTTTTCTCTCTCCGGATAGCCCATTTAATCCGCATTTTTTCGCCTACGGCAGCTTCCCGTTTTATCTATTGAAATTTATAGGTGAAGGACTTGGAGCATTCAATCCGTTTTTTACCGGTTATGACTTGATCAATATTGCGGGTCGGTTCACCTCAGCATTGTTCGATCTGGGAACGTTAGCTTTGGTCTTTTATCTTGGCAGAAAACTATTTGGGGCAAAAGTCGGATATATAGCCTCCTTTTTCTATGCGGTAAGCGTTCTACCCATCCAGCTTTCTCATTTCTATGCGGTAGATACACTTCTGACATTTTTCATCCTGGCAGCTTTATACCGGCTTATTTTATTTTACGAAAAACCAACCATAAAACACGCCCTTTTTATAGGTATTTTTTTAGGTCTTGCATTGGCAACCAAAACAAGCGCTCTTGTTCTGTTCTTCCCGATCGCGGCGGCATTAATCGCGCCTTTTGCTTTGCTTATCCTCAGACAGCCGCACAAACCGCGTCTGTGGTTATCTCGCCTTCCGGCTTCTATAAATCATGTTTTTTCTTTTTCGTTTATAATAAGTATTGCAGCCTTCCTCGTCTTTGCCATTTGCTCGCCATACGCGATAATTGATTTCCCGGAATTTTGGAGACAAACTCTGGAACAATCACAAATGACGCGCAGTGCCTTTACCTTCCCCTATACGCTTCAATATGTAGGTAAAATACCATATCTTTATGAAATTAAAAACATCATCCTCTGGGGTCTCGGGCCACTGTTGGGGATCATTTCCTTTATAGGCACTATTTATTTTTTCCGGCATGCGTTTTCCCGCAAGTTGCATGCCATTCCTCCTATGAGGCAGGGAAAATGGGCATTGGAAGTTATTATAGCCATCTTCTTCCTTGCATATTTTTTAATAGTCGGAAGATTCGCAATTGGCTTTATGCGCTATATGCTCCCTCTCTATCCCATGTTGTGTATATTTGGCGCACTGGCTGCATATATGTTCCTGAAATATCTCAAACATTACCTAAAAAACCGTTTATTACGCTTTACCCTTTACGCCATACCATTTACCCTTATTTTAATCTGGCCAATAAGTTTTATCCGTACCTACACCGTACCTAACCCACGCACAACTGCGACCCTTTGGATCAATGAATTCATCCCCGCCGGAAAAGTTATAGCCCAGGAACATTGGGATGATCCGGTACCCATATACGGAGGTCAAAATTATCGGATTGTGACTCTGCCGCTGTACGATCCTGACACGCCGGCAAAATGGCAAAATATCAATCAAATACTTGCCCAAACTGACTTTATTATCATTGCTTCCAATAGACTCTACACCCCCTTGCAAAAATTAACCGACTGCAAGTCCCTACCCCAGGACAAATGCTATACTTTGACTGCTGAATATTATCAGGATCTATTTAATGGCTCATTAGGCTTCCAAAAAATTGCGGAGTTCACAAACTATCCGACCCTCCCAATTCTCAAGATTCCCATAAATGATTCAGAAGCCGATGAATCCTTTACCGTATACGATCATCCCAAAATAATGATCTTCCAAAAAGTTCAACCCACATTTAATTGGTAATGAAGAAAATTATCATATTCACAAGCGTATTTATTTTTATTCTAATTTTGTACAGTATCGGTGTTTCTTTTGCGGCTATACATTTTAAATTAGAGATAAGACAAAATAATGCACGGTTATTAATTGATGGGAATACAATTCCTCTTCCATTTGATGCGGCAAGTACAACACAATTATTTTTAGAAAAGCCGGACCCGCTGGCACATGAATTTCAAATTGATGGATCAGACTCAATAACTAATCACAATTATGAAGCTGCATACTTTCAGTCACTTTCTAATTCTTTTTATTACAAACTATCTGATTGGATGAGGGGAGGTAGTGCTTACAATAAATGGCAGGATTTACGTGTTTTTAATGCTGAGACACATAAAGAAATATATTATGCACAATCACCGGCCACAGATTCTCCAATTACACTTCCGGAAATTTCAAAATTTACAGACATTCAAATCTCTCTGTTCTATCCTGTAAAAGAAATAAGCCTGCAGTTTATTACCAATAATAAAACAAGTTATAAGGTATCTCTAAATCGGAATGATAGAACTTTAAAAGTATTTGCCTCTATTCCGGACAGAGAGGACCAAAATATTTATCAAACATACTTTCCCAGAGATCCCGGCCCCTTCCTCGGAGAGAATCTTATTTCACTGGCCCGGATATTACTGGTTAGCTTTCTGCTCTGCCTTGGCTGTTTACTGGCAGCCTATATAGGCAGGCCAATTGTCTCCCATGTATTTAACACTAACCATTTAGGAAAATATACCAACCGCTTATTACGCAAGTCCTCCCAATTGTTCACTGTTTTTGTAATTATTTTATTAATGGCATCTTTAATATATACGCTTTTTATCTCCGTATATGAATTCCAATCTATGCCGCACATTCTGGATGAGCTGGCGTATTACTCACAAGCAAAGATATTTGCTCTTGGCCAGCTTTCTCTTCCGGCAACACCGGAATACATTTGGTTGAGAAGCCCATTTATGGTTATGCATGACAATCATTGGTTTATGATTTTCCCGCCCGGAACCTCACTGATCCTTGCTCTTGGAATGTTAATACACATGCCCTGGATTGTTACGCCGGTTCTGGGAGTAGCATCCCTTTTTGGAATATATCTTTTAGCCAAAGAATGGTTTGGCAGGCCAACAGGTATATTAGCCCTTGGGCTTGTAGCCTTCTCACCTTTTTATAGTTTCCAGGCTGCATCATATTTAAGTCATACTGTTTGCCTGTTTTTCCTGGTCTTCATGAGTTATTTTTGGCAGGTATTTTGCAGAAAAGCAAAATCAGGCGAAATACTATATCGTTATATAATATTATCCGCAGCATGTTTAGGGTTTGCCTTTTTGACACGTGAGCTTGCAGCAATAGTTATAGGAGGAATTTGTGCTGTCGGCATTTTTCTTATCCATTTTTTCCCAGTCATTAAAAAGTCAACGCATAGTAATGCAAGTTTAGTTATAAGTAAAAAAAAGCTGATACGTATTGTGGGAATATATACAATTATTTTTTTCTTTTTTGTTTTTTTATATCTTTTATATAATCATCTTCAGACAGGCAATATGTTCCTCACGCCAAAAGTGTTGCATTCCTCATCGGATATATATGGATTTGGCAAAAATATCGGACATTTTGGGGAGCACACAGTCGCAGCCGGATTGGTAAGTCTTGATCAATTAATGACAAGCATACAATTCGAACTATTCGGATGGCCATATGCATTTACCTTAGGATTTATTGCTATCCCTTTTTTACTTCAAAAAGCTAACCGCTTTGACTATCTGTGCTTAATAATCGCCATCATGACTTTTGTAACACAGATACCATTTTATTATCATGGTATTGCTATTGGGCCGCGTCATCTCTTTGAAGTATTGCCATTTCTCGTGTTCTTAACTGCACGTGGAATAATTGTGCTTAATAATTGGGTCATTTCCACTGTAAAACTAAAACAAATCAAGTTAGCTTGGCCGGTAATTTTGTTAGTGGCTATCTTTTTACTCTATAATCTAGTGTATTATACGCCAAGACATTTGCAGCTTTACTATCATTTTTTAGAACTTCCTAATTATTCAAAACTAGATACGACGCCCGTATACAATAATAAATTACAGAACGCGATTGTCTTAACTCAGGATTGGAATTTGTTTTATCATATCCTTGCTGCAATGAATGATCCAAAGGGGCAGAGTAACGTCCTCTTTGCGTATGCTCCTTCTCAAGTTGCTATTGCCCAAATGCGCTCAGCCTACCCAACCCGGAAATTTTATTGGCTAAACGTTTCATCTGAGGGAAAAGTCACCTACATCGTTCAATAAATACAGCCTTTTTAATAATGGAATTTTATGTCCCCTATATAATTCAAAGGACAGGTAAATTTATTTCCCAACACACACGAAAGGGTATAAGTCTGATTGGACCTGCGTGTGTTGCCCTTTCCTGAGCAACTACTTCTCACAATATATATCTCGTTATCATTTATAGAATCACCCGGGGCAAATTGGATATCGGCACTTGGCAATAAATATTTTTTTTGCTCAATTATGCCAACATTACCATGGAAATATTTATAATTGGCAGACGACACTAAGAGGCAAATTTGCCCGGGTGGATTAGCTGAACTCATATATTGCAAATTCATTAAAGGAGATGCCTGGTATATTTTTTCATTTTGCAGAAAACGTAAGACGTGTGTTAAGACATAGTCTTGAAATTTATATTTTAGATTTGCGGGTTGATTAGTGTAAAAAATTATAGCCTGCCATGATATATAGAAAATTATAAACGAAGCAAAAATATATTTCCAAATCTTATTTTTTATTAAATTTAAACAAAATGTTATACCGATTGCGACAAATATAGCGACTATTGAGAAAATCGGACTTAATCTGTGATCTGCATTAACCCAGTCGGTAATAGCGCTATTGAGAAACGGTATCGCAAGTATTATGAATATTAATATATTTAAAAAATAATTTTTTAATACAAAAACTGAATAACCAATACCCAGAACAAAAAATATTGCCAGAATTGGAGAGAGGATTGGTTTAGGGTCGTGATAAAAAAATGTTACCGGCTCATAAAAATAACCCATTAGAGATTTAATATAGTTACCTTTAATTGTATTTATATCATCTGATTTAATTGGCAAATCAGCTTCTATTTTATTTTCCAGAGGAAGTCTGCTTGTATGAAAGAAATTCTGCGGCCCTGTAAATAATAGACGGGGGCCAAATCCTATAAATACAAAGAGCAACAAAAGAATTATTTTTACCAGGCGGATACGTATTTTCTCGTCAGGCATTAATTTTCTGAATATTATCTCTCTAAAATCTAAAAAGAGAATGATAAGAAGTACAAGGCATGCAACAGAACGAATCGCTGCATGGAAGCCGGATATAAAACCTATAATCGCTCCTAAGAAAATATAATCTATAAGGCGGTGTTTCTTGAGCAGTTTATAAAATAATAATAATATTACAGGCATCCAAAAAAAATTGAACGCCATAATTACGTGTGTACGCGCAAAGTAAAGATGAAGAGGTAATGTAACAAGAATAATTGCGCCCCAAAATGCAGCTTGTTTGTTAATAATAATACGTATTAAAAAATAAAGAAGAAGAATATCTATTGTCGAAAGTAAAGCTGCAGGGAAACGGTATGTTAATACACTACTACCAAAAATATAATAGAAAAAACTTGAAAATATGGGAATAATTAGGCCATAACCGTTATAGTTACCGTAATCAAAAATATTTTTTATATCACCCGACGCTATCCTCATTGCATCAAACCCACTATCCCGTAAATCATCAGCTATGCTGACGAATGGATATATTGGAAGAAGTAAAAAATTCACACTCACAGAAACAATGATAATTATAAGAATTGAATTTATCTCGGCTTCCGAAAATAGTTTTTTAATTTTAAGCCTTGAAACACTTTTAGATGCGTAACAAACCAAAAGCAGTAAAACAGATGAAATGTGTAGCCAGAAAGCAAGCCAGCGATAATCAAAGCTTGTGTCTATTTTTACGATCACCATCGAGTATAAGTAAGCTATAACACTAACTATAATTAGAATCCAAAATATAAATTTTGATTTAAATAAATGCATGTAATACTTATCATACATATAATTTTATTAATAAATCAATTATACTTATTAGCATGGACAAGATTTCCCTAAAAAAATTTTTCTCCACCCATACTCATACAAAAATCCTATTTCTCACAACATGTCTTGCCCTTATTTACTACAGTTGGAATATTAATTCCTGGAAATTTTCCTTTGTTGGTGATGAATGGCCATTTTATATTTTTGCCAAAGAAATCGTTATGAAAAATTTTCTCGTAAACCCTTTTGATTTTAATGGTGTTTACTCGCAAAACACCACTCTTTCCAGCATCTATCAGGCATTGTTTTTGCAACTATTCGGATTTTCAAATTTTGCCTGGCGGCTATCCAATATCGTCCTCATAATCCCAATAACGATTTTCTTTTATAAATGGATGAAGAAATCATTTAATCCGGAAATTGCTCTTTTTAGCACAATACTTCTTCAATGTTCTTTTTATCTTGCTAATTTCTTCAAAGTCGGCAAGAATATGCCGCAAGCCCTTGCATTACTTATCATTTGTTCATATTACTCGGTTGTCTGCGCCAAACACCCCTCAAAGAAAAACTTTTTTATTCTTGGTATATTGCTGGGCTTTTCATTCTATATCTATATCGGACCGATTTTCCCCTTAATAATATGGCCGTTCCTGTTGCCCCTGTTAGCTGGAAAAACAATAAAGCAAGCCTTGCGCCTTAGCCCTTTTTTTATTCTCGGATATGTATCTTTACTCTTACCGGCACTTTTGCAATTATCTTCATTGGGCGGCCCTGCCGGAAAAACAATTATACATATGGAATTTACAGACAATACACAAATCCTAAAGAATATTTTTCATAACTTCCTGCTATTTTACAAGAATTATGATTATCTCTTTAATCAATTTGTTGCAGGCCCCTATCTTGATGTTGTAACAATAATATTCGCCCTACTGGGAACCTTTATTGTAATTTTCCATTTGCGAAAGAGTAAATATCTTTTTCTCTTGTTAGCCTACATTAGCGCGTGCGTTATTATTGGTTTTACCTCCCCCTATGCCTATGCCCCCACTACGAGAGGAATTTTTTTCTTGCCATTTGGAGCGGCGTTTGCTGGCATTGCATTGTTCTATGCTCTAAAAAAAATACCCAACTATTTTATAATTCCTATACTGTTCTTAGTTCTTTTACTGAACTTCCATCTAAGCCAAATCGGGGTTTTTAACATTTCCGGTTATACCGGTACCGCATTGCTAATAAAATCTCTACAAGATGCGCAAATAAATAATATCAAGCAAAACAACATCCTCCTGCTTTCCGAAAGAAATTACTTTGTCTATAAAGATCTAAATCATATGCGCCAGGCATACAATTTAGAAAAAGTCCCCTTTTATATTCTAAGAACGTCCCAATTCAATTGTCAGCATCTCTATCGTGCAAAAGTAATAATATTTGACTACGATACCCGGGCAATAAATTCCTATATTCAAATCCACTGCCCGCCGGATTACAATTATTCGGTAGAAATTCTAAATCCCTCTATTGCTATATAAAATAATTCATCAAATATCTTCAAGCTCTCGCACTCCGCCAAAAGAGATCCTGTCAATAATTGTATTCCCCATCCCCATTAGGAGCCCCGACGTAACCGCAAACTCTCCATAAGTATCATTAATCTCGTCCATTGCTTTTGATACCGCATGAGTAGGCGAAGAGAAAATTTTAAGCTGTTCATCCGAATTTGGTATAAGATCATACACCCTCACTGCCAGTTCCGCCACTTTCTTTTTATATCCTGATAGACTCATAAGCGTAAGCGCTCGAAAATAAATTTCTTGCGTTGTATACACAGGAAGATCAAATTTTCTCCCCATATGCCAATATGTGTGATCTGTATATAAGCATCCTACATGGACTCCTTGGCCGCAATAGCCATTTCTCCGCAGCCGCCTGCCCGTTTTCTCACACAATTTCATCAAGAGTTTAGCTAGTACCTTTGAATCATTTGTTTGTTTCTTCAAAGCATAACTATTTCCATAACTTTTCCTTTTAAAATCAACTGCGTCAATTTCCCATCCCCGAAGTCGCGTGTACCAGTAGTACCCCAAGATGCTTCTAAAAATCTGTTTCTGCAACTTCTCAAGTGAAGCATGGAAAAAATCAACCGGCGTAAAAATGCCATAAGCATTCAGTCGCGCCTGATACCGCGTATTAATGCCATGCAAATCAATAAGTTTTGCCCTACTATACGTACCAATTAGATTTGTGTGATCTATAACTGCCAGGCCATCAGGTTTGTGCATGGATGCCGCCAGTTTTGCCAAAAACCTATTAGGTCCAATGCCAATCGAACAAAAAATCCACTCGCCAATCTCTCTTCTGAATCGTTGTTTAATCTCGCGGCCAATATCAATAAGGTCGCATTTATTTAAGTCATATGTATCGGTAAAATCAATCACTGCTTCATCAATCGACTTCGGAGTAACGTGAGGGGAGTAATCCTGAAGAATCCGCATGAACATAAGATGAACCGCCCGGTATTTTGTGGGATCCGGGGTACGGACAACCAAATTATTATATAATAGCTTTGCGTCTTGTACTCTCATGCCGGTTTTAATCCCAAATCGTTTCGCTTCAATCGATGCCGCCAGTACGCATCCTCGAGGACTATTATATGCGGCAACCACCATCGGCTTACCGCGAAGCAGGGGATTAGCCTGCTGCTCAATAGTAGCAAAGGCAGAGTTGAGGTCCATGTGCATTATGAGCGGAGGATTTTTATTTATTGCTAACTGCATAAATTACAAATCCAAAATTACAAATCCTAAATAATATCAAAATACAAATAACAAAATCCAAAACGTTTCTAATTTGGAATTTTGATATTAGAATTTATTTGGAATTTGGTGCTTTGGATTTTGAATTTACTTACCCGTTTCCATCCGACACTTCCAAAAGTATCCAGTGCAAAGTTTCAGTATCAAGACTGAGGTAATAACACAAAGATGTATCTGTTACACTGAAAATATGAATAAGTTTTCTTCCCTGCCGCTTTGTATGATGGAAGCCAATTTGAGTAATAAGCCTCACCTTACCCTGCCATTGTAATTTGACCGGCAAGAAAGTACCCCTCGTTTTGTCATATTTACTAATGACACTGACCTTCTCATTAATAATCTCATTCATTTCTTTTTGTCATTGCGAGCGACTGATAAGGAGCGTGGCAATCTTTATTATAGAGATTGCGCAGCCTGTCCTGAGCATAGCGAAGGATCTCCTCCTCGCAATGACAAGTGATTTAGGTTTTTCAAACAGACTCTTAATAGCTAATGATATTTTCTGATAACACTAATAACCACCCCGCCGATTAATAGCTCATCCTTTTGGCTGGCATGAATAACCGGATAAAGTGAATTTGCCGGCACTAGTAGTACTTCATTGTCCCGTTTTTTAAAATACTTGACCGTCCATTCATTGTTAATGCAGGCCGCTACGACATCATCATTTCTTGGCTCGCGTCCTTTCTCAACGATCACAATATCTCCGTCTACTATTCCCTCATCGATCATCGAATCGCCTTTCACAATAAGGGAAAAGATCTGTCCCGGAAGATCAAGAATATATTGATACAGATCAAGACTATTATCATGCATTTCATCAGCTGCTGCCGGATACCCTGCGTGAATAATTCCCAGCTGTGGGATCTGAAAAAGCCCGCGGGGAAAGAGTTTACCTTTTTCATCTTTCCCCAGTACCCCTGCCTTGACGAGTTTATTAACCAAATAAAAGCTCGCGTTCTTCGACTTAAAATGAAAAAGCCGGCAGATCTCCTCATAAGTTGGAAGCCGTTTCTGCCTGCTGTAAAACTTCCGGAACTTGCTCTTTGCTGCCTCAATATCCATAGTATCCTTATTGAACAATCGTTCAAGACCTACTATAATTGAACAATCGTTCAATGTCAAGTGCAGTCGATTTAGTAACTGCTATAATTAAAATAGATATGAGTGAACTTGAAACTGCGTTACAACAATATTTTGGCTATTCGTCATTCCGACCTTTGCAAAAAGAAATTATTCAGGATATCCTGGCGAATAAAGACGTCTTTGTCCTTATGCCCACAGGCGGGGGAAAATCATTGTGCTATCAACTGCCGAGCATTATGCAAAAAGGCGTTACAATCGTCATCTCTCCGCTTATATCACTCATGAAAGATCAGGTCGACAATCTTGTCCAAAACGGCATCCAGGCCGCATATTTAAATAGCTCTTTATTGCTAAGTGAACAGCATAATGTTTTGCAACAATTGCAAACCAATAAGCTCACGCTTCTCTATGTTGCGCCGGAAAGACTGGTACAGGATCACTTTTTAGATATCCTCAAACAACTACCAATTAACTTTTTTGCCATCGACGAGGCGCATTGCATCTCGCAATGGGGACATGATTTCCGGCCTGAATATCGCCAGCTTGACCTGATCAAGAAACAATTTCCCGACAAACCACTTGTTGCTCTTACCGCCACCGCCACGCCACGGGTGAAAAACGATATCATTGAGCGGCTCGGTTTATATAATGTACGAACATATACTGCAAGTTTTAACCGCCCGAATTTAATGTATCGGATTACCCGGAAACTTGACGCGTTTACTCAAACATATGATTACATTTCTGAGCATAAAAGTGAGTCGGGGATTATTTACAGCCAATCGAGAAAAACAGTTGAAAATATCGCCCGGCGTCTGCAGGACCAAGGCATAAAAGCTCTGCCTTATCACGCCGGCCTACCTGACAATATCCGCAAACTTAACCAGGATCGCTTTATCCGTGAAGATGTCGATTTAATTGTCGCCACAATTGCCTTTGGCATGGGCATTGATAAACCCAACGTGCGTTATATTATTCATTATGATCTCCCGCGTAGTCTTGAAAATTACTATCAAGAAACCGGCCGCGCCGGACGGGACGGACTTCCCAGCGTTTGCCTCATGCTCTATAGTTATGGAGACAAATTTTTCTATGAACGCTTTATCACCGATAAGCAATCAGAAGATGAGCAGCGTATTGCCAAAGCACAACTGCAGCGCATGATCGACTTTGCTCAAAGTAAAATATGCCGCAGAGTTCAACTTCTACAATACTTTGCTGAAACCTCGGCAGTGCAAAAGTGTGACGCCTGTGACAATTGTCTTTCCCCGAAGGAAACTTTCGACGCCACAATCACCGCCCAAAAAATCCTCTCTTGTATCTACCGAACGCAACAGCGTTTTGGAGTCACTCATATAGTCCGCATTCTCACCGGCTCTAAAGACAAAAATGTTTTGCGCTACAATCACCATTTACTCTCAACCTATGGCATTATTGAAGAGTTTAACAAGGGCGATGTAAAAACATTTATCTATGAGCTCATACAACAGGGATTTTTAAAACAAAGCCAGGACCAATACGGCATTCTCTTTTTAACCCCAAAAAGCACCGCAGTGCTCAAAGGTCGCGAAAAGGTGCAGTTAACTAAGCCCCAAGAGCAGATAATTCGTAAAAGCGAAAAAGTAGAGGAGTCAGACACCCAAATCGATAAGCAACTCTTTAATCGCCTGCGTGTATTACGCAAGAAAATAGCTGATGATCAAAAAGTACCGCCATATATTATTTTTGCAGATACAAGCTTGAAAGATATGTCGGCCTTTTTTCCGCAAACCCTGGAGCAATTTTCTAATATGTACGGTGTTGGAGAAGAAAAGCTAAAAAAGTATGGACAAATTTTTCTGAATGAAATTATAACCTACTGTAAGCCGCTAAATATTACACCGTTACAAACTAATCGAAAAAAGAAAATCAAAAGAATATCCACCAACCCTGAAACTATTGCTGTGACGCACGCCTTGTTTCAAAAAGGAAAAACAGTCGCACAAATTGCAGGCCTTCGCGGATTCACAGAAGAAACAATTCACAGACATCTGCAACAAGCATATCTTCAAGGAAAACCAATAAATATAGATGCATTCGTGCCACAGACTAAACAGAAAATTATCATTAAGGCCTTCCGCCAACTCGGCATTGAACGTCTGTCACCCGTGAAAGAAAAACTGGGAGAAGAGTACTCCTATGTAGAGATCGGATGGATACAAACAAAATTATTTAAAGAATTTTCGTAATTGACATTATATACAAGTTTGATACAATAATTGTATATGCAAACACAGACTTTAAATATTGCTTTGCCAAAAGATTTAGTCAAAAAAGTTGACGAAGTTGCCAAAAAAGAATATAAAAATCGTAGTGAGTTAATCAGACAAGCCTTGCACGCATATATAGAAAGGAAAGCTAAGTGGAACAGGATTTTTGAGGCAGGGGAAAAAGCAGCTAAAAGAATGGGGATTAAAAGCGAGGAAGAAATAGATAAAATAGTCTACGGCTTTAGACATGGCAAAAAAACTTCAAGCAGTTCTTGATACCAACGTTATTGTATCTGCAATCATTTATAGAGGAAAACCCAGACAAATTTTGGAGTTAGCCTATGAAGAGAATTTTCAAGGAATAATATCGCCTATACTTTTTTCTGAGCTAACTGAGGTATTAATCAAGAAATTTTCTTTATCTGCAGGTGAAATTGGGCTTGTGGAAGAGGAAATAAAAGAATCCTTTAAGGTTGTTCATCCCAAAGATACTATTAATATTCAAAAAGATATGGATGATAACCGTGTCTTAGAAGCTGCAGTGGAAGGAAGGTGTGATTATATTATTACCGGTGATAAAGAGTTATTAGACTCAGGAGTTTATAAAGAAATAAAAATTGTAACTCCGGATCAATTCCTAAAGTTTTTTAATGAAATTTGAAATGCTAGTCAAAAAGATACCAAATATGTAGTCATTTTATTAAATGGAATAACTCATACCAAAAGCTCACTTGGGGACTAAATTATATTGAGCTAAAAGGACCTGCAATTTATCTTTATAAGTATCTGGCGTTTCTAATAGTGGGGGCCGAAGTCCTCCAACTTTCATTCCGGTTAAATTTAACATAGCTTTTACTGCAGAAGGTGATGGCTCAGGAGATTTTGGAGGAAATAAGGCTTCGAAAAGAGGCATGAGATATTCATGTAATTCTTGAGCTTGATCATTCTCTTTAACTATATGGTGTTGTATCATTCTGCTGATTAAATCTCCTGTAATATGACTAGCAACTGACACTACCCCATGTCCTCCGTGTCGTAAAATCCACAAAGTGTCTTGATCATTACCGCTCCACACTTCAAATCCTTCAGATTTCCCCTCAATAATCATCGCTACTTGTTTTTGCCCTTCTTCATTACTTGTCCCAATTGCCTCTTTTAAACCAACAATTTTTGCGTGATCTTGATCAAGTCGGAGAACAGTTTCTGGCAGCATTTTTACAGCTGTTCTTGTTGGTACATTATATAATATTTGAGGTATATCTACCTCTTCCGCAATTGCCCCAAAATGACGTATAAGTCCTTCCTGCGAAGGTTTAACATAAGCCGGAGTCACCAATAATAAACCGTGTGCTCCTTGCTTCGCTGCTAAACGTGATCGTTTCACGCTTTCAGCTGTATCACTTGTACCTGTTCCGGCAATAACTTTTACCCTGTCACCAACCGCGTCCAATACTGTGTCTAGCAAAGTCCATCTTTCATTATCTGTTAAGCCTGCCGATTGTCCCGTAGTGCCGCCAAGTACAAGATCACTTTTTTTATCGGCTAAATGCGTTGCCAGTTCTTTGGTTCTCTCCACGCTGAGCTTACCTTGATCGTCAAACGGCGTGACCATCGCTGTAATTAATCTTCCAAAATTCGCTCCTTCTTTATTCATGTTGCCTCCTTGCTCTAATAACTTTAATCATTGAAAAAACTTCACCTGGCGATCCCGCTTTCTTTTTTTTATTTTCTAGATTAAGAAAATCAAGTGCCATTAAAGTCCCATCAATATATGGTTGGCGTCCCTCAATTCCGGAATTGTATTTTTGGGTTTCTCCATTTGGACCGTCTAAGTTAATCCAATGATATGCATGTCCATCTAAGTTTTGTATGCCCAATTCTTTTTGAATTCTGGGATCACGGATCCTATCGATCTTTCCTATAGTCGCCCCGAGTGCTTCCAGTTGCTTACGCAGCGCAATAGCTGTCCCGCTTACATCTTGCTTTGATGCCTGATGGCTCTCGAGAATAGTGGCATTCCACCCGGCGTATTTATGTGGATTAGTTCGTAATAAATCTTCTAACTCAATTTGAATCTGTACAACTTCTGGAGCCATATTTGGAGCAATAACCGCATTTACCGAACCTCTCCTTACATTTTCCTCAATCGTGTCACTATCACCTCCTGTAGTCCCCATTACAAATGGAATTCCATTCATAACATATAAGAGGGCATTAGTATTTGCATCCCGTCCGGAAGAGAAGTCTACCGCAATAACGCCTGGTATATCTCCAACACCTCTGGGGCAATATTCATATAATTTAATATTTTTACCTCCAATTTGAAAAGATTCTCTTTTATGCCTATTGGAGGTAATAGCAAAAGGCAATAACTCATATTTACTTTTATTCTGAACCAGCGCCTCTGCAACTAATGTCGCCATTATACCTGGAAGTCCAACGACTAAAACATGGGGTACGTCTTGTCTCAACTCTGATTCTACTCCTAAGTGTTGATATGATAATCTTGCTTGTTCACTAAACATCTTAGCAGGATAAATCATAAATAATATAAAGTCAAATAAAATACACTTTTTGACAAATATATTAAAATATGTTAAATATTGAACATGATTTCTACAGCACAAGTAGTGGATGAATTGATAAAACAAACGCCTTCACTGGAAACAGCGCTGACCAGTAATATTGTTAATTATTCTTCTCTTGCGCGGTTACTTAAACCTGAAGCTGAAAAAAAGCTCTTCAAAGATATCAAGACTGGCGCAATAATTATGGCATTGAAAAGAGCAACTCTCAGGTTAAAAAAACAATTGCCCAGTAATATAATCCTCTCCAAATACTTGAGCGATATTACTCTTCGTTCAAATCTTGTTGATTACACATTTCTCAACTCTCCAACTATTGTAAGTGCTCAAAATAAATTCCTTGAAAAATTTGCTGCAAGAAAAGATCTTTTTCTAACCGTATCTCACGGCGTTAGTCAGATAACAATAATAGCAAGCGTGAATTGCGAAAATGATATTAAAAAAATATTTAAAAAAGAAGTTATTTCAGCAAGCCTTAATAATCTTTCCTCCCTGACGATTGGCATACACCCGGACGCTACAAAAATGGTTGGAATATATTATTCAATTCTTAAGGTATTAATATGGGAAAAAATAAGTTTTGTCGAAATAATATCAACCTTTACCGAATTAACAATTGTAATGGAAACAAAATATATTGAAAAAGCCTTCTCAGTGTTAAATAATATTTAGCTAATTTTTCCAATATTTTCAAACAGTATTAGTTTATATCATTTTAATTTTATCATTAAGATAGTAAAGCTTATAAAAGTTGTGCCTGCGTATACTTTAGTGTATAATCTCTTATTGTCCAATACTATCATTTCAAAAATGATTTTTTGTATAAGAACTCTGTTCAAGTTGCGCAGGATTTACTGGACACTTTTATATTCGTACTGGAGTATTTGAATTAAATTAAATCAATATGAAAAAAATACAAAACACTAAGTATAAAAGGAGGAAATAATGGGACTCGCATATCACGATGTTGCTTTACTTGCTAAAGCAAAAAAAAATAATATACGTTTCGATAAGATATTAACCATTGGTCATCAAACATTATATGTTTCGCAGAAAAAAATAGAGCATCTAAGTAAATTCTACGACATAAACATTGGGACAGCTAAATTTTCATACGAAGAATATGCTGATAACTTTTTAAAATCTTTTCTCGGTGCAAAAGATGTAAAAAGCCTCGACTTCTCCGATTATGAAGGAAGCGAAATTATCCATGACATGAATAAGCCAATAGGTGCAAACTATTACGAAAAGTTTGATGTCGTTATTGATGGTGGATCTCTGGAACATATATTCAATTTCCCAGTAGCTATAGAAAACTGTATGAAAATGGTTAAAAAAGGAGGAAGTTTTTTTATTTTTTCCATGGCAAACAATCACTTCGGACATGGATTTTATCAATTCAGCCCGGAATTATTTTTTAGGATACTTCAGCAAACAAATGGTTTTGAAATTAAGGATATAATAGTTGTAGAACACCCCTTCTCGGGTCCTGAGTTAAGTACCCGAGTTAAATGCTATTCTGTGACTGACCCGGCTTTTTTGAAACGTAGGGTAAGTTTAATATCAAAAAAACCTGTAACCATAATGATTCATGCCATAAGAACTGAACTAAAACCCATATTTTCAAGTCCTCCCATGCAATCCGATTATTTAACTATGTACGAAAACAAAAATAAGCAACTTGAGAACAATTTTATAAAAACCCACCTAAAAAATTTGTTAAAAAAAATCTTTTTTCATCTTCCATTACAATCCAGAAACTATATTCTCGGTATTCGTGAACTTCATACTAATACTTTTTCAAACAAACAATTTTTTAAAAAAGTAAGGTTGTTTTAATTTCATAACAAGTTACATTACGCTAAAATGCCCAACATAATTTTATTTATAAATGGAAATAATTTCAAACTATTACCAACAATTGGCAAAAGACTCCCTATTTAGAAATTCAATATTTTTGATGTTAAGTACGGGGGTGATGGCCTTCTTAGGGTTTTTCTTTTGGATTATCAATGCAAGACTGTTTTCCTCAGAACAAGTAGGAATTGCTACAACTCTTATTTCAGTTGTCGCATTAATCGCAAGCTTTAGCTCCCTTGGTCTTGGAACGAGCTTAGTCCGCTATTTGCCGATTTCTAAGTCAAAAAACGAAACAATAAATACCACATTTACCCTCATTTGTATTGCATCCATAGTTGGTGCTTTGTTCTTTTTAATTAATGTAAAATTCATTTCACCAACGCTTACTTTTATTAAAGATGATGTTATTCTGTCCTTATTATTCATCTTATTTGTGGTTGCATCTGCATTAAACCAAAATAGCGAAAGTATTTTTATAGCCTATAGATCTTCAAAATACGTTCTTATAAAAACCATATTATTAAGTGTTGTAAAATTAGCTCTTCCAATATTCCTGATTACGTTTGGTGCATACGGAATTTTTATGTCAGTAGGAATATCTTATGCCGTCGGTTTTGCATTTACCTTATTGTTATTAATCTTAAAATTTAATTATTTTTTAAAACTAACAATAAACGGGAGTATTATAAAAAAATTGTTTAAATTCTCATTAGGAAATTATATTGCCGGATTTATCGGAGGATTACCGGCGATGGTTTTACCGATATTAATATTAAATTCTATCGGAGCTAAATTTTCAGCATATTTTTATATGGACATGATGATTGCAAGTCTTCTCTATTCAATACCAATGGCTGTTTCTCAATCCCTATTTGCAGAAGGTTCCCGCAGCGAAAATTACCTGAAAGCACATCTTAAGAAAACAGTGAAAATAATAGCCTTACTTCTTATACCTTCAATTACCATCACAATTTTATTTGGAAAATATATTCTTTTAGCATTTGGAAAGGAATATTCAAGCGAAGGAGTCATTTTCTTGCAGTTACTAGCGCTCAGCGGAATCTTTGTTTCTATAAATTATATAGGTAATTCTATTTTTTATATAAAACATAAAGTATCGCTACTGATTTTTTTAAACATAATTAATGCTTTTTTGATTATTTCATTAAGCTTACTTTTCATTAAAACAAATTTGCATGGCGTAGGAGTGGGTTGGCTGATCGGAGAAGCGATTACTTCTCTTATATACTTAATAATACTTTGGAAATATAACTTTTTTATTAATAAGTCCTCCGCAAAAAAAACTATATAGCCTCCTTTTAAATCTTCAATTTAGGAAATGCATTATTCTTTAACTGCTTGAATAAAAGCTCCGCTTGTAACTAAATCCTCATCAGATAAATTTTTAAATGTGCTGGCAAGTTTTTTTCTATTAATTCCGGTTGCATTATTGTCAACTTTGTCACAAACAATTTTATATCCATATTTTTTTAAATAATTAATATATACAGAATGTGGCTGCCTGTTTATCTTACCCTTCATCAAATTCCAAATAAAATCCGAATGAGCCCAATGCCCATTCCATCTCCTTGCTGTTCCATGAGATCTGAAATCTATTGTATGAGATATTATGCCTCCCGGTTTTAACCAATAATACATCGCTTGATAAGCGTGAGGAAGATTTTCGATATATTCCAGGACCGCTTGAGAGAAAATTAAGTCTACCGAATTCTCTTTCAAAATCTTGAGATCATTCCAAGGGACAAAATATTTTATTTCAACCTTTTTATCCCTGCTTTTATTTAAAATAGCATTCCGAATACTTGCGACTCTATCTTTGGCCAGAGATTTGTTAAGTAATTCATCCGTTAATATTTTTTTGGGAAATTCATAAGAGGCAAGATTCGGTTTTACTTCCGGAAATTCGTCTTCATCCGGAATATTCTCATGCTTGCGGAATAGCTCAACCAACTCATCAAGAATCTCAATACTTTTTTGACTACTCGCGTGCTTGTCAACATCAAAAGCATAGTATTTATTTACTCCGGATAACATTGCAGCGAGTCCCACACCGAATGAATCACCGGGCCCGAGTTCCCCGACAGTATCTAATTTTGCACAAAGCCCGTTCTCGCAGATCAAGACCAGATGCCGTAACCATACGGAATAACAATATCTTGCCGAGCCAGGAACAAACCCTCTTCTTTCTTTACCGAGCAGTTGATAAGCTACAGCCGTCAATAAGGGAAATTTGATACCGACTCTATTTTTAACCTTAACCAAAATTTCTATCATCCAAAAATATTATTTATGTATTTAATTTTCTTGCCGAAATATACAATTGAGCCGGAGATCAAAAATACGATTACAAATTTTAAGAATGACAATGCCCAAACGAGCTCTCCCTGGAAATATAACAAGCCGTGGTCTTTAAGGACGCGTTCGATAAAAACAATAAGTAAGGGGTGAATTAAATATATGCCAAAGACGAGAGGTGCAACGAAAAATACGGATTTTTTAAGTAGCGGAGTCCTTATTTTTGAGAATAGTGAAGGCATATTATGCAACAATACGAATCCTAATAGGGACATCAGGATTACATTGAGACTGAAATGCTGATAAAAATAATCAAATCCTCCTCTCGGACTGAATACGTTTACCCAACCGAATGCCTGCATATTTTTATAATTCAATATTGTCGTTAGAGATATTAAGACAACAACGAAAATAGAACTTAAGTAAAATGCTCTTTTTGAAATTTTTATATTCCTTAGATAATACCCCGCAAGGTAATAAGGAATGTAGGGAATAAATATACCTAAACCGTCAAAAGGGTCAACTGCCGGCCGTAATATATAATTAATTAAATATATTAAAAAGACACCGGAAAAAAGCCCGGCTAAAATGTATCTCTGAATGTTAGATGAAGTCGAACTTATAAATTTCTTGAGTACCGGAGTAATGAGGTACAAACCGAGGATTATATTTACAAAGTATAAATGAAAATATGCCGAACCATTAATTACTCTGCTTAAAACGTCGGGGAAAGAAAATCTCTCCCTTAAAAAGCCGTACTGCAGTATTAAATAAATTATGGCCCATGCAATATAAGGCACTCCTATTCTTTTTATTCTTCTTTTATAGAACTCCCCCACGCCATAGGATTTCGAACTACTCAACAATAAATACCCGGAAAGCATGACGAATAAGGGTACGGATATTTGTGCGATTGAATTAATAATGTTTGCAAACCACCAAATTGAACTTCCAAAATAATTTTTATAATAAATAATTGTTCCAAAAACATGTATTGCGAGAACCATCATTATTGCAATTACGCGAATTACATCGGCAGTATAGCTATAATTTCCGGGTTTATGGAGATTATTATTAATGGACAATTTTTGAAATATATTTTTAATCTCCATATTTAATATTTGTAAACACTTTCAAATAAGAGACTGCCACTTTGTCCCATGAATATTGAGAAGCTTTTGCCCTTGCATTTTTCTCCAATTTTTTTCTCAATTTGCTGTCGTTCATCACTTGCAAAATAGTTTTTTTTAAAACCTCAGTATTCTTTGAAGGGACAATAAGTCCGTCTTTTCCGTTTTCAATATATTCCGAGAATCCCAAAGGAGTTGCAATAACAGCTCTGCCGCATGCCATAGCTTCTAATCCACAGAGTGGAAAGGCCTCCCAGAGTGCCGGAAAAATACAAAGCTCTACTTGGTTGTATAATTTGACCAATTCATCTGTATTTTTAAATCCCAGATTGACCGTATTGGGTAAATTAATTTTATTTTCCAAACGTCCGAATCCTGCGAACCAAAACTTGTACTGAGGAAGCTTACCGGCAACTTTCAAAACCTCCAAGAACCCTTTTCTCTCAATATATCTACCTGTAAAAAGAATGGCTTTTTCTTGCTTAATGTTTCTTAATTTTTTAAACACCTTTGTGTTTATGCCATTTGGAATTACGACGGTTTTTTCTTTATATATTTTTGGTAATTTTTGTTTTTGCCAATTAGAAACGCTGATTATTTTTTCACATGCATCAAAACGGGACTTAGATAATCTTTGAATAAATAGTTTGCTAAATAAGCTTGGAGGATTTAGAAGGTTTTTAATATCATCCCCATGATTTACTATGATTAAATTCTCTTTGGGGGAAATTAAATAGGACATTTCCATATGTGAATTTAATACATCAATATTTCTTTTTTTAATCTCTTTTTTTAGATTTCTTTTTAGAATAAGGTAGCTTATTAAGTGTACGAGCTTATTTGAGTTTGAATATTTACCAATATTTACTCTTTTAACTCCGACATTATCGTATAATTTAAAAACTTCCTGATTAATAAAAAGAGTAACGCTTACTCCCTTTATTTTTGACAAGTTTTTTGACAAATTATATACGACTCTTTCGGCTCCTGCCCACTCATCCGAAACCAGAACGATTCCTATATTCATTTAAATACCTCCGTGCTACCGTTTGAATAAATTTTATTTTTATTCTCGCTCAAAAAAAGAGTAGGGAAGTTATACGCTATGTCAACGCCAAGCTCTGCTATGAAGCCTTGTTTTTTAGTTGTATTTATGTAATTTGAATAGACGTATGCATCTTTCTTTATTACTTGTGGAATAACCTCTGCCAAAGGATCTTTTGTAAGGGCGTATGCTTGTAATCTCCAATGACCGTGTATATCGGCCTGAACAAGAGCTTGTTGTTTATTTTCTTTGGCCAACCAAGTAATTGACATTACGGTAGCATCATTGGTATGAACTTGATCATATATTCTTCCAAAATTATTCAAAGTTACATGCGATTCTGATCCCCCAACAAGCTGTGGGATAAATCCCGATACGTACAGAAAGTGTATTATCAGAATTACAGCAGAAATCCTTATTGCCACTTTTTCATTTACTAAACGTCTGAAAATAAATAAACTCCCCAATACTGTCGGCAGGGAAAGTGCAATTAAAGCTTGTTGGTATAATCTTTCAATAGGATAATGCAGAGATACTACCGGCAATACGGTCACAGCTCCCACTATAAATGCGGATAGTATAATCATTAACACCATTTCTATATTCATCTTTTGGTTTTTATATTTAGTAACTACCATATAATAAATTCCGACCAATAACAATAACTTGATGGAGACTTCAATAATTCTTAAGAATATGAATATTTTGGGCGTAAAATCGGGGTCAATATTTGAAGGTAAAATTTTCGAATTAATAACTTTAGGTTTATATGATGAATATTGTGAAGCAGGATAATATAAACTTGAGTTTCTATCTCTAGAATCAAGATTTATTTTATTAAAATAACTTTTTAAAAGTTCTCCTTGATCTTTTGGTTTATAAAGTATATTGAATTGGTTAAGTAAAGAAGTATGTTCTACTCGCATATCATCGCTAAACATTCTTCCCATATTAACGAGCGTTTTCTGACTCAATTCAACCAAGCTATCCGATACCTTTGTTACTTGATTAAGCCATAGAAAAGAGAAGACAATGAGTGCAATAACCAAAAACCCATTGAGATGATACTTTGCCTTATCGAACTTATTACGTCCTTTCAATCTAAGTTTCCGGTAAAAAGTAGAAATTATTTTCTTATTCTCAGTTTTTCTATACATTAAACTTCCCAAATATATCAAGGTAAAAAGTGTCGTAGTTATATATGCTGTTGAGTAATGCGAAACAACAGTTGAGAACCCGAAAATAATAAACAAGGTATTTTTTAATTTTGAATTAATAGCGTTGTTAAACAAAACAAGTAAGGACAGAATGAAAAAAAGAAGGGCAAACTCTTGCCTTACAAGAGTTGGCATTTCCATTATGTACTGTGGTTGGGCAATGAAGAAGAAACTTGCCAAATATATAATGACATTGTACGCGTATTTTTTAAGAAATAGGAAAACCGCAAGGCCGGAAAATGAAAAAATAATTTGAGAAAATAGTTTGAAAATATATTCGTCATTGATATCCATAAAAGCATTCAGAATTGTCGGAAGAATAGTTATGCTCAAGCAGGCATTGTAAGGCTGTCTGGGAAAGTCCGACATGCTCCAGCGGAAGTTTTGCGCTGCTGTTTTAAACATTTCATACTCCTGATTAATGTCCCACCCAATTATGTGCCAGCTTCTCATAGAGAACATTAACAGCAATGAAAGGGAAATCATCAAAATTGACCATGGGTAAATGTTTTCTTTTAATTTATCCCTTATTAAAACTACAAATAGAACAAAAGCGGCAATTCCGCCAAGCGTTAGCATTGTTAAATAATTTGAACCTCCGTTATTAAGAGTATTCGCTCCTAATATACTCAGTATTGGAAAAGTGGTAGGGATTATAAATAAGATATTACTTACACGATCCAGCTTTGGGAATTTCACTGTAAACGGTATATTTTTATTTCGTATATAACCGATAAGTCCGACAAGTGAGAGAGTTACATAGAAGCTGAAAAGTAATGGCGTCAAAGCAAGAGGCTTATCGGTAATTTGCAGCCACGGAAATATCCAGTTTATAGCCAGACCGACAAATATTAAATATGAAAGACTTAGACCGAGTGTATAAGCTATATATTCCCAACCACCGACTCTTCTGACTTTAAGCATCAACATTACCAAAAAACCCGGAACAAATGTCAAAAAGAGAAACGAAAAAATCGCTCTAAGATATAAATATTTGATATCGAAAAAAACCAAGAGACCGGTTATCAATGCAAATAGCAAAATCCCTGAAAATAATTTATTTCTATTTATTATCATTTTTTATAGCTTTTTTTACCCAATTTATTCTGATGAAATTCCAAAATAGTCTTTGAATTTGTCAGATATTTAACTCTATTTTTTCGGCTTACATAGCTCAGAACTTTCTCTAGCTTGTCCCAATCTTTATATTTTTCTACCATCCAGGAATGCCCCCACAAATGCCAAATGCCGCCGTTTTTATTTACATAATCAAAAGTATTTATCGCCATCCTGGCCCAATCTCTTGTCAACAACATTGGAGCGAGTCTAATGTTATTTTTAATTGCATGTTTAATCCTACCGGCAACTACCCGAGGTGAAAGAGGAAAATCATGAATTGTTGTGCCAATTTCAAAAAGGTCTTTCGGGTCGCAAGTTATCATCTGCTTCGTGGTTCTTGCTCCCAAAAAACCCGCTTTCTTAACTAAGTTTTTTATCTCATGGTTATATTCTCCTCCGGGATAACAAAACAGATTTATTTTTTTCCCAATTAAATCTTCCAAATATTTTTTGGATTCGACAATTTCTTTTAACGCTTCTTTTTTGCTTACGTCGGTTAATCTCGGATGTGTCATTGTGTGTGAACCTATTTCAAAATCATTTGAAAGACTTTTTATATTGTCATCCGACAACAAATCCTTTTTAAGGATTTCCCGATTTTTCGGAGGAATATAAAAAGTTGCCTTGATGCCATATTTCTTTAAAAGTTTTGCGAGTTTTAAATCCAAAATATGCCCGTCGTCCCAACTTGTAGTTACTATTACCTGTTTGTCGCCATTACTCTTTTCTTCCAGCACGTCTTTGTAAATTTTTTCAAATTTTCGGACATTCTCATTCCATTTATATTTTCTGGCAGCATTTAGTGATTTGCTTGATAACTCCTTTTGCAATTTTTTGTTGGATACTAGTGAGTCTATTGCTACTGCTAGTTTTTTTGGATTATTGTCAGGTACCAAAATTCCAACATCTTTTATTAAATCCCTGATTCCCGGAACATTAGTACCAATTATTGGAAGCCCTGCTGCCATCGCTTCAAGCACTGCAATTGAAAGACCCTCCTTATGAGAGGATATTACAAAAACATCCGCATTTTTATAAAAACTAATAATTTCTTTCTTTGCTCTCATACCGTGCATATGTACATTTTTTAATTTTTTTTCTTCAATTGCTTTCTCTATCTCTCTTCTTCTTTCCCCATCCCCAACCAAATCTAAAATTACATCTTCTCGCATTTTTGAAACTGAATTTATTAAAAGCGGAATATTTTTTATTACATCAAATCTCCCGACATTTAAAATTCTAGGGGTTCTTTTAACAAATTTTTTTCTTTTTATAAAATGTTCTTCTCCAACTCCATCCGGTATGACTACGACTTTACTCGCTATAAGTTTATATTTATTAATAATTATTTTTCTCTGATCTGCTGTTGCGCAAACTACTCTTGAGGCATTTTTTAAAACATACTTCAAGATATATTTTTTGTACGGCTTTAAAAGAAAACCAAATTTTCCCGAACTTTCAACATCCGAATGAATATTAGCTATGTAGGGAATATTTCTAATTTTTGAAACCAAGTAAACTATTTCCGGAATCAGAACATGAGCAACGTGTACATGAATAATTGAATTATTTACATTTAGAGCTAGTCTTAAGAGAAGAGAAGGTATGATTGCAGAATGAGCAAATTGCCAACCTTTTAAATAATTAATTTTATTGTTTCTTGATGATTTTTGTTTTCCATTCTTACAATCTATATCAGAAGTAAAAACTTCTACTATGTGGCCTTTTTCAACGAGCCTTTCGGAAATTTCTTTAACACAATTTTGTAAACCGCCAATATTTGGAGGGTAGTAAGCAACAACTTGCACTATTTTCATTTATTGAGAATCTCCTTATAAACACTTATATTCGTGTTGGCAATTCCTTCCCAATTGTATTTACTTTTAATCAATTTTCTCCCATTTCCCCCCATGCTTTTTCTTAATATGGGATCATCCAACAACTTCACAATGGCATGAGCTAATTGAGTTGAATCTTTTATTTTAACTATCAGCCCGCATTTATATTGCTGTATCTCTTTAGCTATCCCGACAATACCGGTTGTAATTACGGGAATTTCACAAGAATTGGCTTCTAATAACACATTTCCAAAACCCTCCTGGCTTGTTGAAGGCAATACTAACATGCAAGCCTTGTTATAGTAACTCGAGAGGTCAGATTGCCTCATTTGCCCTAAGAATTTCACGTTTTTGGCAAGTCCTAATTTTTTTGTCTTTCGTATGTAAAAGTTCTTATCGTCACCGCCGCCTATAATCCAAAGTGTAACGTCAGGATGTGTTTTTCTAACACTAATTAAAGACTCCAGTAAATAATCCAGGCCTTTAAATTTGTGCGATTTATCGAGAATCGATATAAATAGAATTGTATTTTTATTCCTTGGAAGATTTAACGGTTTAAATAATTTACTATTCACTCCATTCGGAGCAATAGATATTTTATTTTTAAACTTCTTTAAAACATTATGTGTATTAGAAAAGGATTTTTCCCACTCTTCATTTATAATGATGATCCTGTCGACAAGGTAGAGCGAAAGTAAAAATATTGTATGCAAATAGACTTCGGAAATCATTTTGCTGAAAAATCCCGTTTTATCCATATCGTTATGAATTGTAATTACGGTTTTCTTTCCCATTAGTTTTCCCATTAATATACTTATGTCTGCTGACCATGGGGTAGGCATATGTGTATGCATGACATCAAACTTGCTTTTTAAAATTTCAAACGGTAGCGTAAGAGTTATGTTTGTATTTGTAATTTTAAAAAAGGATTTTAATCTCCTAACAACAATTCCGCCAATATTATTGGATTCATTGCTTGAGGTTTTTGCGCAGATTACTTCAATATTACAGCCCATTTTTATTAGTTCGCGACAAAGATGATACGTACTATGTTCAACTCCACCCATATAAGGATAAAATCTGACAGGAGTGTGTATAATTTTTATTTTGTTGTCAGCCATAGCGAGTAAGCAGACTCGATTTGCTCTGCAATATTATTCCAATCATATGAGCTTGCAAAATCAGATGAAGCTACAAAGTTTACGTTATTTTTAAATAACTTTATTACGAATGCCGCTATTTCGTTCTCGTCCAACTCACAGGTGTAGCCGTTTTTCCCGTGTTCAATTAAATCTTTGGCAGCATTATCTTTGTGATTAATCGTTACGACCGGAATTCCGCACGCATTTGCCTCGAGTGCAACCATTCCGAATCCTTCCCTGGTTGAAGGTAGAACAAATACTTTTGAAGATTTCATAAGCGAATATAAATCATTTTGGCTGGGAAAAAAATTAATGAATTTCACATTATTTTCCAGGCTTAATATGGTGGTTAAATATTGAAGTTTGGGAAGCTCCGGTCCATCACCTACTACCAGAACTTTAACAGAGGGGTATTCTTTTTTTATAAATCCTATTGATTTTAGGAGCACGTCTACATTTTTATGTGCCATTAATCTACCCGCAAAAATAATATCGCATGTGTCTTTCGATTTACAGATTTTATTGATGTGATTTTCATCTACGCCGTTAGTAATCGTTATAATCCTGCTTGTTATAAACGGATTCTTCACTAGATTTCGTGTAGTTTGGTCTGATACGGAGATAATTGTATCTGCCATTAGAACTGCTGATTTATCCAATATATAACCTAATATGCCTTTTAAACCGATGTATTTTTTCCAATAAGAAAAACTCCACACCTCATGCCAAGTAACAACTAAAGGCTTTTCTTTAATAAGCGATGCGAGCTTGCAAGAAAATATTGAAAGAATTGGAAACTGCTCACACTCAATCAAATCATAATCATGTTTTAATAAATAGGGAAAGAGCAATAAGGAATATTTTATAGATTCGAGAATGGATTTCTTGCCGTTAATATAAAATTTTTTTACCTTATATACAGCGTGAAGACTAATCTCCTCGATAACCATTTCTCTTTCCATCCCCGGCCACTGCCCCGTAAAAAAATGGATTTCATGCCCTTTTTTTGTTAGTCTTCTTGCAATCTCCCAGTATCTTTTTTCGGCTCCCCCTTTAAAGTATGGGTATACCCTATCACTTACAAATACTATTTTCATAAATTGTCTTCTATCCAAAAATCTATTTGTTGGTTTTTATTTATCAAGTTAACTATTATTTTTCCTCTTGCAGTCGGGCGCCTAGTTACATAAATCTCCTCAATCGTTCTATAATCACCGCTTTTTACAAAAACAGAAGCTTCATCAATAATTCGTTTTTCTCCATTTACAACTATATAAACCTCATATACGTAAACTACGTCCTTGTTTTCGAGATTATGAATTGTAAATTTAAAAGGGTAATTCCGGTTTAGCTCGATTTTGCCGGGAAGATTTAAGTGATTCTCAAAATATAATTCGGTATATGTTTCGGGCTTAACTGTAGTAGCTAGAGCAATAATATTGGGAATATTAGAACCCAATAAATTAGCATAGATCACTCCTGCAATTCCAAATTCGATGCATGCAATCAGCCAAAGGCTAATTGTAATCAAGCGCAAGACCTTTTCATTTACTTTCATTTTTTACTTTCTTAATTTTCCATAAAAAAACCCAATCTACTTTCGTAAGATTGAGCAGTTGTTTAAAAACCTATTTGACCTAATAAGATTTATTAAACTTAATAAATTTATCCAAATCCTTCTTCTCTATTCAGTATTTTCTTCCTATTTTTATTGCTAGTAGTTTTTTTCTTAATGATTCCATGTACCGTTAAAGGGTTTTTTGTAAATATCTTGCGCTTCCTTAAGTGTTAAAAAGTTTATTTTAATACTGTAATCTATAATTCGCATTAGTTTGAGTTAGTTTAGTATAATCTTATATAGTTGTCAACGGTCTTATATTATTTTACTTGCAAACCATTCTGTGGTATCATTCCCTACATTCCCGATATAGGGAAAGTTTATTTATGTCTAAGAATAAAATACTTATAACAGGAAGCCAAGGATTTATTGGCAGACATTTGGTTGGTAAATTGCTTAAATCTAATCTTAAGACAAAGGTACTCGAAAAAAAAGATTTTAAAAGTGTCTCTACTATTCAGAATCAGATTAAAGACTGTAGCGTTGTTATTCACCTGGCTGGCTTAAATAGAGGTAATTCACTGGATGTATTAAAAACAAATATAATCCTGACTCTAAAAATACTTGAAGCCATAAGAAAATCTGATAGTCGCAAATATAAAATTATTTTTGCATCAACTTTTGCCGTATATAGGCAAAACATTTACAGCTTACTGACTGAACGATCAATTACAGTTCCTAGAAATTATTACGGACTTTCAAAGTTAATTTGTGAAAAAATTATCAATACTTATTGCAACCTGTTTGGATTAAATAGTGTGATTCTAAGAATTTCCAATGTATACGGTCCTGACTCAAAAATTAATTATTCTTCGGTAGTTGCCAATTTCATAAACGCGTCCTTTAAAAATGAAAAGATAGTCATAAATAGAGGTCAGCACGTAAGAGATTTTATATATATAGACGATGTTGTAGATGCTTTTTTAAAAGTTATAAAGTTAGATATTAAAAAAAGTGAAGTTTTTAATATTTGCTCAGGTAATGAGACAAGTATTAAAAAACTGGCTGAAACAATAAGTAATATTTCAAAAAGAGAAATATATATAGATTACAGCACAAACGATTCTTTTGACGAAAAATTTGTAGGAAGTTTTAAAAAAAGTCAACGAATGTTAGATTGGAAACCCAAAATTGACCTACAGGAAGGGATTTTAAGAACTTTTAACTCATGGACAATTCAATAAGAATGCTGATAAGAAGATAAATGTTATGATTAAGAAAATAGTAATTATAGTTGGTGCCGGGGTAGCTGGAATAGATATTGCCAAAGAAATAAAAAGGTATCCTGATCTTAACTTAAATCCCGTAGGATTTGTTGATGATGACAATGTAAAGCAAGGTAAAACCTTTTACTCCTTGAAGGTTTTAGGAAAGATAAAAGATCTCCAAAAAATTATAAAACAAAAAAAAGTAGACGAAGTACTTATAGCTATTCCTTCAGCTGAAGGTGCTATAGTAGAAAAAGTAGTAGACGCCTGCCTGAAAGAAAAAGTAATATTCAAAATAGTACCTAATGTTAAAGAAATAATTGAAGGAAAGGCAGAAATTAAAAGAGTAAGAGAGGTTCACGTAGAGGACTTATTAAATAGACCAATTGTAAAAAGCGATGTAATAGAACTTGAATCATACTTAAAAGAAAAGACTATTCTGGTTACGGGAGCAGCGGGTTCGATTGGCTCAGAATTAAGTCGCCAAATTGCTTCTTATAAACCTAAGCTACTAATTCTTTTTGACTGGTGGGAAAATGGATTATTCAATTTAGATAATGAATTTAAGGAAAGCTTTCCAGGCGTAAAATATATTAAAGTCGTAGGGAACATACAAGATCGTCGTAAAGTACATCAAGTATTCAGTGAATATCGCCCTAATCTTGTTTTTCATACAGCTGCATTCAAACATGTACCTATGATGGAAGAAAACCCGTCAGAGGCAATTAAGAACAATATTTTGGGGACCGAAATTTTGGCTACAGAAGCGAATTCATCAAATACCGAGAAATTTCTATTTATTTCAACAGATAAAGCCGTTAAGCCAAAAAGCGTTATGGGGATGACTAAATTAATTGGAGAATATATTGTTAGGAGTCTCAATAAAAAAAACAATACAAAATTCATTGTCGTACGCTTTGGCAATGTACTCGACAGCCAAGGAAGCGTCATTCCAACATTTAAAAAACAAATTGCTCAAGGAGGACCAATAACAGTTACCCATCCAAAGATGACAAGATTTTTTATGACGATTCCGGAAGCTGCAAATTTGTTACTGCAATCTATTCAAATAGGTATTGGTGGAGAAGTTTTTGTATTAGATATGGGTAAGAAAATAAAAATAGTAGATCTCGTTCATAAACTAATCAGGCTTTCAAACTTAATTCCGAATAAAGATATCAAAATAAAATTTATTGGAATACGCTCCGGAGAAAAACTACACGAAGAATTATTCACTAAAGAGGAAAAGGTTATAAAAATTAAACCAAAAATATATAAAAGCATGAACGATGATTACAAAGATTCTTTTAAAACTAAACTTGTAGCGCTAAGCAAGTTGGCGAGCGAGGGTAGAGATAGTGATTCAGTTGAAATGCTTAAAAAAATAGCAACTTAATAGATTGTATACTTTAAGATATTAAGCTTTATTTTCCTTCAGTGATTCGATTGGAATTTTTTTTAATAGTTTCGATTACCTCTTTTTTTATCTGGAATATAACAAGGTGTGAGGAAAAGAGAAATGCGGAGAAAAACAATAAGGTTTTTAATTCTTTGTCTCAGGAATGCTGGGATTTTTAAAGTCAGTACTTACCTTTGATTTCAATATTAATCAATGTCTTTAAGATAATTAAAAGTATTTTATAAGCACGCATGTACTAGCTATAGTATCTACTCTTCAAAAAACCTCAACTTTTACGGTTTATATCGTTGACAAGACATTTTTTATATTGATCTTATGGAATATTATAATCCAAAATAACCCATTTACAACCTTTTAGGATGAAGTGTTGTGGTTAGTAAAATTGACGTGCCGATTGCGCCTATGATAACTCCTGTTGTCGCTACGCCTACAAGAAGCCAGATATTTTCTATCGCACTCGTAGGAGAAAAAAATGAAGATTGATTTCTAGGTTGTATCTGCATACCTGTACTTTGCGTTTCTTCATCCTCACCCCAATGAAACTCTACATCATATACTGCTTCTTCCTGAAATTTATATTCAAGAGCAATATTCCCATTTAGGCCAGTCTTTTCCTGCTTACTAAATATCTCATTATAGTCCTGATCGGATTCTTTCCCGACATATTGTTTTACGATTAATTGTTTTATAAGAAGTTTTCCTTTTAGATCAGTAACAGGTTGTCCGTTTTTGTCATTTATCGTAATCGTTACTTTTACAAAATCGCCGACTAATGGTGATAATGGTTCTTGTGTAAATGAAACAACATAATCTCCAATTAACCCCCCACCGGAATGTGCGTAGCTTGAATAAGTAAAGAACATAAAAATAAAAAAACTGATAAATAAAAACGTGAACAATTTCATAGGTTAACTTTACGCAATATCAGGTGGACTTTCTATTTGTTACTTTTTTACGCCTTTTGGATTTTCTTATTAAGAAAAAATAAATATAAATTCCAATTCCAACTATGATTGCCGGAAATAAATACAGAAATAATTGTGATAATCCTTCTTGTTTATTTTGTGTATTTTGTACAGTTTGTGATAATGTATTTTGCTCTGATTTCCCTTGTAATATTTTAGAATTGATGTGTATTATTACCGATTGTAATAATTGCGGTTCAAGGGTAAAACCTGCTGATTTATAGTCAGCATAAACAGTTATTAGATATTGTCCTTCTTTACTGTAAATGTGGGTATTCTTGAACCCATACTTAATTGTTTGTTTTCCTGTTCCATCGGCGAAATCCCATATGAAATTTGTCCTTTCAAATATATTCTTTGGGGTCGGGTATTTTGCAATTTCTACCTCAAATGTTAAGGTTTGATTTATTCCATGCTCTTCAGGAGCTATATCCTGAAGTTCATCTATGGAGCGTAAGTTTTTAACCGGTTCAACTATTGTATTTCTTCCGTTAATTTTAAAAACTGATTGACCATTAATATGCGCATCAGCAGGATGTACTAAGAAACAGAAGCAAAAAATGGCAAGAAAAATGAGTATTAAAACTTTCATTATTATCCGTTTGTAACTTGTTGAGCCAAAATCCAAAGTCCTATCATAGTATAGACTACCATTAATATAAGCATTGGTATTTGGCTAAGTAAGGCTTTTTTATGTGTTGGGAAAGTCCGAAGTGCAATAATATGTGCGATATAAACAGCAGCGATATGACCTACAAGAATAAATGCTATTTGAGAATGCCAAATGAAGTTCATATCAATAACCGCATAATTTATTTCATAACCTGCAGAGTGAAATAAATCCCAACCAAATCCAAATGGATCCGATATGAGTCGAATTATAGTCTGCCCTTGGGTAAGGAGCAAAGTATAATAATGAGCGATATTATAAACTAAAGCAATTGGGATAAGAGAAAATGAAAATTGTAATGCTAAATTTCTTAATGGAATTGCGCTCTTAGTTATTAATTTTGCAAGAAACATAAGAATTAAGTATATAAGTAAAAAGAAAACTAGAGAAAAAGCTAAGCCTATTGTCTGGGAAAGTAGATAGGAGTTCACATTTACAGGTATTAAATCATAAAATATTTGCGTATTATGAAACCCATCAAAAGCAGTTGATGAAAGCATAAAGATTATAAAAAAGAGCAAGCTTAATTGTTCCGCTTTACCTTTCAAAAGACCAACAAACGGTGGTCGCGCGTACACCACCCCTTTGTCATTTTCAAATAAAGCAATTTTTCCGATTAAACGCAGGAGAACACTAAAAAATTCACCATACTTAAACCAATCTTTTTTACCAAAAACAAGCACACCATAAATGTTAAAAACAAAATAATATAAAATCAGAAAGGAAAGTGAAAAAGGGGTGGTGCCAAAAAATAGCTCGATCCATATAAAGATGAAATATAATAGCAAAGCCGGATAATATCCGAGTTTCTCAGGATACTTAGTATTACCTTTAATAAGCTTTGGCCATAAAGTTTCAGCTTTGTCAGCTATAATTTTCAATGGATTGAGAATTGCCCAAACATTACCAAAAAGCGCAGTAAAGTACATAAGACCAAGAACAAAGATAATCCAAAAAAATGTCATATTAAAATTTGCAGTTGATCTATTTGTTCCAATAAATCCTGAAATAATCGTCAGGAAAAGAAGAAAAACGCTTAATACTTTAAGAAGAGCTACAGTTTTGCGCGCATTCAGAAATCGGACAAAAAGATTTTTTGATATGTCACGTTTTGGATAATTAGTCGGATTGATGTTGTTATTGAAAAAAAAGCCAATAATCAGAAACGAGACGACAATTGCTGCTGCTCCTCCATACAGATACATCCAAAAAGGAATAGGCAAATTGTACAATTGGCCAAATGCATGAGCTGAAGTTGCATTAGGGAAGATAAAGGGGAGTAAAAGAGTGATTAAAACTGAAATTACTTTTATCATTTACAATCATTTCGGTTGTACTTCCAAAAAACCAAGTTCTGTTCCCGATTGCTCAAGTTCAAAAGGATACCTCCCGGAAAGATTTGCTGTAAAGGTGAGCGTCGCTTGTATGTTTGGCTCAAGCTTTACAATCTTATCATAAGCATGAAGATGGAATTCATCCGCCACATCTGACGTAATCATAATAGTTACTTCATCCTCTTGATTAACCTTTAAAGTTTGCTCACCGGAAACAATTTGTTTATTTTTAATGGCTAAGTCAAATGTTTTTTTATTTGACTGCGGTGTAACCTCATTTCGTGTTGATTCTTTTTTTTCTCCCGTCGTTACTTGAGAATTTGGGGTTATGGAATTTTGCGTTTTCGGTTTGAAAACAAAGAACAGTCCGCCGAGTATAATTGCCCCTATAACTATATAAATAATAAAGCTCATTTTCATATAATCTGATTATAAATCAAGCTATCTGAAAATACTAGATTGATAAGTTTGGGAGGTGGTTACAGATATACCACATGGGAAATTTAAGGAATATTGGGATATTGGCATTTTTTGAATTGTTTGTCAAATAGGGTACCGGACTCTTCCTCATTTATGTGCAACCTTGTTTATTATCTTATCAAATTAACAAATAATAATGATATAATATGGTCGTGAAACGTAAAGCACCTGCAAAGTTAGATAGCTCCGCATTAGATAGAAAAAACATACTAAACAATCCTTTTGCATTGGAGCATGCTCAAAAAGCGGTCGGCATAAAAGGAGTTAAATTTGAAAATGAATACAGATATACTGCTGAACAAATAATTTCTTTTTATGAAATTGACCTCCGAACATTACGTAGATATTTAGCTAAATATAGCGATGAGTTAGAAGAAAATGGTTATGAAGTTTTAACAGGAGATAGACTGGCTAGCTTCACGAATCAATTTGCGAGTGACATCAATGTCACTCGCAAAACTAGAAACCTTGGTTTATTTAATTTTAGAGCATTTTTAAACTTAGGAATGCTCTTAAAAGAAAGTGAAAAAGCACGTATTTTAAGAGGTGTAATTCTTAATATTGTTATAGATGTAGTTAGTAAAAAAACAGGCGGAAGTACAAAATATATAAATCAACGAGATGATGATTATTTAATTAGTTTGTATATAGGGCAAAATTATAGAAAAGAATTCTTGGAAGCATTAAAACGTTACGTAAACATGGGTGGTAATATTAAATATTTAAATTATACTAATAAAATTTATACTAGTATTTTTAAAGAAAAAGCTCATGAATATAAGAATATATTGGAATTAACTAAAGAAGACAATATGAGAGATACGATGTACGCAGAGGTATTAACAATAATAGCTTCATATGAAACCGGTTTAGCCCACGAAATAAAAAAGAAATTTGAAGAGCTAAAAAGAAAATTAAATGAAGAAGAAACCAATCAGCTATTTGGAGAATTTGAGAATAATCCTATTTGGAAACCACAAATTGAAGTAGTAAGAATAAAAATGTCCAGCAGAGATAATGCTTTACGAGGTATTATTCATCCAGAATTAAGTAATTATATACAGCCCTTAAATACAGAAGAATTTGAAAGATTTCTTGGGGAAAAAAGTAAAGAATTAGAAAAAAGAATAAAAGAAAATAAAGAGGTGTTTAAACGGCTAAAAGATAAATAAATCTATGTTTTTGATTCTTTACTTTGATCTTAAGCATGCAATCCAAACGCATGACAAGATAATAGAGATCTCGGGTGGATCTTTAGGAATGCATGATGTCGGACTTCTTGAAAGTGTAATTGAGCACGTCAGGAATGACAAATACTATCCAACTATATCAGATAAGCTAACGCATATTGTTTATTCTGTTGCAATGAATCACGCTTTCTCAGATGGCAATAAACGATCCGCTATTGCGTTAGGGGGTTTTTTTTAGAAATTAATGGTTATGGACGTAGGGTGGGTACATTTATTATAGAAATGGAAAATATTGTATTATGGGTAGCTCAGAAGAGAATAGATAAAGATTTACTATCAGAAATTATCGAATCGCTTATTGAACAAGGAGAGTTAAAAGAAGAAATAAAATTAAAACTACTTTCTGTTTTAGAATAAACCCATACCTTATAGCTAGGTGTTTGCAAATCCTGAGTGTGATAGTCTTCACGCCTACGGAACCTGAGGATATTGGCATTTTTTGAAATGCCATCCAATTAGGCTACCACACAAGCCCATTAGCTTCTATTTTTTAAGCAATTTAAGAAAATCATTTCTGCTAATTTGCAAATCTTTCTTGATTATTTTTGTCAGCAATCCTGTTCCAATTGTGTCTGTTGGATGAACCGAGATGGTCGTTCTTCTTCCATCCTAGTGAATATAAACCGCATGACTACCGCTTTGGTCTCTAAAAGCAAAACCAAGTTTTTCGACTATTTTGATTAAATCTCTTGCTTTGACTTGCGGCAATTTCGACATTATATTGCTATTTGTAATGAAGTTAAGCTTACAGCTTCTAGTTGGGGGATTTCTTCTTTATCTTCTCGCAAAATTTTGACATGTATCTTGATCGCGTCCCGGATATTTGTTATCGCCTCCTCTAAGCTTTTTCCTTGTGTATGACATCCCTGAAGATCAGGACAATCAGCAACGAAAAACCCATCTTCATCTTTTTCTATGATGACGGGAAATGTAAATGTATTAGTTTTTATTTCACGTTTCTTCATATACCTGTATTATACTCTGTTAATATGTATTCTAAAAGTAGCATTTTTTGAAATGTTATCCAAATAGGTTACCATATAAATTTCATGGGTGTAAATATTTTTTTACAAATTTGCGTAAATTTGTAAAATCGTGGATTAGCCTCTATGCTCGCCGTAGTAACATTTCGGAGCAAGTTACAAACTTGCTCCGGCTAAATTCTTGATATTATCTTTACTCATTATGCGACAGGTCAATTCCCTCTAGTTTGTCAATATAATTTCCCCTAATCTCGCCCTCTCCGTTTAACCAGAATTTTTGAGGGACTGCTTTATATAGGCGGATTGGGCCTGCGCCTTTTACTTGTTTTATTTTCCAATACGGCACCGAGTGTCGTTTATTAAGAAGGTTATGCGCGAATGCGATTTCTTCAGAATCCTCTAACTCTATCCCACGAGCTTTGACATACACACCTTCACCTGTCCCTGCAGGAACAGTAGAGTCATAGATCACTAAGAATAAATTACTATTAGCTCTTAAGTTTTTTGAATGTTGACTATCGCTATATGATCCCCAATAGAAGTTGTAATCTTTATCATAAGCACTAAAAACTGGAGTGTTCCAAGGAGTACCACTCTTTGTCACGGTAGCAATTGTGATATATAAAACTTTTTCAATTATTCTTTGTGCTGTTTTAATGTTTTCAACTTTCATAGCTGATATCCGATGAACAATCCTTTACCTGGAAGGTGAAACAAGCATGCCATCTAGGGAATATTTGGATAGTGGCACTTCTTCCACTTTTTTCCTGACCCGCATGGACAAGGATCGTTGCGCCCCAGTTTTTTCTGAAGATCTGCTGAACCGACAATTGCTGCAGCGGTTGCCGGTTGAGTTACTGTTCTGCGATTTCTTTGTACTTCCTGCACTCTTTTCGCATCCTCACCAATTTCACTTGCCGGTGTATTGGTGACTGCGTGAACGTGGACGTGTGGTTGTTGGAGCTGTTGTTCCCCCTGGATTTGGACTTTGAATATTCTGTGGACTATTTCATCGTCAATTGCCCACATAAGCTGTTCGAACATACGATAGCCCTCGTTTTTGTATTCAACCAATGGATCTTTCTGAGCATAACCGCGAAGTCCGATTCCCTGGCGGAGGTTATCCACTGCGTCAAGATGGTTCATCCAGAGATTATCCAGCACCGAAAGCATGACAATTTTTTCGACTTGACGCATGAGAGGACTACCGATCTGTTCTTCGCGTTTGATATAAAGATCATCGATTATTTTTGTAAGGAATTCTGTTTTTTCCTCTGGTAGTTGCCTTTGTTGCAATTGGGTAACGAGTTGCTTTTTGGAAGCTTCGTCAAAAGGAATAATAGTTGTGAAATCCTCGACAATTTTTTCATTGATCGCCCCCGGTTCAATATTTAATTGCGCGATAGATACATCCACGAACGTTTTGATGGCATGATAAAGTCGTTTTTGGACCTCATCTTTGAGCGTCGCGTCCCCAGTGGCTGCTTTTTCTAAGATCGTTCGTCGCAGCCTATAAACAATTTCGCGCTGCTTATTAAGTACGTCATCGTATTGAACGAGATGTTTACGGCTATCAAAATTAAATCCTTCCACTTTTACCTGGGCATTTTCAATGGATTTGGAAACTAGTGGATGTTCAAGCGGTACATCTTCAGGCATGTTAAATCTGGTCATAATTCCTGCGATCCGGTCTCCGCCAAACAGGCGCATAATATCATCATTTAACGCGACAAAAAAACGGGAATCCCCGGGATCCCCTTGCCGCCCCGAACGTCCGCGTAATTGATTATCAATGCGCCGCGATTCATGACGCTCGGTGCCAATGACATATAGACCGCCGCGATCTACAACTGCTTTGTGGCCTTTCTCCCATGCTTTATACTCCGGAGTTTCGGTCTTAGGCCTGCCGTCTTTATGCTTGGGCATATCTCCGCCGAGCACTATATCAACACCGCGTCCCGCCATGTTGGTTGCTATAGTGACTGCGTCTTTTTTTCCTGCGTCGGAGATGATCTGTGCTTCTTTAAGATGATTTTTGGCATTGAGGAGTTCGTGTTTTATGCCTTTTCTTTTTAGCATTTGCGAAATAATTTCGTTTTTATCTATAGATGTAGTACCGACCAAAATTGGCTGTCCCGCTTTATGCGCCCTTTCAATTTCGGAAACAACTGCTGTAAATTTGGCATTGACTGTCTTGTAAACCGCATCCCGTGCATCCTTACGCGTTACATTAACATGAGTTGGAATAACTATGACATCTAGCTTATATATCTTACGAAACTCCTCGGCTTCCGTAAGCGCCGTGCCGGTCATACCTGCGAGATTTTCGTACATGCGGAAGTAATTCTGTAGTGAAACCGTAGCCAGTGTCTTGGATTCGCGCTGAATCGCGACTCCTTCTTTGGCTTCAATTGCTTGATGAATTCCTTCTGAGAGTCTTCTGCCCTCCATAAGCCTTCCTGTAAATTCGTCAACTAAAATTACCTGTCCGTCTTTCACAATATAATCTTTCTCTTTATGGAAAAGCGCACGGGCTTTGAGTGCCGCCTCTAAATGGTAGATTGTGTCAAAATCTTTTTCGTAAATGTCTGTAATGCCATATAGTTTCTCAATTTTAGCAATACCGTGATCAGTCAGATGTGTGGTGCGTAATTTTTCGTCGATTTTATAATCAAGAACAGAAGTCAACTTATCAACTACCTTAGCATATTCATAATACCGCTGAGACGGAGCTTCATCAGGGGCGGAAATAATGTGCGGAGTCCTCGCCTCATCTATTAGTACAGAATCAACCTCGTCAACGATCGCGTAATAATATCCTCGTTGCACAACGCTGTTGAGGTCAGGTGCCATATTATCACGCAGATAATCAAAACCGAATTCCGAGTTAATGCCATAAGTTACATCAGCCGCATATGCTTGCTTACGATCCACAGGTTTGAGATGTCGCAGACGGAAATCATTTGTGTCTTCTACTGTGTGGGTTGTATCAAAAATAAATGACTGGTTGTTGATAATGGAGGATACGGAAACGCCAAGCAGATTGAAAATTGGTCCCATCCAGCCTGCATCGCGGCGGGCAAGATAATCATTCACCGTAACCAAGTGTACTCCGCGTCCGGTCAAGCTATGTAAGTATAAGGCAGGAACAGCAGAGAGCGTTTTCCCCTCACCCGTTTTCTGTTCTGCGATTTTTCCCTGCGCGAGTGTCATTGCTGCCATAAGCTGAACATCAAAGTGACGCAGACCGCTTGCGCGTCGTGATGCCTCGCGGGCAAGCGCAAATGCTTCGGGAAGAACTTGATTTAGCTTTTCTCCATCTGCAACTCGTTGCTTTAACTCCTGCGTTTTTTTCGCAAAGTCTTTGTCCTTTAATTTTTTTACTTTTTCCTCCAATGCGTTTATTTCCGCAACCACAGGCTTGAAGCGATTAATTTCCCGGATATTGGAATCTAAGAATTTTGAGAAGTATTTGAGCATAAATATATCTTACCATAAAATAGCCTCAATAAAAATCCCTTACTAAATAACCATTCAGCCATACAATTTACTATGAGAGCCAACCGCTACAAAAATCACGATTTCTTTATTCTGTTTAAATATCGCTCGTAAGTCCCCGCTCACATTTATGCTTTTGTATCCTTTGTACTGGCCAGTAAGAGAATGATTATTGAGAATTGGATTATATTCGTCTAGGAGAAACAGATTTTTTCTTTCTTTAAATTTATTTTGTTGTGATTTGTTTAGCCTTTTATAGCCCTTAAAAAAACTTTTATGAAGATAAACTTTCATCGAGAATCAAGAAATTTGTCAATCTCCTCAGAGTTTGTAAAAGGTCCGAAAAGGTTTCTTTTCCTTTTAATATCAGACTCAACCTTGTTCAGTAACTTTTCAAGCTCCGGCGTCATACGCGGCCGCGAAGTAAAAATAACCTCTCTTGTTCTGATGAAATTTCGCAGTGCCGCATTTATGACATCGCTTAATGTAAGTCCAAGCTCTTTTGCTGCACTCATAGCATTCTCTTTAACCTCTCTGTCCGCTTTTATGTGTATAACTGTCTGCATATAACCAAAGTATATACAGTGGTTACTTTTTTGTCAATACATACATATCTACAAAGCAATATTTGCTTCTGATACAATATAAGTATGGGTGAATATATTGATATAGATACTCTTCTTGATAAGGCGGATGCTGAACACCAAAGAGCATTAGTACTTAAAGAGCGTATAAATACTCCGCTAGTTAGGTCTTATCGAGAGTTTTTTGATGAAACCGGACAAGTTAAAGATAGGTCACCATTCTATGTCGTAGTCCATAAGAATGTAATTAAAAGCGATCAAGAAATAGACGAAGAAACCCGCCAAATGCTGCTTAAAGAAATAGGCATTATAGAAAATAATTTTGATTACACAACTGCCGGGCCATCTCAAAGAGCTGATGTTCCCAGAGGAAGACCGGTAATAGTGTGTGGCGCATATGACGCCATTTGTGTTCGCCAACAACACGATTTATTGATAAAAGGTGGTTATGACGCTTACATTTCCAGAGAAGGTACACTGCCTTTTACACCAAACACACCTGCGTTTGGACAACCGACAAAATAAAACTTATCTCGGTTGGAAATTGTCAAAAATTAGCTTTATAGGCGTAAATGTATTATGGATTCTTTATTAAAGAATATACGATTTTATGTAATAGTTTTTAGCTTGATATTCTCTCTTGGAGTTTATTACTGGGTGACTTCAACTTCTTCCTCTGAGCAAACACAGCTAATCCGTCTTCAGCAAATCTATGCTCTTACAGCGCTTGCGTTTTTATATTTAGCTCTACTAGTCGGGCCGTTATGTTTTTCTTTTCAAAAATTTCCATTTCGGGATCAGTTCTTAAAAGCTCGTCGGGCAATTGGTGTCTCCGCTTTTTATTTTGGTTTGCTCCATGCGCTTCTGTCATTTTTCGGCCAACTGGGAGGTTTTCAAGGGCTAGGCTTTTTAAGCGATAAATATCTGCTTGCTATAACTCTAAGTTTTATAGCACTTATTATTCTTTTTCTTATGGCTTTAACTTCCTTCGACGCTTTTATTGCAAAATTGACATTTCCAAGATGGAAACTTCTCCATCGCTTTGTCTACTTAGCCGGTGTTTTTATCCTGATTCACGCTTTAATGTTAGGGACACATTTTTATGATTTATCTACCTTAATTCCTCAAATTCTTTTTATCGCTTTAATGTTTCTTTTAGCACTAGAAGCACTGCGTTTTGATGCTTTTTTGCAAAAGAAACTTGTCTTTGCTCCACAGTTTGGAATAAGTTTTGCGTTAGTTATAGGGATTGTTGCATCTTATTTTTTTCTGACTCTAATTCCTAAGGATTCTCTATCATCTCTTGGAATACATGCACAACATATTCAAATTGCCAAACAAGCTCAGCTTGGCAACTCAAATTTAGGATCTAATAGTCTTCCAAATATTCCCGGACTCAAAGGAGATAAAACAAGACGCTTCACAGTTGATTTTGACCACCCGGAAATTGTAAGGCCAAACCAGGATGTGCCGCTTACTTTTAAGGTATATGATGCTGCCAGCGGAAACCGGGTCAATCTATTCGCGAGAGTATATGAAAGGCCTAGTCACCTTATCATCGTTGATAGCGAGTTAAATTATTTCAATCACATCCACCCGGCACAAAACGCAAGTGAGTTTAATATCACAACACAATTTCCCAAGATAGGTATATATCATCTCTACAAAGGCTTCCAGCCGCTAGGTGCAATTGAGCAACAATTTGCTTTTACTCTAAATGTTGGGAATGTAGTGAATACAACAGTTTCAAATGCACAGCCTGATAGTGCTCTTTCAAAAACTTTTGGAAATTATGAAGTTACCTTGAATTACCCCAAACCCCTCAAAGCGCAACTACTATCTGTTGGCCAACAGGAGCTTACCTTTACAATCAAAGATGCTTTTTCAAAACAACCTATTACAACACTCAAGCCATACCTCGCTTCATTCGGTCATTTAGTCATGATCAATCAGAAAACCTATGATTATTTACATGTTCATCCTGCAAATCTGGTAGCTCCAAAACCAAGCGAAAACGGTGGTCCTGATGTGAAGTTCCTGCCTTTAGGTTTATACGGACCAATAAAGCCCGGTATTTATAGAGTTTTTGCGGAGTTTAATCCTGACAATAAATTATTTACCGCTGATTTTACTATCAGTTTAGAATAAAATCACTTTACGCACCGTCATTCCCGCGCAGGCGGGAATCCAGAAATTTCATTAAAAAGATTCCTGCTTTCGCAGGAATGACGAGGAAGATATTGCGTAACATGAGTAAAATAAAACCACTTATAACAGGAAGAAGACACCGGCCATACTTATTGCCGCCCCGGATAACCTTAACATTCTAAGCATCAAATTTGTTCTACGGGCGTAAAGTCCTAACAATACTCCCATAAAATGTAGAAATATTGTGGAGAGCACAAAGCCTGATGCATACAATGCCGGATGAGCAATTAATGGCATTTCTCCACCATGTGCGTGCCCATGAAACAGCCCAAAAAAAGCAACACATGCTATGACTATTCCAAGAGAAAACTTTTGTGCCATTGCTATTGCAATCCCTAAAACAAGCACAGATAATGCGATTCCTATTTCAATAAACGGTATACCAACACTCATAGCAAGTATCCCGCCAACCAGCATGAAACATATAAAAGCCGCAGGAACAATCCAAATTGTCCGGGCTTTAATTTGTGTGCTAATTATTCCCACAGCTACCATTGCCAGTAGGTGGTCGATACCAATTAATGGATGAGTCAAGCCGCTGACAATTCCATTTCCTCCCATAAGATGAGCGTGTGCGGGTGATGGAAAGACAAAAAGGAGTATTGCGAGTGGGAGAAAAATCTTGAAAGTTGACTTTAAAGTCATAGCTATATACAAAATACACCAGATATATATTTAAAGTCAAGCTCCTGCATAACCGGTAACAGTTCACGGTTCTGATACGATTTTGTCATTGCGAGCGTAGCGAAGCAATCTTTAAAGATCGCCACTCCCGATTAAATCGGGATCGCGATGACAATTTCATGTTAGACTTGTGAACAGTTACCATAGCCGGATGCACAGCATTACCAGCTGACTTTACAGCCCAAATCCAGTAGAATATCTTTATTAGGTAAGGTTTATGATACATATCTTAGCTTCATTTTTGTTAGTATTTATCCTTTTTACTTCTTCCAATGCCGCTTACGCTCATGTACTAAAAGCAAGTGGTTCAGTAGGGGCGGTGATGCATGTTACCCCCAGAAGATGATCCAATTGCTGGTGAACAAAGTGATTTCTACTTTGAGTTTAAAGATAAAGAAAATAAATTTAAGCCTGTTGACTGCGATTGCACTATTTCTATTTTGCAATCAGGAAAAGAAATTTTTAGTCAGCAGCTTTTTTCTAATAATACCAATCCTTCTCTTTCAAATGCCAGCCTGTCCTTTACATTTCCGCAAAGAGATGTTTATAAAGTAAGAATTGTAGGGAAGCCTAATTCTCCTGGAGCTTTCAATGATTTTACGCTAGAATATGACTTACGGGTAGAAAGAATATCCGAGAATTTACAAACAGCAGCAGAACAAACCGCACCTGCCCAACCTGAAATTAATAACTGGGTTTTAACGCATATTTTTCATATCTCAGTCGGCTTTTTAGCAGTCGCACTTTTAATTTGGGTTGTTATTAAAAAAGGCATAAAAAGTACAGCAAAAAAATAATATGGAGCATGATCATTTAGCACATTATCTTCTAATTTTTACTCCCTTAGTCTTAGCTTTCATAATTCTTCTTAAAGATAAACTTTTAAATTTATCAAAGTTTCAAGTATTAGTCATTACGCTTCTTGTTGTTTTTACTGCAATCCACTTAAATCCTGCTAAGTTAACATTTGCCTATCATCACCAAACAGCAGATTCCAAGGAGCACCATCCTTGCTGTATACCCCAAATTAGCGATACCACAGTTCCGTTTGAAGTTTTTACTAGTGTTACTTTTGTTCAGGAAAGTGAAAATAATCCTAATGTTTTTCGTCCGTTCCTATTTACCCCTTCGGTAAACAATAGATCACCTCCTGTTTTCTCTTAATTTTCCTGCCTGCCGGCAGGCAGGTCCAGCTCTAAGTATTCGTTTACTGGCAAATTATTGCCTAGTCCATAATGAAAGGAGGTGATTTATATGAATATTAAAAAATATATTAGCGTAGTGCTTGTTACCATAATGGGATTAAGCCTAAGTGCTGCACCCGCATTGGCGCATGTGGTTGTAAGACCAAGCGAGGTTGGGGTTGCGCAGCGTACCAACTTTGTTGTCAGTGTGCCCACTGAAGAAGACACTCCTACTATTGGTTTAAGACTTCTTATTCCGGAAGGATTACAGAGCGTCAGACCTAATGTTAAGCCGGGTTGGACAATACAACTTAAAAAGGCAGGTGTTGGAGAGGACGCTAAAGTTACAGAAATCATTTGGTCAGGAGGAAGTATTCCTGCTGAACAAAGAGATGAATTTGTTTTTAGTGCTCAAGCTCCGGCAGAGGAAACATCCTTAAACTGGTTGGCATACCAAACTTATGGTAGCGGAGAAGTAGTCGCATGGGATAAGGACGCAAAAACGGTTGAGGAATATGCAAAAAATAATCCTCATATAGAAGGTGAGCATGATGAAAATGCTCCTAATCCATTTTCTGTGACTAATGTCAGAAATGACCTTTCTGCCGCGCCTGGTCCTGGTGCATCTGCAAATACTGCAGCAGTAGAGGGTTCAACACAAAACAATTTACCTTTAATCCTAAGCGTATTAGCGCTGGTTGGAGCAGGTGTTTCTTTGTGGATGCAAACGCGAAAGAAAAGATAAAGCAAAGCATGCACAATTAATACTTAGAGCAATCTCGATTCAATCGGGACAAAAGAGAGGGCGGTGTAACAACCGCCCTTTTTGGTACAATAGCTATATTTGGTACAATAGCTATATGATGAAGTCTCTCATTTTTGCATTCTTGTTGCTATGTATGTTCCCTCAAGCTGTTGAGGCTCATGGCGCGGGTCTGCCTCCATTTTTCAAAATCAATGGTGAGCTGCCTAACGAATCTCTATTGCAAACAGTTGAGATTTACCCTACAAACTTCACAGTGCCCCAGGATATTTCTTCGGATAACTTCCTTGTAAATCAGCCAATTACATTTGAAATAGATACAACTTTACTCAAACAAGCCGTTACAGAGGAGATAATTAACCAAACTAAGTTTTCCTGGGATTTCGGAGACGGAACAAAAGCCCAAGGCTTGAAAAATACCCATCAGTATAAAAAAAAAGGCTCTTATATATTGACTATCAACACTGAATTTGATTCCAGTATTCCTGTTCAGTTGATAGAATCTGTTCAGTTAAATATCATTCCCGATAAAAATTATCAACTCCCGAAGGCGGTGATAAAGGTAAACGGTAAAAAAATTGACGATCCAACTAAGGTGAGTTTAGATATAAACCTAAATAACAATCTGGTATTAGACGCCTCTGAATCAATAGCTCCAACGTCCAAGATCATTGAATACCTTTGGGATTTCGGAGACGGGAAAACAGGTAAACAGGTTACTACTGGGCATAAATATCTACTGTTAAACTATGTCTCACCCGCACTACAAATTAAAGATGAAAACGGGTTTATATCTCAATCCTATGTGGATATCAGAAATGATGCTATCTTTGATTCTAATAATCGTGAAGCGGAAGATCCCCAAAGGCATTTATTAATTATTGGCACAGCAGTACTTGGAGTATCACTGCTTGGTGTAGCTGGTGCTTTGGTCCTCAAAAAATTACCAAGAAAAAAGAAGTGAATCGTTGCTCTTTCAAAAAAAATCCCCCACCAATGGGCAGGGGATTTTACCAATTGATCAGTTGGTAATACTATTATACCAACCTACTTCTTCTTCTTTTTCTTTTTTGCCATGTTCTATCACCCCCTCCAACCTGTTAAAAATTATGTCAGTTACAGGCTAATATATATACTGTATCGTATGCGTAAAATTGTCAAGATTTTTTTATTGCTTCAAAACTATTAATTTTAGTTGTTATTGCAGTAAAAATCACAAATAAAATTTAATATTTTTCGAGGCTAAAATTTTTAGTAATTTTCAATTTACTAAATCAGTAGGAGAAATTATTTAATTTTCAACTCTCATTTTTTTCTCCGTCAACCGAAAAAAACTCAATAATCCTCATTATTTTTTAGAAACTTAATCTACTTTTTGTAAATCATGAGGCGCTCGTGATTGTCTGTTAAAATTACAGAATCCCCTTAACTGATTTCTTTTTTACAACATTCATATTAACCCAGTGAAAATCTAACCCATGCCTATCGTGTAAGCCAGTAAATTTTACATCTATTAGACCCATATTACCTAATTCTTTAATCTGTTGAGCGGCGTTCAATACTAAACCCTCTGCATCTTCTTGTTCAAATCTCTTAGGAACTTTATCTATTCCAACATTCATTATCATTGCTTCCCCGCCCACAGAAAGCGATTTAATCACATTGCGCATTGCCAAATGTGGTAGGCTGACTTGGGTAAAAGCCATATTAGATATAATAATATCCATTCTCTCTTCAAAATCTGCTGGCATTCTTTCTGCCGGACATAAAATCACATGATCTACAGGATACATAACAGGTTGCTCGTGCATAGTCAGATTGAACGTTTCAATGTCGCTGTCTATTGCCTTCATATCTCGTAAGGCTCGGCCACTACCCCCGCCTACATCTAAAACTGCTAACTTATCTCTTCCAACTCTTTGCCTTACTCTTGCTGTCAATGATCTAAAATTTTCTTTAGTTTCTATTATTCTGTGAACTTCTTCTTTAGATTCATCAGCAAACATAGAATATTTGTCTAATGACCCGATTTCTTGATGAGTCAAGGGGATATCAGTGCTACCGTCTTTAAATCTTAGACTATGCCAATTTTCTACGTTAGATAACAGTCTCACTTTATTCTCTGAAGACAGGGGCTTGATCCCTGCTTTTTCTATAAATTCCTCAAACACTTGCCTGTTATCTTCGTTAATCCTGCTTACATTTATGAGATGAGGATATTGAAGCCACTCTCTAAATTTTTGTCGATCTGAAAAGTTAAAAGCTTCTGCTATTTTAGCTGGATCTATATACGTCAACTGATCTTCTGCAAGCGCTCTAAATTTTTCAGAATTAACGTAATCAACAGCATCACGGACAGCCCATTTAATGTCTGCCACTTCTTGCTGATTGGGAGATGTTAGAGGTTTGTGTTTTAGATATTCAAAATCCAAGTCCGCTTTCTTATCGTCCGATAAAGGTTCAAATCTACCAGTCATTAATCCTGTCCAAAAATGACCTAAAGTAATAGTTCTTGGATATTCTAATAGTCCTTCACTTCTTTCAGCTCCTACCATGATTTGAGAATTATATCATCTAGGAAAAAGTTTCTGCCACTAAATATTTACCTTGTCGTACGCTTGATGGGCTGGCGTCTTTATTTATTTTTAGCAATAATCTTTATCTGCGTCACTACGTCAAACCCATATCTACCATGTTCTCTTCCAATTCCGGAATTTTTGTAGCCTCCAAATGGATTAAACGGCATAATATAATTTGTGCCATTGACGCTCACCATGCCGGATTCAATCGCGCTTGTTACTCTCTCTGCTTTATCTTTATCGTTTGTAAACACATACGAACCTAAGCCATAAACCGTCTGATTGGCAAGCTCAATTGCTTCTTGTTCGGTTTTAAATTTTACAATTGGCAAAACCGGACCAAACACTTCTTCATTCCAGACCCGCATGTCGTTTGTAATACCTGTTAATACTGTTGGCTCAAAAAACGCGCCGCCTAGTTTGTCTTCAAGTGAATTGCCACCCGTAATCACTTTTGCGCCTTTTGTCTTTGCGTCTTCAACCTGAGAAATAAGCAATTCAAGTTGTCTTTTCGCAACAAGTGGGCCGACTTCAGTATGCTTGTCTGTAGCGTTTCCTACCTTTTTAGCTGAAAAAGTAGTAGCAACTTTTTTCACAACTTCATCAAATATACTTTCATGCACGATAAGGCGTTTTAACCCATCGCAACATTGCCCCTGATTAAGTAACCTATTGAAGCAGATATTCCCAACAGCTAAATCAAGATCGGCATCCTCAAATACTACGCCAGGCGCAGATCCACCTAACTCCATTACTGCTTTTATGAATTTCTTTCCTGCTATCTCATATATCTTCTTTCCGGTCTTAGTGCTCCCCGTAAAAGCAATCATATTAATGTTTTGATTAACTAGTGAATTTCCAACTTCTCCGCCTCCATACACCTCATTAAAAACTCCTTTGGGTAAGTGCTTAGTAAAAATCTCATCTATGAATTTTCCACATAACGGACATTCCTTCGGAATGTTTGAAAACAACTGTATTGCCGGCGATTAAACTTTGAAGAGTGCCCCATACAAAATTTGCGAAAGGAAAATTCCAAGGAACAATAGCTGCCGAAACGCCGATGGGTTCATGAAAAACTTGGTGGATTTCGCGCTCATTTTCAAAAGTGGTTTCAGGCCTTAAATACTTTTCTGCATTTTCAAAATTCCAATTTGCATAATCAATGGTTGAATTAAAATCAATAAGAGATTCGTTAACGGGCATTCCCATCTCTCTTGACTGCAATAGAATAAACATTTCTTTTTGTTTTTTAAAATCTTCAAAAGCATTTTTCAAAACCGATACTCTATTGGCAATACCCAAATCAGCCCATTTCTTTTGCGCGCTTCTTGCAAGCTTAACTTTTCCTTCAATCTCTTGAGCTGTTGAAATATCAACTGTTCCTAGAGCTTGATAGTTTGAAGGATTAATAGATTGTAATTTTTGCTTGCTGCTCATTTTAATAACTAATAATTCCACCCAAGCTCTTTTTTTATCACTTTAACGGTTTTTCCATACTGCTCTTTTGTAAGCTGATTATTAAATATGCAGTATTTTTTGTTTGTTAACCCGACACAACCAAAACAATCCGAACAGTTTCTTAGGTATGTATTATAAGAACAATTGGTGCAATCAAAACAATCTTGTAAAAACGCGGAGTTATAACAATGGTTTGAATACGAAAGTTCATAGCATCGCTCAGAATAAGTTTTTTTAGTTCGATTTCCCCCTCCCAATAATATATCCCAGCAGTTTTTTATAAGTCCTGTAACATATGTATATCCGGAGTTTTCACCATAATAACTATTAAAACTCCAATACATGTTCTTTGAGCCAATTATATAATCTCCATATGGACAATTTTCATTGTTAAACTGTTGGCTGGCAGGATGGGGTATGGTTTGTTTCAGTTTAAACATTTTGGCCAGGATCTTTTCCGGCTTCTCTTTTTTTAATTCTTCTACACTCTTAAAGTATTCTCCTTTGGAGAACTGTTTGTTAAAGATACAATATTTTTTATGAGTTAATCCAACACATCCAAAACAATCAGTGCAAGAAATCAAAAATGTTGAAAAATGACAATCGGTACAGCTATTACAATCTATTAGATATGTAGAATTGTAACATTTAGAAGAATTTATGCTTTCATAGCATTTCTCTGACGCATCCACTGCGTCACAATCTACAAGTTTTTTACAATAGAATCCTAGTGTGTTATAAGCACCGTCTTCAAGATCAAAGCAAACGAAACAAAAGTAACAATTTTTGCTTAGATAGACGCCATCTACATATTCACAATCCACAGTATCTACAATCGTCACCGCCGGAACAGGAATGGATTTTTTCAGGAGTTCAAATTTATCAAAGAAGGTCATAATAAAAAATCAAATCATCAACCATACAATTCTGAATTATAAATTCTAAATTTTAAATTAAACTTTCCACCCAAGCTCTTTTTTGATTTCTTTAACAGCATTTTCATACCGTTCTTTGGTCAATTGGTTATTTAAAATACAGTATTTTTTATTGGTCAGTCCTACGCAGCCAAAACAGTCGGAGCAATTTCTAAGATCAATGCCATAATAGCAATTCGTACAGTATTGGGATATAAATTGATATGCGCACTCATAGTTACTTGGCCTTGAAGCAACCATCTCGTAACATTTTTCAGTCATGCCGTTTTCTTCTTTGCTTCCACCTGAACAATACATATCCCAACAGTTCTTTGCAATTGCTGAGTAATATGCATATCCGCAATTTTCAAAGTAAAATGTATTAAAGATCCAATAACAGTTATTAGAATTATATACGTAATTTCCAAACGGACAATTTTCGCTATTAGATTGATAAGTTGCAGGATGTGGTATTTGTTTTTTGAGTTTACGCATTTGCTCAAGAAGATTTTCTGGTTTCTCACTTTTCAGCTCTTCTATTTTCTTAAAGTATTCTACTTTGGAGTATTGCTTGTTGAAGATACAATACTTCTTATGGTTAAGACCAACACAACCAAAACAATCAGAGCAAGCATTTAAATACGATGAAAAATGACAATCGGTACAATTATTACAATGTAATAAATAAGTAGAACTGTGGCATTTAGTAGACTCTACGCATCCATAACATTTCTCAGAGTCAGCCATGGCAAGACAGTCCACAAGATTTTTATTAAAAGCTCCCAGGACAACATACATACTGTCTTCTATATAAGACGCATCAAAACAATAGTAGCAATTCTTACATAAAGTTATAAAATCTGAATATTCACAGTCAACCGAATTACCAAGCACAAGCGCCGCCACAGGAATAGATTTTTTCAGGAGTTCGTATTTTTCAAGAAAAATCATATTTCTTACTTGCTCATGTTACGCAAAAATAATTTGTCATTCCCCTGGACAGGGGAATCCAGAAGATATAAATAACTCTTCCTTATAAAGATAAAATGTAAAAAATTATTTTACCTCCTGGATTCCCGCGTTCGCGGGAATGACAACTGCATAATATGAGTAAATCATACTAATTGTTTAAGTTTTATGTGGTTTTATAATATCTTTACCGATATATTTTCTTAACACTTCCGGAATCACGACACTCCCGTCTTCTTGTTGATAATTCTCAAGAATAGCAATAATCGGCCGGTTCATGGAAAATGCTGTGCCATTGAGCACTTGCATATATTTCTTTTCATTACCATCTTGATAGCGCATATTTAATCTTCTGGATTGAAAGTCTGTCACTGTTGAAGTAGAAGTAACTTCGCGATATTTATTTTGTGAAGGAATCCACGCTTCAATATCATATTTTCTTGCAGCATTAAATCCTAAATCGCCTGTACAAATTCTCACAACTTGATAGGGGATTTCAAGCATTTGGAAAAACTTTTCCTCTATTGCCAGCATATATTCATGTTCCCTATCATCATCGCCTTCTGCAACAAAGGAAACCATTTCGACTTTGTCAAATTGATGGACACGAAAAATACCGCGCGTATCTTTCCCATAGCTGCCGGCTTCACGGCGGAAAGAAGTAGAAAAGCCAACATAGCGCTTAGGTAATTCTTCTTTTTTTAGCACCTCATCTTTGTGCATTGGCACCAGAGCTTGCTCCGATGTGCCAACAAGGTATAAATTATCTTTTTCGAGAAAAAATATATTTGCGTCTTCTCCCAATTCCGTATAGCCCAATCCTTCCATAATTTCTTTTTTTACTAGAACCGGCGGCAGAACCGGAATGAATCCTTGTGGGATAAGAGTGTCAAAAGCGAGCTGTTTGAGTGCAAACTCCAATAGTACCCCTTCATTTTTTAAATAGCCAAAGCGAGTACCTGAAACTTTCGCTGCTGTCTTTACATTAATAATATCTAACGCTTCTCCAATTTCCAAATGGTCTTTTGGTTTAAATGTAAATTTAGTTGGCTCTTTATATTTGCGCAACACTTCATTCTCTGACTCGTCTTTTCCAACTTTTACATCAGACTTTGCAACGTTGGGGATCTTGCGCAATATTGCATCCAGTTCCTCATTTACAGCATTAAATGCATTCTCTTCTTTCTCAAGCTTTACTTTTATTTTTTTGCCTTCTTCTACTTGCTCATTTGTAGGTTTGCCCTTAATATTTTTCGCAAACGCATTCCGTTCTTGTTGCAGCGACTGTACTGATTTTTGCAGTTGTTGTTTCTTTTTATCGATTTCAAGCAGATGATTGATATCAACCTCAACCTTTTTATCTCTGGACGCTTTCTGAACTAACTCCGGATTTTCGCGGATGAATTTAATATCTAGCATATTATTATTTTATCACAGAAATTAGGCAGATTTATGAGGGGTTGTTATTTTTGCAATTGAAGCTTTCATCCTGGCTGCTTTATTTTTGTGAATTATATTGTGCTTTGCAGCGCGATCGATGCTGCTGAATGCGCGACTTATAATATCAGGCTTTTTTCCCAGCTTTGCTGCTTTAATTAACTCTCTAAATTGTGCTTTTATTTTGCGATTATGTATGGCACGTTTTTTATCCTGTTTTAACTTTTTTTTGGCGTTATGCAATACTGGCATTTTGCCATTTTAGCATGCTATACTTAAAAACACAACTGCGCTATGCGTAATAATTTTTTATGGAAAAGTCTTGATTTATTGTCAAAACGGCAGACCAATATTCTCTCCGCGGCCTTTGTTATTATGGCTACTGTAGTTTTCTCACAGGTGCTCGGTCTCATCCGTCAACGCTTAATGATTTCTATTTTTGGCGTATCCCAGGTAGGAATTTATTTTTATGCATCTTACCTTCCGGATTATATATTCCAGTTGACTATCGCCGCGGCACTTACATCTGCATTTATTCCTATATTTACAGGCTATATTCATAAAGGTAATGAACAAGAAGGGCATAAGATGGCATCTACTCTTCTTTTTATCGGTTTTATCCTATTTTTAATTATCTCTTGCATTTTGGCATTTTTTGCCGAGTCAATTTTACAAATATTTAATCTAGGTGGACATTTAACTGAACAAGAGATGACGATAATGGTTAATATGACTAGAATTTATATTTTCAGTGAATTTTTGTTTATTATCGGCACATTTTTTACTGCCTTGCTGCAATCGTATAATAATTTCCTTATCCCGGCTATGGCTGCAGCTTTTTATAATGTTGGTATAATTGCCGGAATTTTAATATTCGCTTCAACTTTTGGAATCTATTCCGCTATGATCGGCTCAGTATTGGGAGCGCTTATTTTTGTTTTGGTTCAAATTCCGTTGGCTCTTAAAGTTGGTTTTAAATTTAGCCTCTCCTGGACGGCTTCGGTACTGGATGGTATTAAAAAAGTGGGGCACATGATGTGGCCGCGGGCAATCTCGGTAATAATCGGAAATTCATCGATAGTTGCTATAGGTGCTTTTATATCTCTTCTTCCTGAACCAACAAAAATGAATACTATCTTTGATTTAGCGAAAACGCTTGCCTTTGCCCCTGTCGTGCTTTTCGGAAACGCAATTGCTCAGGCAGCATTCCCTATTTTGGCAAGAGAAAAAGATCGCCTGGACGATTTTAAGTCGACTTTTATAAATAGTTTTAACCAAATGCTTTATATCGTCTTGCCGATTTCAGCTCTTATACTTGTTTTGCGTATTCCTTTGGTACGCTTGGTCTATGGAGCGCCCAAACTTGACTGGCCTTCTACTGTATTGACAGGAGATACATTGAAATTTTTTGCAATTTCTATTTTTGCTCAAGCTCTCATTACATTGATATTGCGGGGATTTTATGCATTGCATGATACAAAAACTCCTCTCGTTGTCAGCGCTATAACTAATGTGCTATTTGTGGTCGCGGCCTATCTTTTTATTATAGTCTGGCATTTAAGGATAGATTACATGGATTCGGGTGTCGAGGGATTAGCAATTGCCTTTAGTATCAGCAGTATTGTTCAGCTTGTTGTTCTTTTTCTTTTGCTTGACGCGAAAGTTGGCGGATTTAATAAGCGTTCGTTTTTTGTGCCATGGGTAAAATTTTTTGTTTCAACCTTTTTTACCGCGTTCGCACTTTATATTCCGATCAAACTTCTCGATCAGCTGGTATTTGACACTACAAGGACAATTAATCTTATTTTTTTGACTGGCATATCAAGCATGGCGGGACTTAGCCTTTATCTTTTCTTAACTTGGCTTTTTAATGTAAAAGAGGCAAGCACTTATCTTTTAGCCTTTAGAAAGCTACGTAATTGGCGGGAAGGATTCAGTAAAATTCAAGAGCTTGTCGGCGCAGACAAGCTATCTCCTTAGAGACTGCTTGAAAAATCCGGTTCATTATCATATCATCCAACGAAATTCGCAGATAGACCTCATTCTATAATCTAAATCGAATAGTTGACAACTATTATAAGGCTGGCTATAATGCCAAATAATGAATCCCGAGTTAACAAGACCCAATCCGGAGAGCTTTATCCGCGCGAGTCAACGACGTTTAGCAGAACCGGCTCTTATGGGATTTGCAATCCCGGAGGTTGCTACGAAAAAACCATTGCTTGGTGAACCCCATATTGCACTTCAAGCGAAACTTCTGTTTGACGGTTCGATGCCCGGTCCAGGAGTAGCTCTTGTGCAAAAACTACAAGAAGTAAAAAATAAGATAAATGCTAATGTGCCCATTGAAACTAAAACGATTACCAGCGGATCCATGCATAAACGAAGTGAATATTGGAATGGCTCAGATAGTGAATATAAGGACATGTCTTTTGCGCAACAGAAGCTGAATTGGCTGGATACCACAAATAAGCTTCTACTTAAATTTAAAGACAAGCCGGAAGAACAAATGTTGAGAAAACTTGGTATTTCAGTAAACAATGGTGCAGGGAAATTGTATGATGAATATTTTGCCAAAGATGGTAAGGGTAAAGGCGATTTAGGCTACTTCGCATTTCAAGTTGGAACAAAACTTACTGCAGAGGAGTTAATAGAAGCCCAAAAACCGGCCGTAAAAATAAATGAAAAAGATAAACAAACAGGCAAAATAAAAGTAAGCGAAATTTCGTTACTGGAAGCTTTTGGTAGATTCTATCATGCAGATTACTCAGAAGTCGCAAAACATCTTGCAGAGGGTGTAAGCAATATAAAGTTTAACACTGAAGAATTTGCGACAAAGGCAGAGCAACAATTCAATCAAAGCATAGTTATGGAAGAATCAGGGGATCCAAAAATATCGTATACACACACCAAAGCATGGGAGGATAGGCTGAAAGAAAGACAAGAAGCAAGAAAAACAGAAGGATTTAAAATAGACTCTAGCCCTTATCTAAGTAAATCTTTAGATATTTCTAAAAATCAAAGGAGTAAAAATAAAAGCCTACGCAATAGATTTAGAACAGGAGTGTTATTTTCTACCCTAGCATTAGCTGCTTGTCCCGCATCACCGCCGGATAAACCTGTCGAATCAAAGGTGCCGGATAATATAATTACCAATCCTCAAACTACTAATCTTGTCCCTAATTCTTATCTTCAACCTGAGTTACAACGTGAACTTGTTAACAAAGAATTTATCGAACTAAAAAAGTTGGGAAATTTCGAAGTGCGTTTGGATGGGAAGAATACCGCCTGGGGAGATGAAGCCAAATCCGAGTCCGGAAGTGTGAATTCTAATGCTGTTCTAAAGCAGATTTCAAGGGATTGGAGGAATGTGGAGTACCTTGATAATGGCACCCCAGAAGTGGCCGATGGGAACGAAAAGGGATTGCAGGTTGAAATAACCGATACCGGGGCTACCCTTATTATGAAACCAAAGGCAAATGAGAGTTGGAAAGGAACGGGAGCTATAAGGTATAGTAATATTGGTAAGTGGCTTAAAGATCGTGGCGTATTTGCATTCGGGCTGAAAGAAAAACCAAGAGAGCGAATTGTGGTATGGGCTCCAAATGGAAAGCTTAATCTGGATCGAAATAATTGGGCTCCGATCGAGGTTAATGTTGGTGGTAATAATATTTTGATGCCTAATGCTGTAGTTACGTATACAGTATTGGGGAATTTGGACAATAACCAAAAGAAATCTAAGAAAGATCTTCGCGAGGCTATAAATATTTCAGCGGGAATTATAGACCCTAAACGTAATGGAAGGAAGGAAAGAATTGTCATATTAGCAACAGCCACTAGCAAGGTAGAGAGATTACCAAGTTTTAAAGTCCCGACCATGGTTAAATATCCTGAGATAGAAGCAATAAAATAACCCGACTAAACTGCTATCGGAAAATTGACAGTATTCTAATTTTATGTTAAATAAGTATACCTCCCCGAGAGTATGAAGGAATCTTCACCTAATAGAGAACTTTTTCCAAAACCTCCAAAGACTAATGAAGTAAATACAAGTAGTAAAAGCAAGTCAAAAAATACTCTCTTTGCTATGTTGCTTGTAGGGTCAGAAGCTATAGCATTGGGAGGATGCGCAACCCCATATAATATGAGTGCGATTGATAGAGAAGACACTGCCACCGTCGATCCTATAACGGGTGAAGCAGCTACAGAAGCGTTGTCTGAGGCAGACAGGATTTCTGCCCAGGTGATAATTGAGAAATTTTGTCCGCCGAAACACGATTGTATTGGGATCTTCACCAATACGGGAAAAGGTGATGAGCGGGCAATGGAGCTTGCCATACTCGATAAGACAGAAAACGAAGTAAAAGTTAGAATTGCCGGACAAGGATACGAATTGCTGCATGATGCGATAACAGGTACTAGCGCTGCCGCAAAACGTGGAACGTTTATTGCTATTGAAGTGCCTCGTACTAATAATGATAAACATTCCAACAAGCAAGAACCGGATAGTAATGTCAACAAATCAAAAACGCCGGAAAAGAGTCTTGGCCAAGGTCAGGCTAAGTCTAAATTGCCGGCATTTCAATCTAAGTCGCCTCCTTATGAAAATAAATCCAAAGTTCTAACCCAAGATCGAAAAAGTACAGAAAGAGAAAAGAGCAAAAAAACCGAACAACAAATAATATATATTGATCCACCTAGTCAGCCACGACAATCTCTTATACCATAACCAAAGGTATTGACATGCATATAGTTTATATGCTATACATTACAAAGACTCTCTTTCAATCAAAAATATAAGGGCCAGGCCCCAGTATTTTTTATTGCGTGTTATAGAGGATATCCTGCTTAATAGAATTTCTCACATGCCAAAGCAAGTTTTACCACCAAATAACAATATAATCAGACAAAATTGGGGAAAAAGTCATCTTATATTACCGGAACTTGATCTTTTGGCAGTCCAAAAAAATTCATATAAATTATTTCAGGAAAAAGGCATAGCAGAGGTTCTACATGAAATTTCTCCTGTTGATGATTTCACCGGAAAGAATTGGAGCCTTTACTTCAGTGAACATAAAGTCGGCAAGCCTACTATTGATCCCGAAACAGCGCTCATAAAAGGACTTACTTACAATGCGCCGCTTACCGTAAAAGTCACTTTAACTAACAAAAAAACCAATGCTACTTATGAAGCAGAAGTATTCTTGGGCGATATTCCGCAAATGACAGAAAGGGGAACTTTTATTGTAAATGGTATCGAGAGAGCAGTAGTCAATCAGTTAGTGCGCTCTCCGGGAGTATTTTTTATTGGAACACAAGACCCAATTACCGGCAGGACACTTTACTCCACAGAAATTCGCCCAACTCATGGTTCTTGGCTCGAGTTTGCCACAACTCGTTATGGTACGATTACAGTAAAAATTGACCGCAGACGCAAATTTCTTGCAACCACATTTTTACGTGCGCTCGGAATTTCAGAGAATGCTGCCATTAAAGAAAAATTCAAGAACCTGGAAGAAGGTAGGGAAATATCATTTATCGATAATACCTTAGAGAAGGATGAAGCAAGCAATGAAATAGAGGCAATTGTCGAAATTTTCAAAAAAATGCATCCGGGTGAGCCGATTGTTTTGGATAAAGTTAGAGAATATTTTACCAATCTCTTCTTCAATAATCGCCGCTATGATCTCGGAGTTGTTGGGAGATATAAAATAAACAAACGCCTCAAGAAGGTCCCGGGTTTTACCCCATCTGAGGAACATGTTTTGAACGTAGATGATATTATAGCCACAATCTCCTACCTTATAATGCTTGAGCAAGGTAGGGGTGATATTGATGACATTGATAGTCTTGCCAATCGCCGAGTCAGAAGTGTTGGAGAACTGGTCGCCATTAATGCCTTCCGCCTTGGAATTCTTAGAGTTGAAAGAAGCATTAAGGAACGCATGAGCCTTCTGCAGCCGGATACACCCATAGCTGTTGCCAATCTTATCAATGCACGTCCGATTATGGCAGCCATTAATGAATTCTTTCGTACTTCCCAACTCTCAACTATCCTCGACCAAACCAATCCGCTTTCTGAAATCGACAATCTTAACCGTTTAACTGTCATGGGAACAGGAGGTATTTCCAGAGAAAGAGCCGCATTTTCTATTCGCGATATCAACAGTTCTCAATATGGAAGAATTGATCCGATTAGAAGTCCTGAAGGTCCAAATATTGGTCTCGTAACATATAAAGCCCTCTATGCAAAAGTAAATGAATATGGTTTCCTTGAATCCCCTTACAAGAAAGTTATAAAAGAGAAAAGAGGAGGGAAAAATTCTGTTAAAATTACCGATGAAATCGTTTATCTGACAGCAGATGACGAATTAGGGCATCACATAACTCATGCAGGTATTTCCATCTCGGATAAAGGAGAAATACTAGACCAACGGGTTCCCGCAAGATATAAGGGAGACTTTATCGAAGTTGACCGCGAAGCAATTGAATACATTGATGTCGTGCCGCGTCAGGTAGTCGGTACTTCGGCATCATTAATTCCTTTTATTGCCCATGACGAAGCCAACCGTGCACTTATGGGAACACACATGCAATGTCAGGCTGTGCCGCTTGTTCATCCCGAGAGTCCGATTGTTGGCACCGGCATGGAGTCGACCATTGCGGAAGTTATGAAAAGAGTAGTGAAGGCCCCGTTTAACGGAAAAATAATCTATGTCGATTCTGAAAAAGTAGTAATAGAAGGTAAAGGTGATAAAAAAGAAACATACAAAGTCGAGACATTCCAGCGGACATCACAAGCAACCTCCTATACACAGCGTCCGCTTGTGGTTATGGGACAATCAGTTAAGAAGGAAGATGTTATTATTGATGGACCCTCAGCCCAAAACGGAGAATTAGCCCTTGGACGAAATCTCCTGATTGCATATGCATCGCTTGACGGATTGGGATATGAAGATGCTATTGTCATCTCGGATCGTTTGGTCAAAGAAAATATTCTATCTTCAATTCATATTGAGAAATATGAAGCTGCTGTTGTCGAAACCAAACTTGGGCCGGAAGAAACAACCCGCGATATCCCAAATGTCTCAGAAGAAGACCTTGCCAATCTTGATGAAACCGGGATTGTCGTGCTCGGAAGTGAAGTTTCGCCTGGAGATATTTTAGTTGGCAAAATTGCTCCCAAAGGCGAAACGGAATTAACAGCCGAAGAAAGATTACTCCGCGCCATCTTTGGAGAACAAGCACGTGAAGTTCGCGATACCAGCCTTCGTATGCCGCATGGTGAAAGAGGAACAGTTATTAATATTCAAATCCTCGATAGAAAACAGGGCGACGAGCTTGAACCGGGCACCACTCGAAAGATTATTATTGAAGTCGCCCAATTCCGTCATGTAGTTGTTGGCGACAAATTGGCCGGCCGGCACGGAAATAAAGGAATTATTTCCCGAATTCTGCCAATCGCTGACATGCCGTGTCTGTCCGACGGCACACCGATTGATATCATTATTTCTCCGATTAGCGTGCTTGCCCGTATGAATCTGGGTCAACTTCTTGAAGCGCATCTTGGTTTTGCCGCACAAAAACTCAATATGAAAATTGGCGTACCTGTTTTTGAAAAAATTTCCGAAGACAAAATTGTCAAATTACTTAAGCAAGCAGGGCTGCCAGTTCATGGCAAGGTTCAATTATTAGATGGTCGTACAGGTTTGCCATACCAAAATGAAGTTGTTGTTGGAATTGAATATATTATGAAACTTATTCACATGGTTGAAGATAAAACACACGCGCGCTCAACAGGTCCATATTCGCTAGTTACCCAACAACCCCTCGGTGGAAAAGCACAAATGGGTGGACAGAGATTAGGAGAAATGGAAGTCTGGGCATTGGAGGCACATCGCGCGCGCTATATTTTACAAGAAATGTTAACTATTAAATCGGACGATATAGTAGGTCGTGCAAAGGCATTTGAAGCTATTGTCAAAGGAACCGACATCCCAACACCCAAAGTTCCCGAATCTTTCAAAGTACTTATCAAAGAATTACAGTCTCTCGGGCTAAATGTTGTGCCGGTAGGTGCGGTAGTCTATAATGAAGCAGTTGAAGTGAAAGAAGAAGTCGCTTCTGAAAAAATTAAAGATCAGGTTGTGGAACTACAGAAATCACTTGAAGCGCAAGAGGTTATCGACAAAACTGACAAAATTGAAACCGCAGCAACACCAGAAGTCCCGCCCACCGAAGAGGTTGACCAATCGGCCGAAAAGACAGGGTAAGGAGAAACAGTTTAATGAATAATAGAAACTTTAATAAAAATTTAACTAAGGATCTCAATATTTCCGACTTCAAGTCGCTAAAGCTTTTATTAGCCAAAAGCGAGGATGTTCTCCTGTGGTCATATGGAGAAGTCACCAAGCCTGAAACAATAAATTACCGCACACTTCGTCCGGAAAAAGACGGCTTATTTGATGAAAGAATTTTTGGACCCACCAAAGATTGGGAATGTTACTGCGGCAAATACAAAAGAATCAGATACAGAGGTATAATATGCGATAAATGTGGTGTCGAAGTAACACTTTCCCGCGTTAGACGCGAGCGACTTGGGCATATAACGCTTGCATCTCCGGTTGCGCATGTTTGGTATTTTAAAGGGGCGTCTTCAACAATGTCGCTATTGCTGGATATTCCTCAAAAAAATCTCGAATCAATCATTTATTATTCATCCTATTTAATCACAAAAATTGACGAAGATAAAAAGAAGGATGCCCTTGAGCTATTTACTGCAAGCATAATGAAAAGAAAAGATATCTTACAAAAAAAGAAACAGGCAGAAGAAGAACGGATCAATAAAGAAGCAGAGGGGAAGAAAAAAGAATTAAAATCCACCAAAGTCGCAGGGGTTCAAAAACAATTGATTCATGAGGAAGTAGAGCTGACAAAAAGACAAAAATTAATGCATACCGGTGACACGATCGATTCGGAATCCCAAAAAATTGATGAGATATCAGAAACATTTACAAAATTACTAAAAAGCCTGAGAGCCGGGAGCGTTTTATCTGAAGACGAATATTTCAAACTCCTGGAATATGATATTCCAATCTTTTTTACAATCAAAACCGGTTCAGAGGCTCTGCTCGAAATAATCACCAGCCTTGATTTGTCGACACTTATTGCGAGTCTTCGGACTGATGCTGAAAAAGCCGGCGGCCAGCGGTATTTAAAGATTGTAAAACGGCTCAGGCTTATTGAATCATTGCGCAAAACCGGTGTAAACCCTTCAGCCATGGTGTTGACTGTTCTTCCCGTTATTCCTTCAGACCTTCGACCCATGGTACAGCTATCCGGTGGACGATTTGCGACTTCGGATCTGAACGACTTATATAGAAGAGTAATTAATCGAAATAACAGATTGAAACATCTACTGGCGCTCGGCGCTCCGGAAATTATTCTCCGTAATGAAAAAAGAATGTTACAGGAATCAGTTGATTCCCTAATAGATTCTTCACAAAGAAGCAACCAGACCACGGCAACCATGCTGCGTTCGTTATCCGATATGTTGCGTGGTAAGCAGGGACGGTTCCGTCAAAATCTTCTTGGAAAGCGAGTAGATTATTCTGGTCGTTCAGTTATCGTTGTAGGTCCGGAACTCAAGCTTTCTCAATGCGGATTACCCAAGGAAATGGCGCTCGAGATGTTCAAGCCTTTTATTCTTAGGGAAGTCATCGTACGGGGTCTTGCGACAAACATTAAATCAGCTAAACGCTACATAAAAAAACGCCCGCCGGAAGTATTCGATATACTGGAAGAAATCACGAAGGAACATCCTGTTCTTCTTAATCGGGCACCAACCTTGCATAAGTTGGGCATTCAGGCGTTCTTCCCGGTTTTAATAGAAGGCTCAGCGATTCAACTTCATCCTTGTGTTTGTGCAGGTTACAATGCGGACTTTGACGGAGATCAAATGGCTGTTCATATCCCATTGTCTAGAAAAGCCCAGGAAGAAGCTATAAATCTCATGATGCCTTCCCACAACCTGCTTAAGCCTGCCAACGGAGATCCGATTACACTTCCAAACAAAGAAATGGCTCTAGGTATCTATTATATGACGAGTCTTGATGAACAAGCTCGCAAAGAGGAAAATAAACAACCTATCTTTAGCAATACAAATAATAGCCTACTTGCTTATGATCTAGGCAAAGTTCAATTACGTGAGCCGATCAAAGTCCGTTTAGGTTCCAATGGAGAGGCAAAAATTATTGAAACCACGATCGGCAGACTGAAGTTCAATGAATTACTTCCCTCAGACTTCGGATTTATTAACGAAGGTATTAATGCATCAAGGATAAAACGCATAACCACCAAGGCCATGAAGATGTACCCATCGGAACAAGTCGCAGAATTGATTGATAAGATTAAAAATCTTGGTTTCTTTGCGGCGACAATTTCAGGTATCAGCGTTTCTGTTTTTGACAATGAAATCATTCCTGAAAAAGCTGAATTAGTGAAGAATGCTGAGAAAAAAGTAGCCATAATAGACGATGAATACCAGCAAGGGCTGATTACACTTAATGAAAAGAAAAGACTTTCCAATGATGTCTGGCTTAGGACAACGGATGAAATTGCCAGCTTGACATGGGATAGTGTAAAATCCTCCAATCCAATCAAAATTAGCATAGATTCAGGAGGAACCAGAGCCGGTGTCGAACAGCTCAAACAGCTCTCGGCGATCCGTGGATTAATAGTTGATCCGCTTGGTAAAATTGTCGAACTCCCGATTAAATCAAATTTCCGGGAAGGATTATCAATATTTGAATATGTCGCGTCCGCTCGTGGTTCAAGAAAAGGATTAACAGATTCGGCTCTTAAGACTGCAAATGCCGGATATCTCACTCGAAGACTCGTTGATGTCGCGCATGAAGTTATTATTAGACTTGACGATTGTGGTGCAACTGAGGGATTGACTGTGCGTCAGGATGATAAAGACCGCACAAGCAAACTCGCGGATCGCGTAGTTGGTAGAATTCTAGCAAGCAATGTTAATCATAAGAAAACCAAAAAAACCTTACTCAAAGCAGGGGATGAAATAAATGAAGAAAATGCGGTCGTTTTAGAAGAAAACGAAATTGAAGAAGTTATTGTTCGTTCACCTTTGGTTTGTAAACTTGCCTACGGATTATGCGCTAATTGTTATGGTTGGGATTTATCGACCAAACACAAAGTAGAGCTTGGTGTCCCTGTCGGAGTTATGGCTGCGCAAAGTATTGGAGAGCCAGGAACACAGTTGACAATGAAGGTCAAGCACTATGGTGGTATAGTTATGTCTGACGTGACCCAGGGTTTACCTCGCGTTGAGGAGCTTTTTGAAATGCGCACCCCCAAAAATCTAGCCAGCATTTCTGAAGTCACAGGCAAAGTAAAAATTGAAACATCGAACGAAGGCCATCGCATTCAAGTCAGAAATACTCTAATTAAGCCGCCTGAATCCCAAGAATACTTCGTTCCGCTATCGGCGTCACTTGCAGTTTCAGACGGAGATGAGATAACAGCCGGCACACCGCTAGCTGAAGGTAATCTTGATCCAAAAGAAATACTCAAGATCAGTGGATTGCTTATGGTCCAGCGTTATCTAATTACCCAAGTCCAAAAAGTTTATGAGTCTCAGGGAATCGGTATTAATGACAAGCACTTTGAAGTCATTATTCGTAAGATGTCGGATAAGATAATTGTCGAGATGGTCGGCGATACATCACTAATTCCTGGAGACTTTATTACCAAGGCTAAATTTGAAGAAATAAATGCTGAAGTACTCTCCGAAGGTGGAGAGCCGGCAACCGGACGACAAGTAATTCTTGGGATTACCAAATCCGCGCTATTCTCTGACTCATGGCTATCAGCCGCATCCTTCCAAGAAACTACCCGTGTACTCACCGAAGCAGCTCTCGAAGGACGGGAAGACAAACTCTTGGGTTTAAAAGAAAACGTTATTATCGGCCGTTTAATCCCTGTGGCCGGATACGATACGGAAGAAGTAAAAGAAGCCGAAATTATACAACCAACAGAACAACCAGCAGAGACCCCACCCGCTATTTAAATTTACCCTTTACACCTCCTTGCATTAAGCACGAGTCGTTCCGGTACGTGTCTAAAGAACAATCCTAATCCCTAGATATTTTTGGATAACTCCAGATGCTGGACAATCTCGGAAAGATTTTTCTGGAAGTCTGCCACGTTTTCCGGAAAAAGAATGAAGGAATTGTATATTCTAGGTTTTCCTTCTTCAACAAATTTTGATTCTGTTATCTTGAGATACTTTATATCTTTCGAAGTAACATTCACATCAAAAAAGTACGTTCTTTTGCCGAATCTCACATGTGAGGACTTAATTGTAGTACTCTTATTCATTTCTGAAACTCACCCCCTCCCAAATATTCTCCTAAACCTAAAAAAGTAGATTTATAATAGACTTTAGGATAATTAAATAATAGTCAGAAAACTATTCGAGGTCAAGTAGGACAAAATATATCATAGATTATGAATTCCGAAAAAAATCGAAGAAATCGTTTATGTTACACTAAAAATATGGCAACCAAACAATCCACGGTCGATTATTTGACCGAACAGATGTCAGGAGCAGGAGTTATCAGATCTCGGAAGATGTTTGGCGAATACGCAATCTATTGCAATGACAAAGTTGTCGCTCTGGTTTGTGATGAGATGCTTTTCGTCAAACCAACCAAAGCCGGTAGAGATATAATCGGCTCCGTAGAAGAAACTCCGCCTTATCCTGGAGCCAAACCCTATTTTTATATCAGTGGTGATTATTGGGAAGACCGAGACCTGCTTTCACAACTTATCGCCAAAACCGCCGCAGAACTCCCACTACCAAAACCGAAAAAGTAGAAATGATAAAAACCCTCCGGTTAGTTCGGCTCAGAAGCTATTATTATCAAAATGTTCTATAAAAAATCTACCGTCCTCAGTAAGTTCTAATTGCAACGCTTCATCTCTTGTACACCATTTATAATTATCATGTTCCCAGTTTAAAACTACCTTTTCCGAGTTCGTATTACAACGATAAGCTACAATTAAAACAAAATCATTATCTTTAGTCGTATACGTTCGTAAATAATAAGGTTTCAATTCAGATACTTCCAGATGGGTTTCTTCTTTAATCTCTCTTTTAATTGCACTATACGGTTCTTCTTTATCCTCCAACGCCCCGCCGGCCAGCGACCATTTGCCGCCTGCCCCTGATTTATCTGACCGTTGCAAAACCAATATCTGTTTTTGGTTATTCAGAATAACAGCTTTTTGACCAATTAATGCATATGTTTTATGAGGAATATAATTTGGGTCGTAATCACTCATTAGTTAAAATTATATCAAAGGTTGGAGTTGCTTTACACTCATTACTTCTTAACAGCTTGTTGATCGTCACTTAATAATTTGTACGCAACCGGATAAATCAAACTTTCCCATATTTTGTATTCTTTTGCAGATGGGTGCAGTCCATCCTGAGCAACTAAATCCGGATTATTTTGCATTTGTCTAGACACGGGATAAATATCAACAATAGGAAGTTGCCGCGTCTTAGCTTCATCTTTTATAATTTGATTAAATTCCTCAATACCTTTTGAAACATCAACTCCATTACCAAAGAGTTCACCTGTAGGTGTAACACCAAAATCAGGAATAGTTACCAGTAGGAGAAGATTTTTCTCGGGTAACTTTTTTTGCATTCTATCAAGAAGTATTACTAAATTCTTGTGGAATGTGTCCTTATCTACTCCCTGCGCCCAGTCATTTACGCCAATTTGAAGCGAGGCAAATGTAACTTCGGAAGATTCGTAAAGTGGTAATTCATTATCAATTGCCTGTTGCGTTGTCCAACCCGTTACCGATGGGTTTGCAATTAATTCAATATCTACACCACTATCCTGTAAATGTTTTGTTAACAAACTCGGCCATGATTCTTCTTTTGTCGCACCTTCTCCAATACTATATGAATCTCCAACAACAAAATATCTATATTTATGCGTATTCGTTTTCAAATGATTATTCATATAAGAATTATATATAAATCCTACAACTCCGAATAAGATAAAAAGAATAAGCAGATATCTCATTATCAAAAGTATACCAGGTGAGACCATGTGAGGAAATTAAAAAATTACAATTTGGAAATTTTACTTTGATACAATAGGGTTATGCACTATGAATAAAAAACCAACCTACAGTGAGTTCTCAGATCCACGTCTTGTCGCAATCTATGACACAATAAATCCAATCGCAAGCTATGAAGGGTTCTATTTAGAACTTGCAACAAAACTAGTGGCATCATCAATTATTGATTTCGGTTGCGGCTCTGGTCTACTAACTTGCGCATTGGCCAAAAAAGGTCATCACATGATTGGTGTTGATCCATCAGGACGAATGCTTGAGCTTGCAAGGCAAAGATGTGATGGCAAACACGTGCTATGGATAGAGGGAGGTACACAGCAGCTGGGTAACATACAAGCTGACCTTGTGATTATGACTGGTCATGTAGCTCAGTTCTTCCTTGAAGATGAAAATTGGCTAGAAACGCTCAAGGTTTTCCATAAAGCGCTAAAGCCCGGTGGTCATATTGCCTTTGAAAGCCGAAACCCTCTCATTTTACCATTTGCTACATGGCCGACTGAGGAATCGCACCAAAAACTTAACGATCCGAAAGCAGGACAAGTTGAATGGTGGGTTAAATTCTTAGATACTAATGGCGAGAAGGTACGTTACGATATTCACTATCTTTTCACAAAATCTGGAGAAGTAATAGTGTCAACGAATGAGTTGAGGTTTTGGACTCAGAAAGAACTCATTAAATCATTAACAGATGTAGGTTTCTCGGTAGAAAACATTTATGGAGACTGGGACAGCAAGCCTAAAAGTGCCGAAAGTCCTGAAATGATTTTTATTGCAAAACGCAGAATACCTTGATTTCTCCTTCAATTGACACATCCACGTCTCTTATTTATCATGCTCATCTGCATAAAAAGCCATCGCATCACGCATATACTTAGCAAATCCCTTTGCATGTTTCTCATATACTGCTGTAAACCGTGGGTCATCCACATACATTTGTCCAAGCCCTTTGAACATTTCATAACTGGGATCATAGAAGTTATGGAGATGACGGTAAAAACGGTTTATCTGTTTCTGTACTTCAGGACTGGTCGGAGAAAATCCTTGGATCTGCAGTGTAGCTGTAGATTGTGTAATTTCTTCAGCTTCAGCTTTGACCCGATCAAGTTCAACTTTGGACATTTTCCCGACTCTTTCTATTGATTGCTTATATGCCTCAGTGTTCCCCCACCGCTGTTCCACTTCCTCTTTGTATTTTTGATACGTTGGATCATTAAATGCGGAATATTTATCATCGTTGTTCATATACCCACCTCCTTTCAATGACTGAATTGTTTTAGTAATTGTTTTAATTAATCTTTCAATTTTTTTCTGCTTAAGCTCTAGAAGTTTCTGCTGATCTGCAAGAGCCGCAACCGAATCAAAACGGGGGGACTGCATAATTTGCTTAATCTTTTCGAGCGGGAATTCTAATTCTCTGAAGAAAAGAATTTGCTGTAACTTTACGAGTTGTTTCTCTCCATAACAACGATAACCGTTAGCTTTGGCAAACGACGGTTTAAGAAGTCCGATCTCATCATAATAATGTAGTGTCCGGACGCTGATTCCGGCAAGCTTTGCGAGTTGATTCACTGTGTAAGTCATAAGAGGATTATAAACTATGACGTAACGTTAGTGTCAAGAGGGTATGCAATAAGTGCGGATTGAAGGTAGGAAGGAACGGTTATTCCTTTTCTTCTAGTACAGAGAGTATATTTCCTGCCGGGTCTTTAAACCAAGCCATACTTACTCCTTCGCCTCGAGATATCCCCTTTTTATCGGTTTTAATCTCGCCCGTATACTGTTCAAATTTCACACCTTTCTTTGTCAATGCGTCCACTGCTTGAACGATATTATTAACAGGAAAGTTAAGAACCGTAAAGCTCGCCGGGATATGATTGTCCTTCGGATAAATCATCACTTTTCCTCCTCCGGCTAGGCTTAAGTTCAAAATACCCATTGCTTTGAATTCTACGACCTTTAGACCAAGGATCTTGCCATAAAATTCCTTAGACTTTGAAAGGTCATTTGTTGAAAAACTACTGAACGCCTTAGAAGCTTTGAACATATCTAAAATTTATTATAGCAAAAAATTAAACAAAGTAAATCATAATTCTGTAAGAATCAAGAATGTTACAATAAATATATAGCGACCCAACAATCCACCGTCGACTACTTGACCGTACAAATGTCAGGCGCAGGTCTGAAGTTTTAGCTTATTTTGCTTCATCCTTTGCTTATTCAAACCAAGGGTTACTCATGCGGTCGAATAAATTTATACTTCACTCAAAACTTATTCTTGTTTACGTGGTTGAAAACGTTGTTTTATTCGATTGATAGTATTCCGGAGCAAAGTTACAAATACTCCACCGATGACATCAAGCTCATCTACTCTTTCCTGCTTTTTATTCACCGGCGTTATATCTGGATTATTCACTACTCTAAGCTTCCCAGAGATTGGAAGATATGTCAATACCAATCCAGCATTAAAATCGGTTTGGCTATTACAAAATCGACTGCTAATATACAAGGATTATTTCATCGTAAAAAGATTTCAACAGTTCGCAGGTATTTCTCAGTTTCGGTCACGTGGGGGTTGTGCGCGCTTTGTTCGAAAATTTCTATTTGGGCATTTGGAATCAAACTTTGAAAATATGAAGTAGTTTCCGGCGTCGCTTCATCAAATCGGCCGCATTGGAAAAGAACAGGAATATTTATTTCCCGCAGTCTCTTGGTTAAGTCAAAGTTTTTAAGATTGCCGCTGGCATTAAATTCATCGGGGCCCACCATTTGATTAAATATTTCCCTGTTGAATTTCCGATCTGCGTCTAGTGCATATGATGGAATATTGTCCTGTCCCCAGAAATACCGTTTGTAAAATTCGTTCAAGGCTAACTTATAAGCATCTGATTCAGGACTGTCTGTTTTAAGAGCCGTTTGCATATCTTGCGGTAGTTGTCCGCGAAGTTTTTTTAGGTCTTTTTCCATTAAGGGATTACTGAGATATGGATCAGCAAGAATTAGACGCCTTAATCCTTGCGGATTGTTAAGAGCAACCTCGGCTCCTAAGCCTGCGCCCCATGAATGGCCTAGAACATCATAGTCTTTTAGTTCAAGACCCTTGATAACCTCTTGAGTTTCAGTTACAAACCGCTCAAGAGTCCAAAGTGATTTATCTGTTGGCTTATCTGAATTACCGCAACCAAGTTGATCGTAAAAAATAACTTCGCGATTACTTGCAAGTTTTTCTAACGGCTTTAGATAATCATGCGGATACCCTGGGCCTCCATGAACGATTAGAAGAGGAATGCCTTTTTGCTCGCCGATTCTTTCATACCAGACTTTTCCACCCGAAACTTGAATATGTCCTTCATGTCTATTCATCTGTAATTTTTCTGGTCCGTCACTTTGTTCAGTATTTTCTCCGGACATATATAAAGTTATTATATCAAATAATATTCGACTTTAGAGTAAAATTACTTTATATTTCATCCGACTTCAGTTCGACCCGGCTTAGCAATTATTTTTAATCTATTTTGAAATGTTCAATCACTCTAAATTTCGGTGTGTCAAAGTAGTTAATATAAAATGCAGCAAGATGTAGATCTGCATGACCCAACCGCTTAAAAACGTGCTAAAATCATATGTGTCGTGGATTTAGTTTTTCTATTAAGTATTTTAGTCAGTGTTTTTTCTCTGGCTTTAGTGTTAGTTGGAATTCCTGCTCAAATTGCCAAAAATTATCGTGAAAAACGCTCCGGTCAACCTCTACTTACAATATTAATTGCATTAGGATTTTATATATCTCAAATTGGTTTCTTTATCGCAACAGGCGCGTATCTTCCACTCATCTCTTTTACAGCAGGAGTTATAATGTGGGGAATTACGCTGGTCCAACACTTTCTCTACCGCAAACACCACAGTTTTCACTGAAGGGTGTAAATTGATAAGGCTCTATCGGTACTCTGGATTCTCAAAATCAAATCTGGCTCCTGCATCCCATTCGCTTCGCTGGTTACCGTATGCCGGTATGCCTCCATTATCTTTAAGCATTTTAGCCAAATGCATTAAGTTCCAAGTCATAAAGGTAGTGTTACGGTTTGTAAAGTCATTATTTATGCCAGCAATGGTGCCGTCTTTATCGCGGTCCCCATAACTTGCACCCGGCCCTGCTTCCCCGATCCATCCGGCATCGGCTTGCGGTGGGATGGTGTAGCCGATATGCTGCAAGCTATAAAGAATATTCATTGTGCAGTGTTTTATTCCATCCTCGTTGCCGGTAATAATTGCTCCACCAACTTTTCCATAATATGCATATTGTCCTTTATCATTAAGAAGACCGGAACAAGAGTATAGACGCTCAATGATCTTTTTCATCTGTGAACTATTGTCGCCAAGCCAAATCGGCCCGCAAAGAACAAGTATATCTGCCGCCATCACTTTCTTCTTATAAATCCCTGGCCACTCGTCTGTCTTCCATCCATGTTCCCGCATGTCTGGGTAAACCCCAGTCGCAATATCGCGGTCAATCGCGCGGATGAGCTCGGTCTTCGCGCCTCGCTTATCCATAATCTTACGACTAACTTTGATAAGCCGTTCTGTGTGGCTTGGTTCTGGCGACTTCGTAAGTGTGCAATTGATAAAAAGCGCTTTTAACCCGCTAAAATTCCATTTTTTCTTGGTACTCATAGTTGTTTATTTTTTTATTGTGAATAGATTCACTTTTCCAAAACTTTCTTTAAGCCTTCCAACATACTAGCCCACATTTTTTGCGAATGCTCCCGCTCCTTTTCGCTTGAATTATTATCTTGAGATAGTATTACTTGCATATTGTCTCCTTGCTCTTTCAATTCATAGGTCAGGGTATGATAGTTTTCAGGAATATCAGAAGCGCCTGAAAGCGGGCTGAAATGCGTATATTGAAGTTTTTTCTCCGGCTCTATTTTGAGAATCACACCTTTGTCCTCATACGCTTTACCTTTCCAAACACCTTTCCAAACAACCGGACTGCGCGCCTTCCAATCTGAGACAACATTGGTTCCGAACATATATTGCTTAATCATATCGGGATTTACCAGAGCATCCCAAACTTTTGCAACCGGAGCATTTATCACGATTGAACTTTTTGCAATTAAATTTTCTCCCATAATAAAATAGAGTATAGCATATTAATTTTCGAATAAAAGTGAAAGTATTAATTAGATATTAGCCTATTGGCATTTGTTCTTTTTTGCTTTACCATAATAATATGAGTCAGTCTGACTTCGTTTCTAAAAAATATTTTGTTTATATTGTGAGGTGTGCTGATGGGACATATTATACAGGCAAAACGATTGACTTACCGAAAAGATTACTGCAGCACAATGGTAAACTGGTAAATGGTGCTAAATACACTCGCGCAAGGCGGCCCGTGAAGCTTATGATTTATGAAAAATACTTAACTAATGAATTGGCATGTCAGCGGGAAGAGGAAATAAAGCAGATGAGCCACATAGAAAAAGAGAATCTTATATTTTGCCATAACGATAAAATAAGTAACAACTGGTTACATAGATCTCAGAAGGCATGAGGTCTGGTCAATGTAGTTCACATTTAGGCAGTAGAATTATTCTTACTGGAAATTTAACTTTTGATCTGCTAATATGCGATTATGATCGCGCACACATCCCTCCCCGTAAGTAATTATAAAAAATCAAAAGCTTTTTATACCAAAACATTAGCGACTTTGGGTTATACAAAGAAGATGGAGTTTGGTGAGGCTGCAGGTTTCAATGACGGGAAAAATACAGACTTATGGATCCACGGAATTAAAGAAGGGGTAACAAAGTCACACGTTGCCTTTGAAGCAAAAAACAAAAAGGAAGTAAAGGATTTTTATAAAGCTGCTCTTTTAGCAGGAGCCCGCGACAACGGAGCGCCTGGATATCGCAAAGAATATTGGCCCGGATATTACGCCGCTTTTGTCTATGACCCCGATGACCACAATATAGAAGTGGTATTTTACGACTACGACAAAAAGTAAACTTGCCTTTTTTAGATTTAGATAGGAAAGTAGTTATTTGAGGAGATAAAAAATTATACCCATCGCAATAAGAGTTACTAAATGAAAACCCGTTTCAATAAATAGAAGTTTAACTGACTTTCTTTCAGGCGAGAATAAGAATTTTGTCAAACTCACTGTAGCAACAAATCCAAGCCATGCCCAAATCGCGGTTTTAACTGAAATTAAGAGAGTGTAGTTTCCCGGCGCTGCATACCATATAAAGTGGAAAAGCACATAAGCCATAACAAGAGAGGAAATAAACATTATCGTATATGTTTGAGGCATGTCTTTTTTGGCTTTTGCCATATGTTGGGCTGTCATTCCAACTAATTTCATCCATTGTTTTCCAAAAAGCGGACCATACCAAAGAAAGCCTATCACCATACTTGCAATAGCGCACAACAAAACCGCAAAATAATTAACCGGAACTTGAAAAAAATTTCCTGTCTCCATATTTAAATAATAAACTTTTTTTCAAACTTTTGCAACTACCTGAGCAATTTACGCCCCCCAAGTAGTTCAGCTTTCCGCTTTTTCTTTCTCCCGAAGAAAACTCACTTAATTTTACTAATGATGTTGGATGTTGGATTGATTGCTTAACTATCCTAAGGACTTACAGAAGTCCGAAACTATTTTCTCAAATTTTAAGCCTGACGACTATTTTACCTTCTCTCCTTTTATCCGAATTTAGAATCAGCCGGTAACTATCAATCATGAGCATAAAGTGCTAAAATTAGCACTACAAAAAGCTCAATATGAAACTAGCCTCCCATAATATTATGAAAGATATGCGTTTTACTCTCCATGATAATGTCTTTGATCTCCTGATTGGAAATAACCTCTATAAATCCGCATATACTGCAATACGGGAGCTTTTACAAAATGCCGAGGATGCATGCAGCCTTCAAAAAATCAAGTATCCATCTTATTCTCCGAATATTTTAGTACGCTATTCTGTTGCTGAAAACTGGGTTGAGATTACCGATGATGGTCTAGGAATGAACAAAGAATCCTTGCAAAAAAGCTTTGCTACAGTCGGAGCATCCAAACAAGATGTCCCTCATATACAAGCACTTCTTAAACAGTCTGGAAATAAAAACTTCCAAATCGGAAAATTCGGGATCGGGATTTTGAGTTGCTTTGGAGTTGCTGACAGAGTTGAGGTAAAAACTAAAATGGAGGAAGAAACTGGAATCGCATTTGCTGTTATGGGTCCAAAAGAAAAGTTTGTGGAAATTACCGATATTCCCACTCTCCGTGGAACTTCCGTAAAGCTCTTATTGAAGCCTAGCGGGGCAATGAATGCCAATCAAGTTTCTGATGCTGTAGAACAATATGCTAGACACGCATCGTTTATCGAAATAGAAAAAGTAGATACGCAAGAGAAAAAGAAGGTTACTGAAAAATGGAAAGGCGCGAATATCGAAGGAGCAATTGAAGTGAAAGATTCCTCCGTAATATCAGGATTCCTTGCACTTGATAACACATGGGAGAGTGCCGGCGCGACAATCCAGAGCAGCCTTACCATTTGCAATGGTGGCTTTCTGGTATTAGATAATGATAAGACTCTTATTTCCCAACATGCAGTAGGATATATTGGCGAAATTGACGTTCTTCCTGGAGGACTGAATATCTTGATGAGTAGAGATGGATTCCAGCCCGATGATAAGTGGCAGGAATTGGGGAAACGTCTTCTAAGTTTTTATAATCAACTGGTCAGAAAAAAAATTGGTGAAATAGAAAAGTCGTTGGAAGACGACCCAAAAGGCGTAGATATGGGCCAAATAGACAAATATGTTGCAATTCTTTACTACGGACAAACCAAATCAATCCTTGATAACGATATCCTGCAAAAACTCGAGAATTTGTTACCCAAAGTGATACGAGTAAGGGAGTTGGGAGTTGACAAAAGATTATCAGTCAAAGCAATTATCGATAAGGCAAAGGATACGAAAAGATTATACTATGTAAGAGAGGAAGAAGCAGTGAAGCAATTCCAACAATCGATTCAACAAGGCAGCAGTTCAGCACAAATTACAGAATCTGTCCAAACAAGAGATATAAGAATAGCACATCTCCTCTTAAGAGGAGAACTCGTGATTCGATGTCAGAACAGAACTTTTCCTGTAGAGATCAACGGACAAACACAGAATGTCAACTTTCATGAAGCTGATATTTTATCCCAAGAATGTAGCAAAAACTCATACAGATGGATTCACGTTGATGAAGCAACTTTGGAAGAAGTTATGCTCGAACCAATAGCGGAAAGCGAATTATTCAGTCTGCTATTAGGACTTGAACAGGAGTTTAAGCTGGTTGATCTTCCAGACACCACTGATCGTGTCATAAGAGATGTAGGAGGAAAATTGATGAATTTTTCGAGCAAAGAAGTCCAAGAAATTCTGAAAATAATTCCTGAAGTAGCAGGTAATCCTGTCAGAAGACAATTACTTCAGGTCTACCTAGATCTTGATAGTGCTTATGGGACTGTATCTGCTCAGAGGAAGATCAAAAAGTTGCTGACTGACCCGGAACTTCATGAAAAAGCACAGCTCTCAACTAGTCCTCTCTTGAAGGAATTCTTGAAAAATAAGATTGACGAACTGATAAAAAAGGAGGAGAGGAAAGAATGACCTATCCAATATCCTTTCTCCTTGGAGCAGGAGCATCGTCGCCATATAGTGTACCAATGATGGCTGGATTCTATGCGCAATTTAGAGATTATCTTGAAAGTCGGCATCCGGGATGCTTTGCATTTCTTAAGGAGTTAGAAATATCTGGTGGCAAAAGAGATAATGATCTCGAAACCCTTTTGGCAGATTTACAAGTTATCACAACCGGAACGGAGGGCATGGTATTACTTGGAGTAACTGAAACAGATCACATAAAGAAAAAGTTAGAGACAGCACGTCAGCTCCGGGGCTACCTTGATGCTTTTATTGTGGACACATGTGAACGATTTGACAGACCAAAAGCTCAAAGAGAGTTCAAGATAATTCTAGAATTAAGTAAGGTAGCACCAATGCACGTTTTCACAACAAACTATGATAGAATTCTTGAATATGTTAGCGAACAGCTGAAGCTACCTTACTCTGATGGTTTCAAAACTGAAGGTAGTCAGACGGTAGCAAATTGGGAGGGTACTTTTGCCGAAGCACTACGCATAATAAAATTGCATGGATCTGTGAACTGGTATGTAGATGCCACTGGTAAAGTATTTCACCGGCTTGATCGTGGATACTCATTACCTGCTTATGATTTTCACTTAACGAGAAACGACCAAGTTCTGAAGCCTCTTATGATTATTCCTACTCTAGAAAAAGAGATTTTTGGAGATCCTTATTCTCAACTGAGCTCCTTATTTGGTGATGTTTTGAGGGAAACAAAGATCTTAATCATTGCCGGCAATAGCTTGAGAGACCTACATATCAAAGCTCAGATTACAAATCGACTGAAAAATATGCGCGTTATTATCGTTTCTCCAAACGCAAGCAAAAATATCAACATTCTTAATACGCCGGAAAGAACCCATCCATTGGATATCGGCTTCTCGGAACTATTAACACTGGGAGGCACCGCCCTGAAAGAGTTCATGGCAGAAATAAACACTATTGAAGAAAATAATGATGAAAACATACGGAATTCAATCGAAAAGTTTATTAACAAGGTTGCAGAAAAATTCAACAAAGAATCAGAAATAAAATCAGTCCCTGAACTAGCAAAGTTGTATATAGATTTGAAAAACAACAGAGTTTCCATACGTGTAGCCGCTATTAAAGAGCTAGCGACACATCCCCACCCTGCTATTACGGCAGTCTTAATCGATTCAATGAAAACAGACGAAAGTAAACACGTTCGAGCAGTAGCTGTCGCGTCGCTGTTTTACATGAGTAATAAAGAAGCAATTGAGGCTATAAGAACGACACTTCTTGAAGAAAAATCTGCTGAGGTTCAAATAGAAGCAATTCTTGCAATATCGCAACTCGAGGACTCTAAACGATCAAAAGAAATTCTATTAGAGGCACAAGAACGTTCTGACCTTGACGACACTGCGCGCTTAATACTTACTAAACATCTCCAAGTACAAAAAAAGTCATCTTAACTTTCTCCATTCTCCTGGACCATATAATCTTCACTGTAGAAGTTTATTATTTAACATAGATGCTATAATAGCCTTATTATGTCAGAGCAGAAAAGATGTAGAACCTGTGGAAGTAAGTTAATCCAGCGCAAGACACAAAAAAAACCGTCGCAGTTAAAACAACCATATTATTACACTGCATATTATTTTTGTCCCTACTGTCACAAAATTTATCATGACGACAAGTTTAAAGTGACGAACGTAGTGAGTCATCCTGAGCTTGTCGAAGGATCTCGTTCTCTATTTGAAGAGGATTCTTCTGTTACACCTCAGAATGACAGGAATAAGTATGACATTGAGATATGGACTGACGGCGCTTGTGTTTTTAACGGGCAACATAATGCTAGGGCTGCTTGGGCTTTTGTTGCTGGTGTAATCGAAAAAGCAGGACTGGTACCGGGCACTAAGCAAACCAATAATGTTGCTGAGGGATTGGCTATTTTTCATGCACTAGATTGGGCAGCTAAAAATCAATACCAAAAAGTAAAAATTTATTCGGATAGTCAAATTACAATTAATAATATAAAGAAACCAAGCAATCAAATTAAACAAAACATAGAAATTTTTCAAAAAATTGAGGCGCTAATTAAGCATTATAATTTAAAAGTGTATTTTGAAAAGGTGATTGGACACTCAGGCGACGTAAACAATACGCGCGCAGATAAACTTGCCAATCAATTGGCGGGAAACAAAAATTAATCTACTAATCTATTTCACTTGACGTAACAATTAAATCCTGGCATACTTACAGCAAGTTATGATACGTAAAGATCGGCTTGTGCAGACATTTATCGACCTCGTAAAAATCGATAGTCCATCCGGTGACGAACAGATGATAGTTAAGGAAGTAATCAGAAGATTAAAAGTGCTTGGAGCAAGTATAGAACTTGATTCGTATGGAAATATCATTGCCAAATTTAAAGGAGTGGGCGATTCATTCATGCTTAATTCTCACCTTGATACTGTTGAGCCGGGAAAGGGCATCAAGCCTATTATACGGGACGATAAAATTACATCTGATGGCCGGACAATTCTTGGCGGAGATGCAAAAGCCGGGGTTGCGGAAATATTAGAAGCGCTTACCTCTTTAAAAGAAGAAAAGCACAAACATCTGCCTATTGAAGTTGTTTTTACACTGAGCGAAGAAATTGGTCTACTTGGGGCGGTGAATCTTGACTATAGTAAATTAACAGCCAAGCAAGGGGTGACCTTTGATGGACTTAATAGTGTTAACACCATCGTTAATTCCGCTCCGGGTTATAATAGTATTGATGTCACAATCATTGGAAGGGGAGCACATGCCGGTGTGGAACCTGAAAAAGGATATTCGGCAATAAAAATAGTTGCGGAGATAATCTCGAAGCTTGAAGTCGGGCGGATTGATCATGAAACGACTGCCAACGTCGGGCTCATAGAAGGCGGAAGCGCTCGTAATGCCGTACCTGAACGTGCTCATTTCAAAGCAGAAATTCGCAGTCGTGATCTTAAGAAACTGGAAAAACACTCTCTCCATTTTGATAAGGTATTTAACGCAGTCATGCAAAGACATCCTGAAACACAAATTGAACTTAAAATAGAAAGAGTATTTAACCCCTATCTTTTTGAAGAAAACCATCGTGTTATACAACACGTGAAAAAAGTGCTGAAGCAAATGGGACTCACTGCGAAGTTGGAATCAATGGGCGGTGGAACAGATGTTAACATCTTTCATGCACAAGGCATCGAGTCAGTTTGTGTGGGTATAGGCGACTATGACGCACATACATCTCGGGAATATGTTCTTATTTCAGATATGCTCAAGGCAGCACAATTCTGCGAAAAGTTAGTGAAAATATAATTTGCTTGATAACTGACTTTTCAACAGACAGGCAAGCATTTAAAGTAGATCTTTTATTTCCTTTTCAAGTTGTTTTTTCTCTTCTTTTTGCATATCTTTATAGATATACATCATACTGTAAAGGCTTAGAAATGAAAATGTATATATCAGAAAGAAAATAGGAATTGACACAAGTTTACCTGCTAAATCCTTAAGTAAACTCTCAATGGGATAAAGCAAATAAATGATAATACTAACCGGTAATAGAAAAAAATAAGCCCTTCCCCAATCTCCAAAATTATATTTTTTTATTTTTCCAGGCAGGAAGCGTATGAACCAGTTGAAAATAAATGGTGCAGAGTAAATATAATATATAAGTAACCAAAATAAAATGCACGCCAAGATCAGGTCACGTATCGCAGTTAACAAGTCCGCATTTAAATAGCTCCATAGAAAATAAATTCCCGCCGCGAAAATAAAACTATAAATAATTAAGGTCCAATGTTTTCTCCTGGCTTTCGCTATAGTTTGCGGGATAAGAGAATTTTTAATCCATTCCGCGGCCTCGATGTCTTCTATCGCATACTTTACACTCTGTTCAAGCTGTTTTTTATTATCCTCTTCAAATTGTTTATGCAAATAATAAATAATATATCCGGAAATAATTAAAATAGGAAAGATAAAAAGACTTGTTAGTCCAAGTGAAGCAGAAAAATATATTACAATACCAAATAGAACAAGTACAAAAATTAGAAGTGTTTGTTTCAAATATTTCATACTATGACATTAGTATATTGTTAATATAAAAGTCAAATGTTGCTCTTCTTACTATTTTACGACTTGATTTTTGTCTTTCAGAATAGTATCATTTTTTGATGAGACTTACGCTCTATCAGATTCTTGCAAATCTTCTTCCGACCCAAACAGCTTACGCCCATTGTGATTTGCCATGCGGCGTTTATGATCCGGCTCAGGCAAAGATTGAAGCTGAAAGCATCCTCAATACAATGAATAAGTATCGGGAATCAAAGGATGAAATATTCCGCATACGCGCAATCCTTATTAAAGAAGAACGGGCAGAATTGGTAAAACATCACCTTTGGGTACTTTGGACAGACTATTTTAAACCGGAACATGTGATAAAATTTCCTGCGTTGCATGATCTCTTTTGGCGGGCAACAAAAGCAGCAGGGCAAACAAAAAAATCGGTAGATCCGGCTGATGCACAAAAATTACTAGCTCTTATTGATGAAATCGATGTTGTCTTCAAGAAGACAAAATCTGTTTAGAGCTTTTTTTCTTAATTTTTCCCCTATTTACAGATTTAGAATTTTAGGAAATAGTATGGTTCCAACATTTCAAAACAACTCTACGGTGTTGGTTAACAGGTTTGCTTACATTTTTAAAAATCCCCAAATATTTGATATTATTGCGCTTATAGATCCACGCGATGGAAAGATACTGATTAAACGAATTCAAAAAATTGAAAACAATACATATTTTGTCACTGGAGATAACACAAACGCAAGCACTGATAGCCGAAAATTTGGTATGATAGAAAAGAAGAGTATTATAGGGAAAGTATTTTTATAATAGATGGAGCTCATTACTTATTTAATCCTATTTGTAACCATCCTTTTATTAGTTTTCTTATTATCTATGGTTTGGCCTCCGGATAGTCCCTGGTCCCCATGGTGGCGCACGGATAGCAAACGTTCACGGCTCGTATGTAAGTTTGCAAAAATTGGTAAAAATGATGTTGTATATGATCTTGGTTCAGGCGACGCAATGTTTTTGATTACCGCAGCAAAGGAGTTTGGTGCGCGTGCAGTCGGGGTCGAGATAGATCCTTTGCGTGTAGCGCTTGCCAAGCTTATGGTTTTGCTGAGCGGTCAATGGAAGAAAGTTAAAATTATCAGAAAAAACTTTTTCAGCTCAGATATAACAGAGGCGACAGTCGTCTTTATGTATCTTGTACCCAAAGCTCTGGCCAAGCTTCGTCCGAAATTGCTTAAGGAACTTAAGCCCGGTACGCGTATTGTCACCGTTGTATATAAACTTGATATGCCGATAATTCATCAAGATTTAAAAAATGAAATCTATCTCTATGAAATTCCAAAAAATAAAAAATAGTCCTCTCTTTTTGATATAGTTTGCCCTCTTGTAATAAGCCCCTTCTTTATTAATAATATAATTCTATGTTGACGAAAAATGATTTAACAGAAATAAGATCCATCATGCACGAGGAGATTGACTCCGTGGTTGAAGCTAAACTTAAACCTGTTAAGGAGGATATTAAGGGGATTGATTCTGTTATTGAAGAAAAACTCAAGCCTATTAAAGAAGATATAAGTAGTGTTAAAGAAGATATAAGTAGTGTTAGAAAAGATTTAAATGGGGTTAAGGAAGATATAAATAGAATTGATGGTAGTCTTGAGCCAAGAATTGAAAAGGTTGTTGAGAAAAAATTAAAGCTGATCAAAAAAGATCTGCACTGGCTTAGAAAAACTGTTGATATTATTGCCAGAAATTATGATGAGGGTGATACTAAGCTGGATAGACGAGTTACAAAAATTGAAAAGCATTTGGGTTTACCTCAATAAAATTAAAAAACAGAAGAATCCGTAACTTATTATTTGATATCTTATTTTTTCAATTTCAAATAAAACCAGCGGAGTTTGTCTACGAGTTTATAAACTTGATAAAGTAATGGATTAATTACCAGATCGTAACTCCCGATGAATTCCACATGTTCCGGTGCATATTTCTCTTTAAAAGTATGAAACCCAAACCATGGATCTTTGCGATCTGGATTTGGACCGAGCGCGCCCCACATATCAAATTTCTTTAATCCCAATTTTTTCCCAAAGCGTATTGCCTCCCACATGATCAAATTACTTGCCATTACTTCTCTATTTTCATTACTTGACGCGCCATATGGATAATATATGGTGTCTTTGAAGACAAAAAGAATCCAGGCGGTCAGAATTTTGTCTTTATATCTAGCTGTTAACAAATGAGCGGTTAATTCATTAATTTGTTTTGATTTTTGATTTTTGATTTTTGTTTTATCTAATGTTTCCCACATCAATCGATGATACTTTTCGGAGTGCGCATAAAAACCTTGTCTCCTGGTTGTTTCTTCCATAAGTCTCCAATATTCATCAAACGCATTTTTGGAATTCTCTTCAATAATTTCAACACCATGCTTGATAGCAACCCGAATATTGTAACGTGCCTTCGGATGCATAACTTTTAACAGCTCATCCTCGGATTTAGTTAAGTCTAAAAAAAATGTATATTTAGTAAATAGGGGATGGGCAGCTGGTGCTAATAATTTATGGTTGATGGTTGATGGTTGACCTGAATTTTTTTGAACATTTGGTTCAAGCTGAATGAAAATACATTTTTCCGCTCTACCAATTTTTTGTAATTCTTTCAATAATTCTTGATCCGGCATATTTCCTTTTGGAAGATAGCCGATATTAAATTGCGTGTGGGGGATTTTGTGAATTGTAAGCGAAAAGCCATTTACTATTTTTTCTTTTTCAATAAAGGCACGGCGTACGACTTTGATTCCGGTTTTCTCCCGAAATTCTCCCCATTCAAAAGACTGGAGGGGATGAATAACAACAGCATTATATGCATCTCTCTCTTTTTCTGTAATTACACGGATCTCCATAACTAGTACTCAACTGTTTCCTTTTTGATAACTAAATGTTCAGGTAATTCTAGCAGAAAACGGGAAATGGTATTACTCGTTCGCTGCCCAAAAAATAGTCTCCTTCTCGCATATGTCAGGAATAGTTTATCTTTAGCGCGCGTCATGCCAACATAACAAAGGCGGCGTTCTTCCTCAAGTTCATGTCTATCCATAAGACTCCGGCTATGGGGAAAAAGTCCTTCTTCCATGCCGATCATAAAAACAGCCGGGAATTCCAGCCCTTTAGCAGCGTGTAGCGTCATGAGCGTGATCGCATTCTCCTGCCTGCCGGCAGGCAGGTTTTTTGTCTTATCGGATAAATATTCCTGTTCAACCAACGCTACATTTTCCAAAAAGTCTGTCAAATCAGGAAAACTGATTGCGACTGAGCGAAGTTCTTTTATGTTTTCGAGGCGCGTACTGTCTTCTACAATTTTCTCATCATATAAATCCAGATATTGTGTTGCTTTTAAAACCCCGTCTAAAACATCAATAGTTTTAATATTACTTTTACTTTCAATTTTATTTTGGTATTCCAGAAATTTGGCGAGCCTGCCCTTCCCAAGCTTTTCCGCTCTGCGGTAGGAGATCATATCTTTGGGGTTATCAATAAGTCGAAGATAGGAGAGCACGTCTTTTACTTCCTTGCGCTCGTAGAATCTGATACCCCCAATGAGAATATATGGGACCGAATGATGCAGCAATACTTCTTCGAGTACACGGGATTGGGCGTTGGTACGATATAAAACAGCCACCTCATGTAAACTTTTTATATTCAGCTCTATAATTTTACGAATAATAAATTCTGCTTCATCCTGTTCACTATTCGCTTCGTAAATTTCTATTTCCTCGCCTTGCGGATTTTTTGTCCAGAGTTTGAGTATCGGATGCGACATATTCTTCCCGACAATAGTTGTTGCTCCATCTAGAATTATTTGGGTTGAACGGTAATTTTGCTCCAGGGAAAATGTCTTTGTGCCCTTATAGTCGTCTTTGAATCGTATAAGGTTGCGGTAGTCGGCTCCCCGCCAGCTATATATACTTTGTGAGAAATCCCCGACTACACAAATATTTTGATATTTCGCGCTTAAGAGTCGCGTTAGCAAATATTGAGCCCTGTTGGTATCCTGATATTCGTCTACTAGTAAATATTCAAACCGGGCTTGATATTTTTTAAGAACTTGTTCATTTTCCTTAAATAACCGGATCGTTAGTAAGATTAAATCATCGAAATCAAGCGCATCGTTTTCTTTCAGCAGTGATTGATACACAGGGTAAATTTTGGCGACTGTCTCTTGAAAATATCCCCTCGCATATATCGGATAATCCTCGCTCGTAATTAGTTCGTTTTTAGCAGATGAAATAGTCGCATGTATGGATGATGGTTTAAAGTCTTTTGTCGAAATCATAAGCTTGTTCATTGCCACTTTGGTCGCTTCAATCTGGTCTTGAGAATCATAGATTGCGAATTTCGGTGAGAAGCCGATATGCTTGCCATCAATGCGCAGTATTTTCGCACAGAGCGAATGGAACGTTGAGAGCCAGGGCTTTCCCTGTAATTTATCCAGACTGTTTTCCAATAGATATCGCGCGATCCGCTCTTTCATTTCATTAGCAGCTTTGTTGGTAAATGTGACTGCCAATATTGATTCGGGGGGAATCTTTTTTACCAGCATTAAATATATTACTTTATACATGAGAACACGGGTTTTTCCGCTTCCCGCACCCGCGAGTATTATTGTTGGCCCATCTGTTTGCAATACCGCTTTTTGCTGCTGCGGATTTAAATCCTTGAGTAGTGTGTCTGTCATAGAGTATAATAATTAAACTTAATTCCTATATCAAATTTTATCACATGAAGAAGGTTTTTCTCATTGCCAACTGGAAATCAAACAAGAACAGCCAAGAAGCTCATGATTGGCTGAAAGCATTCCTTGATATAACTTCAAATAATAAATTCGAGGACAAAGAAATTATTCTCTGTCCTGCGTTTACGCTCCTTCCGTATGTGCATTCTTGGATAAATGATCATAAAATGCAACTCGCACTCGGGGCACAAGATCTTTCCCCTTTTGAACAGGGCGCTTATACTGGCGAGGTTAACGCCAAACAGGTTAAAGAATTCGCAGACTATACGATTATCGGTCATTCCGAAAGACGGATTAATTTTAAGGAGGACGATGCGATGCTTGCTGCAAAAGTTACACAGGCACTGGTAGCGGGTTTAACACCAATTTATTGCATTCAAAATGAGAATACCGTTGTGCCAGTTGGAGTTAGTTTAGTAGCTTATGAACCGCCTACCGCAATCGGAACCGGCAATCCTGATACGCCTGAAAACGCGCAAAGGGTAGCGGGCATGATTATAAATAAATATCCGAACATTACCTCTGTGCTTTACGGGGGTAGTGTGACCAGCGCAAACATTCGGAGTTTTGTGCAAATGGAACATATTAGCGGCGCGTTAATAGGCGCCGCCAGTCTCGATGCGCTTAAATTCACAGACCTGATCAAAAACGCTTCTCTCTAGCTATTTATGCGAACTCAACGAAATTCAAAGAATTTAAACAAGGGAGTCTTGGTGTTAATTGTTTTTTTTATAGTGATTCTTGGAATAATAGGAGTTAAGGCTTGGAAATATTTTTCAATAGGCGTACAGGTAGTTACGAACAATAAAATTGAATTAAAACAGACGGAAAAAAAACGGATTAATGTTCTTCTTCTAGGTGTTGGAGGCGGGGTACATGAGGGCCCTGATCTGACCGATACGATTATTTTTGCCACCATTGATCCAAATACTAAAAATGCCTTGCTTGTTTCAATTCCGCGCGATCTTTGGGCACCTGAACTTAAAGCAAAAATTAACTCCGCCTATACTTATGGAGAAATGGAGCAGAAAGGTGGAGGATTATTAATGGCCAAGGCAATTGTCGGAAAAGTACTTGGTTTGGATGTTGATTATGCTATAAAAATTGACTTTGATGGATTTACAAAAGCGGTTGATAAGCTTGGAGGACTTGATGTCACAGTTGATCGCGCTTTTGATGATTACGCATATCCGGTTACCGGCAAAGAAGTGGACCCCTGTGGATTTAATGAAACAGATATTGCCTCCTTTTCAGCGCAAATTGCTACAGGTAGTGCGACCGAGTCTGAGTTTTTTCCTTGCAGGTATGAACATCTGCATTTTGATAAAGGTTCCTCTCTTATGGATGGAACAACAGCACTAAAATATGTTCGTTCACGTCACGCGCTTGGCCAGGAAGGATCTGATTTTGCCCGCTCGATTAGGCAGGAGAAAATAATTGAAGCTTTTAAAGAGAAAATATTTTCCCTAGATGTACTTCTTAACCCAGTCATAGCTTTAGATCTAATTAATGTTGTAAAGGATAGCGTTGCAAGCGATATCAAGGAAGATGAATATGATGACTTCATTAGACTTACCCAAAAGTTACAAGAAGCCAAAATTAAAAGCGCTATTCTGGATACCGGAGATAGTATAACCGGCCGGGCCGGGTTACTTATGATACCGCAGACTAGAGATGAGTATGGAATGCAATGGGTACTTATCCCGGCCGCAGGTAATGGAAACTATTCAGAAATTAAGAAATATGTTGATTGTGAAATAAATAAAGGCAACTGCAGCAACATCACTTCCAAAAAACCTTCACCATAATTCTTCATCATAATATTGCAAGTTGTGTTAATTTTCTAATGCGACTTTTACAATTGTCACAAAATATATGGATTCAACCTTGATAAACTTAAATCATTTTAAAACCTGGGGAATGTCTGAGATTAACCCCTCAGCCTTTAAAATAGTGCCTTGGGTATTTTTAATCAGTACATTTTCCTCCACCTCACTTTTTGCTTTAGGAGAGTTCAAATCGTAATGGCTAAACTGTGTATATTCATATTGTACTAAGTAGGGCGCTCTTGTTTCTATAATTATTCCTTCTGTTATGTTACCTTTGACTCTATAAATTTCCACTCTATCTTTATTTGGTTTATCTATCTTCCATAATGGTTCACCTATACGAAGAAAATTTTGATCATTTTGATAATATACGCTTAAAGAGTTAGGATCCACTATCGATGACTTTCCTCTATATTTATCCATCCTAATTCCATATTTATTTATTCTAGAAGTTTCAAATTGCATTTCAAATTTATCCTTTAAATGACCTACTGATTCTTTCAGTATCTCCTGAGAGAATTCTTCTTCAGATACTGGAACGCCCTCACTGTGTTCTGGCATATAGGAATAAATTTCACCTTAAAATTTCATATATTTTAGTTTTATCTTGTTGAAAAACCACTTTTCCTAATTTCTCAAATTTTTTCTCATCAAGATTGGGATATTTTTCGTATTCCATTGTACCGATAAAGACGTATTTTACCTTATATTTTTTCAGCAATTTTTTAGCTACATCTAAATCATTAGTTTCATATATATTTGTTATATCTGTAATCCTGGGTGCCGGAATACTGTATTCTCCTCTCCAGAGCCATTCGTGTACCGTCCATCCCAGTACTGTTGGTAGACCCGTATTTGCAGAAACACGTGCATAATCAGTATAAGAATCACCTTGTGCTTCCAAAATTACAGGCTGACCTTTTACATAGGCATTAAGCCATAAAATTCCGGCATAATCGCTGGGATAAAGCGTATTTAAATATGTGGTCCCATGCAGTCCTTTATATGCTTTTAAATCCCCATAATATGAACCAATAGCCATATACGGGTAGGTCATTACTAGCATAATTAAAACAAGTGAAATTGGGAAAAAGATAAAACGCACACGACTTTGTGAAATTCTCGCAATAACATACACACTTACAAGCGAGAGCATAATAAATGCTTGGAATACCAATTTAAACATAGTGTTAGCCCGAAAATGCGCAGGATATATATCTTTTACATAGATGAATTCCGGCAGAAAAATCAGAAGTGATGAAAGGATAATTAAAAGCAGTACGAACACATCTATACGTAGAATCTTTTTTTTCCAAACCAGGTATATTATGAACGTAAAAACAAAAAAGTAGAAGAATCCATATAGCATTAAAAATTCCCACCAAAATGAACGCTGACAGTGTTCCGCTTCAAATATAAATGGCCCCAATTGACCTATTTTCGTTAGAAAAGACGGTGCACAAAGAACTCCAATTCCGGAAACAAAAGGTTTAAAATAATGGTTATAGGGAAAAGAAAAAATTATAAAAGTAGTTACTACTAGAATAATGGGTACAAATAAACGAATATAAAACAACCAGAATGATTTAGGAATTTTGAATTTGGGGCGGCGTTGTCCTTTTGCTGCAATGATATCAAGTTTTGGGCGTTCTGATACAAGTGATGCATTGGACTCTTCGCTTATTCTTTCCCGAACTAAGTAAAAAATCACAAGTGCTACTAGCAGTAAATAGATTGCTCCATCCCATGCGTTGGTCATATACATTATAGCAAGCAAAAAACCCAAAAGAATGATTGAGAGTGGGTGAAGTGAGAAATTAGCTGTAAATCGTCTTAATTTGGCGTGCATGATCCAGGACTTGTGCCACTTTTCATCAGTTATTTCCTCTTCAGCAGATGGATCTGCCTTAATAAATAGCGCTAAAAGCAAAGCTATAATTAAAAGGACAAACGGAATATCCAGGACGTGTCCGTGCACATCTGCAACAACCCAGGAATAAATCGGAAATTCATGAATTGTATTATAAATATATCTTGTGGCATTGGGGTACCAATAAGAGTTCGGAAAAGTCAAAGGTAAAAAATCCAATTCCCAGAATGGTTTTGGGTTATCGGTTTTATACGGTGCGAAAAACGCGTAGATGATATGCAAATTTCCGCCTAGTGTTGTCAAAAGCGCAGTTAATAAACCTGCTACGATCAGCTTAAATTTAATTTTTGCCTGCGGCAATTTTTTATGCGCGAATGTGAATAGATTCGCGCCGATCGAGAATGTCTCAGTCAGGCACCATGCAAAAATAGTTGATAACATGATATTAAACGTGAGAGCTGAAGGCACCCCGGAGAGTTTGGTGAGAAATGCGGTAATAAAATGACCGTAGTAATAGTAATTGATCAACTCAGGCGGGAACCACATATCTTTTGGAGGGAAGTAATCGGCTCGCAGTATTGAATTTATAAACCCATAGTCCATATATTTCTCCAGCCCATGAATATCCGGATTATAACTATGAATATAGACCCAAGTAAAAATCGCGACTAAAAAGAAAATCTCTTCAAAAATAAATATTTTCCAATTATGTTTCAATAAATAAATAACATGCCATTTCATTGGAAGAAAATAAGTAAACACAATAGCAACAAATAAAAAAACAAAAAACGCTGTTATTTGGTTGAAAGGCACAAGATGAAGGATGCCGAAAATAAAAACAGCATATGAAGCTATAGCGACTCCTAGAACTTTGGAGAAAATATACCCTTTGTCAAAAAAACTAGAGAAGAGCAAAAGCGTAATCGGCAGGAAGCCGGTACCTATAATAAAGATGGTCAACCACCATTGTAGAACTGCATATATATCGGAAGGATTCATAATTATGAGAAAATTTTTGAAAGTTTAGAAATGCTAGTAATATTTTTCTCAAGTGACCGCTTTTCTTTGGCATGGTCGAGCCAGAAAAATTTAGTTTTTGGGTTAAGTTGAGCGACGTATTTTAAAAGGGATAAGTCGTCGTCAATATAATAGTCAAGTTTTAGATTTTTAATAATTCTGTTTTTAAAAATATGCGGCTGCTCATTGGAAAAATTAAAATACATGCCATCAAAAATTTTATATAAATGGTATTTTTGTATTATTCTATTTGTTCTGTTCTCTAAAAATTTGAATCTACTGGAGATTAAATATAATTTGTTTTTGTCTTTGGGGAGACTTTGAAGAAACACCAAATTCTCTTTTATTGCAGGCCGGAAAAGGGACAAGTGGCTTAATTTTCTCACAATTTGTTCGGACTTACCGGGTATTCTATATAACAATATTCCATTGTCTCTTTTTTTATATAGCTTATCTATAAAAGATTTTGGAATAAAAGGCGGGGTATTGATAAATACATTGTCTAAATCGAAACCGATATTCATAGTTTAAAAGTTACAAGATTGTCATCCCGACCAATCCCGATTTAATCGGGAGCAGTGGAGGGATCTCATACCACTAATTTGTTTTAACAGATCTGCGGTGTGAGATTCCTCGACTACGCTCGGAATGACAACATTTCAAATAGTGCTTAAAGCGTAAGATATTTTTAAAATCTGGACACTAAATTTAAAATCTTAAAATTCCATCCCACCCTATGTGTGTTGCCGACTCGATTTATGACTTTGGCTCTATTTTTTTTATACCATAAATAACTTTCCAAAAATAGCTGCTTATTTGATTTTTTTGGATGCCAATCGAGCAATTTCTCGGCTTTATCAATCGCGACATAAGAGGCGACCGGCATTGTTTTATAATGCCATGCTGCAATAGGTGACAAGCGCAATTTTTCGAGTATTGCAAGCACTAATTGCGCAGGAAGCGTTGGAAGAGAGGTAATTTTTGAACTGGATTTATCATGGGAAATAACTGAGCCTAAATCTTCCCGCCAGGTTCCGAATTCGCCGGCTCCGATATTAAAAATTTCTCCGCTTACTTTTGTGAAGAGCGCTTTTTCAATCGCGTCAACCACATCGCTTACAGCCAAGAGTTGATATTTATTGTGGCCTTTTCCTAAAATATATACTCTTCTATTATTGTAAATTGCTTCAAACCACAACTCAAATACTCCCAAACGCTCAGTGCCCAAAAAAGTTTTGGGCCGGAAAATATTTATTGATAATCCCTTTTCTCCATATTCTTGACAAAGTTTTTCACCTGCTATTTTTGACTCTCCATAATATCCAATTGGATCGAGTGGACTCGTTTCTTCTTCGGGTAAGTGTTTGGGTACGCCATAAACCGCCGTTGAGGAAATAAAAATAACCCTTTTTACTTTATGGTGCAGGCATGCTTCTAAAACATTGCGCGTCCCGTCGATATTCACGCTAAAAATACTTTTTTTAGTAACCTGAATCGGCAAAGCTGCCGCTGCGTGCACTACGTATTCATGCTTTTTTATTGCTTTATCAATAGCTGTTTTATTGCGGATATCGCCTTTTATGACGTTAACTTTACCCTTAAGATCCTCCGCATCCAAGTCTGCTAAGTCAAAAAGTGTTACAATATGATTATCTTTTAACAACCGTCTGGCCAAATGAACCCCAAGAAATCCCGTACCCCCTGTAATCAATATTTTCTTCATTCGTAGGCTAATTGTACTATTTCCATCCGCGCTATGGCAAGGGCAATAGATGCGGAGGGGAAGTAGTAGCAAGTTGATATTCAACTAATTATGACAATTTCGGTTTCCGATTCACCGGGTGGTTCAAATTCTTCTGAAAATTTAAGGAGCATTTCTTCGCTTACCACTAATGCATCATTAGGTAAATTTTCTCCTCGTCTCATTAGCCTTTCAAGCAGAATATTAAAATCCTTGGTGAAATAATATATTACAACTTCAGCTCCCCACGATTTTCCTTTTTCAATATATTTTTTTCTATCCTCCCTTTTCCAAAATCCAAAGTCAAGTATTACATCTTTACCTTGTTTAATAGTCTTTTCTGCTTGTTTATCAATAGCTTCCCGTGCTTGAGTTTGTTTATCTTTGAATTGTGCAGGTGGAAAATTGCGACCAAACATTTTTATCAACCATTCATCACTTGAAAAAACAATCCCGCTTTTCTCCTCATTAAAATTTCTTGCAAATTTTGTTTTTCCTGAACCTGGAAGTCCGCACATTAAGTATAACTTTGGTTTCATGAATAAATTACAATGGATATAATGTAAGATTGGGAATTTGTTTAAAATGTTTTTTATTAAGAGTCACCAGAGTTGCATTTAATTCTATTGCTGAAGAGGCAATAATATAATCTTGAGGTCCAAACCGCATTCCCAGGTCTCTGTGCATTTCTCCGCTGCGTTTGGCAATTTCTTCAGTTAGTTCTATTCTCCTAAAATTTTTTATCAGACTCGTAATAAGATTCCTTATCTTAGTATTTCTTGTGCTCTTGCCTGCATATAACTCGTAAATGACGATTGTGGGGATATAAAGCTTCGCATCTTGTTCTTCAGTTCTATCAAGGAGTTTGTTCCACAGTTTTCCACCTCTAAGATTATCAATCAAAATGCTGGTATCAAGAACTATTTTCATTTCTTTTTAGAAAGATAAAGTCCTTTGTCCCATTCTCCAAATCTTTTCCAAGCACTTTTTTTTCTTAAAGGAGCAATTTCTTCAATACTGTAATCTTTAAAAATACCATGCGCTGCCGCAGAGGCTTTTCTTAACCCCTCCCAGTCGGTTTTTGTCTTTCTTGGAGAGAGCACCGCGACCTCTTTCTTGTCTTTTTCAATAACCACTTCCGCGCCCTGAGCTACCTGGTCTAAAAGTTGAAAAAATTTATTTCTCGCTGCGGTAGCGGATAGTCTAATGGTATTCATATATCGTTATAATGGCATATTATGTACATCTTGTCAATAGTAGATTAAACTTTTTACGAATAAATTATTGCTATAACTAATACTGTCCAGATAATTAGGGCTGTTAGGAGTTGCTTATCGGAAAAAATAACTCTTTCAGGACTTTCGCCTTCATGTTTCTCGTAAATATCCTGCAAATAACGCATAAGACCATATACTACCGGAATGATAGTTAGCATCAGCCATTTTTTTTGCAGATATTCATTTACATACACCGGCAGTATTTCATCGAATAATGGAGGCCCTTTGGGGTACTCTAAAAAAGTAAATAGCGCATATGAGATGAATGTTGAAGTTGCAAAAATTGAGGCATACACGTCAAGTAAATTTTCAGAATAATGTGAAAGTGTTTTGCGTGTGGCAGTAACCTGGGAACCTGTATAAGAACTGAGCAACGTTAATTCCGATTTTCTTTTCCCTATGACCAGAAAGAGTGATAATGAAATCGTTGTCAAAAGTAGCCAAGCTGAGATATGTGAACCGCTCACAATTTCACCCGCATAAACACGTAAAATATACCCTCCAGCGAGCACTAGAATATCCAGAATCATAAGATGTTTAAAAATTGTAGTGTAAGAAAGTTGGAGCATTAAATAGCAAAAAGTAATTACAAAAAAGGCCGGGGATACCATATAGCTGCCAATTAAGGAAAACATTCCTAAAAGAAATGCTAAAATCCCCGCAGACATGAGCGGAATATCACCTTGGGCTAGGGGACGGTATTTCTTAAATGGATGCAGCTTATCTTTTTTGATATCAAAAATGTCATTAATAATATATATCGCCGAAGAAAGACAGCAGAATATAATAAAACCATAAAACACTTTATCAATTATCTGGAAATTGAAGAGATTGCCGCTGAATGTAATAGCTGCAAAAATAGCAAGATTTTTCGTCCATTGTCGCGGACGTAAGAGCCTCAGATAATCACGAAGTAATTTTATCGGTATCATTTTTGGCAATAACGTGCAGGAAAAAAAGTGCACCTATTGTTATTACTAATAACATTATAATAGCAAATACTTTGCTGGGACTCTGCAATGTTAAAGAAATTATACCCAATATAGCAGAGATGACCCAATAAAACAAGGCTATTTGCCGTTGGCTGTAACCTAGGCGCAAAAGAATGTGATGTAAATGCTTATTGTCTCCTTTAAAGGGGTGTTGTCTTTGATAGATCCTCCTGCCAATTGTAAAAAGCGCATCTACTGTAGGAACACCCATCACTAGAATTGCTGTCGCAAGTTTGGCGCCGGAAAGAATTGAAACAACTCCCAGGAGTAGATATAACGCAGTCGCACCATAGCCCGGAAATATTTTTGCAGGATAGAAATTAAAAATCAAAAAACCTACAGCGCAGCCCGCGATGATAAATGATAATTTCACATCTAGCAAAGCAAGATCTCCTGAGGGAATAAATCTTAAGCTAAGAATTCCAATTACAATTGCGGAAATTGCAACTATACCCGGCATTTGTCCGTCAATTCCCTTACTCCAATTCAGCATATTCATGATCCAAATTAACCAAATAATTGAAACAAGATCAGATAACAATATTGAAAATGGTAATATAAGCAGTGGAATATTTATTACGTCTAACTGAAATATTCCTCCGAATGGATTTGTTATAAACTTGATGCTAACCCCGCTACCGACAACAATAATTGCAGTTAATATGTTGACAAGAAAGCGCAGATAAGGCGATACATCTTTTGACTTTGCATTTAATTTGTCATCGATGATACCAATTACCAGCGCAAGTAGCGCTGCAAAAAAGATGCTCACCGTAATTTTTGTAATCGGTAGAACTAATAATCCGGTAATTAACGCTCCGCAAAAAAGAGGAATTCCGCCGCCGCGCGGGGTTGGCTTAGTATGAACAATTGCCGGATGTTTATGCACTTTTGGATGATCTATCATACCGAATTTTTTCATGTACTTAATGGCTAAAGGCGTAAGACAGGCAGTTATAATAAATGCCAGAAGGAAAGGAACTAAAACAAGTGAAGGAAAAAGAGTCATATTTATATTACTAACTGAATTGTACGTATTATAAAAATAAAACTTAGAATAGCGATAAGTAAACCAATAATACTTAGAATACGTGCTAATAGCGGCATTTTTTCATGAATTCGAAGCGTTAGAAATAGATTAAGTGAAAAAAATGATATCGTTATTAAAAATGGAAGAAAGATTTCAATTTTTGTCCCAAGGCGCTCTTCGCCCCAGGGCATTTGATTAAATAGAGGTAAGAATGGTGGCAAGTATGGATAGGTAATAACTAAGTAGACTAGATGAAATATTTGAAAGCCAAAAGAAAAAAAAGTAGCTAATCTAATGATCTTGTCGGCATTTATCTTTTTAAAGAGTCCTTTCATAAATATCGGTACCTTTTAAGCTATATTTATTTGTATATTCCCTTATTGTAAATGGAAAATTGTTCATTTCCGGTAAAATAATTACGTATTTTGGCTTGGTTCTTCTGATATCTTCGGCAGTTTCTGCAATGTGTTTAGGGTTTTGGTTTATATGGTACTCGACCGTATACTTACCCGGAGGCAATTTGTTAGACAACACATAGATTTGCGGATTATTTCCCCAGATAAATATTGTGTCTTCGGGTTCGGTTTTATTTGCTATGAATTGCGCAATTTCATAATCACGGGATACACTTTTGTCAAAGTAGTCTTGGTAGGCGACTGTACTCTTTTTATCGGCAATAAAAAACACGAAGTTTTGATAATACATTGCCGTATTTGTTATTGTCTCTATATTTATTCTGAAATGCGCAATCGATATAAAGATCAGAAGAAGTAAAAGCCCAAACGCAACATTTTTTAATTTTTTAGCTTTTTCGTAATATAATAAGCCCAGCATTAATACTGCACATGGGGCTATTATAAGCAGATAATGTGTCCATATTCTTCCGGAAAAAATTAAGTTAAATAATGAAAATAAAAACCAGAGAAATATAAAAATGACAGAGTGAGGAAGTAATTTTCTTCTCTTATAAATTAGCATTACCGCAACAAACAATATAAGTAATTTTACGATTAAAAACCCCTGCGGTATTATTAAAATATTCGCATAACTGACATAGTCAATATTGCCAAAAAAAGTTGCTTGAATAAAATCTGCAAGATTACCCTGTGCTGCAAAAAAGCCAACTGTTACCAGAATCGGCAATAGTAGTCCAAGAGTATAAATTCCAAGGATTCTTATTAATTGTTTATTGAATGGTTTAATAAAACTTATAAAAAGAAAAAACGCCGCAAAATCAAATATTGCAACTGTTTTTAACAAAAAGGCTATTCCAAGTAGAAGACCCGCAATAAAAATTATGGAATCTTTAGTATTAAGAATTAAGTTTGCTGATATACGTTTATGATTAGATACTTGAATTTCTGAAACTTTATAAACCAAAAACGCAGATGCTATGATCGGTAAAAGCATGAAGTTTTCAGCATTGGCGACGTTACCTTCGAGAAATGGTGTCGCAATAAAAAGCACATAAACGGCTGTTGTAATACTGTTTATTTTTGGCACACGAAAAAGATTTTTCGAGAGGTAATAAAAAGGAATTACGGATACAGCGCCGATTAATAGTGAAAGAAACCGGACGGTAAATTGATCTGCGTGAGCGGCAGCATAAATAATATATAGCAAAGGAGGCTTGTTGTCCCATATTTGGCTGTACAATTGTCTGTCGTTATTCAAGGCCATTGCGACAACTTCATATATTCCTTCATCACCATACCAGAGTGGCTCAATCAGGGACGGTAGTTGTAACAGAAAAAAAATAAAAACTATTAAAAGAAGAAACCAGGTTTCTTTCCTTTTCTCGATTTTTTGTAGGGTATTCATTCAGACTTATAATCAATCAAATTTATTATAGCTTCTACCGATTCAGAAAACAATCAAGGCTTAAGGAACTTGCAATCCTTCCTCTGCCTTTTCTAAAGGGAAGTTGGGAGGGATTTAATTTGCGATCCGGATTATAATATTGAGACATAGAATTTTGAGCCACTTTGATTAATTTAGTATTCTTGATATATATTGATATATTTACATAGATAATCTATAATTACCTTACAAAGACCCTATATCCGAATTGGCGCCTTTGCGTGCTCGTTCCAAGCGTACATTTGGATAAGATATAGGGTCGGATAAGAGGATTTATTATGAAAACTACCGCAATTAAAGAAAATAATGACGTAATTCGAGGAAGTAAAGTCCCAATTAAATATCTACTTGATTACATCAAAGAAGGTTATGGAATAAGCGATTTTTTGGCATCTTATCCGTGGTTGAAAAGAAAAGATATAGAATCTGCTATAGATGAAATTAAGAAGAGGGATTTTGCTTCTTCTTATGCCCTCTAGAAAACTTCGTATTCAGTTTTATGCAGACGAATGTTTTCCAGTCCCAAGCGTTACTTACTTAAAATCATTAGGCTATTCCATAATCCACGCATATGATAAGAAACAAATTAATAAGAGAGATCAAATACATCTTGCCGTAAGCAAGAAGCTAAAAAAAGTTCTTATAACGCTAGATCGCGATTTTATTTATTATAATGAGGCAAACTTAACAAACCATCCTGGTGTTATAGTCATATCTGTAAGTTCGTCAACCCCAATTCGAGTTAACAACGTCTGCGCTAAGTTATTGAATGAGATAAGTGAAAATATGGTTTCTAATTCTTTACTAAAAGTCACAACTGACAAAATTATAAAGATAAAAAAGGGAACGAAAGTGTTTGAGAAAACCTATTAGCCTTACCTCCACGATTTTTATCTCTACTCTGCCAACTCGTAAAGATTATAAATCCCGATCAATTTTTTGTATATCTATTTCTTAATTCTTTAATTGAATTTATATATTTTTTGACTTCACCAGTTTCGACGTACCTGCCGATGGGAGAATTACATCTTTTGCAGAACCCTTTTAGGACTATGTCATTAAGGTCATTAAAGGTGACTGTGTAGTTTGTTATTGTAGAAACATAATCTGATTTACAGCGTCCACAATAACAGTGCGTAGTTATTTTATTCTCGAATTCCTCCCATTCTTTACCTAAAATAAATTTCAAGTCGTCTATGGGTATTTGGATGTTATTTTGTTTTCTCTCTTTATGGATGCTTTTCACATTGATTTAAAAGTGTCTATAGGGTTAATTATAATCTCTGAATATTATTTCGAATTCCTGATTATATGCTTCGAAGATGATTTTCGCTTTTTGAAATATATCTTTTTGGCCAAAAATGCACTGATAAGGAGATATTCCCTCTGCAATGCTGAGGTTAATTGAAAATTTATTTCCGTTTATCTCTGCCTCAATATTTTTTGCCGTGTGAAATCTAAATTGTCCACTAGGAGTAAAACCAACTTCTGTTGGGATTTTGTCCCAATCGATTCCTAAAACTTCTGCGATAACTGTTGAGATCATTGCGCTGGAAGCACCTGAATCAACTAGGGCGAAGGTCGAAAATTCATTATCCTTGTGTTTAAAAGTTATTGGTACGATAGGAGCTAGAACTACTTTGCTTTTTACTGAAGGAAGCTGACTATATTTGAACCTCATTCTATTTTTGTCCTATAAAATCAGAATAAGATTGCCCGGCGGGGAAAAAATAGATTTTTCCTTTTATTTTTTTAGCTTTATTCATGACATCTTTAAGTGTTTTCCCGCTAAGGACAACAGAGTTGAAATCCGATGAAATCCCAACCCATCCTGTTTTATAGTTTTTAAGCAGTTCTGCAAAATTTATTTTATTCTGTTTCATAAGCTGATTATAACAATTCTAACCTCAATTTGGCAAATTTATGTAAAAGTTTGCAAATAAAACTTAAAGAATTTCCATAAAGAAAATGCGCGAAGTTAATTTACACGAAGCTGGTAAATTCACTCATCAAATCCTTTGAAAAGATCTGCAATCATGATTGTTTTTCCTTCATCTTCGGCACGCCATCAATTTTGATAAAGTAATTGTCCATCTCTCGATATGCTTGTAATAAACACCGATAGACGTTCCTTATATTCTCTAAACCCTGTGAGGTTGCGGCGTTGTACTTGTTACGAAGTTCCATACCGCGTGGGTGTGCAAACTCGATTCTATACTTGTTTACTTTTGAGAGTGAGTTTTCAATCGCGCCATCTTTATAGTTTTTCACGATTTCTAGTTTTCCTTTATATTAGAGTGATTCAAGTACAGGTCGGATTGACCAGGCGATTGCATGTCTTGTTTTATCATCCAGGTTGGGCACTTCTTTTTTGAGTTGAAGAAGGATCCTAGTCTCAAGAGTGTTTTCCAGATGAGCGTGTACGGCTAGCACTCTCGTCTGAATCTCTTTCAATTCAGGAGGCATGTAATCAGGATGTGTGTCCTCTAACCCTTCAAGCGCAAGTTTTATTTCATCTATTTCTTGTTCCGTTGTTCTACTCATACTTTTTGATTGATAAGTTTTTTCTTCATTGTGATTGTCACCCTAATTGCGGCTCCGGATGTATCGGCTTGACACCGAACCTTTAAAGTGAAATATTGTTCTTAATTTTTTTACTCTATAAATTTCTTGTAAACTTGCTTCACTAACGATACTGCATAATCAATATCATCTTCGTTATCAATATCAAACTGCGTTACGTGTTTGTTGTAGTATTCAAAACTATTTTTTCTATATCTTGTTCTTTTTTCCGGGTCTTTCAAATCTTCTGGCTTCACTCTGTACAGTTCAAGAAGTAGTTTTGATGATCTAATTTTTACATTAAATACTACCTTGTTTTCAATATTAAACCCGATGTAATATTTTACTGGATGCATTTCAAAACGGGGATCAAGCTCTAGAACTCGCTGGGAAAAAATGTTAAATAATTCCCTAGCTTTATTCCATGTCGGTTTTACGTGATCTTCTATAGAATATTGTTTTATTTCCCTAGATACTCTTTCAACATCTTGGTTTTTCGCAATAGTTTTTATACTTGCGCTTTTTTCTGAGGCCTTTATTTGATTTAACGTTACCAAATCACTATCATATTTCTTTGCTTCCCACAGTTCTATAGGTAAATTCTGAAAGCCAATAGCTTCTTGCTGATAAGTGGTAAAGGACGATGCGATGAATATAGCTTTTGATTGGGACCAGTCGATATCGTCTTTTCTTAAATTTTTTTTACATCTCTCGTTATATTCTAATACGAAATCCGCTTTATTATTGAGAAGGATGGCTAAATAGGCGTATCCTTGGTCAATAATACTTATACTTCTATCTTTCTTATATTCAATAATTACAAAAGACTTAAGCTCTTCGTCAAATGCCAAGGTATCAATTCTTAAATTGTTAAGAGGAAATTCAGTTGATACAAAACTTAAATTAAAAAGCTCTTCTAAATTTTCTTCGACAAGATTTTGTATTGTTTTTTCTAAATCAATTTTCTTTTCTTTAATCAAAATTAGCTTATTTCCAGATTGTTTATATATAGCCATAGCTCGTGTATTTTACCAAAACAAATATAAAAAAGTAAGAAGTATATAATTACTAGTTTTCAGGGGGTGTAGCGGATGGATTGGGCGATTTGGTCGAGGTCATAAAGTAAATAGTAAAATCAGTTTTGAGGAAAGACTACTACAGCCTGGGCTCCACTGCCAAAAGGAGAGTTAGTATCATAAATAACTATAACGCAATTTCCAAAACAAAGAAGCTTACACTTTTTCAGTCACTTTATATTCCATCCTTTTTCCGAGCATAAGTTGGGTATGAGATATTAGAGCTGGTAGAGCTGACAGGAAAAAACCCACAACCGGCATGAGCAGAAATTCGAGCGGAAATAACAATTTGCGCCTGAGTGGTAACTTAGCATTTTCCGGCCGGTTCTTATAATCAATATACAACATTACAACCAGAGCTATCAGGCATGTATTTAAAAGAACCCCTGCTAACTGCGGCAAGTAATATCCGAGCGATGTCCTTGAAAATACAGGATTTAACAGAGCCATGATATTGGCTGCAATAGTTACTATGAACCAATTAGTCGGCCAGAGAATATGGTCGAGTAGAACATGGTATAGGAGCAGAGTTTTTCTCACGAACGGTAAGCCGGGGACAGTCAGCCACCATTGAATAAATAATGGGTCATCCGATACGCCCCATGCCCATCTTCGTTCCTGATCATATTTATTCCTTAAACTGTTTATATACCCTACAGACTGCGCCGTGTCCATGGAAGTTTTGAGAAAAATTGGTTCAACCCAAATCTGGCCCTTCATCCGGAAAAAAGCTTTAAAGAATATGCGGTAATCTTCCGGAATAACATCTACATCCCAGAAGTCTATTTCTTTAAGCAATTTAAATGAAAGCGAATAGGTAGAATTGGGAATAAGCCTGTCTCCTTGGACTAATAACGCTGTACGCCATAGGCTCCCAAAAAAAGAAATAATTCGCGTAGGAGCAGGTACTTGCCACACATTATTGTGGTATACAGTTGCTGATTGCCAGAATTTGTTATATCGTTTGTTGTCAGTTAGAAATTTATACGCCAAATGAGCAAAAAATTCTTTATCAAAAATTGAATCAGCATCAACCGAGGATACAGTTGCATAATTAATATCTAAATGCCCCTTTTCGAAAAGCTCATGATAAGCAGCTCTGCCGGCAAATGCCTCGTTGGATGATTTGCCTTTTACTTCCATGGGTAAATCCGGATGATAAGTCGCAAAAATACTGCCAAAGACGTGTTTGTATTCTTTAATAAGTATAGCCGCTCGGGCATGTGCTTCTTTTTCCCGCAATTCCATTGCAAGAACAACATGTAGACGCGTTGCTGGATATGATTGTCGGGCTAATGCTTGTAATGTTGTCCGGATTTTTTCCGTCTTCTCCTTATAGTTGGGAATTACCAAAACGTGGTGGACCTGATTCTCATTTGGGAGTTGTTTAACTTTTTCAAACCAGTTTTGTTTTTCTGTCTCTCTTATTTTTTTGGATGCAATTGAGGCTGTTATGCTCAGGGAAAATGATTTATAGAAGAAGAAGATATCGAAAAAGAGAATAAAATAGGCAACAGTTGTCGGAATTAGAAATGATCCCCAAATAGGAAATAATATAACGGTCCAAACCAAAAACCCAGGCAATAATTCCAATGAACGCCGTGTTTTTATCGGATACCGCTGGAATATTTTTGAAAAAAAGGAAGTCATAATGTTTTTAACTTACTAAAGACAGTATATACGTTCTTGTCTGTTTGCTCCACTACTTTTTCAAATGGAACACCTTTGACTTTAGCAACGAATTCTCCTGTTATTATAGCATATTTAGGCTCATTTCTTTGGCCTCTATATTGAATAGGTGGGAGATAAGGGCTGTCTGTTTCAATTACTATTCGGTCAAGTGGTGCGTATTCTACTAACTTTACTAACGGCTCCGGTTCACCGGATGGTATTCCTTTATATGTAATATTGCCATCAAAACCCACATAAAATCCTAATTCAAGTACTCTTTTTAACGAATCTATTGACCCAGCCATACAATGGAACATCCCAGGCACAGGTTGCAGCAAATCATAATGGTATTTAAGTATTTCTAAAATATCCTGTCTTGCACTCTCATCCCTACTATGAATTTGCAAAGGAAGTTTTAATTTATGGGCAAGTTCTAAATGATCAATAAATATTTTTTTTTGTATTCTTGGTTCAACGATCCCGTTTGATTGATAGTTAAAATAATCCAGTCCGCATTCACCAATTCCAACAACCTTTGGGTGTCTGGCAATATTCTCAAGGTCTTCCAACCAATTACCTTCGGCAGCCCCCAAATCCCTCTTGCCCCCTTTAGTAAAGGGGGTTGGGGGGATTTTATCCGCGTGATGCGGGTGAACACCGGCCACCGCATATAAATTTTCATACTTTTCTGCCAAATCAACAGCCCATTTGCTTGAGCTTATTTGAGTGCCTGCATTAATTATTTTTGTGACGCCTGCAGCAATAGCATTCTTGACTACCTCGTCGTAATCTTTTTCAAATGAGTGGAAATTGAGATGGCAGTGCGCATCGATCATTTTATTCTTGGAAACAGAGGTTTCTGGGCAACTATTTTCGGCCCCTTGAATTGCTCCAGAATCTTTTCCGATGTTTGGGGCATAAAAGGTTTTAGAAGTAGACTAATTTCTTGTATTTGATCGACGCAGTGTGCTAGTATTGTCGGCAATTTCTGACTATTTGTTTTTATTAAGTCCCAAGGTTTTTCTTGATTTATGTATTGATCAAGTGCCGTAATTTTTCTCCATACTGAGCTAACCGCTTCATTAAACTTGAATTCTTGTAATGCTTTGGTATATTCGCTGTCCTCAATTACATGTTCGCTTACGCGACTTTCCGAACCCATTTGTTGGTAATCAATAGTTTCGCACAATTTAGCTACGCGGGCAATCAGATTCCCCAGTCCATTTGCTAAATCAGCATTATATACATCAATAAATTTCTCTTCTGAAAAATCCCCATCGGAAAAAGGTGAAAATTTCGCGAGAAAATAATATCTTAATGATTCGGCCCCATATTTCCGTATTAGTTCGAAAGGATCAATTACATTCCCAAGCGTTTTGGACATCTTTTGTCCATTTACTGTAAAGTATTCATGCACAAAAAGTGATTTGGGCAAAGCCAGTTTTGCCGAAAGTAAAATTCCCGGCCAATATAAGGCATGGAATCGGATAATTCCTTTTCCGATCACATGGACATCGGCAGGCCACCATTTTTTATAAGTTTTTTCATCACTTGGAAAACCTATCCCGCTCATATATATATTCAATGCATCAAACCAAACATACATTCTTTGCGAGTTATCTCCGGGAACAGGCACTCCCCAATTTTTAGCTCGCTCATCACTTCGGGAGATGCTAAAGTCTTGCAGCCCTCTTTTTAAGAAAGCTAGAACTTCATTTTTATGAGCTAATGGCACTATTTTTAATTTATCTGTTTCAATTAAACCGCGGATCTGGCTTTCATATTTTGAGAGCCGGAAAAAATAATTTTCCTCTTCAACAATTTCAAGCTTTTTTCCGGGATGTTCAAAGCATTCCCCATTCTCATCTAACTCACTTTCCGTATAAAATGCCTCACAGCCCACACAATACAACCCTTTATAGGATTTTTTATAAATATCTCCGCTCTTTGCACAGAGTTCCCACAAGTCCTGACTTGCGGCGTGGTGTTTCATATCACTGCCTTTTTGCCAGGCATCAAATTGCACATGGAGTTTTTTGGATAAATCTAAAAAAACTTTCGTATTAGTATCGACAAATTCCTGAATAGGTTTTCCCGCTTTTTCAGCTGCCTGGACATTTTTTAAAGCATTCTCGTCGCCCCCGCATAAAAGCATAACTTCATCCCCCAGCAACGAATGATAGCGTGCCAAACAATCCGACTGCACAAATTCCAGCGCATGACCGATATGAGGACGAGCGTTTACGTAGGGGATAGCATTGGTAATATAAAACTTGGCCATTTGCAAAATTTTATCAGACTGAAGCTAGATACACAAGGTTTCATATTCTACCTGCTCACTGGATGTCATTGCGAGCGATCCCGATTAAATCGGGAGAGCGCGGCAATCCCATTGTTAATGGAGATTGCTTCGTCGCCCCCGCTCAGCGGGGTGCTCCTCGCAATGACAATTTTTGGTTACTAAGTGAGTAGTTATTTAATTTTTGCTTGTAAATACCCGCCTTGTGTGTTTAAATAAGGCATACTTCTTAATCAAAATATGACCTTCCTTGAAAAATACCAACTCCTAAAAAAATCCATTCCTGTGCCGGCTTATATAGGTTCTCATTCGGTTGATTGTGACTATGTGGATTATTGCTACAGTAGTAAAAATTGTCATTATAGTATTGGCTGTTTTTTACAAGTAGATGGTTTATATTCGTACTATTGCTGGGGAAATAAACTTGTAGATTGTACTTATGTACAGGTGAAATCAGAAAAATGCTACGAGTCAGTTGACTCAACTAAATGCCATAGCTGCACTTATATTTTTGATTCAAACAATTCTACTGATTGTCATTTCTCGGCATATTTAAACAAATGTACAGATTGCTTCGGTTGTGTTGCGCTGACACACAAAAAATACTGCATCTTTAATAAACAGTACAGTAAAGAAGAGTATGTTAAAAGGGTCCGAGAGTTAAAAAAAGAAAATCCTGAAATACTACTCAAGAGAATGTTTGAATTGAAGAAAAGTATACCGCATCCAGCAAGCCAACAATTCAACACTGAGAACTGTCTTTATGGAAATTATATTTATGATTCAAAAAATTGTTACTGGGCATTTAATAGTTATGAGTGTGAAAATTCCGGATATTTTAGCATGAGCGGCTTAATGAAAAATAGTTGGGAACTCTTTTATTGTGGAGGCGATTGGAACAAGAAAATTTTCTCTGAGCGCTGTTATGAATGTATTGATTCAGATGCTAATTATGAATGTGCGTATTTAAACAATTCCGAATATAACACGAATTGTAATTACAGCGCCGATCTCAGAAACTGCACAGACTGTTTTGGTTGCGTAGGACTCTCCAAAAAAAAATATTGTATATTAAATAATCAGTTAACCAAAGAACAATATGAAAAATCTGTAAAAGAAATAAAAAAAGAATTAGGGTGGAAAATATAATCATCAATAAATTACTGCTATAATATCGATCTATGACCTTTCTTGAAAAATACCAACTCCTAAAAAAATCCATCCCCGTTCAATCTGTGTCGATTGGTCCGTATACCGTTGACAGTGAATATGTAGACGGTACATACAGAAGTAAAAATTGCTATTACTGTTTTGACGGGAGCACTCTTCGAGTACTGTATTTATACTTATTTCTGTGCCGCCAGTAATAATCTTGTTGAATGCTCATATTTGTATGAGTCTGAAAACTGCTATGAATGTGTTGCATGTACAAAGTGCTATAGCTCTACATATCTTATAGAATGCAATAACAGTACAGACTGTCATTTTTCCGCTTTATTAAACTCATGCACAGATTGCTTTGGTTGTGTTGCTCTAAGCCACAAGAAGTATTGCATATTTAATAAACAATATAAAAAAGATGAGTATTTTAAAAAACTTTCTGAATTAAAAAAAGAAAAGCCGGAAAAAATTCTTGAGCGAATGAATGAATTAAAAAAACAAATCCCACATCCCGCAAGCCAGCAGTCCAACACTGAAAATTCTCCTTATGGGAATTATTTATATGACTCCAAAAATTGTTTTTGGAGTTTTAGCGCATTTTATAGCGAAGATTCCGGCTATATATTTGTTATTGCTAGTGCAATAAAATGTTGGGATATGTTTCGCTCTGGTGGGATTCCTGGTACCAAAACAAAGTCAGAGCGATGTTATGAATTGACTGAATCCAGATGTAATTATGAATGCGCCTATTTATATAATTCTGAGAATAACACGAATTGTTACCATAGCGCAGATCTTACAAACTGCACAGACTGCTTCGGCTGTGTGGGACTTAAGAATAAAAAATACTGTATTTTGAATAATCAGCTTACAAAAGAACAATACGAAAAAGCAGTAAAAATTATAAAAAAAGAGCTTGGGTGGAAATATTAATTATTGCAAATAATTAGTAATTTATAATAAACTACAAAGTTTTTACCCATCCTAAACTCTAGTCAAGCAAAACTTTCATGCACTTATTATTTTTGCTTGTAAATACCCAACTTGTATGTTTAAATAAGGCATACTTCTTAACTGAATTATGACATTCATTGAAAAATACCAACTCCTTAAAAAATCAATTCCTGTCCCGGCTGCAATTGGTACCCATTCAATTGATTGTCACTACGTAGATTATTGTTATAGCAGTAAAAATTGCTATTATAGCATCGGCTGTTATTTGCTCGTAGATAGTATATATTGTTACTATTGCTGGGGGAATAAACTTGTAGATTGTACTTTTGTACAAATGGAATCAGAAAAATGCTACGAGTCAGTTGACTCAACTAAATGCCATAGCTGCACTTATATTTTTGATTCAAACAATTCTACTGATTGTCATTTATCGGCTTATTTAAACAATTGCACAAATTGCTTCGGCTGTATTGGCTTAACACACAAAAAATATTGCATTTTTAATAAGCAGTACTCTAAAGAGGAATATCTGAAAAAGGTTGATGAATTGAAAAAAGAGAAGCATGATAACTTACTCAAGAAAATGTTTGATTTAAAACAAAAAATCCCCCATCCAGCAAGCCAGCAGTTCAATAGTGAAAATTGCCTATATGGAAATTACATGTATGATTCAAAAAACTGCTATTGGTGCTTTAACAGTTACGAAAGTGAAAATTCTGGTTATTTAACAATAGGAGGACTGTTGAAAAACTGCTGGGATGGCTTTTATAACGGAGGAGATGTAAACAAAAGAATTTTTTCTGAACGCTGTTATGAAATTACTGATTCTGATGCTAATTATGAATGTGCGTATTTAAACAATTCTGAGTATTGCACGCATTGCTACTATAGCGCAGATCTTAGGAACTCCACCGACTGCTTCGGATGCGTAGGACTCTCCAAAAAAAAATATTGTATTTTAAATAATCAGCTAACCAAAGAACAATACGAAAAGTCTGTAAAAGAGATCAAAATAGAATTAGGGTGGAAAATATAATCAACAATAAATTACTGCTATAATATCGATCAATGACCTTCCTTGAAAAATATGCGCTCCTAAAAAAATCTGTTCCCGTGCCGGCTGTAATGATTAGAGATAATGTTGCTTGTGAATATGTAGATATGGTCGATATTAGTAAGAACAGTTATTACTGCTTTGATTCATACAGACTTTATGACAGTATTTATGCGAATCGTAGTATGGGTACGAGCCTCGTAGATTGTACGTCCGTTTTTGAATCGGAGAAGTGTTTTCAAAGTATTGAATGTACAAAATCTCATAGTTGCACATACCTTATCGAATGTAATAATTGTACAGATTGCCATTACTCTGCCTTTTTAAACTCTTGTACTGACTGCTTCGGTTGCGTTGGTCTTACTCATAAAAAATATTGTATTTTCAACAAACAATATACGAAAGAGGAATATCTGAAAAAGTTAGAAGAATTAAAGAAAGAAAAACCGGAAAAGATCCTTGCTCAACTGCTTGAATTAAAAGAAAAGATACCGCATCCGGCAAACCAGCAGTTCAATAGCGAGAATTGTATATATGGAAATTATATCTATGATTCAAAAAATTGTTATTGGTGCTTTGCGGTTTATTACGCTGAAAACTCCGGTTATAGTTATCAAGCTGGCATGATGAAAAACTGTTGGGATATGTATTTTGCCGGAGGGGACACAGAATCAAAAAAAATTTCAGAGCAATGCTATGAACATGTATGGACAGACTGTTGCTATAATTGTGTCTTTCTAAGTTTTTCTTTTAGTTGTACAAATTGCCACTATGGCGCGTATCTTAAAAATTGCTCCGACTGCTTCGGTTGTGTGGGATTAAAAAATAAAAAATATTGTATCTTAAACAATCAGTTGACCAAAGACCAATATGAAAAGTCTGTAAAAGAGATCAAAATAGAATTAGGGTGGGTGGAATAGTCTCCTTTTGTCATCCCGACCGTAGTGGAGGGATCTCATACCACTGATTAGACCGAAAAGACAGAATTTGATTTTGCATGTACGATGAGATTTCTCGACTCCCTTTGGTCGCTCGAAATGACAATTGATGCATAATAGGGCCTTTTCAGATTATCTTAATGTACAATAGTTTCTTGCCAAGTGTCTCGAGCATTTTTTCGTCTTCGATACCCAAAAATTTTCTTGGTATTTTACTGACACCAAGATGTGCGCCAACAAAAGCGCCCGTCAAACCGGCTATACCATCTGTATTTCCACCTTTTGCATTCTGCAATTGTTCCTCCCAGGAATATTTTTGCAATCGCTTTTTCTCCTCTAGCGAATCGTCCCGAAATGAATTTGCCGCTGCAATAACTGCTTTTTCAAAATCATTCTGAAATTTAAGAAAACAGAAAATAGCAAGCGGTAGTGTTTGATAAATAGGGGATCCTGTTCCGAATTCATTTCTGCCAAATTCAACCCCTTTAGTTTTACTGAAATCTACAGCTTGCCGTATTTTCTCAATCAAGAGTTTATTTTTACCCGTCTCGCCAACTTCCAATAGGGAAGCATTAACCGCTTTTTCAGGAATTATGCCGCACATCAAATCTCCAATAATAAAAGCTGTTATTGCTGCTCCTGTCTTAGAAATTTCGGAATTATGAGTAATCATAGCCGAAATTTCAGCAGAATTTTTTAGCTTATCAATTCCATTCTTTGCAAAAGGATGATTGAAAATGCCCAAAGGAATTACTCGATACGTTGCAGAACATGATTCGGTTGTAGTTGAGCCGGAATCAAGATAACTTTTTCCGTCGATCAAATTTTTAACAGCTTTTATCGCTGTAGGCCCTGCCCACCTTTCAGTGTGAGGATTGCGCAAAATTTTTTTACCCCAGTTTGCTAAATTATTCTGATATTTTTCAATCACAAAATCACCATTTTTAATTAGATGCTTTGCAGAAATCATCAATAATTTAGTATTATCCGTGTACTGCCCTTTCTTTAGATTATTAAAAAATGGGTGCTTTTTATTTTCTAAAAACGAGCCAATTTCTCCTTTAACGAATTTTAAAATATCTCTTTTATCAATTCCTGCGACCGGAAAACCAAGGGCATCGCCAATTGCAAATCCAACCATTGCCCCGGATGCCTTGTTCTGTAAAGAGTTTTGAAAATTCTCAATTGCTTCAAGTTCTAATTCTAAAACAACCTCACTCTTTGCGGAAAAATATTTATTTTTAAAAAACTCTTGTAACCAGGTATAAGTCGAAAAACTATAAAAATCAGTGCATATTTTCCCATTACCGAAATACCTGCTTGCTGCAACACAGAAAAGTGAGAAGGTAAACTGAAATCCCATGTCAACAAAAATAATCTTTTGCTTGCTCGTGTGGGCTAATACGTACTCAAAGAGCTTTTTTGCTTTATCTAGAAAATGTGGGTTTTTTTGTAGTAATTGATGGAATAGAGCAAAATATTTTTCTGAAAAATCATTTATGTTAACTGATTGAGCTAGGGATTTATAGATAATCTCAATCAACGAAAAATAATCCTCTTCTCTTCTGCAAAGAAAGTTTCTATTTACCAAAATGCCGGAACCCTTACCTGTTTTTTCTTGATAAGAATTGAGTAAATCAAAAGTATCTTTTAGCAGGAAAACGCACTCGCCATCGAACTGGGATAATCGCATTATAAAATCTTCGAGTTCCTTTTTATCAACATGGCTGCGGTAAGTTTTTAATTTTTTTACTCCAATACGGCTTAAAAAATCTTTCTTGAAAGTGGAGCTATTTTTGTAACAAAAATCAGCAATCCCTTGATGAGTTCGCAAAACTTTTATTTTATTTAAACTACTATCTGAAAGATAATTGCGAATATAAGCAGCCTTGCCGTCGAGTTTTGCAGAGTATCCTGCTTTAATTGCTTTTGTAGAAGCCATGGCTATTCTTTACCGTTTTGGAGACTGTTTCTGACGCCGTGCCTTACCCCCGGTGCCTATGTTTCGGCGCTGTCTGATCCGCGCGTCGCGGGTAAGAAACCCTTTTTTCTTTAAAATCGGGCGGTATTTTTCAGGATCAAGTTTTTGTAGCACATTAGAAATCCCCGCAATTACCGCATCAAGTTGTCCTGCATGCCCGCCGCCTACGACTTTGATCGTAAAGGCGTAATTATTTTGATGTGCGTTAGTAATACGCAGTGGTTCTGTATACCGATGCTGTTCAGCTGTGCTTGGAAAATATTCTGCAATCGGTTTTTGATTTACTAACATTTCACCCTTTTTAACAGGTACGTTTGCCCATGTAAGGCTTTCTTTGACAAATTGATATAACCGCACACGAGCGACCGCTTCTTTGCGTTTGCCGGTTGCAGAGACAAACTCCCTCTTAAGAGGTTTCTTTGTACTCGTTGTCTTTTGTTCTGTATCTACCATATAGTTGTATTATATAAATTACAAATTCCAAATAAATACAAATATTTAAATTCAAATATCAAAACATGTTTTGGATTTAATTATTTGAATTTTGATATTATTTGTTATTTGGTGCTTTGAATTTTTAATTTATCTTTATAAGTGTGTTCTTCTCCGGGAAAAACAAATAATCTGGCTAACATTTTGTCTTTGAGACGATTATCCGGCAACATCCCTTTTACGCTTTTTTTAATTATATCTTCAGGCCTGCGGTCACGTAATTCACGCACTGTCTCAGATCTGAAACCACCGGGATAGCCGGAGTGACGCTTATATGCCTTATTTTCTTCTTTTTTGCCGGTGAGCCGGACAGCTTTGGAATTGAGGACAACGACATAATCACCGCAGTCAAGATTGCGGACAAAGTAGGGCTTGCTTTTGCCCATAAGCATTAGTGCAATCTTGGTCGAAATTCTACCAAGCGTTTCATTTTTGACATCAACTAAATGCCATTCTCTTTTTATTTGATTTGCTTTTGTTGGTTGTGTTGCTACTCTGTTCATTTTTTCTTTACCTTCGTTTCTTTCTTAGCGGTTTTTTGGGGATTCTCACTTGCTGATTCTAGGTTTGCCGTCTTTGGATTTATGCCTTTTTCTGTCCATTCAAGAATAACCTCACTGGAATTATCTTTGAGTCTATTCCCTACTTTGATAATTCTCGTATAACCTCCATGTCGGTTTGTAAATCTTGGCGCAATTGTATTTAATAGCTTTTTGACCGCCTCAGTTGATAATTCCGGTTCAAGCATTCGATAGGCGTGAAGGCCACCTTTTTTTGTATAGGTAATGAGTTTGTCGGCACTAGGCTTGATCGCTTTTGCTTTGGCATGTGATGTTGTAATACTTTCATGCAGCACTAATGAGCTTAGCAAGTTTTTAAAAAGCGCTTTTCGCTCATTTGAATCTCTTTTCAGTTGTCTTCCAAAAACATTTTTTCTCATAAATTAAGGGGGGATTATGCGTTTGCCAAGTCGATGCCTCTTTCCACAAGTTTCTCTTTAATAGTGGAGATTGATTTACCGCCCATATTGCGCATAGAAATTAGATCTTTTCGGGGAGTGTTAATTAACTGTTCTATAGTCTCTATTCCACCATTGCGCAGACTATTATAAATACGGGTCGGAAGGTCAAGTTCATCTATAGTCATTTTAAGTACTCCTTCTGGAAATTTGAGAGTCTGAGTTTTATTTTCAACAACTGTTCCCTCCTCACCTTTTGGTTCGTAAATCTGCAGGAAGTAGGAAGCTAAAATTTTGGAAGCTTGATTGAGCGCTTCGCCAGGAGCAATTGTTCCATTGGTCCAAATCTTGAGTATAAGCTTGTCAAGATTAGTTTGTCTTCCGACCCGGGTAGCAACTACATTGTAATTAACACGTTTAACAGGCGAGAAGACCGAGTCGGTTGTAATAACACCTAAAGCATCCGCTTTTCTTTCTTCTGCCAGAGAATAGCCGAAACCTTTTTCAATAGTCATTTCTACATCCAGCTTTACGTTATTTCCGGATAAGGAGCCAATATATTGATCTTTATTAATTACTTCAACACCATCGGTTACTTCCAGATCATTTGCGGTAATTTTCTTTGACTCTTTGACAGAAAGCTTGATTGTCGCGCTTGGTTTGTTTTCACTAAGACGAAAAGTCACCTCTTTCAGATTAAGTAGCAAGTCAACAATATTTTCCTTAAGGCCTTTGTGGGTTGAAAATTTATGTTTTACACCGTTAATGCGAACCGTTGTTATTGCCGCACCCGGAATAGAAGTGTATAAGACGCGGCGAAGCGCATTTCCCATTGTATGTCCGTAACCCGGCTCCAATGGTTCAATAGCAAACTCTCCGTAATCAGGAGAAATAGTTACTTCTTTTACTTTAAAATTAAAGTCATCCATATTATGTGTATGATTGTATCATTATCTGGAATAATATTCAATAATTTGTCTTGTATTAAAAGGAGGCTTAATATCGTCAGGTGTTGGCATCCTGACTAATTTACCCGCTCCCCCTTGTCTTTCAAGAAACGCGATCGTATCTTTCATTTCATCTATTGTTTTAATAACCAGCGCATTTTTTTGCATTTTGGCACCTAGCGACACTACATCACCTGCTTTCAATTCATAAGAGGGGATCGTCATTTTTTTGTTATTTAGTATGATGTGCCCATGAGTTACTAACTGGCGGGCCATAAATCTGGATTTGGCAAAACCAAGTCTATACACAATATTATCAAGTCTTCGTTCAAGAAGCGATAAGAGTAGTTCCTCTGTATCTCCTTTTTGTTTGGATACGTGTTGGAGCAATTTCTTAAATTGCTTTTCTAGCAATCCATACACGGACTTTGCTTTCTGTTTTTCCTTTAATTGTTGTCCGAATTCGGAAAGTCTCCTTTTCCTTTTTTTGCCATGCAGACCCGGTGGCGTATTGAGCCTGCGCATCAAGCTTGCCGATGTCTTTTCTAACAAATTTACTCCGGCGCGCCTTGCTAGTTTATGTTTTGGTCCTCTATATCTTGCCATAATTTAGCTCTCTGTTGTAAGCTTTCTGCTATCAGACATCTAAAAGCTGATAGCCAATAGCTGACAGCTACATTTTTACACTCTACTCTTCTTTTTCGCCCTTGGTCCATTGTGTGGTATTGGCGTAATGTCCGCAATAGATACAATTGATAATCCTGATGTTTTAATTGCCCGAAGTGATGAATCCCGACCACTACCCGGGCCTTTGACATAGACATCCACAGTCTTAAGTCCTTTTTCAATGAGTCTTTTGGTAACATCTTCAACACTCAGGGACGCTGCATAGGGTGTTGATTTACGAGTGCCTTTAAAACCACGATGACCTGATGAACTCCAGCCTAGTGTATCGCCTTTGTCATTTGTGACAGTGATTAAGGTATTATTAAAAGTTGAAGTAATATAGATTCTTCCATGCTGTGTGTAACGGTTCTTCACTGCTTTCGGCTTGTGCCTGGTTTTAGTAGTTTTCTTTGTCTCTTTTTCTGCCATATGTTACTTTCCCGGCTGCTTTGCGCCTTGTGCTGCCGTGGTCTTTGCCATTATCTCTTTCTTGATTGCGCCAATAGTCACTCTCTTGCCTCTTTTGGTACGCGCATTGGAACGTGTCCTTTGGCCGCGGGAAGGAAGATTACGCGTATGCCTTATTCCGCGGTATGCACCAGTTTCTTTTAATCTGCGAATATTACCTGCTATTTCAGTTCTCAAATCTCCCTCGATTTTATATTTGTCCAACACCCCTGTGAGCCGTTTTATTTCTTCTTCTGTCAATGTCTTTGTGGGTTTTCCGCCATCAATTTTGGACTTTTCTAACACGCCCTTGGCATTACTTCGTCCAATACCGTAAATGTAAGCTAGCGAAATTTCAATTCTTTTTTCGTCCGGTATATTAACTCCTGCAATTCTCATAAATAAAAACTAAATTCTCAAATCGCAAAGTTTAAAGTTAAGGGATTAATTATAAAAAATTTCCTTATGTAACTTTGAATTTTGCACTTTGCACTTTAAACTTTCTTCACCCTTGTCTCTGTTTGTGTCTGGGATTCTCACACGTGACGCGTACAACCCCTTTGCGTCTGATTATCTTACATTTCATGCACCTTTTTTTTACACTTGCTTGTACTTTCATAAGTTTATTTCCTATCTACCTATTGTAGCGCAGTATTATCCTGCCTCTATTCGGGTCGTATGGTGTCATTTCAATCCGCACCTTGTCTCCCGGTAAAATTTTTATAAAATTCATTCTCATTTTGCCTGATAGATGACAAAGAACAATTGTCCCATCTTCAAGCTCAACCCGAAATAATGTATTTGGCAAAGCCTCCTTTACAACCCCATCTTTTTCGAATGAGCCTTGGTGAGCCATCCAAACATTATATCAAACTACGCTCCATAGGGCAACCGAAATATTTAGATGTAGTTTATTTTGTCAAAATTAGCGGGCTATTTTTAGTTATCGCGATAGATCTTTCAAAGAGACCTGCCAATTTGCCATCTTTGGTACGAATTGTCCAGCCATCTTTGTCAATTACAACTTCCGGTGTGCCCATATTATAAATAATTTCGACAGCGATCGTCATCCCTTCTTGAAGAGGTGGAGTATGTTTGATATCCCCTAATAGGTAGCCGGGTACTTCAGGTTCTTCGTGTAATTCTCGTCCTACTCCATGGCCAATTAAACTTCTTACGATTGAGTATCCTGCTTTTATTTCAACAATATCTTGGATAGTCTTTGAGATTGCCCCTACGCGATTTCCGGGGATGGCGACCTTGATCGCTTCGTTTAATGCTTTTTTACCAATTGTTAGAAATTTATCAATCTCCGTACCACCTGTTTCTCGGCCTGTATAATAATGAGGTTTACCGTTTTTGATACTTATACTTTCAGACATATCCGAATGGAAACCCTGATAGTAGACGCCACAGTCAATTCCCACCACATCACCTTCTTTAAATATATAATTACCCGGAATACCATGAACGATAATATCATTGGTGGACATGCAGGTCGTATGACGGTAACCCTTGACGCGCATAAAGCCCGGTTCTCCACCTTTTTCGCGGATCAATTTTTCAGCCAGCCGGTCTATTTCTATTTCCTTGATGCCAGGACGTACTGCATCCAAAACCTCAAAAAGAACATCACTTAAGATACGTCCTCCGGCTATCATTATTTTAATTTCCTCCGCTGACTTAATATGAATCATAAGATTTACTCGTCTAAAGCAGACCAACGTCATTCCCGCGAACGCGGGAATCCAGTAGGTAAAAATAAGTTTTTCTATTTAACCTTTATAAGGAAGAGTTATTTATATCTTCTGGATTCCCCTGTCCAGGGGAATGACAAATTATTTTGCATATCTTAAAGTTATTTTATTTCTAAACGGGCGAGTAGGTTATCAAGCTTACCGTATAATATATTAAGGTCCTCGCTATTATTTTCAATCATATAATCGGCAATTGCAATTGGCCCGGCTTTGTGTAATTTATTAATTTCAGCAATATCTCTTGCTCGGGCTTGGTCGAGGGTAAGCGGTCTGATAGTTCTTTTTGACAGGCGTTCATATCGTATCTTAGGTTGCGCAAAAATATGTAGAATTATCAGTTGTGGAAAACGCTTAATTAAATAAACATATTCCTCCCAGGAATATAACCCATCTAACCCTATAACCGGATGGATTTCTAATAAAGGTTGTATTTTAGGATTTGCTTTTATGGCATATATATCCATGCCAAATTCTTTTCTTAATTTTTCTCTTGCAATCTGTTCGTTTTCGGGAGTAAGCGGCAGGCCCATCTCCTTAATAGTTGCATCTGTTAAGTCTCCGAACCTTATAAATGGTATATCTTTCTTTTGCAGGTAAGCCGCCGCTTCGCTTTTTCCGGATCCTGGCATTCCGACAAGCGCAATAATATATTTCATAGAGGATTTATTTTTTATGGTTTTTTATTCCTAGTTTGTCGAGGATTTCCCTGTGAATATCTATTATCTTTTGTTCCCCGTCAATTTCTACAAGCTTCCTATGCTTTCTGTAGAAATCCAGCACCGGGTCAGTATATTTATGATATAACATAATCCGTTTGCGAATTGCAGCAAGCGTTTCGTCTTGCCTACCGTCATCATGGTTACGGAAGGAGAGCCGCCATAGTGCTTCAGGATCTGAAACCTTAAGATAAATTACCTTATCAATACCGTTTTCGAAACTCTCGGCTTGTTTGACAGTTCTAGGGAATCCATCCATAATATAGCCTTTTTGATATTCAGGGCGGCTTAAATACTCGGAGACTATTTTCAAAGTTTGCTTGTCAGGTATAAGATAGCCCGCGTTCATGGTTTCTTTTATTCTTCTTCCAATAATAGTATGCTCTTTGGCTAGATCACGGAAGATGTGACCCGTTGAAAGGTAATGAATGTTGAATTTTTTCTTGAGCAGGTTTCCTTGTGTTGATTTGCCCGCTCCCTGTATACCCAGTAAAATTAACTTCATATAATTATTCCATCCTCATTTTCCCTCTCCTCATAGGAGAGGGTAGGGTGAGGTCTTTTAAATGTTATTTAGTTTGTAAAAATGATTCATAGTTTCTCATGACTAAACTGGCTTCAATGGATTTGAAAGTCTCAAGGATGACACTTACCACGATAAGAACTCCTGTGCCTCCGAGGAATAATGTCTGAATACCGGTTGCTGTACCGGCAAAGGATGGCATGATGGCAATAATTCCCAAAAAGCTTGCACCAACCAGTGTAATTCTGACTAGAATGTAATTAAGGTATACGGAGGTAGGCTTCCCTGGCCTGATTCCCGGAATAAAGCCGCCATACTTTTGGATTTCTTCGGCAATTTTTTTTGGGTTGAAAATAATTGCCGTGTAGAAATAAGTAAAACCAACAACAAGCAGGAAGTAAAAAACATTGTATATAACGCCGCTTGGATCAAACCAGATATTAACATTCTCTGATATGCTGCGTAGAATTTGATTATTTGAAGTACGCAGGAAATTCGCCAGCAAGGCCGGTAGTAGAACTATTGAAACCGCGAAAATGATCGGAATAACGCCTGCCTGATTGAGGCGAAGGGGCAAATGCGTGGTCTGTCCGCCATACGTTTTGTTTCCCCGTACACGTTTGGCGTAAAAGACAGTAATTTGTCGCGTTGCTTCATTGACAACTATAATACCTGCGATAACGACTAGGGATAATGCGATAAGTATCAAAGTGTTCGCTGCGGTTTCAGCTGTAGCAGTTGTAAGTGTTTGTCCGATTATAACCGGAATCCCGCCTAAGATACCCGCCGCAATTAAGAGCGAAATTCCGTTGCCAATTCCGCGTTCAGTAATTAGTTCACCCAGCCAGACTAGAAAAACTGTACCGGAAGTCATGATTGCTACAAATGAGATAAACGCCACCGGACTAAGAGCGCCTATAATTCCTTGGCTATTAAGGAGTGCATACATGCCGATGCCCTGGAGCACAGCTAAGGGAATTGTCAAAAATCTAGTATATTGATTAATCTTTCTTCTTCCCGAGTCTCCTTCTTTCGAGAGTTCTTCGAGCTTTGGGAAAACCATGGTTAGTAATTGAATTATAATCGAAGCGTTAATATATGGATTGAGCCCAAGACCTATAATTGAAAAATTTGCCAGTGTGCCTCCTGAAAAAATATTAAGCAAACTGAGAAATTGATTGCTGTCAAATAAATTTTTGAGGGCTTCCAGATTTACACCGGCAACTGGGATATGCGCGAAAATTCTGACTATGAAAAGGATGAAAAGAGTAAATAAGATCTTTTTACGAATTTCCGGCGATTTAAAGCTGTTTTTCAGGATATCGAGAAATTTATTCATGTAACAATTCGATTTTGCCTCCTGCTACTTCAATTTTTTTGGCAGCGTTTTTGGAGATGGGTAGTTTTATAGTTAAAGATTTTTGGATTTCCCCGTCTCCTAAAATTTTTACTCCATATTCTTTTGCTTCATTGAGACGAACCAACCTGTGCTTGACAAGAGCTTCGATGTCTACAACTGCTCCTTCAGAAAATATATTGAGGCTGTCGATATTGATAATTAATGGTTTTTGTTGTAATGAATTATTTCTTCCTTTTCCACGCAGGAAGGGAAGTTTTCTAATTAAAGGAGTTCCGTCGCCGTCAAAATCAAGCTTCGGATTATTCCTTGCAAGTTGACCCTTTGTGCCTCTGCCGGATGTTTTACCTCGGCCACTACCATGCCCACGGCCGACTCTTTTTTTACTTTTAGCTGTTATTTTGGTTAGATCAGTTAAATTCATAACTTTCTTCGCGCTATATCCCGTTGAGCCAGGTCACTTAATCTCTTCAGGGCTTCTATAGTCGCCGCTACATTGCTGGCGGGATTGGTTGTACCAAGAACTTTAGTTGAGATATTTTGAATTCCCGCTGCTGCAACAACGCTTCTCACTGCGCCTCCTGCAATAATACCACTCCCGGGAGGCGCCGGCTTGAGCATAATCTTAGCTGCACCGAGTTTGATATCTATTCTAAAAGGAATTGTTCCGCGGGTTAGCGGTACTTCAATTAAGTGCTTTTTTGCCCGGCTGATCCCTTTTTTAATCGCGGCCGAGACATCAGGCGCTTTTCCGAGTCCCACGCCTACTTTGCCTTTCTTGTCTCCGACAACAGCTAAAGCGGAAAAGCCGATTTTATTACCCCCCTTGGTTTTTTTGGAGACCCGGTTGATTTCCACAATTTGTTCTTCGTATTCTGATTGCGCTTGGTCTCGTCTGTTATAATTCATAGTCTTTTAAAACTGTAATCCTCCTTCTCTTGCTCCTTCAGCCACGGCCTTGACTTTTCCGTGATATGCAAATCTACCCTTGTCAAAGACGACTTCTTTAATTTTTTTATCAAGCGCGATTTTCGCAATAGCTTTCCCTAATTCTTTTGCGTTTTCAATTCTGGTTGCCCCTTTTTTTTCTAAGCTTTTTTCCGTCAGACCCAAAAGAGTTTTGCCAAATTTGTCGACGATTTGCGCATACACATATTTGTTGGACCTGAAAACGCTCAACCTTGGCCTATTCGAGACATGTTCAATCTTCTTTCTTATTCTTTTTTCTCTTTTTATTCTGCTCATATTTATGACTTTAGACTTACGATATACGATATATGTTCGCAAACCTTAAGCCTTACATCTTAAGTCTTGCGTCTTCGTCTCATTTAGTTCCGACTGCTTTGGCAGCTTTTCCAGCTTTTCTTCTTATTTTTTCGCCTTTATATTTAATCCCTTTTCCTTTATATGGCTCAGGCGGTTTGATTGCGCGGATTTTTGCCGCAGCCTCACCAACCAGCGACTTATCTATTCCCGTAATAACAACAACGTTATCAACAACTGCAATTTTTATACCGGGCTTGGATTTGTAATTCACAGGACGCGCGAAGCCAAGCGAGAGCATCAAATCTTGTCCCTGCATTTGCGCTTTGTAGCCAACTCCGGATAGTTCAAGTTTTTTTTCGAATTCTTTTTCTACGCCTTTTACCATATTAGCAATACTTGCTCTTACTAATCCATACATCGCGCTGCTATTTTTATCCGTTTTCCCTTTTGGCAATACCTGTATTTTCCCCTCATTTATAACAATTTCAAATCCAACTGGAACATGATATTCAAATTGCCCTTTTGGGCCTGCTATTTTTACGATACTTCCTTGTATTGATGTTGTTATACCGCTTTTTATTTCAATTGACGCTTTTCCTATTTTTGACATATTACTACCAAATCTTAAAGAGGAGTTCGCCACCGACCCCTTTTTTTAAGGCCTCCTTTCCGGTCATTATACCGTTATTAGTTGATAGGATGGCTGTTTGTGCCCCTCTTTGATACTTAACTATTTCATTTGCGCCAACATATACCCGCAGAGATGGCTTGGAAACTATAGCAACGTCAGTTAATACTGGGCGCCTTGCCTGATATCGAAGTTTTACATATAATACTTTTTTCCCTTCAATTTCTTCCTCTTTAACTTCTTCTAGAAATCTTTCTTTTATTAATACTTTCCCGATAGCTTTTTTGGTATTGGAAAAGGGCATATATACCTCTCTAATTCTAGCTCGGGATGCATTTTTCAACTGTATAATAAAATCTCCTGTCGTATAATTCATCATATATTTTTATCCCGAATTCTCCAATTTAATCGGAGTTTAACCGGGCTTACCAACTTGCTTTAAGTACTCCGGGCAATTCGCCCTTCATTGCTCTTTCGCGAAAACAAATTCTGCATAAACCGAACCTACGCATATACGCACGGTTTCTCCCGCAAATACCACAGCGGCTCATCATGCGGACCGCAAATTTTTGTTTTCTTTTAAATTTTACAATGTTTGATAATTTAGCCATATCCTAAATAAATCCGAAATCCGAATATCGAAATCCTAAACAATTTTCAAAATTCTAATTTTCAAATTCAAAACGTTTTTGTCATTTGTATTTTGAACATTTGAATTTGTTTCGAATTTCGTGCTTCGATATTCGAATTTAATGTCATATTTTTATCAGCTTTGGAATTATACCATATCTCCAGCTTTTCGCTGTGCGAGTTCTTTTGCGAATGGCATCCCCATTGCTTCAAGTAATATAATGCCTGTATTATTGTCTGGCGCGGTTGTAACAAATATAATTTCCAGTCCTTGTAACCTATCTACGCTAGCCGGATCAATCTCCGGAAAAACCGAATATTCATGCAGCCCAAGAGTATAATTTCCATGTCCGTCAAAACTTTTTCTATTGATGCCGCGAAAATCTCTCATGCGGGGAAGTACAATTTTAACAATTTTTTCAAAAAATGCATACATTCTTTTACCGCGAATTGTAACGACCAGACCGATCGGATCGCCTTGGCGTAGCTTAAAAGTAGCAATAGCCTTTTTGGCTTTAGTGATTTTTGGTTTTTGGCCTGTAATTAAGGATAGTGCCTTTTCCATCCGTTCAATATTTTTCTTGTCTACGACAGCATCTTTTACTCCGATATTGACAACTATTTTAGTCATATGCGGTAGAGCCAGTAAGTTTTTCATTTTCAGCTTCTCCTGCAATTTCTTGGCTATCGTTGTTTTAAATTGTTCTTGTAAAGTTTTGCTTTCCATATATGTCACTTTTTCTCACTTATTTCCTCGTTACATTTTCTACAAATTCTTATTTTATCATCTTTAATAAATTTGTATCCAACTCTGGTTAGTTGCTTGCATTTTTGACAAATGAGCGCAACATTGCCTACGGGTAAAGGTTTAGTAATTGTTATAATTTCCGACTTTTTGCCCGGAACGCGCGCCTTCACATGCCTTTTATACTGGTTCGCACCTGAGACAAGCACTTTTTGTTCTTTGGTAAATACTTTTTCGATCTTTCCGGTTTTACCGGCATCTTTTCCAATTGTTATTTTTACTTCGTCACCTTTTTTGAGTTTCATACTGTTTATTTTTCTTTACCCTTAACCCTTTACCTTTTACCCTCATCTACACTACCTCCGTTGCCATACTGGCAATTTTGGCAAACCCAGCTTCACGGACTTCACGGGCAATCGGACCAAAAATACGCGTGCCTTTAGGATTTTTGTCTTTGGCATTATCGATAATTACTGCCGCATTATTTGAAAATCTAATGTATGATCCGTCAGACCGGCGATATTCTTTTCTGGTTCGGACTACAACAGCCTTGCATATCTCACCATCTTTTACCTGGCCATGCGGCATGGCTGTTTTAACCACAACATTAACAATGTCTCCAATGTGTCCAAATCTTCTCTTCGAGCCACCGAAAACATGGATAACTGTTAGTTGTTTTGCCCCGCTATTATCTGCTGCGGTAAGAATCGTTCGCATTTGTATCATACTTTTTTCTCCTTTTTTATCTTAGAGTCTGTTTAAAATTTGTCATTCCGAGCGACCAACAGGAGTCTAGGCGACACCACAAAGTGGATAGTACCCTTTGGGTGAATCTCATACCACCTAGCAACTTTGTGGGGTGAGATCTCTCCACTACGCTATCGCTTCGGTCGAGATAACAACTTTTTTGGCTTTTCAAACAAACTCTTAGTTGTTTTTTCTTTTGTTGCTGACACAACAGGTTTCTTTGCGTTTGTATAAATCGCAAAGTGTTTGTCTTTGGCAATTGGCCTGGTTTCGATTATTTTCACTATTTTGCCAACTTCCAGTTTCTCGCCCTTGGTATCAACTTTATATTTTTTGCTTCTTTTTAGAAGTTTTTTATACAACGGATGAGGAAAAATTCGGGATACTTCGACAACCGCAGTCCCTTTCATTTTATTAGATATAACTTTTCCTTGCAATATTTTAGACATTTTTGATCAACTCCTTTTCTCTTAAAATTGTGCGCAAAATAGCAATTTTTTTGCGTGTATTAAACAAATCGCGCGTATTTTTCAATTTATTCTGCACTTTGTCGAGTCTGTACGTCAATAAGATCTCTTCCCCGTCTTTAACCATTTTTAATAATTCGTTTTCCGTTCTTCCGTGTAATTCTTTTTTATCTTTCGCTTTCATATTATTTTTATTTTCCTTATCATCCCGACTTAGTCAGGACTCCAGTTGTATGTTATTCTTTTACTACAAATTTTGTTTTAACCGGTAATTTATGAGAGGCCAATCTTAATGCCTCTTTCGCAATCTCCAGTGTCACTCCGCTCATTTCAAAAAGCATTCTTCCGGGTTTGACCGGTGCGACAAATTCGTGTAAGTCTCCTTTTCCGCCACCCATTCTTACCTCCGGCGGCTTTTTACTGATTGGCTTATCAGGAAAAATTCTAATCCAGATTCTTCCTCCTCTTTGTGTATAGTGCGCTATAGCACGGCGAGCAGCCTCAATTTGTTTACTTGAGATCCATCCCATATCTTGGGTGGATAAACCAAATTCGCCGAATGCCAAACTTAACCCGCGGGTTGCCCGCCCCTTCATGTTATCTCGCATCTGCTTTCTATATTTTTGTTTTCTTGGCTCTAACATAAGTTAGCTTTTCGCTTTCAGTTTTCTGCTATCATACATCTAAAAGCTGATAGCTAATAGCTGACAGCTATTTTTTCTCTTGTGCTCTATTTATCCATACTTTTACCCCAATATAGCCCTTTTTGGTTAACGCAGGAACCTGGGCGTAACTGATATCTTCCCGGATTGTTGAAAGTGGTACTGTACCAATATGAATTTTTTCGCGTCTGCCTATTTCTGATCCTCCTATACGACCGGAAAGTACGATTTTTACCCCTTTTGCGCGGGCGGTCATTACTTTATCTGCTGTGGTTGCCAGTATTCTTTTGAAAGGAAGACGTCTCAAGAGCTGATCCGCAACATTAGTTGCTACTAAATATGCATCAAGGTTTGGCTCCTTAACCGGCTCTACCCGGATATCAAGCTTAGGCAGATTTTTGCCATTTCGAATTTTCCGGAATAGTTGTGTAATAAATTTTTTCAGATCTTCAAGACCCGTACCGGCTCGCCCAATTACAATACCCGGGCGTGAAACATAAACTATTATTCGTAAACTATTGATTGACCGCTCAATTTCTGTTTTGGCTATTCCGGCGATCTTTAGTCTCTCCATTAAATTTTTCCGAATCTGGTAATCTTCTAACACAGTTTCTTTATATCGCTTTTCATCAAACCAGCGACTGTCCCAGTTGTAAACAGTTCCTATTCTTATAATATGTGGATTAACTTTCTGCCCCATTATTTTTTCCCTTTCTTACTCACTTTTTCTCCGCCCGTCCCGATTAAATCGGGGCCAGCTGGCGGATTTTTAGCTTCTTTACCTTTTTTCTCCTCTTTCTTTTTTGGCGTTGCTTTTATTTCTTTTGCTTTTAAGACAATTCTAATGTTACTACTTCTCTTTTTATACGGATGAATTCTTCCTCTTGTGGATGGCCAGAAGCGTTTAAGACTGCTGCCTTCCGTGATATTTATGCTTTCAATTATCAGGCCATTTTTATCGAGTCCGGCATTGTTTACTGCATTTGCAACCGCGCTTTTGAGCGTTTTTGCAAGCGGTAGTGCGGCTCTTTTTGGCGTTGCCTGCAACGCGAGTAAGGCATTATCAATTGAGAGATTCCTAACCATATCCGCGACTAGTCGGATTTTTCTTGGGCTCATTCTGACTGATTTGGCAACTGCTCTGATTTCCATATAATATTTTTTATTAAGTTTTACTAATTTCTCTTGCTACTACTTTTCCGTGACCTCTGAATATCCGGGTAGGCGCAAATTCTCCAAGCCTATAACCTACCATGTTTTCAAGTACAAAGACTTTAATAAAATTCTTCCCGTTATGCACGTGGAACGTATGACCTACAAATTCTGGTGGAATTTGACATGGTCGTGACCAGGTTTTAATTGGATCGTTATTGCCCGTTTCTTTTTGCTTCAGGACTTTTTTTAATATTCTTGGGTCAATGTATGGTCCTTTTTTACTGCTTCTTGACATATTTTATTATTTATCTCTTTTGCTGTTTCTTCTTTGTAAAATATATTTATTCGAATGCTTATTCCTTTTGCGTGTTTTGCCTACTGCTTTTCTTCCTGCAAAGGTTTTAGGAGAGGGCATACCGATTCCGCTACGACCTTCTCCTCCTCCATGCGGATGCGAGCGGGGATTTTGCGCGACACCTCTTACTGTCGGGCGAATACCCATATTCCTGGAACGTCCGGCTTTACCAAGACTTTCGTTTTTCCATTCAACGTTGCCTAATTGGCCGACTGTTGCAAGAGCTTCCTCTCTGATTCTTCGTAATTCCCCTGAAGGTAGTTTGATATGGGCAAACCCATTCTCCCGGGCCGTGACTGACGCAGCCGTACCTGCGCTTCGGGCCATTTGTCCGCCTCTTCCCGGTGTTAGTTCAATATTATGAACAATTGTTCCAATAGGCATTTGGGCTAGAGGAAGGGCATTGCCGATTTTCGGCTCAACTTCTTTCCCGGCAAGAATAGAATCATTTATCTTTAATCCCTCTGGCGCGAGAATATATCGCTTATCACCGTCAACATAATGCACAAGAGCTATGTCGCAAGTTCGATTTGGATCATATTCTATCGATTCAATCCTGCCGACAATATTGAATTTGTTACGCTTAAAATCTATATTGCGGATAAATCGCTTGTGCTCTCCTCCTTGATGCCTTACTGCTACTTTACCTTGCGCATCACGACCTCCATGTTTTTTTCGAATTATTTTTAGTTTCATAGCATTATATCATTTTTTTAAAAACTCGTTATTTCTTCTTTTTCTTGTCTTTCTTCTCTTTTTCTTCGTCCCCGCCTCCTGGTTCAAAGATACCTATTTTTTCTCCCTTTTTTAGTTTAACAATCGCTTTTTTCCATTGCGGCTCAGTAGTTTCAATCCTCCGGCTGCCATTTCTTTTTTGCCTGCCTTTGACGATGCTGGTTTGTACATTTATAACGCTTACTTTAAACATACTTGCTACAGCTAATTTTATATCTGATTTTGAAGCTTTAATTGCAACTATGAAGCTATATTTTCCACCTTCAGTTGCCTTCATTGCCTTTTCAGTAATAATTGGACTAATAATAACTTGCTGATTGTTCATATTTTTTTACTCTCTATTTTCGCTTTATCTAAGAAACGATTTTTTAATTCCACTATCGCATCTTTCATAAATAGTACTTGCCAATGGCTGAGTATATCATATGTATTTAATCTAATAGCTGCAGTTATGCTTACTCCTTCAACGTTCCTTGCACCTCTTTTTAGATTTTCAATTTCTGCACCTGTGATAATAAGAATTTTCTTCCTCTTTCCGTTTAAACCTAATTTGTCCATAGCATTTATAAACTTTTTAGTTTTCGGTTCGATCTTCTCAAATCCTTGCAGAAACTTAATTTCTCCTTTGCCGAATTTATCAGTCAGAGCAGAGAATAGCGCTGCCCTTTTCATTTTTTGTGGTAGATGCAAACTGTAATCGCGGGGCTTGGGACCGCCGACAATTCCGCCATGCACAAAAATTGGAGCGCGTATTGATCCATGCCTAGCCCTGCCGGTTCCTTTTTGGCGGTAAATTTTCCGTGTTGACCCCTGGACTTCACCGCGAGTCTTGGTTGAGGCGTTACCCTGCCTTTGATTAGCGCGATAAACTCTTACTGCCTGTGCGATTAACACCTTATTTATTTTGACTCCGAAAATTTCCTCCGGAAGCGAAATTTTTTCTACTATTTTGCCATCCAAATCAAAGACTTCTGCCATCAGCTTATTTGATTTTTTTATCCCTTCTACTGATTTTGCAACAATAGTTGCCTTTTTAGGTTTAGTTACCCTTGTTTTGCCTGACACAGTTACGCTTTTTTTTACTTTTTCTTCTGTTTTTTTTATTCTAACCATAATTTAGCTTAAAGCATTCAGCTTATAGCTATCAGACAGCTGATAGCCGACAGCTAATAGCTATTTTTCCTCTCCCTCCTTCTTATCTGCTTTTATTACTTTGTTTTTTTTCTTTTCCTCAGATTTTACCTCGACCGCTTTTGGCTCTGTTGTTTCGGCACTATCGGGAACTGGATTAAGGGCTTCTTTTTCTTTAGGCACCTCTTTTGGTTCCTCTTTATATAATGGAACGATTTTTTTGCTTTCTCCTTTGCGGGTGATAAAGACGATAGAATTTTTTACGCCGGGTATAAGCCCGGCAACATACAGTTTTTTATTGACTTCGTCAACGCTGACAACTTTCAGATTTTTAACAGTCACTACTTCGTGACCCATACGACCGGCCATACGCTTTCCTCTATAAACTCTTCCCGGTGTGGTTGTTTGGCCGATTGAACCTGGTGCGCGCTCTCGGTCTGACTGCCCGTGTGTTTTAGGCCCGCCTTTAAAACCATGTCTTTTTACCACTCCTGCAAAACCTTTGCCTTTGGATGTTCCTGTTACATCAACAATATCGCCGGGTTTGAAAACTTCTTCAATTTTTAAATACCCCCCCACTTTTGATGAACTTTCCCCATCTGTCCCGATTAAATCGGGATCAGCTGAATCCGCTTTGATCTGAGCTGAGGAATCTTCTTGATTAATTTTTATTTCCTTAATTACATAAGGCGCAAAATCCAAGCCGGCTTTTTTTGCATGTCCGAGCGCAGGCTTACTTGGTTTTTTCTTTTTGCCTACGCCAATTTGAACAGCGGTATATTTATCTTTCTCCTGAGTCTTTACTTGTACAATAGTATTGTCCGGCACAGCGATTACCGTAACAGGAATACGTGTTCCGTCAACCAAAAACATTTGTGTTTGCTCAATTTTCTCTCCAAATAGTGTTTGAATCATAAGACAAAAAAAAGATAGCCTTAGGCTATCTTGCGTAAAATATATGCTCTCCGCACTCCCTAATTAGGCTCTACATCATCAAAATCATGAATTGCATTAATGATTGTTTGGGCATCACATTTTCAGCTCCACATCGACACCGGCTGGTAATTGCAAATTTGTTAAACTGTCAATTGTTTTGTCTGTTGGAGATATAATATCTACCAAACGTTTATGGACACGGATCTCGAAATGATCTCTTGCGTCCTTGTCAATAAAAGGCGATTTGTTGACTGCATAAACACTTCTGTCTGTCGGAAGGGGGACAGGTCCTACTACTTTCGCGCCTGTTCTTATAACTGAGTCTAGAATTTGCTGACAACATACGTCAAGCACGCGTGCATCATAGCTTTTTAATCTAACTCTAATTCTTCCTTTTGGCATATATCCAAACCCGATTTAATCAGGACAAACAGACTGTTAAAGTACTATTTATTTAATTATCTTGGTTATAACTCCTGCTCCAACTGTTCTTCCACCTTCGCGGATTGCATATCTTTGTCCTTCTTCTAAAGCGACGGGTACAATTAGCTTCACTGTCATCTTTGTACTGTCTCCCGGCATAACCATCTCAACACCTTGTGGAAGAGCAACGTTTCCGGTCACATCTGTTGTGCGAATATAAAATTGTGGACGATAACCGGTAAAGAATGGTGTGTGACGCCCGCCTTCTTCTTTCGTAAGCACATAAGCTTCAGCTTCAAATTCAGTGTGCGGTGTAATGGATCCGGGTTTAGCAACAACTTGCCCGCGTTCAACATCATCTTTTTCGAGTCCTCGAAGTAGAAGACCTACATTGTCGCCTGCCTGTCCATCATTAAGTTGCTTCTTAAACATCTCAACTCCGGTTACTACTGTTGGTTTGGTATCGCGGATTCCGACGATCTCTACAGTATCATTGACTTTGACAAGCCCTCTTTCAATTCTTCCGGTAACTACAGTTCCGCGTCCCTTTATAGAAAAGACATCTTCAACCGGCATAAGTAACGGCTTGTCCAATGGTCTTACCGGCGTTGGGATATATTCGTCTACTGTCTTCATAAGTTCCAGGATTTGTTTTTCGGCTTCTGCATCTCCTTCAAGAGCTTTGAGGGCTGACCCTCGGATTATTGGAGTTTTGTCACCTGGGAAGTGATACTTGGTTAGTAGTTCGCGCACTTCCATTTCAACAAGTTCAAGAAGTTCCGCGTCTTGAACCATATCGGTTTTGTTGAGAAAAACAACAATTGAAGGAACTCCTACTTGATAAGCTAATAAAATATGTTCCCGGGTTTGCGGCATAGGTCCGTCGGGAGCTGAGACAACAAGTATCGCGCCATCCATTTGAGCGGCGCCTGTGATCATGTTCTTAATATAATCAGCGTGTCCCGGAGCATCAATATGAGCATAGTGACGCTTCTCGGTCTCATATTCCATGTGAGAAATGTTAATCGTGACTCCACGCGCCTTTTCCTCAGGGGCATTATCAATATCCTCGTATTTTTTAGCCTGAGCAAATCCTTTTTTTGAAAGGACGGTAGTGATTGCAGCAGTTAACGTTGTTTTTCCGTGATCTACATGACCGATAGTTCCAATATTTACATGTGGCTTGTCTCTCTTAAATACTGCCATAAATTAGTTTTTACAAAAAAAAGAAATCTCATTCCTTCTATGAGAATAATTGTATAATACAATATTTTATTCTACCCGTCAATACCCGAATTGACATATTAAAGAAATAAATAGTTACTAAATTAGTAAATATTCACAAAAATAAATTGCTTTTTATGACATTATTTTACTATAGTTAAATTACTGCACCATGATAGAAAAGATCCATCACAAATTTTGGCCACTCACTTTGATTAAGATAATCCTTCTTAATATCATTATTGCATTAGCATATATAGCCGCGGGCAAATTAGGCCTGTCACTTGCTTCTGTAAATCCAAGTGCGACAGCAATTTGGGCGCCGACAGGCATCGCACTGGCATCAATTCTTCTTTTTGGAAACCGGGTTGTCCCTGCAATTTTTCTGGGCGCTTTTTTTGTCAATTTTACTACAGCTGGGACTATAGCAACTTCTCTTGGAATTGCGCTGGGAAACAGCTTGGAAGGCGTAGTTGGTGCATATTTAGTAAATAAACTTGCCAATGGCCTCCATGCTTTTGATAGTGTTTCAAATATATTTAAGTTTACTTTTTTTGGAGCAATGCTAAGTACGATGGTGAGCGCTGATATAGGTGTTGTAACGCTTATTATTGGCGGGCTCGCGAGCTGGAGTGAATTTTGGTCGGTGTGGACAACATGGTGGCTCGGAGATATGGGAGGAGCACTTGTTGTGGCTCCGTTACTTTTAGTTTGGGGACGTGCTCTGAGGATACGTCTTGATTTTAAAAAAGCGCTTCATTTTTTTCTCACGCTAATTATTCTTTTTATAATTGCTGTAATTGTCTTTACCGGAATTCTCCCCTATCCTTATTTGAGTATTCCGATTGCTGTCTGGATTGCGTTTTGGTTTGGACAAAAAGGAGCTACGGTTACAACTCTGTTTATGGCGGGAATTGCTATATTTGCTACGTTGGGCGGACAAGGACCATTTTCAAATGCACCAACTATCAATCAATCACTCATCTTATTACAGCTGTTTTTGGGTATTTTTTCACTTACAGGATTGACATTTGCCGCAACAGTTCTCGCAATCCGCAAAAGTGAAAAAGCTCTGGTGTCGCATGAGCAACGATTTCAAGCGCTTATTGAAAACAGTTCTGATGGCGTTGTTCTCATTGACGCGACTTCAAAAATAAGCTTTGCAAGCCCGTCGGTTAAGCGAATTTTGGGCTATTCGCCGGAAGAATTAATTGGAAAAAACGGATTTGATCTTGTAGCTGCCGCAAATAGAAAGATGACTATGGGTAAACTTGCTGAGTTGGTTGTTAAACCAAGGGGTGTTGTAACGGTGGAATACCAAAGTATCCGGAAAGATAAAAAGACTATTTGGGTCGAAGCAACCGGCACAAATTTGCTCTTTGAACCGGATGTCAACGCGGTTGTGATTAACTTTCATGATATAACAGAAAGCAAGATTTTAGAAGAAACAATGCTTCAGGAAACAACAACTGATGAGGCAATGCTTGCAAGTATCGGGGATGGAATTATTGCGACAGACAATTACGGGAAGATTACAATGGTCAACCAAGTTGCCTGCGAAACTCTTGGATGGAAAGAAAAAGAGCTGGTTGGCAAACTTCTTGTAGATACAATCCCCATGGAGGATGAGACCGGTAAAATTTTGCCCCTTGACGCGCGGCCTATGACCAAAGTGCTTTCACAGCGTAAAAAAATTGTAACATCCAAAACTAATTACTATGTAAAAAAAGATAAAACAAAACTCCCTGTGCGCTTTACTGTTACACCAATTACTCTCGAAGATAAACTTTTTGGAGCAATAGAGGTTTTCCATGATATTACGAAAGAGAAAGAAGTTAGTCGAATGAAAGATGAATTTATCTCAATGGCATCACATGAACTAAGGACTCCCATGACTGCCATTAACGGATTCCTTTCAATGATCCTTCATGGTGATTATGGACCTGTAAATTCTAAGCTTAAGAAACCGCTTGAGAATATATCTGTTTCTGCAAAGCGTCAAATTCATTTAATAAATGATCTGTTAAATGTTTCCCGCCTTCAAACGGGCAGAATTGAATTTCGGTTGACTAATTTCACTCTTTGGCCGGTGCTGGACGATGTCACTAAATCGCTGCAACCAATTGCGCAGCAAAAAGAGGTAGTTATAAATGTTGAAAGTAAGCAGGAAGTCTTAGTTCAGGCAGATATTGAGTGGGTAAGGCATATATTTAATAATCTTCTTGGTAATGCATTGAAATTTACCGATAAGGGTAAGATTTCTATCAAATATTACCGCGTGCGTGACTTTGTGTATATTGCTTTTACCGATACCGGTACAGGAATAGATCCGGCTGATCAAAGCAAATTATTCCGAAAATTTGCCCAACTAAGTACATATAAATCTACTAGGCCTGCCGGTTCCGGACTGGGACTTTACATTTCACGCGAACTTGCCCGCAAGATGGGGGGAGATGTGCGACTAGAAAAATCGAGTACAGGTCGCGGAAGCACGTTTACTTTTATTCTTCCGAAAGCTGAAACACCTACTGCTAAAAAAGCAAAAACAGAGCTTGAAAATGGACGCGAAATTGCATTTGTTCAGGAAACTGGAAATACCACATCGCCACGCTAAGCGGGACTTCACAATATTATACATTTTGCATTTTGAAAGTGGAGTGGTATAAAATGGAGTAAGATTTTAATGTTATTTTTATGAAGAGTGTATTAATAGTAGAAGATGACCAGGTGCTGGCTGACATGTATAAGGATAAATTTCAATTTAGCAACTTTAATCCTGTTAACGCGGAAGACGGTGAGAAGGGATTAATGCTGGCACTGGATCGTAAACCGGATATTATCTTACTGGATCTTGCTTTACCGAAATTGAACGGAATGGAAATGATGAAGAAGTTGCGTGCTGACAGTTGGGGCGAAACTGTTCCGATTATGGTATTAACTAATCTAAATGTGGATGGGAAAGTACTTGAAGCGATTATGGAGTATAGCCCGGTTTATTGCTTGATCAAAGCCAATACAACACCTGAAGATGTGGTAAAAAAAGCAAATGAAGTTTTAAGTAATTCTAAAAAGGACAAATATGAATAAGATTTTATTGGTAGAGGATGATGTAATTCTACTTGAGATGTATCGTGATAAATTTGTGCATGAGGGATTTGACGTTCAAACAGCAGTTGATGGTCAGGATGGAATTAAAAAGATGAAGTCTTTTAAGCCTGATGTCGTCCTTCTTGACCTCATAATGCCGAGAGTAAGTGGTTTTGATGTTCTCAAGCTTGCAAAGAATGATCCTGTACTAAATAAAATTCCTATTCTTGTATTAACGAATATTTACGCCAATGCCGAAGATCTCTTAAAAAATTGGGGGGCAAAAGCCTTTCTTCTCAAGTCAAATAATACGCCCGAGGATATAGTGGATAATGTGAAAAAGCTCCTTTCACATAATGTGCATTCTTAATGCTTTTTTTACTTACAGTTGAACAAAAATGTATAGACATATTACAATCTTTAAAATGCATAGTTGTTTTTAAAATTTAATTATGTTACTGTTAAAATATGGCTGCCTGCGCATTAAATGAAATCCAAACAGACTTTGGCTGCTGGCCAAATGACCCAATCGGATTTGTGCAAAAATTTTACGGTTACGGAATAGGTTTTGTTGCCGGTCTATCATTGATAATGATAATTTGGGGCGGATATACAATCTTAACTTCCCGCGGAGAACCACACCAGCTCAATGTTGGAAAAAGCTATATAGTCTGCGCGATCGCCGGTTTATTGCTCGCAATTTTTGGATTTGTTTTTTTCCAATTTCTCGCAGTCGACATTTTAAACATTCCGGGTTTTGCTAAGTAAAAAAACATGAAAAAATTTCTGCCCATTTTTCTTGCAATAATATATTGTTTTGTTTCCTTGGTTTATCCGGTAGCAGTTACCAATGCACAAGCTCCCGCCCCGGCCCAACAACAAACAGCATCCCCCGCCGCAGGGTTATGGGTAGTAGACCCTGAAGTAACCTTTATTGGCAAAAACGCTGCTCGATCAGGTTACGTCCTAAACTGGACATTGCTAAATTACCAATGGGTTTGTGTAACCAAGGTAGCCGATCGTAATTGCGACAACGCGGCTAATCCATTGGCACAATTTTGGTGGACAATAGTCCTCTATATTGTTTTGCCTCTTCTAATATTGGTTATTTTAGCAACCTCCATGATAATTATAATTTCTAGAGGAAGAAGTCTCACTATTATGCGTTTTATTCCCAGATTTACTGCTGTACTGATATTAATTGCCTTGTCATACGCAATACTGCAATTTCTATATCAATTCACCGATCTAATACAAGGATTCTTCTTACGTTCAGGCACCACTAATTGTCCCCCTGACTGCATATCCAATCAAGACTTACTCTTTGTAGGTTGGAACTACCAGGACTTTGTCGGATTACGCCTGCTTGGTGATTATAACGCTGAATCAGCCTTTATTTCATTATTACTGACTAAATTAACCGCGCTTACGTACTATGTTATGGTAGGCATATTATTGATTAGAAAAATAATTTTATGGTTCTTTATAATAGTATCCCCGGTATTCCCACTCCTGCTTTTATTTTATCCGGTTCGCAATACTGGCAAGATTTGGATTGGAGAATTCTTCCGCTGGCTATTATATGGTCCGCTCTTCGCGATTTTCCTCCAGGGTTTAGTATTTATGTGGAGACAGGCAATTCCCTTACAGTTCGTCAATCCCGCTATTCAAGACCCGACTAAAATTATATATCCCACCGCTGTAAATATTCTCCTTGGAGGACCCAGGCAGTTCGTTACTCCGACCAACAGTGTTAATCTTACAGAGACTTTCATGCTTTATGTTGTTGCGCTAATAATGTTATGGATCGTTATTCTACTTCCCTGGATTTTATTGCAAATCTTTTTAGACTACGCTGCTAACTTTTCCGGTGATAACGCAATGATGAAAAACCTTGTTACTTTATTAGGCAATAAGATGGTTCCGCCATCTTCACCTACAGGATATCCGCCCGGATCTCAGCCTGGAGGCACTGCCTTGACTTTACCATTTACAAAAAAGTCGGTGAATATTCCAATTGCACTCACTCCTACTATGAGGCCTGGCGGCGCAGCCAAAGAAATAATTAGAGAAACTCAGGGAGCTGGTACCGCTCTAACATATTCTGTTCCACATGCTCAAATAAATGCCGAAGTTTTAAGTTTTGCAAGTATCCCGCTTCCTACAATGCGGGATATCGCCAGATACGACACCGCGCTTTCATCCAATAACGCAAGCCAAAGACAAGAAGTAATGAAGATGAGTGAAATGCTTGAAAAAATTGGTAACCCGGTCGCGGTTACCTCAACGATAGAACGTGAAAGATATGCAAATATGAATGAAAGAATAGTCAGAGAGGCTCAACAGGGAAATCTCGTAGCGACAACTATCTTAAATGCTATAAATTCAGCCGCCAATAATCAATCACAAAGAAACGTTCAAGCCTCAGATTCACATTTGAGAAACATACTAAAACAAATTGCCAATCCGGCCCAAACATCAAATGTTGTAGATCGTGAGAGAATGTCTCAACTCCATGACATGCTCTCGAAGGAAAGTAAAGAAAAGAGTAATCAATTAGCCAGCTCAATTCTCTCTGTTAACGACAAAACCACAGCAAATGAACTTGACAAAATAAGGGATCAATTAGTAAAAGAGAGCACAGTTGGCAACTCAGCAGCCTCTCAGGTAAGCAATGCAGTCAGAGCTACCCAAATTAAAAGCGTACTCCAGCAAATCGCCAACCCGGCTTCAGTTACCAATTCATCTGATCGTGAAAAGATGACCAAACTCCACGACATGCTTGCACATGAAAGTAAAGAGAATAATAATCAACTTGCATCCTCTATATTGCAAGTAAAAGATACTACTTCACAAGCAGAACTTGAAAAAATCAGCGAAAAACTCCAGCAATCAAAAGAATCTACCATGTCCTCGCAGTTGCTTTCTACAATCAATGGTAGCCTGCAGAAAGCACAAAACATGACCAAAGTTAAAAGCGTACTCCAGCAAATCGCCAACCCGGCTTCAGCTACCAATTCATCTGATCGTGAAAAGATGACCAAACTCCACGACATGCTTGCACACGAAAGTAAAGAGAATAACAACCAATTAGCAGGCCAAATCTTGCAAGTAAAAGATATCACAACACAAACAGAGCTTGAAAAAATCAGCGAAAAACTCCAGCAATCAAAAGACTCTGCTATGTCTTCACAAGTACTTACAACAATTAGTAGCAGTTTACAAAAATCACAAAACATGACCAAAGTCAAAGACGTTCTCCAACAAATCGCCAACCCCGCCACAGCTACAGCTATTAATAAAGAAAAAATGACTAAACTGCATGAAGCCCTGACAAAAGAAAGTCAGAAGGGAAATGAACTTGCGACCTCGCTGTTATCTGTAAATAAATCAACCACTAGCGCAGATATCCAAAAATTAAGTGACAAATTAAATGAAGCCAAGACTAAAGGTGAATCGGTTGCCGCAGATGTACTTGCAACAGCCGCCCAGCAGGCAAGCATCAGTGTCCCTTCCTTAAACCGCATCCAAACTGTCACCCCCGAAGAATTAGCAGATGTCAAGAAAATGTGGACAGAAAACTACAATAATATGGAAGTCCCTGAAGGCATGGCCGGAACAAGAACTGAATGGATTAAGGATGATATTGAGAAAATTGGTAATTTAACCAATCTCTTAAACTCTGCTGATCAGGATAAAGTAAATCAGGGACTCTCTGAAGTAGCCAACATTCTGCCCTTCCTTTTAGTCGGAGGCTTCTCTCAATCCGAAATCGTCTCTTATCTACAAACCAAACAAGATGCAGCCAAAGATGTTCTCAAATCCATTTCCCTTGACGAAGAAACCAAAGTATCTGTTGCAACCAAACACGCGGAAGCAGCCCAAACCATGGCAGTCAATATAGAAGCGCCTTCAGTTGAAATATCAACCCCCTCATTTGCGGCCACCAACATTGTCACACCCGAGGTCTCCAATGAAATCCTGGCTATGGTTGAATTGAAATTACCCAGAATGCGTGATATTGCCCGCTTTGAGACCATGTCAATGTCCCGAGACAAATCGCAACTTGGAGAGGTGCAAAAAGTTCGCGAAACACTTGAAAGAATTGCCAACCCTGCGTCAGCTACTGTCAGTACAGAAAGAGTTAGATTTGATAAGCTCCGGGAAAAACTCCTCGAAGAAAGCCAAAAAGGCAACGCAACTGCGGATATAGTTTTAAATGCAGCCAGTTCTGCTATGCAAAAAGCGGCTTTTAGCGCAACTCAATCATCAGACTTCAAAAACGTTCTCCTGCAAATCGTCAATCCGGCTTCAGTCACTTCTGAATCGGAACGTGTTGCATTCACAAAGTTACATGAGATACTAGTTAAGGAAAAAGATAAGAAGAATGAACTTGCCAGTACTATTCTTTCTGTAAACGATAGTACCTCAAATGCAGATCTGCAAAAGATCCGAGAACAACTTGACAAAGGCCAGCAGGGCGCAAATCTTCTAGCTACCTCTGTTATGTCAACAGTTAATAAATCTGTACAGACCAACAAAGTTAGACAAGTTTTGCAACAAATCGCCAATCCGGCCTCTATCTCCTCGCCGGTTGATCGTGAGCGCCTGACCAAATTACATGATTCCATAGCCAAATCCAGTCAAAGCGGCAATGAGCTTGCCACTTCTCTCTTGAGCGTGAACAAATCAACAACCAGCGCAGATATCCAAAAATTAAGTGATAAATTAAAAGAAGAAAAACTTAAAGGTGAATCTGTAGCTACTTCTGTTTTAGGGGCTTTGCCACAGGCAATATCTCTTCCCTCAACCAACCGCATCCAAACTGTCACCCCCGAAGAATTAGCAGATGTCAAGAAAATGTGGACAGAAAACTACAATAATATGGAAGTCCCTGAAGGCATGGCCGGAACAAGAACTGAATGGATTAAGGATGATATTGAGAAAATTGGTAATTTAACCAATCTCTTAAACTCTGCTGATCAGGATAAAGTAAATCAGGGACTCTCTGAAGTAGCCAACATTCTGCCCTTCCTTTTAGTCGGAGGCTTCTCTCAATCCGAAATCGTCTCTTATCTACAAACCAAACAAGATGCAGCCAAAGATGTTCTCAAATCCATTTCCCTTGACGAAGAAACCAAAGTATCTGTTGCAACCAAACACGCGGAAGCAGCCCAAACCATGGCAGTCAATATAGAAGCGCCTTCAGTTGAAATATCAACCCCCTCATTTGCGGCCACCAACATTGTCACACCCGAGGTCTCCAATGAAATCCTGGCTATGGTTGAACTAAAGCTCCCGACCATGAAAGATATAGTCCGTTATGAAGCCATGTCTCTGGCTAGGGATAAATCTCAAATCACAGAAATGCACAAAGAGCATGTAATACTTGCAAACCTCGCCACCCCAACAAATGTCCAAATACCGGCTGATCGGCAAAAAATAGAAAATCTACGCCAGAAGCTTATCGAAAAAAGTCAAAAAGGCGACAAGACTGCGGATAGTATTTTAACCGCAGCAAAACATTCTGTTTCGCCACATTCTCAAATTAATGCAACTGATGTACCCCAAAGTAATAAACTGCAATCCGTTACGCAAAAAGATTATACGGAAATCGAAAAGATGTGGGAAGAAAATTATCGGACTCTTCCTGTACCTTTCGGCTTCAATGACGACAAACAAGGAAGGATAGAATGGATTACGAAAGAGATTGAGGAAATAAAAGAAACCCTCGCACTTTTACTCGCACCTGAGACAGATAAGAAAAATGATGGACTCAAGAAAGTGGGAACCATTCTACCTTTCCTGCTTTTGGGAGGATTCTCTTATCAGGAAATAAGTGATTATCTCAACGTCAAACTTAAAGCCGCAAAAACAGTAATTTCAGTGTTGAAGCTGGGAGATGAAAAAGAGGAAAAAGTTGAAGTGGGAATAAAAAAAGAAGAAGAACCAAAAGCGCTTTCTGAAGAAGAAGAGATTGCAAAGAAGTAAATAATAGTATTTAATTAATATATAGCCAATATGTTTGGAAAATTATTCAATCAAAAAAAAGACGGGGAAGCACAAGGAGCCCAGGCGCCACCTGTTCAATCGGCGCCTCAAGATCCAAATCAACAATATAATAACCAGGATGCCCAAGCAAATACGCCACAGGGGTCAAATCAACCTCAGCAAAATAATCAGCAGCCACCACCGCCAGATTCAGCACAACAACCGCCTCCTCAACCGGGTGCCGGTCCTCAACAAAATCAAGCACCTGTTAGTGCAGGGAATCCACCCCCAGGACAAGCAGGACAAGCTCCTCCGGAAGGACATCCTGGCGCCGGATTACCAAAAGGACAGACAAATCCGGCCCTTGGTAACACCTCTGCAAAAGTAGATACGTCAGCCCTTTCACATCTGGATCCAAGAGCAAGTCTGGTATTAACGCACGCACAAGAAGAATCTAGAAGAATCCATCAGCAATCTATTGAACCTGACCAGTTATTATTTGGATTGTTATATGATCAACAAATAAGTAAATTACTGGGTGAACTTGCGGTTGATGTAGGCAGGCTTTCCAAAGAAATTCAAGCCAAAGAAAGAGTCGGAACATACAAAGGTCAGCCGGTACTTAGTAATGTGTCCCAGCAGGTTTTTGACCAAGCTTATCGGGACGCGAAAATGCGTGGATCAACTTTCATTTCACCGGAAGATATTCTGGTAGTCCTTTTTGGTCCTAATTACTCAACCGCACAAACTTTGCAAACACTTGGTCTGAAAAAAGAAGTAGTTGTAGATAAACTTTCAAAATCAACTACCGGCGGTTATGGTAGGAAATCAACTTTAGAAAAATACGCCATTGACTTAACGGCTGAAGCCCGCGAAGGCAAACTTGATCCTGTCGCAGGGCGCGAAAAAGAAATTGACCGCATCCTCCATATCCTTTTACGCAGGACCAAAAACAATCCGATTATTATTGGCGAGACAGGTGTGGGAAAGACTGCAATAGTCGAAGGGTTAGCGCAAAAAATCGTTGCTAATGCTGTCCCCAAAGATATATTAAATAAAAGAATCTTTCAACTGGATGTTGCATCATTAGTCGCTGGTGCAAGTCATAGAGGCGAATTCGAAGAAAGAATCAAAGGGGTAATTACAGAAGTCCTAGGTAGTAATGGAACAATTATTCTGTTTATAGATGAAATTCATTCTCTTATGGGTGCGGGAGAAAGCGAGGGCATGAACGCGGCCAATATCGTAAAGCCATATCTGGCCCGCGGCCAGTTGCAAATTATAGGCGCGACCACAACAACCGAATACCGCAAGCATTTTGAAAAAGATAAAGCATTTGAGCGCCGTTTCCAACCTGTAACCGCTGAAGAACCAAGTGATGAAAATGCCTTCGAAATGATGAAGGTGCTGCGTACAAAATATGAAAAATTCCATCGTGTTAAAATTCCGGATGACGCGCTCAAAGAATCAATCAAACTAGCCAAGAAATATATCGGAGAACGTTTTCTACCTGATAAATCTATTGATTTGCTTGATGAGGGATGCGCTGAAGTTAAACTGCAGGTAGACACAGGCAAACGGGGTGACAGCGATGTGAAAAAAGCCGATATTGAGAAAGTCGTCAGCGCTTGGACAGGAATTCCCATTACCAAATTGACTGAAGACGAGAGTGAAAAATTGCTAAAACTCGAAGAACGCATTCATCAGAGACTTATCGACCAAGAAGAAGCTGTAGTAGCGGTTTCCGAAGCAGTGCGACGTGGAAGAATTGGACTCGCATCAGGCCAGAGACCAACCGCCTCTTTTGTCTTTCTTGGTCCCACTGGAGTAGGAAAAACTGAACTTGCCAAAACCTTAGCCGAATTATTATTCGGGCGCGATGATGCCATGGCTCGTCTGGATATGTCCGAGTTTATGGAAAAGCATGAAGTTGCCAAGCTTATAGGCGCGCCTCCGGGCTATGTTGGATATGAAGAAGGAGGCGTACTGACAGAAGCGGTTAGAAAGAAGCCATACTCAATCGTTTTGTTTGATGAAATTGAAAAAGCTCATCCCGACGTTTTTAATATTCTATTACAACTTCTGGAAGACGGTAGACTAACAGACAACAAGGGAAATGTTATTTCCTTTAAAAATACTATAGTTATATGTACCTCAAATATCGGGAGCGCTATCATCCAGCAATTCCTAAGTAAACAAGGTAAAGAGGTCAAACTAACAACTGAACAATTAAACAAGCAATTTACAGAACTGCAAAAAATCGTCAAAGATGAGCTGATTAAGTTCTTACGTCCCGAGCTTCTCAACCGTTTCGATGAGGTAGTTATATTTAAGCCGCTTCGCCCTGAGCACATGGCGGGCATAGTGCGGCTTGGTATCGCCAAGACTGCCGGGCTATTAAAGGAGCAAGGCTTCCATTTACAAATTACTGAGAAAGCAATTGCTAAACTAGCCAAAGATGGATACGATCCTGTCTATGGAGCCAGACCCCTGCGCCGTCTTATCCAAACAACCATAGAAAATCCGATCGCACTCGCCATCATTTCCAAAAAATTCGTGCCGGGGGATACAATCGTTATTGACTATAATGAAAATATCAATGCATTCATTTTCAACAAGGGTGGACAAGCAGGCGATGTAACGCTGTTAACCGATAGCGAATTCAAGGTAATTTTACAGAAAATTGCCAAGCCTGAAGATGTAACAGCTGGATTCGACCTGGAAATATTCAAGAAATTACACGATAAAGTTGTCGCAGCAAGCAATGCAACAAACTCAGCAAGCACTGGAATAGATAAAGCAACCGCAGATGTAACTCCTGCGCCCACAGAGGCAGATAAAGCAAAAACAGAAGCTGCCGCAGCAGGCACAGAAGTAGATAAAGCAACTAAAGAAACAGTCACAGCAGGCACTGGAGCAAATCCGGTTTATGCCGCAATTCTTGCCGTAAACGCGTCTACGCCTGACAAGGAGATTAGCGATATAAGACAAAAACTTAATGATGCGAAAGAGAAAGGTGACGAGTTAGCAAAAGAAATACTCGACCTGGCAGCGGGTATAGCCCAACAGCTGAAAGCAATCGAGCGGGAAAAGAAAATTCTCTTATCAATAGTTAATCCGGAAACAGTAGCATCGGTAGCTACCCGCGATAAATTCAAAGAACTGCATGATAAAGTTGTAGTTGAAAGCCAGAACAACAATGTGATTGCCACCGCAATTCTTCAACTAAAACCCGATTCGCCTCAATCGGCAATTGAAAAAATAATGGAAGATTTGAACAAAGGGAAAGATACTGAAAACGAACTGGCAACCGACATTCTCGCACTCATGAATAGTGAAATTAGCAAAGCTTCGGAAGAAGCATTAGAAGCCAATCCCACAACTAAATTTAAAAAGTTCATGAAGCAACTCGGCAACCCGCTTTATTTAGCCGAACCTGAAAATAAAAGGAAATTCTCAGATCTTTATGACAAACTGAGCGAAGCAGGGAAACAGAATCATCCCCTCGCGGAACAAATTTTAAATATTACAGATATTACATCTGATGACGACATAGAACAATTACAAACCCAACTACAACAGGCCAAAGATCAAGGCGATCCATTGGCTGCCGAGATACTGGCCACAATTCAGGATGCAATCAAGCAAAATGAAATAATGAAAATAAAAGTGCCATTACTTCTTATTGCCAATCCAATCACCGCGGAAAATGCTGATGAAAAAGAGTTGTATACGAATTTACATACCAAAGTAGATGAAGCCAGCCAAAAAGGTAATAAATTAGCAACGTCTTTGCTTAATTTGACAGATGCGGTAACAAGTGAAGAAATTCAGCAATTGATCGAGCAGCTCAATCAAGCAAAAACACAAAATGACGAAACAGCGATCATGATTTTAAATGCAATTGACAACGTATCAAACAATACTTCCGCCGCTGAATTGCAAGCTCAACCCCAGGATGCGTCGCAGCAAACAAATAACCAGGTGCCACCTGGTACCGGGCAAAACCCACCTGCCGGAGAAGTAGGTCAGCCGGTAAACCCACAGACAAATCCCGCAGACCCAAGTCAGAACTATCCGTTTGGCCAGGGACAGCAAAATCCTACCGACGGACAGTCAGGTCAGCCTCCTTCACAACCCAACAATCCACCGGCGCAAAATCCTGAACCGTCTGGTACTGGGCAAAATCCGCCTCTGGTTCAAGGCAACTACTCTCCTGTACAAAATAATGTTCCACAGCCAGCCAATGGTACACCTCAAAACCAACCTCCACCACCGCCAATGAATAACCAGCCTGGTATTCAGCCTCCATATCAAGCACCTAATGGAGTAAATGGGACTGTAAATTTTGGCGGAGGGGGCACTGCTATGCAGCCGGATGGGAAAGTAAATTAATCTCCATTAAACCTGAAAGTAATAAGCTCTAAGATTTCCATCCAAGCTCATTCTTAATCTCTCTAACAGTTTTATCATATTGCACTTTCGTAAGCTGATTATTTAAAACACAGTACTTTTTATTTTTTAACCCAACACAACCAAAGCAATCGGAACAGTTTAAAAGCCACGTACCATAGTCGCAATTTGTGCAACTTTCACAAAGGTTTAAAAATGCACAATCGTAGCAATTAGCAGAATCCACAAATTCATAACAACGCTCAGAAATAGTTTTTTTAATTATGTTTCCACCTGAGAAAAAGAGATCCCAACAGTTATTCACCCTACCGCTCACGTAATTATAGCCGGAATTTTCACAATAGTAACTATTAAAACACCAATAACAATTATTAGAATTATATATATAGTCCCCGTAAGGACAATTCTCGTTATTTATTTGTTGACTTGCCGGATGCGGTATCTTGTGTTTCAATTCAACCATTTTTTCAAGATTTTTTTCCGGCTTTTCTTTTTTTAATTCTATTATCATTTTTAGATATTCTTCTTTTGTGTATTGTTTATTGAAAATACAATACTTCTTATGAGTTAACGCTACACAACCGAAGCATTCAGTACAAGAATTTAAAAAAGCAGAAAAATGGCAATCCGTACAGCTGTTACAATCCATTAGGTATGTGCAGCTGTGGCACTTATTGCAATCATTACACTCATAACATTTTTCTGACTCTACCACTGAAGCACAATCTACAAGTTTAATCCCCAATCCCAAATTTGTATATATACCTCCTATGAGGTCTGATCCGTTGATACAGTAATGGCAGTTTTTACTTCTATAGGTATTATCAACGTATTCACAATCAATGGTATCTGGGCCAATCGTCACAGCTGGAACCGGAATAGATTTTATAAGGAGTTCATATTTTTCAAGAAAAGTCATAAGCTTTAATAACCTACTTAGAAACGTAGGTTATTTATACTCCCATTATAACAAAGGCCTTACTTCTGACTATTTCTTTTTGCGGGATATTTGTTGTGTCTGAGCTACTATTGCAAGTTCGCGGATTACCGCTCCAATACTTATCAGATACAAAATCGCGATAAATAACCATCCAATAAGCGGAATTAGAATAATAAGAAAGAGTGCGATTGGACCTATAACCCCGGCTCTCCAGTCAAGTACATATTCTTTTTTACTGCGCCTGTACCACCAACGGACAAGAAACCAACCCAGAAAAACTTTGGCAACAAAAACAGAAATAATAAGTACTAAAATGTAAAAGAGGAATGAGGCAATTCCTAACCAAATAAGGATGAAAAGGAAAACGCTTACCAAAGGTATAAGGATGAGGAACGCTAAGCCGTATGCTGCGTTTCTGAAAGGTGATACCCCAATGCTAGTGAGACAACGCCGGAGAAACGCGCCAAAAAAGTAAATAAACGCAAGGCTTAAAATAATATCGGTGATCAATTTATAAAAAGAAAAAGCGGATATGAAGCCGCCAAATTGTTCAGCATTACTTTTAGGTCGTTCAACAGGCGTATATTGCTGAGTGCCTCTAATAACTGCGCCTTCTTCAATAATCGCTTTTTCGGGGGATGAGTAGCGGAGATCTCCGCCAATTACAGATTGAGACCCCAAGGCTAACTTACCTAAACTTCCTTCTACTTGTTTATTGACTGTTCCTTCGATTCGCGCTTGACCTCCGTTTATCATGGCTTTTCCATTTACAGTACCCTCCATTGTAAGTTCTCCTCCTGTAAAGAGCAGATCTCCTCCGATTGTTGCGGTTTCTGTAATATTTACAGATCCCCCGGCAATCACTAAATCACGTCCAATGTTTCCTTCAATAACAATATTTCCACCGGCAACTCTAACACTCCCCTCGGTATTTCCATTTATCCGCAAATTGCCGCCTGCAGCCATAATGTTTCCGCTAACATTATTATCAACTACAATATCTCCACCGGCCGCTACCAAATCATTTGTAACAGGCGTCTCAACCTGAATACTCTTATTGAAAATATAGAGATCATTATTGCTTCTAATATCTGCTGCGTGAACAATAGAATAGAAACCCGAAGAAATAAGAAGTACTAAAAGTAAGATTACAGAAAAAGGAAATATCCTTTTCATAAACACATTATACATGAGAAATTTATAAAAATATATAATCTAGATTACAAAGACAAAAAATCAGAAGTGGTGGTATACTTTAATTGAACTTAACATGAGTAAACAGTACAAAGTAGACTTGCATACCCATTCAATCTTATCGCCGGACGGCGGGATATCCCGTGATCAATATGCCTCGCTACTCGAAAAAGAAAAGCTGGATTGTATTGCAATAACAGATCATAACGAAACAAAATTTGCGCTTGAGATGGCTGCGGAACTTGGACCGAAAATTATAGTAGGAGAAGAAATCTCAACAATTGAAGGAGAAATAATCGGATTATTTTTACAAAAAACTGTTCCAAATAATTTACCGGCGTTACATACAGCTAAATTGATCCATGATCAGGGTGGTACAGTTTATATTCCTCATCCTTTTGAAATTTTACGACAAGGATTAAAAATAGATACTTTAAAAAGAATAATTCCGGCAATTGATATCGTTGAAGTCTTCAACGCTAGGTCTAAATGGAGAGGAAAATCAACACAAGCATTGGCGTTTGCTCAAAAAAACGAAAAAGCAATAGCTGCAGCAAGTGACTCGCATTGTCTAATGGCGATGGGTAGCTCGTATGTGTTAATAAATGAAATGCCAACTATGAAAAGTCTGGTTAGTTTAATAAGTAAGGGCAACCTAATTAAGCAGTACTCCTCCCCAATTTCATATCTATGTCCGGCTATAAACAGAATAAAACATAAATTTTTTAACTATGTCTGATAATATTTTGTATCTTCTCAATCCGCATTCCGATGAAGGCCGTGCCAAAAATAAATGGCAAAAATTTACCAAACGTTTCCAATCCATTTCGAGCCCGCCAGTTGAAGTGACTGCTGAAAGTGATTTTACAAAAATTATAAATGATCATAAGCCAAAAATAATCGCCGTCGCCGGCGGAGATGGGACAATTAATGCTGTCTGCAATACCGTATTAAAATTACACCAGAAGCCATTACTTACTATTTTGCCATTTGGATACGGCAACGCGCTGGCTTATTGTCTTGGTGTTGAAAGTATTGAGAAAGCCGTAAATGTATTAACTAAAAAACCAAATACTATCACCATAGATATTTTAAAAACAAACCTCCCGCAAAAGGAGATTGGCATCTTCAATATAAGTGTGGGTTATGATGCCAGAATAATTCATATCCGCGATAATTTTCGTTATATTGGACTTCGTTCATATTTGCTATCAGCGATTAGGGGATTTTTTATGCATCCTGAGACAGAAATGAAATTTACAATTGATCGGACGGTTAGTCTCAACGCAACCGCCTCTTCACTTGTAATTGCTAATTGTCCAATTATTGGACAAAATTATGTGGTTGCACAGGCGGCTAAACTCAATGATGGCCTACTTGATTGCACAGTATTTTCTACCAAATACGCGTATCTTACCAATCTGAGGCTTAAAGGATTCAAGCATCCGTTTTACTCTGAACTTGGTAAAGTACATTTCAAAGCAAAACATATTCGTATCGAAGGAGAGCCTTTTGTACAAATTGATGGAGATCCTGCAATCAGTACTCAGATATTTGAAGTAGAAATTCTTCCTCACCAATTGACATTTCTTCGTAACAGTAAAGAAAATATAGACACCTTCTACCAGCCGTTCATTAGCTAATATCGCCCAAATTTATTGCTTTTTGCCAGATTGATTTTTGTAATTTCTAATAATCATTTCAGACTTTTATTTTCTCACTCTGATGGGAGCGATTGCAAGCTCATCTTGAGAAAACATTCTGTAAATTTTCTTGACTTTGTGCCACATCATGCTACAATAAGAAAAAATATGATTGTGGTGAATGGTCTTGTGTGGGATGAATGGAATAAAAATCATCTTGCAGGACATAATATTTCACCTGAGGAAGTTGAAGGAGTTTGCAACAGTAAGTATTCAATAACTGAAAGTTATAGAAAGCGAGTTTTGGTCGTTGGGAAAACAAAAAGAGGTAAGAAGATAGCGATTGTACTTTCGCCTGAGGACAGAAATTTAAAGCCTTATGATAAAGGTATCTATTACGTAATTACAGCATTTGAAAAGGAGGTGTAAAGATGAAAAAAACAAAACAGTCTGTACCAAATGAATCAATATTTAAAGACAGAGAAAAAGAAGCAAAGTTTTGGGAAGAAAATTTTGATAATGCTTGGAAAGCTGGTAAGCCCGTAAAAGTTAGGTTTGCTAAAAACTTATCAGAAACAATAAATATCCGTTTAGATTCCCAAACTCTTAATGTTGTTAGAAATGAAGCAAAAGAAAAAGGATTGGGGCCAACGCAATTGATTAGAATGTGGATTATGGAGAAAATTAATAGGAAAAACATCCATCCCGCTGGAGCTTAATTCTTTTGTTTGTTTCTTATCCATCTTTCTGAAGCTCTTGTTTCTGTTTTCTTTGGCGCAATTTATCCCACCACCAGGGGACTGTCAGCATTGGGCCAAAGAGGCTGAAGAGTATAGAAGAAAATTTCGCCTGAATAGCAGTAAGTCCAAATATATTAGTTACCGTAATCCCTAAAACCTTTGTATTAATAATATCGGAGACCGCGATTTCAAATGTTCCGGCTCTGTGCGGAGTAAGAATCCACGAAAGCGATCCTTTTCCTTTCGCCGGTAATTTTATAGCTTGCTCTTCTTTGGGAGGGCTCAATTCAAAACCCGGCGCTCGAAGTGTTAGGAATGATTCGCATTGCTTTTTCTCCGAATTTGTTGTTTGAATAACAATTGCTTGGGATTTATCTTCAGCCATAACGCGCTCCGGCGGTTTCACTTCCCAGGAACAAGGAGGAGGGCTATTTTCATCCATCATAGCAAATATTTCCTTTTCGCTATCCAATGACAGAGCCTGTGATTCTTCCTTGGATATATTAAAAAAAGTTACGATACCGAAGAGAAACAGAATTATTCCTATTATTCCAATAATTACTTTTTTCATAAGTTTAAAACTCTAAGTAAGATTATCGGGTTTATTATACTATATCTATCAATAAAACCACAGAAGGATTTATACCGCGCCGCCTAGCAGGACTTCGTTAGGTATTATACTTATTATATATTGAAAGCATAGGGGTATAAAATGCACCTCATTTAGTATATAGTTAAGTTATGAAAATCATCCTCTCTGTTCTATGGTTCTTTCTTCCGGCCGGACTCGGAAACTTGGCCCCTATTCTTGCGAGAAAGATTCCCGTTTTGGAAAAGCTTTCTTATCCAATGGATTTCTATAAGAAGTTCCGTCAACGAAGAATATTGGGCGATCATAAAACAATACGTGGTCTTATAGCTGGAATTGTGGCGGGTATTGTGACAGTATATTTACAAACGATTTTATATAATAACTTTCAATTTTTCAGAGATGTATCTTTTGTTAATTACAATACTATAAATCCGATTTATTTTGGATTTCTGGCTTCTTTTGGTGCGTTATTCGGAGATGCTCTCAAAAGCTTTTTAAAAAGACAACTGAAAATTCCCTCCGGTAAATCATGGTTCCCTGCAGATCAAATTGATTATATCCTAGGAGGCATATTCTTTACTGCTCTATATATAAGGTTAAGTATGGAGTTATATCTAATACTTTTTATTATTTGGTTCTTTCTCCATCCATTGTCAACTTTTATCGGATGGCTCCTAAGATTAAAAGACGATCCTATTTAGTCCAACTTAATTCATTCAAACTTATACACTTAAAATTTCCACCCAAGTTCTCTCTTAAAATCTCTTACTGCTTTTTCGTACTGGACTTTAGTTAGTTGGTTATTTAAAACGCAGTATTTTTATTTGTTAACCCCACGCAACCGAAGCAGTCTGTACAGTTCTTGAGGTATGCACCGTAGTAGCAGTTCATACAAAATAAACAATATGCTAAAAAGGCACAATCATAAGTAGAACGTCCTGAATCAACTAATTCATAACATCGCTCTGCAATAAGTTTTTTATCCCCACTTCCTGACCACCATATATCCCAGCAATTCTTTGCGTTCACACTACTAAAGGTATAGCCAGAATTTTCAACGGAGTAGCTATTAAAACACCAGAAACTATTTTTTGAATCATATATATAATCACCATAAGGACAATTCTCATTATTTTTTTGCTGACTTGCTGGATGCGGTATCTGTTTTTTTAACTCAAGCATTTGAGCAAATATCTTTTCCGGACTTTCTTTTTTCAACTCATTTAATTTTTTAAAATACCCCTCTTTGGTGTATTGCTTATTAAAGAGACAATGTTTCTTATGAGTCAGACTAACGCAGCCGAAGCAATCAGAGGACGAGTTTAAAAAGGCAGAGAAATGACAATCTGTACAACTATTGCAATCCATCAAATAGGTACAGTTATAACATTTATTGGAATCAATACATTTGTAACACTTTTCCGATTCTGTTACAAAAGTACAATCTACTAGTTTCTTACTCCACGCTCCAACAGAAGTATAAATACTATCTATAAGATAAGATGAATCGAAGCAATAGTTGCAATTTCTGCTGTTAGTAAGTAAATCCACATACTCACATTCAATTGTACCCTCTCTAATCATCACCGACTGAACGGGAACAGATTTTTTCAGAAGTTGATATTTTTCAAGAAATGTCATAATTCTAACTGCAAATTATAACACGAAAGGGGATAGTTATCTCTTCAAAAGTTTTTTTAGCAAATTCTCAACTGGGCTTGTCGCTACACCAACAACTTTATCTCCTCCTCCATAATAAACATACAGCATGTCTTTAATAATAACCTGACCGCAGGGAAAAACAACGTTTGGAATTTGCCCTTCAAGCTCATAAGGCATTTCCGGCTCAAAAATAGGCTCATCAATTCTCGCCAGAACCTTTGTAGGATTATGCAAGTCCAAAAGTAACGTACCGACTTTATATACGGAACCCTCCTTTGACACACCATGATAAAGAAGTAACCAACCCTCCTTTGTCTCAAATGGTGGCCCCGCAATGCCAAGTTTGAGACTATCCCATTTATCGGGTCTGGGATAGACAAGAACGCTTCCGGCAAGCGCATTATTCTCATCAAGATTTATGTGATCTGTAATTTCGATCCAAATAGAGTCACCCAACCGGTGAAACCAAATATAAGTATTTTTCGTTTTTCCTTCAACAACACAAGCATCTTTGTCGTCAACTCCCTGAAGCGAAATAAGTTTTGGCAGATCCCAATTCCAGCGCTTTGCTAAAAAATCATCAACGCCTATAGAAGAAAGCGCGACTCGTGGCGAACTAACACCGTTATAAGCTGTATATAGTACATAATAACGGTTTCCGATCTTAGTAAGACGCGGATCTTCACAGCCGGAATTGCCAAAAGGATGTGGTTTTTTTTCAAAATCAACACGCGGGAAATACACAGGATAATCTAGATTCTCATCAATATGAAGCCCGTCGCGGCTTGAAGCATAGCCAAAAGTCGAAGTACCATCTCTTGATTGAGCCCGATAGAGAATATGTGCTTTCCCGTCTTCATAAATTGCCGCCGGATTAAAAGTACCACTGGCTTGCCAATCCAGTTCCAATACAGGACTAATAATTGGATTACCTTCAAAGCGAACTAATTTACCTTCATGTTCATTATAATTTATACTGAACGATTTTTTTTCCGGACGTATACTATCCAGTAATACGGATAAAGAACAAGTGGCAACACAGATCCTTGTATCTGCCGCCCCATAATAAACTGAGAGCGTGTCATTCTCCACCAAAGCTCCCGAAGGGAAAACAACATTCGATACCTCACCCTTCAATTCATATTCAGCCTCAGGAATCAAAATGGGATATTCTGTTCTGCCAAGAACTTTTCTCGGATCATCTCCATCCAGTAATACCGCTTCAATCCCAAAATTTTTATTTTCAGACAGATAATTTTTAATATAAGAATAAATTACAAGCCATCCGTCTTTTGTTTTAATCGGGGGGGCACCTAGCTCTATTTGATCACGCAGATCACGCAGGAGATGAATAATGTGTTCATTAATATTTTCATACCAATCTTCCCAAAAATATGGCGACCACATATCTTCTTCCCGGTCAAAGAGAGCCAATGCGATTTTTGCCGGGTGAAGATCAGTGTGTGCTGTAAGTAATGCCCCCATTTTACCCCCCACTTTTTCAGGAAAAAGCCCCATAGCTTTTGAATTAAAAGTAGTAACAGGATGTTTTTCGAATGTCTTAAAATCTTTAGTTTTAGCCAAGCCTAACTTTATACCATATGCTGTAAAAGGGAAAACAGACAGAGCGGTATAAAAGATATAATAATTCCCATCAAAATAGGTAATTCTAGGATCTTCACAACCATATATTTCCCATTCTTCCGTAGGGGAAAAAAGGAGTTTGCGGGAACCAAAATTGTGTCCGTCAGGACTTTGAGCGTATCCTATAGAAGAAACTTTCATAGAGGTTCCCTGATAATTTTGGGTCTCGGAGAGCGCGCGGTAAACCATATGATAAGTCTTATCCTTTTTAACAACACAGCCATTGAAAGTGGCTTCATGTTCCCATGAGTTCTCAGCATTAGGTAAAAATATTGGATTTCCGGAAAAACGTTGCAGTTGTATCATTGCTTAATTAAATAACTGACTTCTTACGCGATGGAGTTTTGGTTCATGACTATGTTTCAATTCATACAAGAATTTATCTAAATTTTCCGAAGCTGCACATGTAACCGTATCTGCTCCTCCATAATAGACAATGAGATTATTGTCCTTCACAACTGCTCCGCATGGATATACAACTCCGGCTTTATGCCCGTCATTTTCATAGGCCATATCAGGCGTAATAAGCGGTTTATTACAGCGATATAGAACCTTCGTCGGGTCTTGGGAATCGAGTAACATAGCTCCTATTTTATATTTACTTGAGTCATGCTGGCCAACTGCCTGATATATAAATAGCCATCCGTCTTTTGTTTTTATTGGGGGTGCTCCCGCGCCGATTTTTTTACTATCCCAATGTCCTTTTCGAGGCGTGATAACATACTGACCTTTAAGATAATCATCAAAATTCAAATCATCAACAAAGTCAATTAGAACATTAGGAAATACTCTATGAAATACCACATATTTCCCATTTACTTTCTCAGGAAAAATAACCGCGTTTTTATTCACCATGCCCGGTGCGGAAATAAGCTTCGGCCGTTCCCATTTATCCCACTTTTTACCTAGAAAATCATCTACCTTTATTGAAGTTAGCGCCACCCGCGGAGGGTTTGCGCCATCAAAGGCAACATATGTCATATAAAACTTATCATCAACTTTCGTAATTCTTGGATCCTCCACGCCTCCATAACCGCCTCCACAAGCATAATGGTCAGCAATACTTGCCAGTACACCCTGTCCCGGAGTTTCAAAAGGTTCCCGGGGAATATAAATCGGCGAGTCTGACCGCTCATCAATATTCACTCCGTCCTTGCTGCTGGCATAGCCTAATACCGATAAGTCGCTATCTCCCAGCGCCCGGTAAACAAAATGCACTTTACCGTCTGCGTAAATAGCTGCTGTATTAAAAGTAGCTCGGGATTCCCAGGGATGATGCGAAATCGGCTTGATAATGGGGTTATTTTTAAAACGATTAAGTGTCGCAAAAATTTTATTTTTTAAACCTGCTTGTTTAAATGGAACCGGACATGATACAGCATAAATATTATCTTCACCCAATAGCCAGTATAAAATCAATTGATCTTTCAATAATACACAACCAAGAGGCTCTATTTTTTTGGTATGCATTTGCTCTGGGATCTGCCAAATAGGCTCGTCAGCTCGATCTAACAATTCCATTGGATTTTTTTTATTAAAAGTAGCCGCTCCCACTTCGTAGCGAATAGAATTACCATCCCGTTTTTTTACATAGTAAATTAACAGAATATGATTCTGCTCTGTAAATACACCGCCGACTTCTAAATTAGTGTCATCAAAAAATTCGTTTCTAGGTTCAAGAAGAACTTTTTCTTGTAGCTTCCATGTTTTAAAGTCTCCGGAATATGCTAATTGAATTGTTTTCTCGCCAAAATAACAGACAAACCTATTTCTAAACTTCATTTGTGGTACAACCGCGTATTCACCTTTAATTGCAGATATTTTTCCTATCTTTGTAAAGCGGATAAGGTCGTGTGAAACAGCCACGTTTGCTTCAGTACTTGCTTTTCCCTCAAGCGTATAAGTAACATAATAGTTTTCTTTTTGCTTTACGGATTTGATATTCTTCCATTTATAATTCTTATCTTCTTTATTCTTTTCATCGGTTACGATAATATAATTTGATTTTCCCTCAAACGAAAATCCATCTTTACTAGAAACTTCTTTAAAGAATGTTATCCCGCCCCTCTGAAAAGAATAATACAGAATAACTTCGTCATCTTTTTGAGCAATACCAACTATCTTAACCATAAAAATAAATACTATAATGTGGCCCGAAATATTCGACCTCGTTTAAAGCTAAAATAAAGCTTAAAAAATTACAATATATATTCAGGTTAACAAAAATTTTATAATATTGTCAATAAGGAAAGCCTCGATTATAATCGTAGAAGGAGGTGAGAAGGGATGGACAAAGTTAAACCAAAACAAGGCCAACAAGTCGGATTAAATATTAATTTAGATACAACACCAATCGTCTATACGGATAATGTTTTTATGAACGCCAATGAAGACGGGATTGTGCTTGATATCGGACAAAAAGTATTTAACACAAACCAGGTCCGGATTGTTGCCCGCATAGGCATGAGCAGATCACATGCTAAAAAATTTCTCGCTGAAATGGGAAAACTTTTGGCAATGACTGAGGGACATTTACAGTCGGGAAAAAAGAGGAATTAAAAATTTAACCAAACATATCCTTGTGGAAAAACATCAAACAGCCTTTGACTTAGTAAAACCTTTATGGAAAGACAAGCGCTTGAGAACGTTCTGTTAATAGAAATTTAGGAAAAAAAAGTGCCCCACGCAACCGTTAGTTTAATTTGCTGATCTATTAAAAAGATGGTAGAATCCATCGTGAATATAAAATTAGAGGGGGTGAGATATATGAATAAAGAAACAAAATGGAGAGAACCTGATCCAGTGGGTGATGCGGTTAGATATTTTACAACGCCTATCACGGGCCTAAAAACACTATTAGGAGAGGATCCAATGTGCGATGATTCATTTCGTGAGAAACATGGGATCAAAGGTCCAAAGCCAAGAAGTAACTTTATCGATAAAATAACATAGAAGCTATTTTTTGTCGGGGTGTTGAGAATCGAACTCTCACAATTATTTTTGAATTGGCGGCAAAATTTGAGCAAGTTGGTTTTTTGGAAAGAGGTGGTGCGGATAAATTTGGATTAATTTCAGATGATACTGTTTTGCCAATTCTATTTTTTCCTTCAACAACTCATCATATCTTTTATGTTCGCCAGATAAGCCAAAAAACTCAATCCAATAATCACCGACTACAAAATCTACAGTGAATAATGAATTTCCAGGATACTCCATACTCCTTTTATGATTAATTTTTCGCTTATACAACCAATCATCAATGATTTTTTCAGCCAATGAATCACACTTATGCCCATCATTTGAGATATGCTTTCTAGCAAACATAACGGGATTGGGTTTGTACCCTGCTGCTTTTATTGCATTGTTCCAACTGCCAAAACGTTCACGGGCGGCTCTTGCATGATGATATTCTCTTTTAAGAGGAATTCGTCCCATTTGTTGATAAAGGTCACTAATTTGTTCGATAATTTCTTGTTGAGTAATTATTTGACCTTGAATCTTACAAGAAACTGAACAGAATTTTTCTCTACTGATAAATTCTTTGTGACAAGTAACGCAAATCTTTCTCTTACCAAGATGCTTGGGAAATTTTTTATTATTGACTATTGCCGCACATGAACTTGAACAAAAGTTATGAGAAGAGATTCCAGAGATTAACCTTTCAAATTTCTTAGCGCATATAGGGTTTTCGCAAGCTAATTTTATTCTCCTCTTTTTACTGTTCCCATGGCATGTGTCAGAGCAATACAATTTATAACCCAACTTTAGACTTTCATGTACATGCCCGGAAGCGCGTATGAACCTTTTATTACAAAATGAGCAAGAAATAGAAATTTGATCCACTACGACGTATGTTAGAGCTTATTAATATATATTGTCAATAGAGTTAAGGGGAAACTTTATTATACTTTATTTGTCGGGAGGACTGGTTCCGCCCCAGCGACCTCTCGTACCCCATACGAGTGCTCTGTCTATCTGAGCTACCCCCCGTTAATTATTAAAATATACGAAAATTGGCCTAGTTTGATACATTGTATTTTAACATAAAATTGCTATGATTACTTTGAATAAATTATGGCACGAACTTCTTCAAATAGTCAAAAGACAGCGTCTCATCCTTCTGATAGTGCTCAGAAAATGGAATCGATCCGTTTGGCAATGGATCAAATTGAAAAGCAATACGGACGCGGAGCCATTATGCGCTTTGGCGAGGCAGCCCAAAAATTTGATATTTCAGTCATCTCAACAGGTTGTCTGCCTTTAGATTTAGCATTAGGTGTTGGAGGTGTCCCTCGGGGAAGAATCATTGAAATATTCGGTCCGGAAGCTTCAGGGAAAACTACTGTCTGTCTATCGATTATCGCCCAAGCCCAAAAACATGGCGGCATTGCAGCCTTTATCGACGCGGAGCATGCACTTGATCCGCTTTGGGCGCAGAAACTCGGAGTAAAACTTGATGAACTACTGATTTCCCAGCCCGACACCGGAGAACAAGCGCTCGAAATCGCCGAAAGCCTTATCCGCTCAGGAGGTATTGATGTACTGGTCATTGATTCAGTCGCAGCGTTAGTACCGCGAGCTGAAATCGAAGGAGAAATGGGCGAATCGATCATTGGCTTACAAGCACGGCTCATGTCTCAAGCGCTCAGGAAATTAACTGGCGTCATCTCCAAATCCAAAACTGTTGCTATCTTTACCAACCAACTCCGCCAGAAAATCGGAGTGATGTTTGGCAATCCTGAGACTACGACCGGCGGCTTAGCGTTGAAATTCTACTCATCTATGCGCATGGATATTCGCAAAATCGAGACACTCAAAGACGGCGATCGCGCCATTGGCAGCCGCCACAGGGTAAAAGTTGTCAAGAACAAAGTTGCCGCACCGTTCCGTATTGCTGAGTTTGATGTGACAGAAAGTGGCATATCCCGCGAAGGCGGAATCGTTGATGTAGGAGTCGAGATGGGCATAATTCAAAAGTCAGGAGCATTTTACCGTTATAATGACCAATTGCTCGGACAAGGCAAAGCGGCAACAATGGAAAAGTTGAAAGAAAATATGGATATTGAAAAAGAAATAGTCCAGAAAATCATGGCCCAAAATAAAGACGGCCGTGCACCGCTGGTCGTTGGCAGTGAAAAAGAAAAAGATGGCTCCGAAGAGAAATAAATGGACCTCTACGATAAATACCTAAATAAAACACTTCATTTTCTGTCCTTCAGAGGACGCTCTGAAAAAGAAATTCAAGATTATCTACAAAAACACAAAGCCCCAATAGAAATTATCCTGAAAATAATAGCCCACTGTAAAAATTATGGCTTTATTAATGACGAAAAATTCGCGCAGGACTGGATCCATTCCCGTTCAACTTATCGTCTTAAAAGTAAAAGAATTATTAAAATTGAATTGATAAAAAAAGGTATTGACCCGGACATTATTGAAGAAGTTCTAAAGCGGGGATCAGAAATAGAACCGAATGATCAGGAGCAGGCAAAGAAGTTGGTTGAAAAACGCTTACCCCGATATAAAGACTTACCCCGCGAAGTAATCTTTCAAAAACTAGCCGGATTTTTAGCCAGACGCGGATTTGACTGGGAAACTAGCAAAAATACGATTGACGCTGCCCTAAGGTTAGAGTATAATAAAAACGCCACTGATTGACATGACAAATACATCCCAACAAGACCTAATTGTCTTAGAGCGCAAACTACTCGAACGGCAAGAAAAACTCGAACAAAAACAAGAAGATATTGCAAACCAGCTTGAGCAAGTTGAAAAAAAGCGCGAAGAATATATTATGAAGCTAGAAAAAGTTTCAGGATTAACACGCGAAGAAGCAAAGAAACAGATCCTAGAAGAGACTGAAAAATCATCCGCTCAGATGGTTGCACGGATAATCAAAGAAGGTGAAGAAGAAGCCCGCCGCACTGCTGATAAAAAAGCACAGGAAATTGTTCTGGATTCCATGAAACATGGGGCCCTGAATTTTATTCCCGAATATACTGTTTCTGTGGTTAAAGTACCCGATGAGGAAATGAAGGGAAGAATTATCGGGAAGGAGGGACGGAATATCCGCGCTTTTGAACAAGCAACCGGTGTAGACGTTGACCTGGATGAAGAAGGAATTATCAGACTTTCTTCCTTCGATCAAATTCGCCGTGAAGTAGCACGGCGCTCACTTGAAAAATTACTCAAAGATACCCGCGTCCAGCCATTCCGGATAGAAGAAGTTATTAGAGAAACCCGGGTAGAAGTCGAAAAAATCATGTTTGAAGAGGGTGAAAAACTTGCCGCAGAAGCTGATGTCTACAATTTACCAACAGACTTGTACCCCATTTTAGGAAGAATGAAATTTAGGACATCCTATGGACAAAACCTGCTAGTTCATACACTGGAAGAAACAAAAATTGGAATTCACATCGCAGCCGAATTAGGCGCGAATGCTGACATTGTCCGCCTCGGTTGTTTGTTTCATGACATAGGTAAGGTATTGGAAGGTGAGGGAAGCCATGTTAAACTAGGCGTTGAACTGCTCAAGAAATACAACTTACCCGAACCGATTATTAATTGTGTTGCCGAACATCATGAAGACAAGCCATTTTCTTCAATAGAATCAATTATTGTACATATTGCCGATGCAATTTCCGCTATGCGTCCGGGTGCCAGATATGAAGAATTAGAAAAATATTCCACCCGCTTGCAGGATATGGAAAAAATCGCCAAAAAATACGAGGGGGTTGAAGACGCCTTCGCATTTCAGGCAGGACGTGAACTCAGGGTAATTGTTAATCCCGGCAAAATGGATGATGCCCAAACGACCATAATTTCCCGCAAAATTCAGGAAGAAGTCAGCCGCTCCCTCGCTGTTCCTGGAGAAGTCAAAGTTACAGCCATTCGCGAATTCCGTTCTGTTTTCCCCGATACAAAAATATAATGAAAAATAGGTTTACGTCCGAATCAGTTTGTGCGGGTCATCCTGATAAAATATGCGACCAGATAAGCGACGCTATTGTTGATACGGTTCTCGCTCAAGATCCCAACGGGCACGTTGCTGTTGAAACTATTGTTACATTCAATCGCGTAATGATTGCAGGTGAGGTTAGTGCAGCGGCAAAAGTTGATTTTGAAAAGATAGCGCGTGAGCAAATCCGCAGACTAGGATACCTAAACGGTAAATTTAATTTCTCATACAATTCTACAATCAATGTTTATGTACATGAACAATCACCGGAAATTGCGGTCGGCGTCAACAAGAAAAGAGGTGCCGGAGACCAGGGCATGATGTTTGGATTTGCCTGTAATGAGACTCCGGAACTTATGCCGCTTCCTATCTTACTTGCGCATAAATTAGCAAAAGAGATAGATAGGGTACGTGAGGAAAAAATTCTTGCCTTTCTTCGTCCGGATGGCAAGACTCAGGTGACTGTAGAATACAAAAATGGAAAACCATATAAAATAGCAACTGTTGTTATTGCAGTGCCCCATGATGAAAAAACTAAACTTGAACAGGTAAAAAAAGATATCTTCAAAACCGTGGTCAAGCCTATTCTTGCTGCCTCCGGTTTTTCAATCTCGCCCAAAGACCTTATTGTAAATGGCACAGGAGTTTGGCATATTGGTGGACCTGCCTCTGACTCCGGTGTGACAGGACGCAAAATTATTGTTGATACATACGGCGGATATGCTCGAGTGGGAGGAGGTGCTTTTAGCGGGAAAGACCCAACTAAAGTCGACCGAAGCGGCGCATATGCTGCTCGTTATCTCGCAAAAAATATTGTAGCACAACGGCTAGCGGATAGGGCAGAAGTTAGACTTGCCTATTTTATCGGCGCACGCAAACCAATTATGCAAGAGGTTGAAACTTTCGGCACTGCCAAGACAACAAGCAAAGCAATAAAAGACTTTACACTAAAACTTCTGGATACTTCAGTGGAAGGGATTTTGGATGGTCTTAATCTACGGCGCCCTATTTATCTTTCAACCGCAGCCTACGGCCACTTCGGACGGGACGCATTCCCCTGGGAGAAAATTGTGGAATAAACTACCCTGCAGCAAGCTGACGGGGTATTGTCATTCCGAGCGACCAACGGGAGTCGAGGGATCTCACACCACAGATCATCTCAATGGTATGAGATCCCTCCACTTCGCTATCGCTCCGGTCGGGATGACAACTCTTTTCGCTGCAAGCAACTAGGAATTAAGCCTTAAAAGATAGATTAAACTACTCCAGCCTTTATTTGGCAGCAAATTCCTAATTGTGTTAAAAGACCAAAAGAGGAGTTTATTAAATATCTTTCCAGAGATCTTGCAACTCCTTGATAAATAGTGTCTCCGGCTCGCTATTTGGATTATTTATTCGTATTGTAAAAAAGGTTTCTGGTGTGTTTACCAGCGAATGCAGAACCGGCTTAAATTTTCGTAGGTACTCCAGCTTGTCTGCTTGAGAGCTTTGTAACGCATCTTCTATACCTACATGCATTGCGCCCATTACTGTGGCAATAAGTGGCTTATTATTCATAGCCTCTGCAACCCGCTGTTCCTTATAAGCAATGACTGCATTCCTGAATGATTCTAAAATTATCATAGATTCGGGATGCCCCTCATTAATTTTTTTAGCGATCTCAGCAGACGCACTATGTCCTAAATCAGTCTCATGACTAACTGCACGACCGAGTCTTGATAGAAGAGGCGTGGAGAAATAAGCTCCCGCCATAGCCAAGCTAGACTTTTTCAGAAAGTCTCTTCGATTCATTCCCTTCTCTCCTGAATTTTTTTCTTTAAGTTTCGCCAGCAAGGCTATGCCCAATGCAGTTTCCCCTATAAGAACCCCTAGGTCGAGATTTCCAGCCGCCATGTTTATATCCGGATCGCCAAAATAAATCGGAGTTCCATTTTCTTTCAATGTCTTCATCATTGGCCTGTATTGAGTGTGCTCTTCATAGGATTCATAAGCATCTGACTCTTGGGTCCAATTACCTATGGCTTCAAGAAATACAGCTTTAGCATGAACCGGTATAGAATCAGGATTTTCTGGGGTGAAATGATTTCCATACAAAATCATATATGAAGCAGTAGGAGCTTCAATGGTAGTAACACGTCCGTTTCGTTCTATATGAAATTTTCCTTTATCCGATTGAGCTTCGGGAATAAGTGAGTTTTTTTCATGATTAAATTTTTGTGGTTCTTCACTTCCCATAAGATTATTTTAGAGTAGGTAAAGCTTAATCCTTATAGTCTTATTGTTGATTGTGTGATATATCTTCACATTTTCCATTATACCAAACAAAATTACTCTCTGGTTAATTTTTCAATAATTTCTTTTAAAATTTTCAGTTTAATAATTCTCTGGCAAAGTTATAACCCCAATACATCGAAAGCTTACTATAATCAAAAAATTTTTTCTTATTCAATCTGTGACCTTTCAAAGATAATTCGTTCATTTTAATTTGGTTTTTAATATTAGTTGTTAAAATTTTGATAATTTTATCCGCCAGCGGCGTTGATACTAGTTTGCCATGCGAGGTATATGAAAGTGTTTTTTTCTGAATTTTGCGAATCTCAGTTGGATCACGCGGCAGAGTGTATGGTGCTGCATTAGTTGACAACGAACGTTCTTTTAAATAAATGTTGAAACCATAGGTCATCAAAGCATATACAAACGACAGAATAGTCGTATTTTTGATTTCTTTTGGCAATAGTGGAGGGTTATAGATAACTGAGGCAAAACCTCCTGCCAATCCATAACACGCGCGGGCAACAGCGTCAGTCAAAAAGAACTTTGAAATATTGCTGTCATGCGTATATTGATTAATAAGATTGAATATTTCACTTGCAATAAGCATAGCTTGCTCTTCAAGTCCTGTTGCATCTTGGTTGATAGTTTTTTTCACATTTGATATTATACTACATTTCTACAAGCTTCTTCTTGCATTTTTACTATTTTAACTGCTATCATCTAATGAACCTCATGAACGCACAACAGCTTACTACAACTGCAAGAAATGTAGTTTCAAAGACTATCCTGGCCGCAGACGAGAGCACTGGTAGTATCAAAAAAAAATTTGCAAAAATTGGACTCGAGTCAACACCGGAAATGAATTGCATTTATCGTCAACTTTTGTTTACTACTCCCGGAATTGAACAATTTATAAGCGGTGTTATCTTATACGATGAAACATTCAGACAGTCAGCAGACGACGGTACGCCTTTTCCGCAATTTCTTGAGAATCTAGGTATTTTACCCGGAATAAAAGTTGATAGGGGAACAGTATTACTGCCAGGACTTGAACCGGACACGTTTACACAAGGTTTCGATGATTTGGGTAACCGGCTTGCAGAATACAGAAAGTTGGGAGCAAGATTTGCAAAGTGGAGGGCTGTATATACTATTTCAAATGATAACGGAACACATCCAAGCACAACAGCTATTGAAAGAAATGCCTCAGATCTTGCCCTTTATGCAGCCCTTTGCCAGGAAAACGATCTGGTACCAATTGTTGAACCCGAAGTTTTGATGGAAGGCACACACACTTTGGAAGACTGCATTAGGGTTACGAAGTCAGTATTATTTGTTGTCTTTAGCAGACTTGCCGACTATCACGTATTACTATCTGGAATAATTCTAAAACCAAACATGATAACTTCAGGTAGTAATGCTGATATTCAGGCAGATGTACAGACGGTCGCTCAATCAACGATCGAGATACTTAAAAGTGCGGTAATACCTGATATTCCCGTTATCGCATTTCTGTCTGGCGGACAAAGCGCCGAACTTGCTACGCAACATTTAAATGAGATTAATAAAAGAAATAATCAGGAGCAAAATAAATTTTCTAGATTAACTGCCTCATATGGACGCGCTCTACAAGACGAAGCGCTTGAAATATGGAAAGGAGATTCAAAAAATATTGATACCGCGCAAAAAGCATTCTTATCCCGTGCTGAAAAAATCTACCAGGCAAGCAAAGGTGAGCTTTAAAATCTACTTATCAAGTTGCAATATTTTTATTTTGTGTTATATTATTAGGACTCTTTATCTTCTATGAAATATCGCACTTCTATATGCATGATAATTTGTTTAATTACAGTAACTTTAATACCGCAAGTTGCAACTGCTAATACGACTATTGATGTCTCAAATAATGAGGGCAACTCCAAGACCAATGTAAATGTTGAAACCAATACCGGTAATAACACGATTTGCCAAAATGGAACATGCACAACAACTAATTCCAACAATGGAAAAAGCACAGTCTGTGTAAATGGAAAATGCACTACAAGCGAGAACGGTAATTTGAATGTGCAGTCAGAAGACGGCAATACAAAGGTGAATATTAATAATTCCAATAACAATTCCGGTCCTACAAATGAGCCAAACAAAAACAATAACAATATTAATACTACTGTAAACGTTGATACGAATACTTCAAATGATAAAGCAAGCAAAACTGCAGAAAAGAAAAAACAAATCAAGGAAATCAAAGAAAAAATAGCTGAAGAGCGCAATGCCCTTGAGAAATTAATCGATGAATTAAAAAATATCCTCAAGAATTTGGGCTTCTAAGCTTAGATTCAATTAAGTCATTTAATAACTCATATTACGCTGATTGTTGTCATTCCCGCAAACGCGGGAATCTAGGAGGTAAAATAAATTTCTTAATTAATCCTTAATAAGGAATAGTTATTATATCTTCTGGATTCCCCCTGTCCAGGGGAATGACAAATTATTTTGGCATAAAGAGAATTATTTGGTATTTTGCAAGTAATAAATTTTCCTCCGCTTTTTGAAAAAGTATACCGGATTTTTTCATGACTCTAACAAGCCCTGCTTGGATATTTGCAGAAACAATTGGAATTTTTAAATTCTTTATTTGCTCAACCTTCCAATGCGGCACAAGTGATCCATCTATATCAGCTAGGATCTGTTGCTGACAAATAGGAGAATTTATACAAAGACTCACATATTCTGGGGCAAATAGAGTATTAAGCTGTAGCCGCACAATTCCATCTGAGATTATTCCCTTTATAGATTTTTTAACAACAAAAGCAACACCAGGTTTTCCATCTTTTACGAGCAGTATCTCACTAATTTGTGGTTGATATTTTTTGTAAAGTTTTTTATATAAAACTTCACTAATATATTTTTGGCTTTTTTCCAATAATCCGTATTTATCTATATTGCTGACCCTCATAAATAATTTTCCGTTTTTTTGGTAAGCTTTTCTTCCGGGCTCAATTCCACGCATAACACGTGAAATTTCACCAATTTGCATCCATTTTATTGACTCTTGACCTATGAATTTTTGCGCCAAGAAATATTCAGCATCTGCCCGGCGTACTTTTAGTAATTCGGAAAAGTTTATTATGTTTGACGATTGATCCTTGCTACTTTTTTGGTGACCAATAATTTGCACAAGAGCACTTTCTGTTTGAGAATGTATCTCCTTTGCTTGCCGCAATTTTTTTAACCCATTTTTTACTAATTTGCCTATTTTTATTTGCGCATCAACAGGTATTAACGGCACTAGCATATTAGCAACCTGTCCAATATCCACAGACGCTAAAGAAACAATTTTTTGTCCGCGTAGAATTTGATCAGCTCCAAACCATGTATTGAGAAATACTAATAGAAAATACGGATCAAGTAAATCTTTCTTTGTTCTAATTACAAATAAATTTGGGCTAATTGCAAAGAGTTTAGTTTCCTGAATAATTGCAAATTTTATATCTCCAATTCTTGTCACTAAAATATCACCGTTGCTATACAGTTTTAAATTTTGTTTACTACAATACTCTTCAGATACATAAACAATATTAGAGTTATCGCAAGTCCAGCCGTTTAAATTTGACGGTCTATAAACTTTTATACCGGATGATGTATATTTAGACGCTGGCAGAACTGAGCCCGCAGGTCCTGTCCGGATAAATTCGCATAACTCGTGCAGTTTTCTATACTTCCCGCTCTTTAATTTTTCCCGTAAATCTAGAAACTTTGGTTGGAAATACTCCGCATCCAGTCGGTTTGCGGCTATGATATCGGAATGGTTAACAAATGAATCAAGCATACTTAGAAATTAAGCTTCTCATTTTTTATGAATTTTATAAACTTCTCTGCAATTTCCGGTAAATCATGGTCTATTATCTGCCTTCCGTTTTGGGTTTTATAAACATATCCTCCTGAGAGATTCTTGCCGCCTTTCTTAGATACTGCCATAAATATTTTGTAATCTGAAAGTTCTTTACCGGACCATTTCTGCAGAAATAATAAACTTGTTTTTACATTTGTATGCGGCTTAAATGTGAATGCATCTAAACCAATCACTCCTAATATTCTCGCTTTCTTAAATATCCATTCTCGTATGTAAGCAAAGTTAGTATTATTTAATATCCCTTGGGGCACAACAATTGCCGCCCGTCCCCCGGGATTGAGTAAATTTATAATCTTTTCTATAAAGAGAACATGCCGTTGAACTATGCTACGCAATTTCCCGCGATTGTCTTTTGCAAGTTCATACCTCTGCAAAACTTCTCCATCTTTAATTTCTCCGCCAAATGGGGGATTCGTACAGATAACCTCAAATAATTGTTTACCCAATACAACAGTAGAGGAGAGTGAATCCGCTTTATAAATATTCGCTTGTCCAAATCCTGCGATAAGCATCATTGCTTGAGCAATTTTTACCATGCGCTTATCAAAATCAATACCATAAACCCTTTTTGCATTATTAACATATTTAGCAGCATGAAGTAAAAATCCTCCCGATCCGCAAGCCGGATCCAGAATATAGTCATTCTTTTTAGGATTTAAAATTTTAACAACTTCAACAACAATATGACGCGGAGTAAAATATTGCCCCCGGCTTCCTTTGGCAGCTTTGGGTAATAAATATTCAAATGCTGTGTCAATAATTGCTAAATCAGATTTATACAATGTAACTTTCGATAGAAGCTCTGTACACAATGTAAGATTACTAGGTGAGATTTCAATAGTGTCTTTTTTGTCAAACATTCCGGGCCATTCTTTTTTGGCCCCTTCAAAAAGAATTTGAACCGGAAGTGTCTTTTTTGCAATTTTCTCAGCATACAATTTTGCATAAATAAGTTTCAAAATTTCTTCAAATGGTTCTGCGCCCGTTGATGCCAAAACTAATTCTTCAAGTTTTTTTATAATTGCGGGTAAATTTGTAGCGGCTTTGATTTGCATTAAAAAAGGTGCTTGTCAGTTAATCGAACACCAATTGCTGGATAGTTTGGGATAATTTGTTTTACTTCTGGAATCTGAGAAAGTAGCTGTTGGACTTTCCCGCTGTCTTTATTCTGGCAAATAATATGAATATCCTGTCCGGTATTTAGCGTAAAGTATACTTCAAGTCCTTCATTTCTCCAGCGCTTTACTTCATGCATGATGCGCAGGGTACCGGGAAGTAAATAAATTAATGAGGGTTGAGACGTGATATAAATTGCATGAAGCTCAAGTGCTTCTGCCTCTGTTAGTTCTCCAAATGCAGTAAAGTTTCTATCTTTTATATATTGTTTCATTCGCCGTATTTTTTCTTTGTTCAGCTCTAGTCTTTTGTCAAAAAATGGACTTGTTGTTGCTAGTCTGTGTCCTTCTGTTGAGCTTACTTCTTTTTTATTTATACTGACAACTGCTACAACATCTACGATTTTCCAATATTCCGGAGGATGTAATGAAACTGCGTATGATGTATCACTCGTATCCCCATCCAACCATTCAGTAAACCCATCAGGAATTGATCTACACGCAGATCCTGATCCAAGACGTGCGAGAATTGATTGTTCTTTTTCGGAAAGATTTAGTGCTGCGGCTTTTGCTCCTGCAACGGAAAGCGCTGCAAATCCTGATGCCGAAGATGAAAGACCGGTTGCTGTTGGAAAATTATTCTTTGTTACAACTTTTGCTTTGTGCTGTATCTTTGCGAGATTTCTAATGCGATCAAGGTATTGCATTACACGAGTTTCTTCGTTTGCTTCATGTGTATCGTTGATCTGAATACTGTCTGTTTTATAATTCGAACTAAATTCAACGGTGGTTGTTGTCAGGAGATTACTAAGATTCATGGAAATACTGCCATTTTTCGGAAGGCGAAGCTCTTCATCTTTAACACCCCAATATTTTATAAATGCAATATTTGATGGTGCAATTGCAGTTGCTTTCATCATGATTTATTTCAGTCTAATAAACTCCTCTTCGCTTGAGTCCGCTTTTTTTATTATTGCCTTTAACAAGCCCTTTTTAAGTTCTTTGGCATGCATTGGAACCGGAATTGTTTGTTTTTGTTGTTGGTTATACATGATAATGTGGCTACCCGTTTGACGCTTTTTAATATATCCTAATTTTTGAAGAATTTTAACGATTTCTCGTGCTTTAAAGGATGCCATTATAAATTCGCTGCAGGATTAGCGACAGACACTTTGGTGATAACAACGTCTGATTTTTCTTGCGGGATTTCTTCCCCTTCTTCTTTTAAAACTGCTAAATATCCCTGCATAGCGTCTTTAATCATAGCCACAGCTTCTTCAAAAGTTTCGCCTTGAGTTATGCAACCCGGAAGAGCCGGGACGCTTACTACATAACCGCCTTCCTCTGCGGGTTCAAAAATAGCAGTATATTCCAAAATTTTCTGAGAAAGCTTTTTGCTCATAACAAAAACATGATAACAAAGAATTTAAGATTATGCAATTATTTTTATTTTTTGGCGATCACATGCTCTGTATATTTATCGCCTTTCCATATATGTTTTGTCGTTTTATATGCCCACTTATTTCCTAATAAATAGTTAACTTTAAAATTCATATAACTTGCATCTAAATCGCTAGGATTAACTTTCCCTTTTAAACTAGGAAATGGATCTGTGTGAAACTGATAAATAATCTTATCATCTGTTACTTGTGGAAATTTAACTTTTAAGCCGACATTTTTATCTCGCGTGCTAACTACTTTTACAAAATTATTAGGATCTCCTTTTTTAAATCCTGCTGCATCATAAGCTTTTTTTAAACCTAATGCGAATATCTTATTTAATAATTTCAATGCTTTTTCTTTTCCAAGATCTTCTATTAAAACAAGAAACGTATTCTCATACAATGTAAAAAAGGGCGTATTATATTTCTTCATATATTAAAATCTCATTCAGTTCTAACTCCTTCAGCATTTGCACTTACATGAATAATTTCCCCCCCGACTTTAGCAATTGCCGTCTCAACCATCTTTCTTTTTTCTTCCGGCGCTATAGCGATCATACAGTCTCCTCCGCCGGCGCCGGATAATTTTGCTCCGTAGGCTCCCGCATCCAGTGCTGCCTGAATCATATTATCTAATTTCTCAATACTTACCCCGAGTTCGCGTAAATACTCTTGGTTTTTATTCATTAATTCCCCAAATTTTTTCCACTGGATTCCCGCGTTCGCGGGAATGACGGTGGAGAGTAAACTATCTTTCGCCGCATTTACCAAAAGTTCGATGCCGTTATAAATCTCGGTAAGCCGGTCTTGCTTATTTGTAAAAGACTTTTTAACATTATTTATAAGTGTAACAGTATCTGCTTTTACGCCGCTATAGCCGATGGTCAATGGCAAATTGTCAATTGATAGTGGTTCAATGATTTTGCCACCGGTTACAAAATAAAGTGTTCCACCGTAAACTGCGGAAGCTACGTCAAATCCCGATCCTTTGCCCTGAATATCCAATACTGTTTTAAATGAAAAATCAAAAATTTCTTTTTGACTAAGTTTCAATTCAAACAATTCCGACAGAGCCTTTAATATACAAACAGTTGATGCCGACGATGACCCAAATCCAAACTGGGATGAAAACTCAGATATAGTTGTAACTCTTATTCCTTTTTCCAGACTAAACTCTTCATAAATATTTTTTACCGCGATTTCGACAAACTTGGCGCCCTTTGGCATGTCTCCTCGGCCGAGTTCTGATAAAGGTTTTTTATAACCAACAACATTTACATCTCCTGCTTCTAATTGAAATTCCCGCGTATCCAGTAATTCAACAATAACCTTCATCCGTTGATCAACTGCTGTAACTAAACATGGGTGATTATAAACCACAGCATGTTCTCCAAGAAGCATCAATTTCCCAGGGGCTGAGACAGTTAATTTTTTTATAGCTCTTCCCTCACTCCTTCTGCCCCCAATGAAATTGGTAATAAATTAAATTTACGTGACTGCAGCAACGTTTCTACCTCTTTCCTTTTTTTAAGATAAACAAGCAGTACTCCTGTCCCTTTAGTTCTTCCACCAGCGCCGCAAATCTTTGCTACCCCTTCTCTTTTCTCAATTTCATTTATAAGCGATTTTACCATAGGTGAGACAGCGCCTACCTTTTCCAAATTCTTTTGGCCATTCTTAATACTGCTCAGTATTTTCCCCTCGTCATCACTTTTTAACGCATCAAGAAGTTGTCTGGTTAGTGATTCTTGGTCAGTAAAAATAGCATTAAACATCTTTGGTTTTTTCTGATACATTGTTCGAAGGATACTGACCATCTCCCCGGTTGATTCATTTGGTATTCCGGTAAAAACAGTAAAAAAACTTTTCTGAATCTTATGACTTATCTTAAATGCAATGGGCTGGATAATTTTTAAATTGGGAGTTTCTTTACGGAACCAAACAAATCCTCCGTAACAACATGTGCTATTGTCTCCGCCTGAAGGAAGCCCATGTTTTTTTTGTTCTGATAAAAATGCGATGTCATTAATTTTCTCTTTATCAAATTTTTCGCCCAAAAAAAGCAATATAGATCCCGAGATTGAAACAGCTAAAGCAGCCGATGACCCCATTCCTGACCCTATTGGAATCTCTGAATTTATAGATAGCTTAAAACCAGATGATAATTTTTTATTAAAATATTTAAGCGTTTCTCCGATAACAATTTCTGCGTAAGCCAGTGGCTTTTCAGTTATTGATTTTAACAAATTAACGTCATTAGTCTTTATATATCTCTGCCAATTTTTGTTTGCTGTTTCTATATTTTTAATTATTTTTTTCTCATCCAATTTTTCCGAAACATTAAGATTTTCCGAAATAATTTCAATTTTTTTATCCTGTCGTGGTGTAAGTGTAATAAAACAGCGCTTCGCAACCGAGGCAATTATTGCAGGTTTACCATAAACAACTGCATGTTCACCCAAAAGAATTATCTTGCCAGGCGCAGAAACACGAATCTTTTTCATATTGGTTTAAATTTAATAGTATAGCTAATGACGCTTTCATTATCTTCTATACAGGACCGTCTTAGTACGGAAATAACATCTTGTCCTGATTGTAATTCTTCTTGTTTCCAATCAACCAATTGACCAATAACTTGCCCCCCATTTTCAAGTTTTACAATAACCACCGGGTACGGAGCCTGTGCGTTAAATGCTTTGGCCGCGACTCTGATCATCGTCCAGACAACGATTTTCCCCTTTCTGCCAATCGCTGCAGCTATTTCCTTTTGGCGTCTGTGTATCTTTACTGGTGTTGTCATAATGATTGTAAAATATGAATTACAGCAATTGCTCCGCTACCTCCGACATTATGCGTAAGACCAATCCTCGCGTTTTTTACTTGTCTTTTGCCTGCTTCTCCGCGTAACTGTTCAACTATCTCAACGATTTGCTTTATACCGGTTGCTCCGACCGGATGACCGCAAGCTTTCAGCCCTCCGGAAGAATTGGTGATAACTTTTCCTAAATTTAATGTATGCTTTCCGGCAGCAATATCAGCCGCGCCTTTTCCCCTATCCGAAAACCCAAGATCTTCGGTGGCAATAACTTCCGCTATTGAGAAGCAATCATGTATTTCTGCAACGTCTATATCAACAGGTTTTAAACCGGTTTTTTTATATGCTTTGCTCGCGGCATTAACTACGCTTGCTAAACTGGTAAATGACTTGCGGTCAGTTATACTCAGACTATCAGTTGCAACTTCACTTGCAGTAATATGTATGGGTTTTGTTTGACGTTTTTTTAAACTTTCATCTCCGGTAATGATAATTGCCGACGCCCCGTCTGAGATAGGGGAGCAGTCAAGAAGTTTTATGGGATCGGCAATTTTCCCGCTCTTCATTACAGCCTCAATAGTAATTGGAGATGGAAATTGTGCTTTTGGATTAAGGCTCCCGTGATAATGATTTTTTACCGATACAGAAGCCAATAGCTCTTCGCCAATATGATATTCCTGCATATATGCTCTTGCCATCAGCGCATAGAGACCTGGGAATGTAACTCCTGCCACCCTTTCTTCATCAGAACCGGCAGCCATTAACGCACTTGTTATCTCGTCCTGTGTATGGTCAGTCATTTTTTCGATTCCCAATACAAGAACTGTCCTATATTGTCCTGCGAGTACACTATTTATAGCATTATGCAGGGCTAGTCCTCCGGATGCGCAGGCTCCCTCAAGTCTGAATGCGGGTACAAAAACCCCCAATTCTTCAGCAAACAACGATCCTAAATTTGCCTGGTTTCCTAAAACACACGAGAGCATATTGCCCACAAATAATGCATCAATGTTTGTTGGTTTCAAATTTGATGCTGCTAGTGCTTGAGAAAAAACCTCCCGGGCAAGTGCTCGCGGTGAAGTATTCCACAGTTCACCAAATTTTGTTGTCGACGCGCCAAGTACAGAAATTTTCATATAATGTGCATATGTTTTAAATATTCGGGATACGAAATATAAATTTTCTTTTCATTTCGCTGTCTGACAGGCGTAGTAATTTTTTGTTTTTCGCTTAATTTTTTAGTTGTTTGAAAAATAAACCCGTCTGAGCCTGCACCTGAACCATACGAAACAAAAAATATTTTTTGTCCTGCACGGGCTTGATCAAGAACTGCAGCCAGTCCTAAAAGCGAGGATGCAGTGTAGGGATTACCGATTGTGTCCACCATAAGCGAAGGCTCTAGTTGTTCGGACGTAAATCCTAATTTCTTAGCTGCTATTCTTGGGAATTTACCGTTCGGCATGTGGAATACGCAATACGCAAAATCATTGGGTTTCATTCCGCTTTTCTCCAGCAATTTTCTGCCCTCACTGATCACATGATTGAAATATGCCGGCTCACCGGAAAATCTACCAAAATGTGACGGATACTTCTGTCCGTCGCGTCTCCAAAAGTCCGCAGTATCTGAAGAGAAAGAAGATGTTGCCAGAACTTCCGCAATTAAATCCGCATTTTTATTTCCTAAAATATAGGCAACAGAAGCACTTGCGGCTGTATATTCCAACGCGTCTCTGGGTTTACTCTGTGCAGTATCGCTGCCGATTACTAGCCCGTAAGGAATTTTATTGCTGTCCAAAAGTCCAAGCGTAATTTGCATTCCCGCAGTTGCAGCTTTGCACGCAAATTCCAGATCAGCTGCAAAATAGTCATTGCCAACTCCCAAGTATTCTGCAACTGTTGTTGATGTTGGATTTACTGCGTAGGGATGACTCTCTGAGCCAACGTATACACTACCAATCTCTTTTTCCGATATGCCAGCCATATGTAATGCAGCTTTTCCAGCTTCAACTCCCATAGATACTGCATCCTCATCAAATGCCGGCACAGCTTTTTCACTAACCCGTAAACCCTCAGTTACCTCAGCCGGATTCTTTTTCCAGACATCAGCAATTTCTGATACTTTAATCCTATAAATTGGTATGTATACGCCGTATCCAACAATTCCACTCATAATTTAAGCCTCTTGAACTCCTCTTGCATATTTCAGGTGTGCGCGGGCTACTGTATTTGCAGCCAAAGATGCCATGAGCGATAATTCTCCAGCCATCACAGCTCCTGCAGTTAACTCGGCAAGTTTCCGTCCTGTATTTTTTTCTTTTTTAGGATTCAATCCCATTATACTCAACGCTTCTTTTTGAGTAGCAAGCTGTGTTCCTCCTCCCACAGTCCCGACAACTAAATCCGGCAGATACACTGACATATATAATCCATTTTCCACTTTTTCAAAAGTTGTCACTCCCATCGAGCACTCGCTTACATGTGCCACATCCTGACCGGTCGCTATAAAAAGAGCTGCAAGTATATTGGCAAAATGAGCGTTTGCTCCAATACTACCTGCCATTATAGATCCATACAGTAATTTTCTTTGAGCCACTTCAATAATTTTTTCTATTTTAGTTTTTAAAACAGTTGCCACTATATCGTCCGGCAATACCGTCTCGGCCCATACTTTATACCCCCTGCCTTCAATGAAATTAAGATAATTTGGCTTTTTATCAACACACATATTTCCGGATATAGCCACACAACGCGCAGAAGTTTGCTCTTCTATAAATGGGACTGCTTTAGCAACTGCGATTGTTGCCATATTCATACCCATTGCATCCTGAGTATCAAAATGAAAACGCAAATAAACATTTCTGCCCATCAAGTGAGGGGTAATTTTGAGAAGCTCCAAGTGATCTGAAGTAGACTCTGTAATTTCTTTAATCTTGGCAAAATTATTTTCAATCCAGTGAATAAACGCCTTGCCTTGAGTAATAGTTTCAACCACAAAAACAGGCGCCCGGGTCATGCCAATTTTCTCGCTTATCACATTTACCCCCCCAGCCTGAGCAATAGCACTGCATCCCCGATTAACAGATGCAATTAAAGCTCCTTCTGTCGTGGCCAAAGGGAGAAAATATTCTCTTTTTTGCAAATTACTTGTTAATTGTAGTGGCCCGGCAATACCAAGCGGAACCTGTGCTATGCCAATCATATTTTCGCAATTTTTTGTGGAAGCTTGTTGCGCGTCTAATGTATATTTACCAATATTGGAAAGTTCTATGCCCAAATTTTCTTCCAGTGCGGCTCGTCTTGAACTAACATCAACAAAATTACGTAAATTCATACGCTTATATAATATATAGTCGTTAAACTCTGCAAAATCATTCGTTTAGTAATATATGCTACAATACAATCATGACTAGTATATTAGACAGGATATTGCAGGGAGATAGTGATGCGGTGGTCGCGTTTTATAAAATTAATTCTCCGAAATTACTTTCGTTTTTACGTAGAAAACTTCCATGCAAAGAAGACGCTGAAGAAGTCTTAAATGATATATTTTTCGCAGCTATTGACGAGTTGCATCTATTTCAGGAAAAAAGTAGTGTAACTACTTGGCTTTTTAAAATTGCCCACAATAAAGTCGCTGACTTTTACAGAAAGAGAAAAATAAAATCCGTTCTTTTATCTCAGGCGCCGTTTTTGGAAATTATCGCCGCTGAAATTCAACAGCCGGAGTTTCAATTTGAGAAAGACAAAATCCGTGATAAAATTGAAAAAGCATTTCTGGAAATTTCGCTTCAGTATCAAAAAATTCTACACCTTCATTACGAAGACAAAATACCCGTAAAGGAATTGGCACCTATATTCAACCTGTCTTTTAAAGCAACCGAATCTCTACTTTTCCGAGCCCGCCGGCGTTTTCAAATAGCTTATGAACGAGCGTGAATTTTTATTGCAGCTTCAGAAAAGAGCCAAAGATCAAGAAAAGGTTTTGAATGATATGGTTTTCCCCCGCGTATTCAAAACTGTAACTATTTGGCTTGGTAATCATCCGTGGAGAATACTTATCCCGCTGGCTTTCATATTTTCATTTATCTTTCACGGATTTATCGGTACGCCTTATGATAATTTAATATTAAGAATTTTCGGCGGACCAAAATGAAGAAGCACACTTTTTTTATTTTTGTTGCCTATATCTGGACAAAAACATTAATTGGCTTGACATTCTATCCCTCTAAATATGTAAAAGGTATGGTACGCCGTCCTATTTTATTACCAGTTGTATTTTCTCCGGTCATGGGTCTTGCCATTTTATTTATTGTCGGAAGAATTGCTGCCTTGTTTGTTTCTCCTCAAGGCTTTAAGCGGGAAATTGTCGTGATTTTTCTAAGCACAACTCTTTTATCAATCCTTTTCTGGCAAGCTTTGCTTCTATATCTACTTGGCAGTTTTTTAATAGCATTGCGGAATAGGTAATGGGTTTCATTTTTTCATTTATCAAATCCTGCTCTACCTAAATTTTCCACCCAAGCTCTTTTTTGATGCTCTTAACGGCTTTTTCATATTGCTCTTTTGTAAATTGATTATTTAATATACAATATTTCTTCTTTAATATTCCAACGCAGCCAAAACAATCGGAACAGTTTAAAAGATCTGCCCCGTAGTAACAATTTGTACAGTCTTCACAATTATATACAAAAGCACATTCGTAACAGCCCGTTAAATTTACAATTTCATAACATCGCTCGGTAGTAGTTTTTTTTTCTGCATTACCGCCGGAGTAAAATGCATCCCAACTGTTCCTTACTCGACTAACTTGATAACAATAACCTGAATTCTCACTATATGTTGCAATAAAGCACCAGTAGGAGTTCTTGGAATTATATATATAATCACCAAACGGACAATTCTCATTATTAAATTGTTGACTTGCGGGATGCGGTATCTGTTTTTTTAATTCAATCATTTGCTCGAGGATCATTTCAGGCTTTCCTTTTTTTAATTCTTCTACTTTTTTTAGGTATTCTTCTTTTGTATATTGTTTATTAAAAATACAATATTTTTTTTGAGTTAAACCCACACAACCAAAACAATCATTACAAGAATTTAAAAATGCTGAGAAATGACAATCGGTAGAGTTATTACAATCCATTAGATAAGTAGAGCTATAGCACTTTGTACAATCAAAGCATAGATAACACTTTTCCGATTCTGTCACATTAGTACAATCCACAAGCTTATTACCCCGTGCAAAGTTTGAATATATACTATCTATAAGTGGCGTGAATCCATCAATGCAGTAAAAACAATTTTTGCATCTATAGCAATATTCCACATATTCACTTTCAACTGTACCTGGAATCGTCACAGCCGGAACAGGTATAGATTTTTTCAGCAGTTCATATTTTTCAAGAAATGTCATATTATTTTGTTAAATCTACTGTCTTCAAAGGGCACATACAAATTAATCTCGGAATTTTATTTATCTACGATATTTTTGAAGTTCATCTCTTGTTATACCGGATTGTTTAAGTATCTTTGCAACAATTGGTTTGGGGATATTTCCCGGATGATAGGCAAGTGTCGTTCTTCTACCATCTAGGTGCTTGAATGTTTTATGACTCCCTTTTGATGCATGAGGCTGAAACCCTTTGCTTAGCAATATACGCTCCATATCTTTTACTTTGATATTTGCAAGAACGCTCATGAATTAAGAGCTTAGGGAAGAAGAGTTGGTACAATAATTTTTGTTTCTGTCACAAATTCTTTATCAGGATAATCAACCGGTATTTCCTCACCATCTTTTAGTAAGGATGCAACATGACATTCTATTGCTTCTTTGATATGTGAGAGAGCCAGATCAAGAGTATCTCCCCAGTCATATATTCCCAATGTGGGACATTCTGCAAGAAATATGGTCTTCCTTGTTTCCTTTTCTTTCTTAAGAATAATCCGATAATTTAAAATCTTTGTTTCCATAGTCGCAGTATATAGCACTTACTATCTATTTGCAATATGAAAATTTTATAAATTGAACTTCTTCAAAAATACTCCCTTCATGTATTCGATTAAAAAGAGATATGAAACAATTATAATAATAAGGAATACAAAATATAATGGTGGAGGCGCCAAAAATTGCAGCGGACCGGCAAGCGGAGTAAATGGAATTAATATGGCAGTTAGTACAATTCCCAGCGATGCAATTACTAGCCAAATGCTAGGCCGGCTTTTATAAAAAGGCCTTTTAGATGTTCTTATCACAAAGACTATAAGTACTTGTGTAGCCAAGGATTCAATAAACCAGCCTGCTTGGAAAAGTGGTCCCTCTGCATGAAAAACAAGAATTAAAATACTAAATGTCAAAAAATCAAAAACAGAGCTTAAGGGACCGAAAAATAGCATATAATTTTTAATGAAATCAATATTCCAATGTCTGGGTTTTACCAGCGATGCATGGTCAACATTATCTGTTGGAATTGACAGTTGCGCTACATCATAAAGCGCGTTTGTTAAAAGTATCTGAACAGGTGTCATTGGCAGAAAAGGTAAGAAAAAAGAAGCCCCGGCGGCAGAGAACATATTACCAAAGTTTGAGCTGGCGGTAATTATAATATATTTAATAGTATTACTAAAGGTGCGTCTACCCTCCCGAATCCCATCATCAATTACGTCAATACCTTTGCGAAGCAGTACGACTGAAGCAGCTTCTTTCGCCACATCAACAGCAGTATTCACAGATATACCGACATCCGCATTATGTAATGCCGGCAGATCGTTTATCCCATCTCCCAGATATCCCACAGTATGGCCTGCTTCCTGCAAAGCTTTTATTATTTTCAGCTTTTGCAGCGGCAACACCCTGGCGAAAATATCAACGGTATTAACAATGTGTTTTAGCTCAGGATCAGACAATTTCTCAATTTGAGGACCGGTCAGTACGCGTTTTACATCCATACCTACTTCCTGGCAAATTTTTTTGGTTACAATTTCATTGTCTCCTGTAATTACTTTTACCATTACATTCAGATTTTTAAGCTGTGTCAATGCAACCTGCGCGGATTTTTTCGGAATATCCAGAAACGTAATATACCCTAGATATTCTAATTTATCCGCATCATCGAAGGAGTAGGTTTTTTTTGCTTCTATGTGTTTTTTTGCTACAGCAATAATTCTCAAACCCGTCAGACGGAGTGCATCAAGCTTTTTTTCAAGCGTTACATTGTTCTTAATATTTGTGCATTGCGGTATTATTGCTTCTGGTGCGCCTTTTGCGAAAAGTACGGTTTCTTTATTATTTTTTACAACAGCAAAATTCAACTTGCGGTTATAATCAAATTCTTCTTCATAAACTTTTTTCAGCTCAGCGTTGATATATAATTTCTCCTTAAGTGCATGTGTCCAAAGCGCCACGTCAATTGCGTTGCCTGTTATTTTCTTATGCACAATGCCCATGTTGCAATAGAGTGATGCGGTAAGTACTTGAATATCCTTTTTATTTTCTAAATTAATATAATCAACCACATCAATTTTGCCCTCAGTCAAAGTCCCGGTTTTATCGGTACATAAAACATCTATATTTCCCAAACTTTCTAAAGAAAGTAGCCGCTTTACAACGACATGTTTTTTAGCCAGTTTTCCGGCTCCATGCGACAAACTGACTGTCACAATAACAGGCAAAAGCTCAGGCGTTATACCCACGGCAATTGCCAGCGAAAAAAGAATTGAATCGAGAATATCGTGTTGTAAGAGTGCATTGATAAGAAAAATTAATATAGTTAATATGAGTACAAATTTTATTATCAGCGTTCCCAAACGGGATAAGCCTTTTTGAAACTCAGTGACAGGCCTAATAAACGTTGCACTTTTTGCGATCTTGCCAAATTGAGTCTCTTTACCGATTTGGATGACGACTCCTTTTCCTGATCCGCTGTCAACGCTGGTTCCCATATAACCAATGTTCTTCATATGGTCGCCGCTTTCTTTAAATACTGTTTTAGATTCACCTGTCAAAGTAGATTCATTTACCTCAAGACTGTTAGTTTCAAGAAAACGCACATCGGCCGGTATAATACTCCCTTGGGATAAAAAAACAATATCGCCGATTGTTAAGTGGGAAGCTGGAACTTCCTGTTTTTCCGCATTTCGAATAACAAGAGCCAATGGAGCAATTTTTTTCAAGAGTCCTTCAACTGTTTTTTCCGCAGAATATTCATTCCAGAAACCAAGAAAAATACTTATTAATATTATTCCAAAAATATAATAAGAAGTTGTCCGGTCTCCAAGAAGAAAAGAGATAAGTGTTGCCGCAGCAAGAATAAGTAAAAGCGGATTGCCGGTAAGTTGACGATATATTAATGTAAAAGGTGTGAGCTTGTTTGTACGTAATTGATTAAAACCAAATTGTTTTAGTCTTTCACTAATTTGAATATTATTCAGTCCAGAGACACTATTTGTTTGTAGTTCTTGAAGTACTTCCTCGGCTTCAATATTACTGTAACTATCACGAAGATTAATTTTTGCGGGCATAATTTATTAGGAGAGCGCAATTTTGAATTTCTCGAAGTTCTTCTTCCCAAGATAACGGTATTTTCGTGCGACACGCTCCCGTAATGCGGGCAGTGTAATAATTTTCCCCCGTAGAATCATCCGTCCATCTTTAATTTCTTCAATACCCAAAATGCCCGAACCGGAGAAGACCGAATCTGATAACTCGCGGTCTTTCTTTAACTCATCCAATGCCTCTTCCAATGCTTTAATCGCCAAATCAATATCTTGGTCAGCTTTTATAGGGAAATCCACGTTCATATATGACCTATGGTGGGAGAAATTAATTATTTTTTTAACCTGTCCGTTCGGAATGATATATAATTCTCCGCTATCTCCACGGACGTATATTGTTCTGAATCCTAGTTTTTCAATTTTTCCCTCAGCATCATCGAGCTTTACATAATCTCCAATTGCAATTGAATCCTGCGTGAGCAAAAAGACACCGTTTATAAGATCTTCGACTAATGTTTTGGCTCCGATTCCTATTGCTATACCTATAATGCCGGCTGAGGCCAAGAGGGGAGTAACATTAATTCCTATCTCAATTGAGATAAAATAAATAGCTATAAAATAAGTAATGATTGTTATGGTTTTGCGGAGTATTGTTACATATGCCCTGCTGCGTCTGTTATCAAAATTTTTCGGGACTTTGACAAATGAACGCAAAACATTATCAACAATAATCGCAATAAGCAGAGTCAGTGCAATAAAAAGCAGCATCTTTGTCATTTCTTGCGATATAGGGAAGGAAATATCTGGCATGCTTTCAGCATAAAGTCTCAGGTAACTTGCTGTCAAGAACGCAAAAAATTAGTTAGATGGAAATTTTCAATAATGAACCACAAATGAAGAAATTATCAATACAATTATCGGGCAGTAGCATCCTCGAATTATAAACGAAAGTTGGCTACGGTCTACTTAAAATTTTTTTACGATGATAGATTGTCTCAACTCCTCCCTCTTTTTTCCCATCAGGAGAAATGTTATCCATCCGGATCACGATTTTGAATTTGTTGATAATCCTAATCTCTGTCTGCCAACCCCATCGCTCTTCACCACGGCCATCTCCGCAATCGGTTAAATAGTTACCAAGTACAGAAAAAACTTTACCTGTATCTTTTCCAACTGAAAACATTATGCTATCCCCATTATGAAAACTGTCTACCCAGGCGCACTCGAATTGTTTTTTCCCGCTACTGTAACCATAGATGGCTGCGCCTTGTAGCGGTTTGCCGTCAAAGCTGCCTTGATATTCATGCAAAATAAAACGACCATCTAGTATAAGCCGCATGGTTCCCATGATAGGCGATTCTTGTGCCTGGCTCCCTTCGTCAAACCACACTTTCGTCGCACCTTCCCACTCTCCAACTAATTGGCTCAGATTTTTGTGATACCCTGATAATTTTGATTGTTCAATCAAATCGCTAGACATAAATTTTGTCGCCTTAAACTTTACTGCTGTAGGAGTATCTTATTCCTTATAAAGAATACTTTCTTTTCCTTCCCAGAACTTTTTTAGAAACCCGTCGCGCCCTGAGCCAACGCGATACGCCGCATATCTCAATGAATTGTTCTTTGCATAGTTCTGGTGATACCCCTCGGCTGGCCAGAAGTTTAATTTGGGCAAAACATCTGTCACAATAGGTTTTTCAAATATTTTTGCCCCATCAATTGTTGCAATAACATCCTCTGCTGCTTTTTTTTCCTCCTGATTTTCATAATATATAGCAGATGTGTAATTCATTCCACGATCGTAGAAAGAGCCGCCTGCATCTGTTGGATCTATATGGCGAATGAAATATTCCGTGAGTGCTCCGTACGAGATCTTCGCTGGATCATAAGTCACTTGGACAACTTCTCTATGATTCCCCTCTGTATAGTTTTCATATGTTGGGTTCTCGCTCGTACCACCCGAATAGCCGGATACGACATCAACAATACCATCAGGAATTTTTTCGAAATAGGACTCAAGACTCCAAAAACAACCTCCGGCAAATAATGCAGTTCTATATAATCCTCCTCGAGTTTTTGTCCTCTGTAATTTTTTTTACAGACCCGCTGTTAAATTTTTGTATATGCTCCCGCGTAAATGTATATACAACCCCGAGAACGAGTAGGCATGCAATTCCAAACATTACATATTTCTTCATAAAAATAAGTATAGCACAAATGTAAAACCTACTTGACAAACCCCCTCAAAACTCTTAAACTAATGTCAAATCCACTTGACATTTAAAAAATTATCATGGATCATATAACTAACAGAGTTTTTGAATTGCGTAAAGAAATGAATGTAACCCAAGAAGATCTCGCAAAAGCAGTTAAGGTATCACGCCAAACCATAATTGCGATCGAAAAGGGAAATTATATACCTTCGTTATTACTTGGACTAAAAATTGCCAGGTTTTTCAAAAAACCTGTTGAGGAAGTATTTACATACAAATATGAAAAATAACTTTATTGGCGAAATCGTACTTTCTATATTATTAATCTGGCTCCTGATTTGCTTCATAAAACCAATAGAACCGCTTATTCCCGCCATTTTGCACCCGATGATGGTCCCGCTTCTAGGAATACTTTTTATAGTATTTTCCGGTTTTCTATGGAAAGAAAAACCAGGGGATGAACGGGAGCAGCTTCACAAATTTATTGCCTCACGCTTTGCTTATTTTGCAGTCATCACGACGCTTATTATTGGTGTCATTGTGCAATATTTTACAGACAAGATAGACCCCTGGCTTATTGTTGCTGTATGTATCGCATTACTTGCCAAAATATTCGGACTAATCTATGGTCATATCAAGCATTAAAAAGAGGGGAGGCGAGAAAATGAATAATAAATTAATAATTACCGTCATTGTCGTTTTAGTCCTTGTTGCAGGTGGCTTATTTGTTGCAAATCAAAACTCAAAACAAACTGACCTTGCAAAAGCACCACAAGAGTATGGCGCCTTGATGCAAAAAGAGCCTGTAGCTAAGGAAAAAGAAGAAAGTGAAGAAGGTGAAGGAGCTGAAACCCCAGAACAAAAAGCGATTGAGAAAAAAGAAGGCGAGGCGTTGTTGGCAAATGAAGGGAACAAAGCGATAAAGTCAAACTCACCCCGTTATGTTGAGTACTCAAAAGCTGCTCTTGATGAGTCTTCGGACAAGCGCAGGGTACTCTATTTTTACGCAACCTGGTGTCCGACATGTAAAGTCGCCAATGAAGATTTTACAAAAAATCCCGGTAAAATACCCGAGGACGTAGTTGTGATAAGGACCAATTACAACGATCCAAATACCGATCAGGAAGAAAAAGATCTCGCCAAAAAGTACGGCATTACATATCAACACACATTTGTCCAAATTGATTCACAAGGTAAAGAAGTTACCAAGTGGAACGGTGGACAAACTAATGAGCTACTTGTTAACATTAAGTAGTTTGTAGTGCCGGCTTTTGTTTTTACAGGAACCAGTATCAAAAACTAATTAGTAATATATATGATTCTACTTATCGCATTCGCGTTTTTAGCCGGAGTTATAACCGTACTCTCACCCTGTATATTACCTATATTGCCAATTATTTTATCCTCAAGTATCGGGGGTAAAAATACTGGAAAATCTCGTCCAATGGGCGTTGTTATTGGATTTGTTTTAAGTTTTACTTTCTTTACACTTTTTCTTTCGACTATTGTCCGACTGAGCGGGATTTCAGCAGATACTCTCAGGCTTGTCTCAGTATTGGTCATAGCCGGTTTTGGCGCGTCACTGCTTATTCCACAGTTTCAATTACTCGTTGAGAGGTTATTTTCAAAACTAGCTGGGTTCATGCCAAGCAGTCAAAATAAAACAGGTTTTGGCGGTGGACTATTAATAGGGTTTTCCGTGGGCCTTCTCTGGACCCCATGCGTTGGTCCAATTCTCGCGTCCGTCATATCCTTGGCCATCACCGGTACTGTCACCTTTGACGCATTTCTTATAACACTAGCATATTCTCTTGGTACTGCAATTCCGATGTTTCTTATAATGCTTGGCGGGCAAAACGCACTCCGCCGAGTCCCATGGTTACTTGCAAATCTGAATAACATCCAAAAACTATTCGGAGTGTTAATGATTCTCACCGCCATCGGAATATTTTTTAACGTTGACAGAAAATTTCAAACTTTTATTCTTGATAAATTTCCCCAATACGGTTCAGGACTCATAAAATTTGAAGATAATGATGCTGTAAGAAATGCGCTTGATAAGAAAATGGGGAACGAAGTGAAAGAAGAAGGTATGGGAAAGCCGATGTTTGATGTGTCAGCTCCAAAAGGCCCAAAAGCTCCCGAAATAATTCCTGGAGGCGTTTGGTTAAACACGAACCCTTTAACACTTGAACAATTGAAAGGCAAAGTGGTGCTTGTTGATTTCTGGACTTACTCTTGCATTAACTGTCAGAGAACAATGCCGTATTTAAGGTCCTGGCATGAAAAATATAATGATAAAGGTTTAGTAATTATCGGTGTACATTCGCCGGAGTTTGAATTTGAAAAGAGTGAGAAAAATGTTGCAGAGGCTATAGCCGACTTTAAACTAAAGTACCCCGTAGTTCAAGACAATGATTTTGCTACCTGGAGAGCTTACAACAACCGTTTTTGGCCGGCTAAGTATCTTATAGATAAAGAAGGTTATATTCGCTACACACACTTTGGCGAAGGAGCCTATGATGAAACCGAACGCGTCATTCAAGAGTTATTGAAAGAATCCGGTGCAAAAAATTTGCCTGCTAATGTCAATAATCCTACATACCAAATCAACTCCCAAACTCCTGAAATATATTTGGGTTGGGGACGAATAGAAAATCTTGCATCCCCCGAAAAAATAGCCTATGACAAAGCTTCAATGTATACAGCACAAAGCAAGTTAGGGAATAATCAGGTAGCGTTTGTGGGCAAATGGAATGTTATGCATGAATATGCCAATCCGCAAAAAGGCGCAAAACTGCTTCTCAATTTCGAATCCAAAGAAGTATTTCTTGTTATGCGTACAAACGGAAACCCGGCAAACCCCGATTCAATCGGGGCAAAAGTAAAGGTCTACCTTGATGACAAACTTCAAGATTTCGGAGAAGACAATAAAAATGGAATAGTAACTGTAAATAAAGACAGGCTTTATAAGCTGATCAATCTCCCAACTCCGGGGCGCCATATATTGCGTTTAGAGTTTGTTGATGAAAACGTCCAAGTATTTGCTTTTACTTTTGGATAATTAAAAAATTTTATGATAAAAAACCGCCCCAATAAATCCAATAAGTTAACCCTAACAATTCTCGTAGGAGTAATCGTACTGATTGCAATAGTTTTCTATCAAACGCAAAAACCTCAAGCAATACAAACCACCACACCAACCGAGTCAAGTGGTCAGATTATCTCCGGGAAATTTAACAAAAGTAGTTTCAAAACAGATGACCAGTGGAGAAAAATTCTAAATCCTGAACAATATCATATTTTGCGTGAAGCGGGGACTGAGATTCCATTTACCGGTGCATTAAATCACGAGAAACGGAAAGGAACATACTATAGTGTCGGTTGCGATAAGCCTCTCTTTAGATCAGAACAAAAATATGATTCAGGAACCGGTTGGCCAAGTTTCTGGGAGCCCATTACAGAAGACGCGCTAGTTCTGCGCAAAGAAAGCACTCTTGGAGATAATCGGATTGAAGTACTTGATACATGCGGAGGGCATCTCGGTCATGTTTTTGATGATGGCCCGCCGCCTACGGGTAAGCGTTACTGCATGAATTCGATAGCTTTGAAGTTCGTTCCTGATGATAATTAGATGTGACCGTCCACCTTTTCAAAAAACCCTGTTATAATATAAGAAAATTTTTATTGTATGACACCAGTACATATCCCTTTCACAATAAGCGAAATTCCTTTACAGGCGATGAGTCCACATGTAAGAAAGGCACTTTTTCTTACTGAAGCTTCATCTGAACAAATTACAAAAGAACGAATATATGAAGCGTTTGGTCGAATTACTGAAGATATAACTCCTGCTTTATCACCTGACCCTCAAGTGAGGTCACTTTCTTTTGAATTACAAAAAGAAAATCCTTCCCTAATTTATTATCCTCGTAAATTTCTTATTTTCAAATCAAATAGAGGCATAAGAGAAGGCCTTGGGAAAATTGCGGGGAGTGAACATGCAAAAGCCCAATTAATAAGAGAATATACTAATACAATAGCAAATCCATTAGGTTTTCGCACACCTAGCATTATTACTCCATTACAACCAACGGCAGAAGGCAGATTGGTGGTAGAGTATGCATTCTTACCAGATGAATCTTTTATACACTTTCCTTATACACAAGAAGCAGTCGCGGCTATTGATCCAAAATATGCCAGATTTATCGCTGCAAGTCATATTCCTAAAGTTTGGCATGGAATAGATGCTAATACTGATACTTCTCACCTTCCACAAGCTGAACCATGTTCCCGTTCTGCTGAAGAATTTTTCAAGGTTTTTGCTGGAGAAATCACTGACTGTTTAGGACCTCACAGTGAAACTATTAATCGATATACAAAAAAACAAAATGCTCTGGAATGGTTAGGAGAACGATTTATTGAAGCAGGACGACTTCTGGAGCCATTATTTGCTGATGGTGAAGGTCATCCAACATATTGTATGGACGACATGCGGCAAGATAATTACTTCTTCGATAGAATGGTTATGGCAGATATTGAACAGAAAGAGGCACAAACAAAGACAACACAAATTATCTTTGCAGGAGCGGAGGACCCTGTAGTATATATCGATCAAGAGTTTGGCGGTATAACGAATAATCGTACATTGGCCTTACTTACTGATGTTAGTGCATTAGTTGGAAGACAAGTCTCTTTGAAGGACCCGCAAAGGATGCATCATAATCCGAGCGCATTTCGCCGGGAATACCTACAAACCCTCACTAAAATAAATCCTTTTGGAGTTGCTCAAAAAACATACGATTTTGTCCGTGCAGCACTTATTGTGGGAAGTGCATTTGAATTAAGAACTCAAGTGTTAATATACCAAGATCTCCAGAAGAGTTGGCTAGGTCAGGCAAACTTACAAAATCTAGCATCTGATTTGCAATGGCTAGAACTTCTAAATACTCAAACAAGAGAAAATATGCTATAATAGCAAAACTATGCCTACTCTATCGCAATTAGCTAAAAAAGGAAGAAGTAAAAGAATTAAAAAGACACGGTCAACCGCTCTTAAAACTCTTTTTAATGCCAAGGATAGGATATATAAAGCATCAGATTCTCCACAAAAACGTGGAGTTGTTACTTTGGTGAAAACAATGACTCCGAAAAAACCAAATTCAGCGCTGCGTAAAGTCGCTCGCATTAAATTATCCAACAAAGTCGAAGTAACAGCTTATATTCAGGGGGTCGGTCATACTCTTTCGGAACACGGCATTGTTTTAGTAAGAGGCGGACGTGTCCGGGACTTGCCGGGAGTAAAATATCATTTAGTTCGAGGCAAGTATGACTTACTCGGCGTTGAGGGAAGAAAAAGCTCAAGAAGTATATACGGTACGAAGATGTCCAAAGCTGCTGGAACAGCGGCCAAATAAATTCGAATACCAAAATCCGAAATTCGAAACAAATACAAATGATCGAAATAATAAAATCTAAAACTTTTTGAACATTCGGTAATTCGAATTTTGAAATTGTTTCGGATTTCGATATTCGATATTCGAGTTTCTTAATATGAGACATAAAAAGGCTGAAAAAAGAAAAATAGAACCGGATACAATTTATAAGAGCGCATTAATTGCCAAGCTTATTAACTATATTATGCGCGATGGGAAAAAGACTACAGCGCAGCATCAGGTTTATGGTGCAATGAATATTATTAAAGATAAAGGCGAGGACCCCCTTAAAGTTCTGGAGAAAGCAGTACAAAATGTAGCCCCGAAAGTCGAAGTCAGAGCTCGCCGCGTCGGAGGCGCCAACTACCAGGTCCCCGTCGAGGTCAGACACGACCGCCGCAATGCGCTTGCTTTCCGCTGGATAATCGAAGCAAGCCGAAAAAGACCCAATAAAGAATACCATAGCTATGGTGCAAAATTAGCTGCCGAGCTCACAGCCGCTTCCCAAAATCTCGGAGAAGCCATCCGCAAACGCGACGTAACCCTAAAACAAGCCGAATCCAACCGAGCCTTCGCCCACTTCCGGTGGTAAAATTCTAAGTCTTCATTTAGACATTAAATAGCAACTGTTTATTAGTTTTATCTAACTCTTTATAGTCCCTCTTTCTTTATTGTCATTCCCGCGAACGCGGGAATCCAGGAGGTACAAATAATTCCTACCTTATTATTGTATTAAGAAATAAGATTTGATATATTAGGACAAAAGCATTAAATTTCAATTTAAGATTTACTAAATAAAAAATATGGACACGAACGTTGAAAATCCAATAAATAATCCCGAAAAGCAGGAAAAAGAAATTAGCGAGACTGATGTGTATCCTATTGTTAATTTACCTTTACAACAGCGGTATGATCGAATTGCTTCACAATGGAATACAGAAATATATGAAGGTACACGGCGCGATGATTTAATTCCTGTTTTAAGTGATTCATCTGAAATTAAAGATGGTATGATTGCTCTTGAAGCAATGTGTGGGACGGGATTATTGTCAGCGGAAATTAAAAAAAGATTTCCAAAATCAAAAGTGTATGCATTAGACTTTAGCAGAGGAATGCTTAATTCCGTTGAAAACAAAATTCATAAAGTACAATCATCAATTCTTTTAACACCATTCCCAGATAAAAGTTTTGACAGAATTTTTTTAAGATCAGCAATTTATGACTTACCACGCCGAGCTCAAATAAAAGCATTGCAAGAAGTAAAACGAACTTTGAAAGAGAATGGAGTATTCATGTTACAAACATATCACACCACTCTAGAAACCAAAGATGTCCTGAATAATATTGTGAATATTAAGGATCTTGCTTCTGGTCAGTATCAAGATATGGGCAAAGAATTCCCAAGATATTTTGCAACAGACAAGGAATTAGAAAAATGGTTTGCCGAATCTGGTTTCCAGTTTAGTCGAATACAAGATTTCGAAGGTGTTATGAGGTATTTACAAAACAAGGAAATGACAGAATTAGGGCAATCAATTTGGGTTGAACATATGGAAAAATTACCTCAGGAAATGAAAAATACGATTAAATTACGTAGAGAAGAAAACGGAAGTTTAGTTTATAATTTCCCCGGAGCTATTTATAAGCTTTCTTGAAGTAACTTTAGTTTTGACGTGCTAAGACTAAATCCTAATTAAACTCAAATTTTAGTTGAACAGTTCCAGTTATTTTGAAATCAAAGCAGCTTGCTTTGTTATCCCTTTCTGTAATTGAACCACTTTTTTCAGCGGCAAATATTTTTTCGTTAATCCCCAATATTTAAACGTCCCCGTCTCCCTTTTTACCTCAACAATATCGTGCTCCAAAAGCGGCTTAAAATAATAATTTGAAATATTTGTTGGCGCTTTATTTAATACTTTAGCAATTTCATCTTGTGTGACCGCAACGTCCGAAGAAGCAATATATGCAAGCACCTTCATTTGCTCCTCCGTAAGCCTGTCTTCGATATGAGACAATCGCTCATTCCCCAAAAGGAATATTGCTTCATCGATTGTTAACGTTTTCGGCAAGCGCTCCAAGCGATCCGATAAATGGGTCACTATGTCTTTCAATGAGGACATAATCATCCGCACATCACCTCCGAACATATTGTAAAGTTCAAAAATAACCTCATCCTCAAAAGGCTTAATAATCTTTTTCGCAGTCGGTGACTTTAATAGCTCCAGCCGCTTGTTCAAAGCCTTCACTAACTCTTCCTTAGTCAATGGCGCTAGAATGATAGGTGTCTGAGAAAAAACACTCCTGACCCTCATATTACTTGAGATCATTTCCTTATAAAAATTATTCGGCCCCAGGAAAATAAAATAGAGATTTGGAGTCTGTAGAAAATCACGAATCTCCGCGAAAAACTCTAAAACCTTTTTTTTATTGGAATTCAATGCAATCTCGAAATTATTCACATGGATAATTAACCCCAGGTATTGTTTCCCCGCAATTTTATGCGTCATTATAAATTTAAGAAGTTCCATAAACTGTTTTTCCAGCGTTGTTGCTGTCAACTGAAACGGTTGAACCATCTGCTTTTCCGTTATATTTGATTGAAAATTAACTCCAAACATTCCCGCCGAAACGCTTCCCGACAAACCAAGAGTTTGTGTTATATCAACCATTTGGTTTAGTTTTAATAGAAGATTATGCTTTGTAAGTAAACGCGGATCTATAAGCTCGATCTCACGTAGGATAGAACCGATAATTTCCAGAAGGAAACTTTTTTTATTAAGAATTGATTCATTCGCTTCAATCTCGCGTCTGAAAGAGAACAAAGGTTTTTCTTTCTTGCCATACTTCCAGATATACTTTACAAAATTAGCGATGCTTGTTTTACCCACCCCAACAGCGCCGCAGATAGTCAGACATACCCTGTCTTCCTGGGAGAATAAATCATTAATATATTTTCTTTCCTTCTCCCGCCCGACAAACGCTTCGGCAATAGGAATATCTCCGCCTTCAAGAAGCGGAAGAATATCATATGGATTTTTCCTTAAACCAAATTGTTCCCACATATCTATATATATAGAACTCCCGATATTCTCTATGTATATTTTAGGTTATCATATCAGACCCAATTATATATAAACCCAATAAGAGAAACCAGATAATTTCCTATATATTATACTATATTTGTAAAGAATTGTTGACTATGAATTACTCTTAGAAGCCGCTTTGAGGTTATTCCTTAACTTCTACTCCCAATATTTTATCTCCAATCTCTATTTTACCCACAACATCCATCCCTTTCGTCACCACTCCAAAATTTGTATATTGTTCATTAAGCCATGTAGCCTCAGTTTTGGTAATAAAAAACTGCGAATCATTAGATACTCTGATATCTCCACCCCGTGCTGCGCCTAGTGAGCCAATAACAAATGGATGACTATTAAGTTCTGTCTGCATCAGTCCACCGCCCAAACTATCTCCTTTAGGATCACCGCCTTGAATCACCCAATCCTCAACTCGATGAAATGTTAAATTTTTATAAACTCCTTTTTTTGCTTTTTCCATAAAATTTTTCACAGTTCGGGGAGCACTTGTACCGAAAAGTGTAATTTCAATATCTCCCTTACCCGTTTTAATAACCGCCGAATAAGACGCCTTCATACCTGCTTCAACTCCAAATGTAGGCTGTACATTTTGTACCGTCTGTGTTTCATTTACAACTTCCTGTCCTTTTTGTGGGGAAGGAGAAATAACCCGCAGCGTATTTGAATCTAGTGGGAAGATCGGGGTTGGGGACTGTACAGTAAAACCTTTAAGCAGCGAATCTTTCTGTGTAATATAAAAAATACCAATAAATATGCCAATAAGAACAATAAATAGGAATACATAAAACTTATTCACCAACGTATTATAACAAATAGTCTCAAAAAAATTTAACCTAAGTTATTTGTCACCACGATCTTAATCAGCTACAATAGGGAACATGAATGACCTGAATCTAATCCGAAACTTTGCAATCATCGCGCACGTAGATCACGGCAAATCAACCCTATCAGATAGGCTATTAGAGTTGACCAACACAATTGCCAAAGACAAATTACAGGAACAATTTCTTGACCAGAACGTCATAAGTCGCAAACGCGGCATAACAATTAAACTTGCTCCGGTTAGAATGAAATATACAGTTGAAGCAAACCAATATCAGCTAAACTTAATTGATACTCCGGGACATGTTGATTTCTCCTATGAAGTCTCCCGTACTCTTGCTGCCTGCGAAGGAGCCGTACTTTTAGTAGACGCGACTCAGGGAATTCAAGCACAAACAGTCGCACATTATCAGGTAGCAAAAAAGTTGAATCTAACATTAATACCTGTTCTTAACAAAATTGATTTACCAAACGCCCAGACAGATTTAGTAAAAAAAGAACTCGTAACTTTAGGCTTCGCAGAGTCAGATATTTTAACTATCTCCGCCAAGACAGGCGAGAATGTAGATATTTTACTCAAAAAAATAATTGACAAAATTCCACCCCCAAGTACTTCAACTGATACCACTCTTCGCGCTTTGATCTTTGATGCTGTATATGATGAATATAGAGGTGTCATTGCCTACGTTCGCATCAAAGACGGACATGTTAAAAAAGGAGATAAAATCCAATTTTACCAAAATGGAGTTAGGGCTGAGGTTACAGAAGTTGGCATGTTTACACCATTTCTTAAAGAGACAGTAACACTTGAGACCGGCGAAATTGGTTACCTCGTTGGAGCTATAAAGGACATCAGGCAATGTCGTGTAGGAGACACGATTATCGCCGAAGGTTCGCAAGTTCTACCTCTTCCCGGTTACACCACCCCCCAATCAATGGTTTTCTTCGGAGTCTATCCCAAAAACGCGCACGATTTTGCCCACCTCCGTGACTCACTGGGGAAATTGACACTCAATGATACCGCGCTTACATATACTGAAGAATATTCAGCCTATCTGGGGAGTGGATTTAGAGTTGGATTTTTGGGACTTTTACATGCTGATATCGTAAAAGAACGTTTGAAGCAGGAATTTAATTTAGACCTATTACTTACTATGCCCCAAGTTCTTTACGAAAAGCGTTCCGAGGACGAAATTTACGAACCGTATATGCTTCTGAATGTCTATGCTCCTGCAGAATATGTGGGGAATGTTATGACAGTTTGCCAAAAGAAAAAAGGGAAACTTCTTGACATGAAATATCATGAAGCTTACGCCGTACTTTCTTATGAAATGCCATATTCTATGTTTATCCGGGGTCTGGCCGGTGAAATTAAATCAGTTACATCAGGGTTCGGAAGCATAGATTACAAGCTGACTGATTACAAACAGGCAGATTTGGTAAAGCTGGATATATTGATCAATACTAATCCAATCGACGTTCTCTCAGAACTGGTCTATAAAGATGAAGCCATATATGTCGCCCGTACAAAAGCGCAAAAGTTAAAGGATTCACTAGAACGTCAGCAATTCAGGCAAATAATTCAAGCAACTATCAATAATAATATAATGGCCCGCGAAGAAATTCCCCCTTTCAGAAAAGACGTTTTAGCTAAAATGAGCGGCGGCGACAGGACTAGAAAAGACAAACTCCTTGAAGCTCAAAAAAAAGGAAAAAAGAAAATGATTCAAACCGGAAAAGTTGCCCTCTCCCAAGAAGCCCTCTTCTCAATGATTACGGAAAAATAACTGCGACTTACTCAGTTGTCATTCCCGCGAACGCGGGAATCCAGTAGGTACAAATAATTTAGGTATTGCGCGGTACATTTCTAATCTCGCCTTGTAAAACGGCCTAATACTATCGTCAACTGGAAATTCTCTCGTCAATTTCGCATGGCCACTCTTTCCTCTATCGAGAGCAATGTGGCTGGTGAGATAATATCTGAAAGCCGGCAATCCTTTAGCTGACCAATCCCTTGCTTCTAAAATTCTTTCGAAAATTCCAGGCAGTTCCTCTTCGCGGCTAAAAACCGTCATAGCACGAATTCTATCCTCAAGAGGACGACAAGCTTGACGATATGCATCTCCGTATCTCGTCAGATTATCGTCGCCCTTCAAATCATTTTTCTCCAAAAAGTGGCCTAGAAAATCTGCATGGTCTCCAGGTTTATTGTAACCATCAAATGACAAATTTGTAGCTTGCAACTCATCTTCTGCCAGCGCTTTAAGATTTTGATTATCGGGATAAAGCTGGACAGCAATGCGCAGCGCCTCTGCAAATTCGCGTGCAGACACATAAGAGAGACGCATTAACTGTTGCAATTCTACGCCATTTAGATTCTTCCAATTAAGATTTCTGATTTTCTCAACAACTTCTTTGTATTCTTTTCTATTTTTTAATGTTTCGTCTACTTCTGGATTCATAGAACTAAAAAAACCTAACTTATCTCGAGCACTTTTTTCAAAGCAACCTTAACCTCAGAAAGCTTTGACTTTTTTATATCGCCGAGTTTTTTCGTAATCATACCTAAATCCAGCGTTGCGATCTTATCCGGCCGGATAAAACTATCAACAACAATAGAGCCGCTGCTAAAATCTTTTTTGGTAAGTGCAATTGCACGCTTACTGCCGTAGGGCTTGGAGGTAATTTGACACAATATTATATCTTCAAATTCTGCTAATCCTATTACTAAACAGGGCCTAAGTTTTTTACTTGTTAAATCAGAGAAGGGAAAACGGGCTAACACTACTTGTCCGATTGATAGACTGCCCATGCCTCCTCCTCTTCCGGACGCAACCAATCTTTAGCAAATGAATTCTCTGATGCTGCAGCCAGCGGGTTATTAGCCTTTTTTTGCCTTTTAAGTGGAACAATTTTTATTTCTCCTTTTTTTGCTTTCAACTCTACCTCACCACTCACTCCGCTTTCCTCAAGCAACAACTTAGGAATCCGTATGCCTCGGGAATTACCAATGGATATAATAGTAGTTATCATGGTAATTACATTGTAAATACATTTTCATTCCCTGTCAAGAACTTCTAGAATACGAAGAACAATAATCCGCCGCCGATGATGAAGATTAAAATAGCCATCCCTATACCGATCGCTGTGCTGACAGAACCTGTCGCTGCTAATGTCGGGGTTGGGGTTGAAGTTGCTTCTCCCGGTGTTGTGCCGCCGCCTGTTCCTCCCTGGGCTATTATAGTCTGTTGGCATGAAGTTGCGCTGCTTACATCGCCGCTACTATCTGTCAGAACTGCCGAAGCAGTATAAGTTCCGGCATTACTAAATTCATGAGAAGTAGCTACGTTTACTGAATTTGTCCCTATTCCTCCTGATGTAGTTATATCTCCACTTACAGCCCCATCTCCAAAATTAAAGTTTACTTTACTGATAGTTCCGTCAGAATCACTCCCATTGACTGTAAATGTTATTGCAAACGGTGCAACTCCGGTAGTTTCCCGGTCAACTGCGAGACTATTACAAACAGGCACTTGATTTGGAGTTGCCGAACCTGTGCCTGTTGGTGTGGGAGTAAAAGTTGGGGTTAGGGTTAAAGTCACCTCCGGTGTTGGAGTATCAATAAGAGAAGTAGTGGGGGTAGGTGTATCTGTAATTTCAGGCGTAGGCGTCTCGGTGCCTGATGGTATAGGAACCGTTGTAGGACTAATGGCTTCACCGCCTATAGCAATAGTTGCAGGAGTAGAGGAAGAAAGAACATTTTCGCTTGCCTGATCAGATGATCCAATTGACAGAACTTGAGTAGTTGGGCCATATGTAACGAGTGTTGGTTGTCCATCAGGAGTATTTGCCAGTGCCATAAAAGTAACTGTTCCCGCTTTTGCTAAACTTTGAATTGCCTTAGTGGGGTCGGGGCCCACGGACAAAGTAATTTCGATTTTACCGGGTGTATAAATAGGTCCTTCGAGGACTGTCGGAAAAATAACGGTGTTTGGCACAAACGCATTTGCGCTCGCCGTAGCGAGTTTATCTGTATCGTATTGAATTTGCAGTTTTAGAAACGACACAAGGTTTGTACTTGGATTGACTGTAACGTCAAGCGGGATTGTGTCACCGACTTTTTTCACAATAGGGTTGGTTTGCGAAGAATCAGGGGCAAACGTTAGAGTTGTTGACTTCTGTGCCCTAGTTCTAGTTTCTTGTTGTTGTTGTAAAAAATAGACAGTAACCGGTATACCAATGAGCAATACAACTATAAATCCAATTAAAAAAAGCTTTTTCCCATTTAAGTTCATAACAAATCTGAGACAGCAGTAAAGCCTCAATTTTTATCGTATATTAATACTAATAGTTGTGTCAAGCACCTCTTCAATTTCCTATAGGATATTGACAAAGGTTATATTTTTATTGTATAAATTAGCATACCAATTGAGTAACTGATAACTCACTAATAAATATACTGATATGGCGACCAAAATAAATATTAAACCACTATTCGATAATATATTAGTAAAACCTCTAAAAGCTGAAGAGAAAACAAGTACAGGAATTTATCTTCCGGAATCAGCAAAAGAAAAACCACAAATTGGAGAAGCAATGGCTATAGGCGAAGGTGCTCGTGATGAAAATGGGAAGTTAATTCCTATGGTTGTGAAAGTCGGACAAAAAGTTATGTTCACCAAATGGGGCGGCAATGAAGTTAAAATCGGAAATGAAGAATGGAAATTAGTCAAACAAACTGATATACTGGCGATTGTAAATTAGTTAAAAGTTCAAAGTATCCCCAAAGGGGATCCTAGCGATAAAATTTAAAGTTAAAAAAAATACTTAATATAATTTTGAACTTTGCATTTTTAATTTTTAACTTGAGCGACTAAAAGGAGCAAATATGGCAAAACAACTACAATTCGGTGAAGAAGCAAGAAGATCATTAGCAAAAGGCGTTAATATATTAGCCAAGGCAGTCGTGACCACACTCGGACCCAAAGGCCGTAATGTAGCGCTGGAGAAAAAATGGGGTGCGCCAACTGTTGTTCATGATGGAGTTACAGTAGCTAAAGACATTGATCTTAAGGATCCATTTGAAAATATGGGTGCGCAGCTTGTCAAAGAAGCAGCCAGCAAGACCAACGATAATGCAGGGGACGGAACAACTACAGCAACTCTTCTCGCGCAAGCAATCGTCAATGAAGGATTAAAAACAGTCAGCGCCGGCGCCAACCCTATGATTTTACGTGAAGGAATGGAAAAAGCACTTACCGTAGTACTCAAAGAGCTAAAACAAATGGCGCGTCCGGTAAAAGACGAGGATGTTGTGCGAGTTGCGACCATCTCAGCACAAAATGAAGAGATCGGTAAAAAAATTGCCGAAGCATTGGCCAAAGTTGGAAAAGATGGTGTAGTTACGGTTGAAGAAGGACGAGGAACAGAGCTGGAAGTTATCTATAAAGAAGGAATGGAATTTGATAAAGGATATGTCTCGCTCTACTTTGCTACTAATACAGACAAAATGGAAGCCGAAATTGAAGACCCCCACATTCTTATTACAGACAAAAAGATCTCATCCCTCAACGAATTTCTGCCATTCTTGGAAAATTTAGTGAAGATATCTAAAAACCTAGTCATCATCGCCGACGAAATCGAAGGCGAAGCATTAGCCGCTCTTGTCGTAAACAAAATGCGAGGTACCTTCAATCCCCTAGCAATTAAAGCTCCCGGCTTTGGAGACAGACGCAAAGAAATGCTGCAAGATATTGCCGTCTTAACAGGCGGAACTGTGATCTCAGAAGAAACAGGCCGAACACTTGAAAGCGTTAAAATTGAAGACTGCGGCCGGGCAGATAAAGTCTGGGCAGATAAAGATAATTGCAGGATTATCGGAGGGAAAGGCCAGAAATCCGTCATAAATTCACGCATTGCCCAAATCAAAACAGCAATCAAGAATACGACTTCCGACTTTGACAAAGAGAAATTTCAGGAAAGACTTGCTAAACTCTCAGGCGGAGTGGCAGTTATAAATGTTGGCGCAGCCACTGAAGTAGAGATGAAAGAGAAAAAAGAAAGAGTCAACGACGCTGTAGCTGCTACCAAAGCAGCATTGGAAGAAGGCATTGTTCCGGGTGGAGGCGTAGCACTTCTTCGTGCCAGAAAGGCTCTACCCAAGTTAAGAGATTCTCTAACAATTGCCGATCGAAAAATAGGAGTTGATATTCTTTACACTGCGCTTGCCGAACCGGTTAAAGCAATTGCCTCCAATTCAGGAACAGATGCCGGATGGGTCTTACGTAAAGTAGAGGACACAAAAACTGAAGACTATGGTTTTAACGCCATGACAATGAAATTTGAATCAATGTATGGAGCCGGTATTGTCGACCCGGCCAAAGTAACTCGTACAGCAGTTGAAAACGCACTCAGCATCGGTGTCATGATCCTCACCACAGAAGCCCTAATTGCCGATATCCCCGAGAAAAAACCTGAAATGCCAGGCGGCGGCGGAATGCCGGGCGGTATGGACGGAATGTATTAAAGAGGAATAGTTTACTTTATTTATTTACCCGCAATTTGTGCGGGTTTTTTGTGAGATTGAGGCCAAAGACTAATATATAAATCCAGTGATTGTCTATATAAATCCCACCAGCTTAGAGTTAGTCGATATAAAGGCTCATCTTTAATTTTTTTAATTCTTTCCTCCCTCTCGGCCAGTATTTTCAAAGATTCTCGCGTACTTTTCAGTTTCGCTTCAAATTCGTTACTAGTTATTGATCCTTTTGCATACTCTGCCACAAAGAATGGTTTATCTCTTGTCATTTTCTCTAAAGGTTCTCCTTCTCCTTCGATCAAATCTATTTGAGCAGGAATGTTATACTCTATACCTTTCTCTTTTATTTGTCTGTCTAACGCTCTTTGCTCAATTATAATCTTAAACACTTCGTGATGCGCACCAAGTTGATGTTGGGATACTCTATTAAATAACTCTGCTTTCATAATCTAATTAGATAATACCTATACCGAACAATAAATGGATTTTAAACTAACATTATTTGGACATTAATTGTTATATAGCACCCGCTAACTCAACTGTCAAGTAACCTATAATGTTAAATGTCAATTTTGTCCAATGCTTTATAAAGAACAATTCCCAGCGACACCATCACATTTAAAGATTTATTCACACCCCACATAGGGATCTCAATTATTTTATCTGAAAGCGCGAGTGCTTCCTGTGTGATACCGTTCGTCTCATGCCCGACAATCAAAGCTAAAGGAAAATTATATGAAACGGAATTATATAATGTACTTTCGCTTCTTTGTTCAATTGCATAAATTGTAATATCAGGAACTTTTGATCGAAGTAACTCAATTGCCTCAGCCGCAGTTTTACAATAGCGCCACTCAACCCATTCGGTCGTATTTATTGAAGCTTTTTTAATCCTTGAATTAGGTGGAACTTCTGTATTTCCACATAAATATATACTCGACGCGGTTACAGCATCAGCTAAACGAAATATTGCCCCGACATTATAAGTATCAAGAACATTGTCTAAAATGAAATAGAGTGGGTTTTTTCTGATTTGTGCTTTTTGTTCTTGGGTTGATTTGGTTACCCGCAATTCTCTTGCCCCGAGTTTAATCATTTGTTAATTATACTACAGCCTTTACTTGACAGGGTTGACATATTTTAATAACCTTAATTAATAGTGCACAGTAAAAAAAGAAAAAGTATATTCACCCCCCGCGGCTCGGTTATTGATAAAGGAGCTATTTATGTTGTGGTAATCTTAACAATACTCATTTTCGGAGGTTTTATCTTTGTGGGAGGAACTCTTCCCACCAAACTACCTAAAGCCAGCTCGGAACTGGTTCAACTGAATATATCACCTCCGGATCCCACAAAAGCCGGACTGCAGCTCTATACTTTTTACGGAGTGACTAACACTCCCCATCCCACACGTCCACCTCTGCCAGCCGAGTTAGACAGCGATCCACAGCTAATTGATTGCCGCCGGGAGATAACGGGAAACGCAGAACCACAGATGATCTGGGGATTTACCTTTGACCCGGTCACTTCCAGCTTAAGAGTGTTTTATACCAATAAAAATGCTCTTGTACTCGGCGCGGGAGCTGTCTCACAGATGATCACTCACCCTGCAAGTTCAGTAGTAAATCCTGCCATAGGCAACAGCGCTGCACGCGACAGCGATAATTTCCCACTCTTTCCTGCAGTATTCATAACAGACATTACCAATCTTCCCCAGGACGTATCAGGAGACTCACAAGCCGGAGGACAAGCAAAACAACCCAGTGAACTCAAAGGAACATGGAAAGCAACCGGCACAGCTGACCCTGAAGCAAATGGACAGGAGCGGGGACAAGGCGCCGCTCCCTGGCCGCCTGCCAATGGACCTCAGGGTATACATGAATCTGATTTTACAAGCGAGATTGTTTGGAAAACAGCTAGCCTTACGGCACGTGATCCAACCGCTGGCCAATTTGTTTCCCTTCAACCGGGACATAAATACCGTGTGCAAATCGTTCTCCATGATGGTGGGGCACCAAGTGATGTAGGAATGGCTTGTATGCAGTTTAAATTGCCCTAATTCCTAAAAATAATGCAAAGCAACAAATCAACTTTCGTAATAATCTATCAATTTTTGTTTCCTTCTAATTAACATATTGCCTGCTCAGCATTATAACCATAAATATAAAAAATAAAATAAGAGAGACATAATCATTTCTATAAATACGCATAATTTTACTGCTTTCAGCGTCCTCGTTATAGAGCCGTGCGTTCATTGCGTCACTCAAGTTAGATGCTGACACAAACAATTTTTCAAGTAAAGAGATTAAAAGGATTTTTATGATTTTAAGTTTCCTAAAATCTGCAAGTCTTGAGAGCATACCTTCTCTGAGTTTCTCAAAACGTAAAAACATAACTGGTATAAACCGTATCGCGATAGAAAGCATAACGGCAATATTTCTCGGCTTAATACCAAAGGTTTTCAAAGGCATAGATATCTTTTCAATTGCCAGGGTGAGATCTGAAATAGGAGTTGTATAGGTTAGAGTCAAAGAAAGCAATATAAGCATCAAAAATCTCCACAGAACAATTAATCCTACGATAATTTTATCATTCGCAAATACGATATACATAAGAGCTAAGAATAAAAAAACATAATAAAATTTTCTCAAATTTATAAATATATACCTCACTTCTAATTTGGCTATAAAAATGATGAATACCATTACGGATGAAAAAATTAGGATATCAGGGAATTTATTTATAGTGACAAGTAAGCAGCTTAAGGCAATCACATAAAATATTTTTATTCTTGCATCAAGAAAATGTATTAATGATTTTCTTTTCACAAAATTGCCAAAATATATATTAGACATATGAAACTATCCTCAAAGACGAAAGCGAAAACCTCCGAAGCTCAAGCGGAGGATAAATTTGCCTTTAACAAAGTCTCTTTATTTAACAATTCATTTTTATCATTAAAAATAATTCTGCCTGTTTTTAATACCACGACATTTTCTGCATGTCTTAAATCCTCAAGAGCATTTGTAATCATGATAACTGTTAATTTATCTTTTTCATTAAGCTCTTTGATAACCGAAATGATATGTTTTTTATTTGCTACATCAAGCATTGTTGTTGGTTCGTCAAAAACAATATACTTTGGCTGCATAGCGAGAACTCCGGCAAGAGCGAGTAGTTGCTTCTGGCCTATTGAAAGAGCATTGACATTCAAATTAGCGAGTTTTTTTATTCTTAATTTCTCAAGCGTTTCATTCACAATTTTTTTTATTTCCTCGCTCTTTAAACCAAGATTTTCAAGTCCAAAAGCTATATCCTCTTCAACAATAGGATAAACTATTTGATCTTCAAAATTCTGAAAAACAAAACCAACCTTTTTTCTAACTTCGAACTGATTTTTTTTGGTATTTACACCATCTACAAGAACACTACCGTCTGTAGGCAAAAGCAATGCATTGAAATGCTTCGTCAGCGTGCTTTTTCCGGAACCATTTGCCCCAATAATAGCAGTAAAGCTGCCCTCTTTTATTTCAAGATTTATACCGCTCAGTACAAAATGTTCTTCATATTTAAAAGAAAGATTTTTTACTTGTATCATTGAAATGAGAAAGAATAAACTGCCAGATTTTTTTCAGTCACAAGAGTTAATTTTTGTGGCTTTAATGTTTTTAAATGTAAAAGGTTATATAATTGCGGTTTATTTATTTCTAACTTTTTTATAAATTTATTGTTTAAAAGTAAAGCAAGCTTAATAGGATTTTTTGTGATGGACTCTGCAACAAAATTAATTATTTTACCTTTTGTATCAATAGTTAAGGACTGATTATCTGCAGTGGATCGCAAATATTCCTGTTGCTGATCCCACTTATCTTTAATATAAATACTTCCAAAACTCAATACTATTTCGTCAATATTTTTTGATAATATAACTTTACCCCTTTTTTTCTTTCCGCAATAAACTGTAGGATATTTACTAAATTTCGGCTCGACCTTAAATAACTTTTTAAAGTTCAAATCTTTTATTCTCAAAATATCAATTATCTGATTTTCCAACTCTTTATAATTTCCTTCCCCAATATGTTTATATACAACCTTGTCCTGGCTCACCAAAACCTGTGTTGGCCAAAAATTTATCCCAAATTCCTTAATGAGCTTTCTTTCCTTATCCGCTATGAATGGAAACTTTATACTATTTAGTCTTAACCCCGCGGAAATATTTTCACTTTTCTTCTCAAAATCCCATTCAGGTGGATGTATAATAATTGTTTGCAATCCATAAGTTTTGTATCTAGAATCAATCTTTTTAATATACCCAGCAGACCGAAGACAGTTCATGCAACTATAAGAGAAAATGTCATACAAGATCAAGTCCTTCATATTATCTTTTGTATAATTCGTTATAAATGAATTAGACAAATAAACAAGCTAATTATATCAAAATCTGTATAAGTCCACCTTTGTAATTATAGGGTATTGATATATTTGAAAACTTGTAGTAGTATAGGCTTGACCGAGCGGATACCGACCTCCAGGTAATCAGTCCTGAGTTAAGTATTCTTCAGTCTTTTACGACCTCGGTCTTTTTTGTGCTTTGGCTTCAAGCACAAGTTCTAAAACTTCCTCAAGACTTACTATTTTATCCGGTTTGATTTTTTTAGTACCAACTTTGGCAGCTACATCATGTGCATTTGAAAGTTTACCAACGTGGCCAAATGTAATCATGAGTTCATGACCAACTCCTTGTAATTGAAGAAAATGAAGTACTCTTTCTCGAATTAGGTTTTCATGACCGATATACTCACGGTCAACAACAACTTTTTGTTTAACTGAAGCTACTTTTAGTATTATTGCTACCAGACTTGCAAATACTACATACGGGTAACTTTTTATTTTACCCATTTTTTTAAATATTTTTTCAAGAAGACGTTTATCTTTTTTCTTTAATACGACTGCGAAGTATTCGCTGTTGGCAAGTGCAACAACTGTATCCATGTTCGTCTGCTCGATTTTTCCTGACTGATCAATTTGAAGTTTCCTTTTCTCTTTCATATCTCATCTTAGTATACTAGAGTGAATCGGCAAAAAAGTATAGTATTTTCCATTTCGTGGTTATTTTGATATAATAATTTTAGGTTGTTTAAACAGTAAGTATGACAAATTTAGACAGAAAATTTAAAAAGGTCGTTGTTTTGGATACGGTTATTTTTTATCCTGAACACCGTCGACTACTTAATTCTATTGCCGAGGAGGTTTTGGAATATCCGACAAGCTTGCCGAAAGGACTAGAAAAACAGTATGAAGACACCCCTGATCTTTTTCTGAACAAAAGATGCTATATATATTTAACGGCAGATGATATTCCATTGCAATTGTTAATGAATCGTATTGATGGCGCTGATGTAATTGTAAGTTGTTGGACTGATATTCCTGATCAAATCTTGCGATTAAATCCGCAACTTAAACTCATTGTATTTTGGACGCACGAAAGAGAACATCGAATCAACCTTAAGCTTGCAGAAGAATTAGAAATCACTGTTGCGAATATTCCTGATTATGGAACAGATGCCGTGTCTGAGGTAGTTTTTGCGGGTTTATGGCAGTTGTTATTGAGAAATTTTGGAACGGACAACTTGACGGAAACTGACGATAAAATCTCACACGCGATTGTTGATTTTGTCTTTAGCTATTTTAGACAACTTCAAGACAATGAAAAATATACTCGCTCTGGAAAGTTTACCCATCATTTTCATAAAATTGGTTTGGTGAAGTTTGATTTCACTCAAAAGAATATTGACGAGCTTATACCGGAACGACTTATTGAACATAAACGGATAGGCTTGTTAAATATTAAAAAATCTGGCAAAACCGTTGACGCACTTCGCGCGTTCGGAGTTGGTTGTGAAGAATATGACGCTATTGATACTTCGCTTGCCACTTATTATAAATTCCTAGCAGAAAACGATATTATCTTTTACGACGGAAAATCCATTGATCAGTCGGAGATTAAAAAGATTGAGGCTATGTTTGGCGATAAATTGGTAGACATCGAGAAATTACCATCAGCAGATTATTCATTTGGAAATAAAATTTTCGGTGTAATTGGTCTTGGAAGAATAGGAACAAAAGTAGCCACTATTGCGAAGAAGTTAGGGTTTGAGGTGGTTTATTATTCTAAGACACGAAAAACCGACTTAGAAGAAAAACTTGATATAAAATATATAGATTTAGAAAAATTAACAGAAATAAGTGATATTGTTTCAGTCCATCTTCCAGCGCACAAGGCAGAAAATTTATTAGACGAAAAGTTGATTGCGAAATTAAAAAATGGATCAATTTTTATTAATACCGCAGATGGCAACGCAACTGACCAGCCGGCGCTAACTAAAAGGATGTTGGATGGGGAAGTCTTCGCGTATCTAGATGTATATCCTGGACTTCCAAGAAAAGATGTTCTTGGCATGCCCATGAAAGATAAAACTGATTGGAAAATCCACAACGAACTTTCAAATAATGTTCTAGCTTATCGCGCTGGCTGGAAAACTCAAGAATCAATCAGGGTTAAAACTTATAAACTCCTAGGCGAAATGATTGACTTTTTGGTTGAAAAGAAAGACAAGTATATATTGCCGGATGAGTTATGATTTCAGATCACGAAAAACGACAAGGAATAAATTTAAATTCAAGACTAAAAATTCCATCCAAGATCTTTTCTGATTTCTTTTACGGCTTTTTCATATTCTCCTTTGGTTAGCTGATTATTCAAAATGCAGTATTTCTTATTAGTTAATCCCACACAGCCGAAGCAATCGGAGCTGTTTCTAAGATCCGTGCTATAGTAACTATTAGTACAATTTTGGCTTGTAGTAAGAAATGCGCAACCGTAGTTACTTGGCCTTGAATAAACCATCTCATAACATCTCTCCGACACAGCGTTTTCAGCTTTGCTTCCGCCTGAGCGAAACATGTCCCAGCAGTTCTTTGCAAGAGTGCAATAATAAGTATAGCCGGAATTTTGACTGTATAAAGTATTAAAAGACCAATAGCAGTTTTTAGAATTATAGATATAATTTCCATAAGGACAATTGTCGCTATCGAACTGTTGACTGGCCGGATGCGGCATCCGTTTTTTTAATTCAATCATTTGCCTAAAAATTGATTCAGGATTCTCTTTTTTTAATTCTTCAACTTTTTTAAAGTATTCGTCTTTGCTATATTGTTGATTAAAAATACAATACTTTTTATGAATTAAGCCAACGCAGCCGAAGCAATCGGAACAGGAATTTAAAAGTGCGGAAAAATGACAATCCGTACAGTTATAACAATCAAAAAGGTAGGTGCAACTATGACACTTGCCGCAATCAACGCATTCATAACACTTTTCTGATTCTACTAAATGAGTACAATCTGCGAGTTTATTACTTAATGTTGCAAAGTCTATATAAATGCAGTTTTCTAAGAAGAATCCCTCAATACTATAATAGCAATTTTTGCTTTTAAAAAGATAATCCACATATTCACAATCAACTGTATATGGACCAATAGTCACTGCGGAAACTGGGACGGATTTTTTCAGGAGCTTGTATTTTTCAAGAAAGGTCATGATTCTTCATTTTATACCACTCCGCCCCGCTTAGCGGGGCTTCGTTAGGTATTATACTTATTTCATTTTGAACGAAGAGGGGTATAAATACTTTTTGATATCAACGCTTTTTGCAATCCAAGCAGCAAGCAGCAATTTAATTGTGTCGCCAATAATGAAGGGGAGTACCCAGCCTACAAAAATAGCGCTTACCCCCAAGCCTGTAACAATCATACCTTGTATTCCACCCATTAAGTAAATAATCAGGGTACCTGTAAACATGGCAAATATTGTATCCAATGAAAAATTTTTAGACTTTTTCGCATAGTAAATTAGGAACACTAATAATGCCAGAACTACAAGAGTAACAACTATCAATATCATTCTTTGTGTATCTGTAAGCAGCGAAACTATTGGAACATAACTTTTTGCTGTCGCGCTCCATAACTTCATGATCCCTAGCTTGAAGGTTGCGTCTATAAATACTGTAAAAATAGATAACAAAATAATAACAAATGAAAAATACTTCAACCCTGCTGAGAGCTTCTTTGTGCGAAGCATCATGCCTATTACAAATGCGGCAACAGGATAACTAAGTAAATATCCTCCGGTCGGGCCAAAAAAATGACCAATTCCGGAAGCCCCTCCCGCAAAAACTGGTAGACCAATTGCGCCGAGTAGAAGGAAGATAATCATTGCTAATGCTCCGTAACGGGTCCAAGCATTGTACCGCTAAGGAGGACCATGAGAGTTTGTAAATTTATAGGTACCGGGGTGAAACCTAAGGGTATTTTAAACCAAGCGAGTGCTGCTGTGAGAGCGGCGAATAAAGCGGCAAACACCATCCATTTAAGTTTATCCATAACTTAATTACTCCACCACTTCGCCCTCAACCGGCGCGTCTTTATTTTTTTTCTTATTTTTTACATCTTCATCAGCGCCAGCCGCGCCTTGTCCTGAGCTCGTCGAAGGATTTGCCTCATCCGCAGGCTTGCCTTCTTTTTCTTCTTTCTCAATCTCTTCTTGTGTTTGCGCTTGCTGACCCTGTTGATATGCCGCTTGACCGATCTTAGAAAGCGTCTCCGAAAGGTCTTTTGTTCTTGTTTCAAGATCTTCCTTACTGCCCGTATCCAAAATTTCTTTCAGTTTTTTTATTTTGTCTTCTACCTCTGTCTTTACTTCAGCAGGAACTTTATCCCCGCCATCTTTAAGCGCTTTTTCAGATGTAAAAATAAGCGAGTCGGCATGATTGCGTGCCTCAATTTTTTCTTTCTTTTCGGTATCTTCCTGAGCATGTATCTCAGCCTCCTTTGTCATTTTCTCAACTTCCTCTTTAGATAGACCTGTTGAGCCTGTGATCTTAATGCTTTGGGCTTTACCTGTTGCTTTATCTTTTGCTGTGACATTTAGTATACCGTTGGAGTCAATATCAAAAGTCACTTCAACTTGCGGGACTCCGCGAGGTGCCGGAGGAATTCCATCCAGAATAAAGCGGCCAAGTGATTTGTTATCAGCAGCCATTGGACGCTCTCCTTGCAGGATATTAATTTCAACTTGTGTCTGATTATCTGCGGCGGTCGAGAATACTTGAGACTTGGAAGTGGGTATAGTAGTGTTTCTTTGAATGAGCGGAGTCGCGACAGAACCCATCGTCTCTATACCAAGCGTCAGTGGTGTTACATCTAAAAGGAGTACATCTTTTACTTCACCACCCAGTACGCCTGCCTGAACCGCAGCGCCAACAGCTACAACTTCATCCGGATTAACAGTGCGATTAGTCTCTTTGCCAAAAAACTTTGTAACCGTATCAACAACTTTCGGCATACGGGTCATACCGCCCACCATAATTACTTCATTAATATCTTTCGCGCTAACGCCTGCATCGGTTAACGCCTTTTTAACCGGTTCCAAAGTTTTTTCAATTAAATCTCCGACAACCTGCTCAAGCTTTGGCCGTGTCAATGTCATTGTGAGATGGAGAGGTCCTTCTTTACCTTGAGTAATGAAAGGTTGATTAATTTGAGCTTCTTGAGCGCTGGAAAGTTCGATCTTCGCTTTTTCAGCTGACTCTTTGAGTCGTTGCAGCGCTTGAGGATCTTTCATAAGATCAATATTATTTTCCTTCTTAAATTCACCCGCAATGTACTCAATAATTTTTTGATCAAAATCATCTCCCCCTAGATGAGTGTCCCCATTAGTTGATTTGACCTGATAAACTCCCTCCCCAAGTTCAAGAATTGAAATATCAAATGTGCCCCCTCCCAAATCATAAACAGCAATAGTGTGCGCATTCTTCTTATCCAATCCATAAGCAAGAGCCGCCGCTGTTGGCTCATTAATAATGCGTAACACGTCAAGTCCTGCAATTTCCCCGGCTTGTTTGGTAGCTTGTCTTTGACTGTCATCAAAATACGCTGGAACGGTAATAACCGCTTGTGTGACTTTACTACCGATATACGCCTCGGCATCTGACTTGATCTTCTGTAGAATCATGGCTGAGATCTCCTGAGGCGTGAAAGTCTTGCCCTCAACCTCTATAATCGCCATATCATCACGGCCTGCTTTTACGCCATAGGGGAGCCACTTCATGTCATACTGGACAGATTTATCTTTGAATTTCTTCCCCATTAATCTCTTAATAGAATATATTGTGCGTTTTGGTTTCAACACCATTTGCCGCTTGGCAACATCCCCAACGACATGGGAGATTGGGTCAACCACTGACGGAATAACATTGCGGCCTTCGGCCGAATGAATAACCTTGGGTGATCCACCCTCCATTACTGCCACACATGAATTTGTTGTACCTAAATCAATTCCAATTATTTTTCCCATAATATTTTTTAATTATAATAAATTTTTTTTCCTTTGTATACCTACGTCTTTTTACTTTCTTCTTTACCAACTGTTACTTGAGCCGGACGCAAAAGTTTATCATGAATCATAAATCCCGCTCGCAACTCTTCCAACACCTTTCCCTCATCACCCTTTTCTACCTTCAGCGCTTCCATAATCTGTGGGTCAAACATACTTCCAACAACTTCAATTCTCGTTACCCCTTCAGTTTTCAAAGCATCAATAAATTGATTGATTCCAACATTCAATTCTTCAGAGCCGGAATGTTTATGAGCCATAATTAGAGTATCTAGCACAGGCAATAATCGTAAAAGTAAATCTTTGTTCGCTATTTTTAACCAATTTACCCGCTCTTCAGCTACTCTCTTTTGTAAATTCTGATAATCCGCAAGCGCCCGTTTATAACTATTTTCAAAGTCCTCAACTTTTTGCCTTAACTCTTCTTTTTCATGATCACATTCACATTCTTCTTCTGCCTCATGTTTATGTTTACCTTTTTTTATCTCTTCCAGGTCAGGCTCATTTTTTTCGTCTTTCTTATCTTTCTCATCATTTTTCATCTTTGATATTTTATTTTTGATATCTCTATCACCAACCTGATGCGCTGGTTTCAATTAAGTCTCCAAAATAACGGACAGTCGGGATTATGGATGTATAGCGTAACCTGGCAGGTCCCAAAACTCCGATCCTCCCGCATATATTCATCGGTGTCTTAAAATTGGTAAAAATAAATCCATAAGGTCCATGCAACCGCGAACCCAATTCATCTGCTATCAACACATGGATATCCTCTTGCCCCGCAGTTGAACTTTCAAAAATACTTTTAAATAAGTCATATTCATCAAGTGCCTCCAGTAGAGTTTTAGTAACGTCAATATCGAAAAATTCCGGCATATCGAGTATATTGGCATAGCCTGAACAATACAGATTTTCCTCGTCAGTTGCGACAATTGCCAGTGCGTTTGTTTTCTCAGCCAGCGATTTTGTGACCTCTTTCAAAAATTTCTGCATTTTACCTCTATAGTCCCAAACCCGCTCTTTCAAAGCAACTTCTTCAACAGTTGAAAGCTCTTTTTCCTTCATGAGTTCCCGCACATAGAATTTCATTCCCATCGCTGTTGGTACGCGGCCCGCTGATGAATGAGGCTTTTTCAAATATCCGTCTTTTGATAACCGAACCATTTCGTTGCGAATGGTTGCAGGAGAAGCACTGATATTGCGTTTTTTCTCAATCGTTTCCGACCCGACAGGCTCAGCTGTTTCAATATATTCTTCAATAACACTCTTAAGTATTTCAATTTGCCTTTGTGTCAAATTATGCATATGTTTACCATGTACACACGCTCTTGGAAGGCATGGACGTAGACCATGCGAGCAAGTAAGTGTTGTTACGTGGTTAGCAATAATATAACACGAGTGCCAAAAAGTGTCAAGATGGGAAAATGGGGTTATAATATAAATTATGAGCAGGTGGTTGGCTCATAACAAGCTGTAACCTGTTAACCGCATCCCTAAAAAATAAATAGTATAATAAGATGAAATGTACATTGTATGAAGCTAAAACACTTATACAGAAGAAGTCTTTCTTTAAAACACATCCTCTTTGTTTTAATATTGTTTTTTACCACCTGTTTCTTGATTTTTTATTTCCCACCCACATATCAGTTACTAATCTATAAATATCATATATCAATTCTCTATCTATTCTTCATCTCTCTCTTTTTCTTTCTTTACTTCACAGGAGCATTCATCTTAAAAAGCAAAAAGCACGGATTTTTTATCGCCTTTTTTGCAATTTCCTATCTCATATTTCGTCTGAATAATCTAACCGACCCGCTCTTCCTTTTCCTGCTAATTGCCCTTTTTTTGACTGTGGAATTTCTCTTTACGCGAAATTATGACAAGAAGTCAAAGAATTTAAAAAGAGATTAATACTCATAATCATTCACTCTATGCTGTGAATGTCTCTGTAGGTTCCTCTAAGTGTAAAGGGTTTTTTTCAGGAATCCGTTGTTTCTTTTCTTTGAAGTTTACTAACACACGATTTTAATCGCCAATCAAGCAGATTGGGGAGAATATAAATAGTTGTTCTTGTTAAGTTGGGGTTTAATCCTTTTTTAAGCAACTCTTGTCTGGCTTTACTCAGCCCATGTGTTACTATATCATGAATGTCAGGATCAATCTCAAGGATAAGTTCTTTCCCACTGCTTTTACGCTCCTCCCGTGCTAGCTCCATAAATTTTTCATAAACATCTGCTGCATCTTGTATATTCTTAAGCGTTTTTTCTGTCAATTTAGAAAAAGGCGTTCCAAAGAGCCAGTGATTCTCTCTCTTAAGATTCTGCATTTTCATAAGCTGATCTTTAATGTATATATGGCCAACAAGACAACTAACATACTCAACTTCATCTGTCATAAGTTCTAATTTAGGACCTAATTCATATTTTCTAACAAAATCCCTCCCCTTAACTACGTATTTCATCGCAATTCGATTTTTATTAAACTCTCTAATTATTTCTTCTGGAGTCTGTTTACTTTGACCTTCAGGTATTAGTGTTTTATTATGTCTCTTAGAAGCTTGTTCTCGTTCCATAAGCTGGATAGTACCAAATTCGCGATATAAAATCAAAATTGCTTGACACCATCGTACATCCATGGAATACTGATTTATATGCAATCCCCTGATAAAAAATTAACAATTTCAGAAATAGAAGCAAAACCAAAGCCGGTTGACCGGCCAATTGAAGAATCACATCCTGCCAAGAGACATAGCTATCTTAAATTCATTATTATTTTAATCACACTATTTTTAATTTTTGCAGTAGGTGGAGGATTACTGCTTTTCTTTCAACAGAAAAACTTTACAAAAATCAGTAAACAAGATTCTCCATTAGATAATCCTCTAGTCTTAAAACTTGCCGAAAAATTACCGATCCCAAAAATTACTCTTGTACAAATTACCCTGACACCAACAAATATCTTATCCAGCCAGCCTCCAATTCAACCCTCACCCACTGTACCTCCACTTCCTCAAAACTGGAATACCTATAACAATTCCTCTCTTAATTTTTCCTTGAGCTATCCATCCGTGCTCATTATAAATGAGAAATCTCATGGACTGGGTGTCACAGAAATTTCACTTACCGGCAATACTAGCCCCGACCCGGAAGTTACCCCGGATTACCAAATACTTATCTACCCCAAAGCCATCGGTAAGCTAATCGGTCAAGACTTCGACCAGTATTATACACTTGCTGCTTCGAGCACACAAAGCATGACAAGTGATGCAAGTTCTCCACAGCAATTTACTAAAATAAGGAATTTTAAAATAAATGAACTTCGCGCTTTTGAATTCCGGACAACCTCCGATCCGCCGGATCCTTTTGTAGAAGGAGAAATAGGAACTTACATAGAAATAGATGGAAGCACTCTAATTATTTCAACCGGAGAAAGTAATAAGTCAATCCTCGACCATATGATTGCAAGCTTTAAACATTCAACTTAGTTTTTAATTTTTTACTTTGCTTTCCGAACAGCGCCATACTTATCAAGCCCAATGAAATCCCCAATAACGCGCCGCCGATAACATCGGTTGCCCAATGTTCACCTAAGTAAACTCGGGAGATTAACATTATTAAATCAAATCCCACTATAAGCCCTGACAAAAATAATTTCATAGGGTAATTAAATATTTTAGATCTCCAAATCAAGATGAGTAAAATTATTGAGATAAACATTGTCCGTCCGGCATGACCTGACGGGTATGAATTATCTGACCGAACATGAAACTGTGGAAAATCAAGAATAGTCTGTGTACGAAGTAAAAACTGAGGTGGAGGAGGATGGTCCACAAAAAATTTCCCAAATAACTCAATGACATGGAATCCAAGAAAAAAGATTAAAGCGGTAAAACCGGCAATAAATTTTCGTATCGATACAAAAAGTATTATGAGCAGTATGAATATGATCTCAAAATTACCGATATCGCTAAAAGTCGAAAAAATATTATCTACCCTTATACTGATATTGTCCTGTAGCCGGACAGTCAAATCAAAATCTAATTGAGTAAATAGATTTTCATGAACCATATAGGAGAAAAAAACAAAAAGAGTAAATATAAATAACCCAAACCAAAACAGGTTTATTTTTCTAGCCATTTATCTATTATACAATCTTCAGCTTCTTATATCACCCGGAATTACATATTATTTGACACTGTTTAGCACTAACTACTTGCATTGACTATATTGTATGCAAATATAATTCTAATTCTTTTTGGTATAATTCTTTTAAGTTGAAAACAGTCGCATTTATCATCATTGCTACCCTGGGAATTATAATTTACTTCAATGTTGTTTTTAACGGATTTGCAGGTGACGATGAATACATAATTGAAAAAAATCCCCTGGTTCATTCGATAACCAACATTCCCCTCTTTTTCCAAGGTAGCTCTTTTTACAATACTTCAACACGCGAATTAGAAGGACAATATTATAGACCGATCTTGCTCACTGTTTACACAATTATTATCTCAACTTTCGGTTTAAAGGCTTTTTTCCTGCACCTATTTCATCTGACATTTTATTTTATAAATGCCTATTTGGTTTACCTGCTGTTGCGAATATTCTTTAATAATTTATTAGCATTGCTTCTGGCCGTTCTCTTTCTTGTCCATCCGATTAATGCAGAAATCGCAGTACCCATAGCGGATATACAAGAAGTGCTATTTTTCTTTTTTGGCATGTTGGCACTATTCATTACTATTTATAAAAATAACAAAACCGGTACTATACTTTCCTCTGTTCTTTTATTCCTATCAATACTTTCAAAAGAAACAGGATTCCTTTTTTTTGTACCTATTTTTTTAATCATATTATTCAAGCCACAAAAAAATAGGGGATCTCAATTTATACGATTTTCGATCTCAGTTACTGCAATTATAGTTACATACGTCGCGCTTAGGATGATTTTTCCGTTGACTTCAAATACTCATTTTAATATTCATGCGATTTCGAATGCAGGTCAAATTCTAAACACATTACCATCGATCATTTTTTTCTATATTAAAACCTTATTCTATCCCAAAGATTTATCATTTTCACATTTATGGATTATCAATGATATTACTTTTAGCAACTTTTATATCCCTTTAATTGTTGATCTTTTAGTCACAGCCGCTATATTGTTTTTAGGATTCGCATGTTGGAAAAAAAGAAGCCTTTTCGTGCCTTTCATATTTTTTACAATCTGGTTAGTTAGTGGTATGTTATTCCATTTGAATATATTTTTAAGCTTGGATCAGATTGTTGCTGATAGGTGGTTTTATTTCCCTTTTGTTGGACTGCTTGGCCTGATAGGAGTTACCTTTGCATTGTTAAATATATCGAAAAAAAGATATTTAGTATTTATATTTATATTATGGTTAGTGATTGTTATCCCTTTATCATTAAGGACAAGGGCCAGAGTACCTGACTGGAAAGATACATATACGCTTTATACGCATGATTTGAAAGTTGAGGAAAATTTTATATTAGAAAATGCATTTGGTCATTGGTTGTTACGTAATGGAAAAAAAGATGAAGCGAATTATTATTTAGAGAAGTCAAAGCGTGAACTTAATGAATGGACAGAATCATCAAAAAAATGATGTATGGGATATACATGAAGTAATTACAAAAGAAAAGCTTTAAACCCGCATCTATCTATTATCAAATCTTCAACTTCCTGAGGTACTCACGGAATTCTCCGTTAAATTCTTCATGCTCCAGCGCAAACTCAATCACTGTTTTCAAATACTCAAGCTTATTACCGGTATCGTAATATTTCCCGCCTTTTATTTCAGCCGCCAATATCCGCTTTCCGTCACTCAACATTAATTTCAAGACATCATTATAGTAAAGCTCAGCCCCCTCAGCCAGGTTAATAATCGTTTGATCAAGGTACTCAAAAATATCCGGTGTAAAAATAGATCCGCTAACAGTTGCAAGCTGAGATGGTGCGTTCTTCTTGCCAGGCTTCTCAATAAGTGTCTTTACTTCAATAAGACCGGGTTTGATTTCATTTCCTCCGGCAAATCCATATCGGTCATAATCTCCTGCGGATCGCGCTCTCACACTGGCAAGAACCGAGCAGCCGAACTCTCCGTAAACTTCTAAGAGTTGCTGGAAGCGGGATTTCGGCGCTGCCTTAATAAAGTCATCGCTCCATGTATAAATAAAAGGCTCATCTCCAATAATTTTCCGCACATTCAGAAGAGGGGACCCATTTCCATACGGGCCCTTCTGTCTTACATAGAAAAAATTTGCCATCTCCGAGATCCGCTCAATTTCAGCCAAAAGCGGCAATTTTGATTCCCCCCCCATACGCAAGTTTTCTATAAGTTCCATGCTAGGCCTGTCAAAATGATCCTCAATGGTTCTTTTATGATACCCGGTAACAATAACTATATCTTCAATGCCTGCATTCACTAATTCCTCAACAATATATTGGATAATCGGTTTATCAACAATAGGAAGCATCTCTTTTGGCATCGCCTTAGTTTGAGGTAAAAATCTGGTCCCGAATCCCGCTGCGGGAATGACAGCTTTACGTATTTTTTTGTGCATATTTTATTTCTTTATATGACTCTAAAAAAATAGCTCTCTCCATTAAGAATGAACTTATTTGTGCAGGAGAAAGCCATATTATTTTGTATTATATCAAACTTTAAACAACCCCGCTGAGTAAGCTGAGCTAACTTGAACCCAGCTGAGCTGGGTGAGCGGGGTTAAATCAAGCTGTGCTTGACAATCTAGATGTGGTAGGAAGGCGAGAATAGAATTCTCTTATCCTCAGTATAACGGATAAGAACAAGCGCTATTCACTCCGCTTGGTGTATACATTCCCCCTGTTTACCTTCCGACGTAACGTCGGAATCTAAACAAGTTTCCTGTCTTCCCCTTTCCTTTTAACATTTGCGTAATCCTGTACCGGATGGTACGGGACTTAGCAGAAAAAAAAGAAAGGAGGTGATCCATCCCCAGCTTCGGCTAGGGATACCTTGTTACGACTTAAGCTTCATCGCCAAGCTTGGACTCGAAGCCAGCTAAGCTGGCCGCTTCATCCACTCCCGACTTTGCTGCCTTGACGGGCGGTGTGTACAAGACCCGAGAACGTATTCACCGCGGCCTGCTGATCCGCGATTACTACCAATTCCGACTTCATGGGGGCGAGTTGCAGCCCCCAATCTGAACTGAGGCGAAATTTCAGAGATTCGCTTGCAGTTGCCAGCTTGCAGCCCATTGTTCTTCGCCATTGTAGGGTGTGTGTAGCCCAGGGTATAAGGGCCGTGCTGACTTGACGTCTACCCCTCCTTCCTCCCCGATAAAATCGGGGCCGTCTCAATGAATATTTAACATTAGACGGGGGTTGCGCTCGTTTCCCCACTTAAGGGAACACCTCACGGCACGAGCTGACGACAGCCATGCAGCACCTGTGCTACCATCCTTACGGATTTCCTACGTTTCTTAAGGAATAGAACGCTAGCATTTCAAACCCTGGTGAGGTTTTTCGTTTCGTCTCGAATTAAACCACACGCTCCACTGGTTGTGCGGGTCCCCGTCAATTCCTTTGAGTTTTAACCTTGCGGTCGTACTCCCCAGGCGGTCCGCTTAACGCGTTAGCTTACGCCCCCACCCGCTAAAAGCATAAAATATAATTTAAAATTTTTAATTATTAATTTTTAATGAATATCAAAATTAAAAATGTTTAAAAATTAAATCATTTATAATTCATTGAAAATTTCAAATTTCAAATTGAAAATTAGTCTTATATTCTTAGCGGGTGAGAGCTAACGGACATCGTTTACGGCTAGGACTACACAGGTCTCTAATCTGTTTCGCTACCCTAGCTTTCGTGCCTCAGCGTCAGGAAAAGTCTAGATGCCTGCCTTCGCCCTTGGTGTTCCAGCCGATATCAACGCATTTCACCGCTACACCGGCTGTTCCAGCATCCCTGCCAATCCTCAAGTCTGGCAGTATCCCGACCAAGACTACGGTTAAGCCGTAGCATTTAAACCGAGACTTTCCAAACCGCCTACGCACACTTTACGCCCAATAAATCCGGATAACGCTTGCCTCCTACGTATTACCGAGACTTCTGGCACGTAGTTAGTAGAGGCTTATTCTCCAAGCTGTGAACGGCTTGGCAAAAGGAGTTTACAACCCGAAGGCCTTCTTCCTCCACGCGGCGTCGCTGCGTCAGACTTTCGTCCATTGCGCAATATTCCTAGTTGCTGCCACCCGTAGGTGTACTGCCCGTGTCTCAGTGCAGTTGTGGCTGATCAACCTCTCAGTCCAGCTACCCGTCATAGCCTTGGTGAGCCATTACCTCACCAACTAGCTGATAGGACGCAGGCTCCTCCCTTGGCGGACCGTTAAGTCCTTTACCCTTGCGGGACTATAAAGTATTACCCCCGCTTTCGCGGGGCTATCCTATACCTAGGGGTAGATTCCTACGCGTTACTCACCCGTCTGCCACTGTCTTGTCTTGCGACTCAACCGTTCGACTTGCATGCTTAAGGCACGCCGCCAGCGTTCATCCTGAACCAGGATCAAATTCTCAAAAAAAATTAATGACCCGTCTACTACGGATCATTAACCCGGATTTCGGATTTCTTTTTTAGCCCCCGCTGAGCGGGGGTTTAGGAATAATCCGAAAAAAATTCCTACCACATCTTGATTGTCAAAGTGCAAGACATATAAAGATAAAAAAACCCCGCCTAAAGCGAGGTATGAATATACAAGCTTTGGCGCTACTTTACATATCAGTGTTTTGATTATAGACCTTTTATTGTTACTGTCAATCCCCAGCTTTTATGAATACAACCACCCCGTTAAAAAAACCTCTTGACATCTATTAGTTTTAATTGTATTGTTAATCCAACTTACTTTATAAACTTATTATAAATTTATTGGTGGGAAGGAGGTGATGTATGACCAAAAAAGACCTCATTGAAATAGTAGCAAAGAAGGCAAGTCTCACGAATAAAGCTGCGCGTGATGCAGTTCAAACAACCTTAAATACCATTCGCGATTCTTTAAAACGCGGTGAAAAAGTTGTCTTAACCGGATTCGGCACTTTCAGTATTAGAAGTAGACAACAGCGTGTAGGACGGAATCCCAAAACAGGTGAAAAAATTACACTTGCTGCTCGCAAAGCGCCTGGATTTACACCAGGTAAAACATTAAAAAAAGCGGTAAGGTAAATTGATCCTAGGAAGGTAATAAGCCAGATTCTGTTTCCCCCCCGCTGAGCGGGGGATTAACCGCAATTTGTCTCTAGAATGATTACTCATTCAGGTCGCCTAAGGCGACTGCCTTCAAACCTAGATGCTCCTTTCGTGTAAAGTAGTAACGCATCGCTCGGAAGTTGCAGCAGAAGGGATTGCCCGTTTCACACCCGCTCGTCTCTGTTGCTCGCAAGTCTTGTTAATTCAAGACCTGCCTTCTCTTCCACATGCGGATAAAAAAGAGAAGGACCAGCGCTTCTCCCGATAAAATCGGGGTACACGTCAGAGCTTACACTCCAATTCTGACACGACTCCTGTCTGGACTTTCCTGTACGTTCATGTAACTGAACATACTAGCGGTACTTCTTCCTAGGATCACCGCAATTGTAGCCAAAATTTAGCTTGAAAGCAAATTAATAGCAGTCATACAACTTTAATAAGTCCTAAAATCCTTACAAAATTATCTCCTTTATTGGATGCATTTCTTATATTTACCCCGTAGTATGTGCTATACTCACACACAATATGAGTGAACGAAGATCAAGGTCAATTCCAGACGAACCTATAAACACAGCACGGCCGCTTGATAAGGAATTTGCTCAATTAGCCATTGACAGGGGGATAATAGAAGTGCTTGAGAGGAAAAAAAGTACGAATAAGGCGGCTGCGCAAGGTTGGAAGCGGGGTATGCGGTTATTTGAACGTTTTGCTCTTAATGGTGAGCCCATTAACTCATTAAAACAAGACGAAGGCGTGACGGATGTAAGAGTAAGGCAAATAATTGAAAGAGTTAAATCAGATATTTGGAAAGAATTGCCTACTGAAATTCAATGGCAATATCCATTATATGAAGTACTTCGCGGGAAACGTATATTTACAACCGAAGAAGAAATTGCGATTATAAAAGCAGGAGCACCTCGTGAACGACATAGACGCGAAAGGCAGCCAAGAGAGCAAGTGGTATTTGTACGCCCAAAGAGCCATGTTTAATTCCCAAAAGTCTTGCACACCATTTTGTATTCACAATTTTTACAAAACATCCCCCCGCTGCAACGAAAATCACTCCTCGATATCTCATCAACCAGTGAAAGAATTTTTTCTTTTGCCAGTTCCAATTCTTCTTTTGTCCGGGTCGTGGAGAGCTTTTTGTTAGCCTCCAAATAATTTAGCGTCAAAACTATTTGCTCAGGAGTTTTATTAAGAATATTATCCCGGACCTCAGTAGCAGCTATGGCATAAAAAGATAATTGAAAATCTTCTTTGACCTTTTTCTCACTTGGGACATTCGGACCAGTCTTATAATCAATTATTTCAATTCTACCATCAGACATTCTGTCGATCCGGTCAATTCTCCCGCCAATTTTTATTTTATTCAACCAGAAATTAAACGGCAATTCAACAGCAAGCGTATCCGGTTTTTCAACAAGACTTGTTTTGGCAAATCCAACAAGCATTGCTTCCGCTTGCTTATATGATTTTTCCTCGTGAGTTTTACCAGCATAACCCAAACTGATCCAATTATTTTTCAAAATTTCCTTCATCAACTCTGGTTTAACTTCTTGTTTTTGTAAAATCGCCTGGAAAAAATCACGAAGCGTACTGTGTACGCTTATCCCATAACTTAGCGCCGGTGATGGTGCAGATGGCATATTGAGAATATAACGTAGTTTATAGTGCATTGGGCACATTAAAAAAGTTTGCAATTGTGAGTAGGAGATATAGGATATATTTAACTTTGCCGGCTCATTATTGTCCTTTTTTTCCTCTTTAGTTGCGGGCATATTTGCATTGAAAAAATCAAGAAGAGTGAGCTGTTGGCCTGCAGGTGCGATAGTCTGCTTTTGTAAAATGCCGGCAACCTTTTCTTCTCCCAATGTTTCAATTACAAAAGGAGAAATTTTTCTCTCTCGTCTAGCCTCACCATAATAACGGGAAGCAGTCAAAATTAGTTTGTCTTTTGCCCGGGTAATCGCAACATAGAAGAGACGCCTTTCTTCTTGAAGGTTTTCGTCGCCTGTTGGAAGAATTTCGCGAATTATATCTGTTGGAACCGGAATTTGTTCTTTTCTGTCGCGACTGGGAAATCGCTGTGTCACCAAATTAACAACAAAAACAAAAGGAAATTCAAGCCCTTTACTTGAGTGAATAGTTAAAATATTGACGGCATTATTGCGTGTCCAATCTATTTCCGCAGAAAGCGGGCTTTCTCCCAGCTCCATTGACAGGTCTATCCAATCCACCACTGCAAATACCGAAGCGTCTGTATGTGTTGCGGCATATGACTGAAGTTTATCAAAAAATTTGGCAATGTTTTGTGCTTCTCTTTCAGTGCGCTTGCTTCCCGGATCAAGATAATGCCCCAATAGACCGCAGTCTTCGAAAAAATAATAAAGAATCTGCCCTGCTGTCTCGCGGGGGATTTTTGCCAAATGCCGTTTCATCATTTCTGTAATTCGCGTTACTTTTCCACGTCCCTCGTCAGTTAGGCCGGAGTCGGAAACCTGCTCCATTGCTTCAAAAAGAGATAAATTTTTTCTTTTGGCAAAATTCAAAAGTGCTGCAACATCGCGGGCTTCTATATTAAAAATCGGCAAAGTTATGACTCGATATAATGAAGAAGTATCTTCAAAATTACTCAGCGCATGTAAATACGCGATTAGGTCTTTAATCTCTTCTTGTTGAAATAAATGTCCGGGACCCAGGAATTGATAGGGGATCCGTATGCGTTCAAGACTGCGTTGAAAAGGTACAGCATGATCATTTGCCCGGACAAGAATAGCAAATTCATTATATTGCCGGTTATTTTTCTTTACCTCTTCATGAATAATCTTAGCGACTTCTTCAGCTTCATCTTCTCCTCGGTTTGTATATATAAAGTCAATATTTTCGCCTTTAATTCCACGCATACTGACCAATTTTTTATCAATTTTTTCTTTTACTTCCAGCCGGTCCGGATTATTGCCTTGAATTAAGCCATACGCACTATCCAAAATATTTTGAGTAGAACGATAATTTTTAGTCAAAGTGACAATTTTAGTCTTTGGAAAATGTGCACGAAACTGCATGATGTTTGATATAGCCGCGCCGCGCCATCTATAGATGCTTTGATCGTCATCAGCTACGACAGTGATATTCTGTTTTGCGCCGGCAAGCAGCATAGACATTTCATTTTGGGCATAATTTGTGTCCTGAAATTCGTCAACCAAAATATATTTAAACAATTCCTGATAATAAGTAAGCACAGTCTTTCTTGTACGAAATAACTTAAGAGTATTACTGATAAGATCGGAGAAATCCATCACACCCTCCTTTGTCTTTAGCTCTTCATATTTTTTGAATGCATTTGCAAGCTCCAATGTTTTTTTAACCTCTTCATCGGAAACGTTTATCTTTTTGTCATTGCGAGCGACTGATAAGGAGCGCGGTAATCTCGTACTCGACGGGATTGCTTCGTCGTTTCGCCTGAT